>CAZOAR010000092.1:0-3086 GCA_964577985.1 uncultured Gemmatimonadota bacterium | reverse complement strand
AATCTGGAGATATGAGAATCTTTCTATCGAATATCATGTGGAGATTTGAGATCTCTAATATAGGGCCATAGGACGATGAGAAGATCGTCCCGGCCCGGCTTCTGCGCCGCTGAGCCCGATGTTCGCCAGGCATCAACGGGAAAACCCGCGAGGCGTTTGGGGCGGGAGCGGCTTGTGGTCCCACGTGAGGCGTCGTGATTCTCACGGGCGCGTATGGGGTATGCGGAAGATCAAGCCGAAGGAGGAACACGGATGAATGATGAGAATCCCCGAATGGTCTTGGTAACCGGGTGTTCCGGTCATCTTGGACGCCGCGTCGTCGAAATACTCTCGGGGGAGGGTGCGGTGAAGATGAGCGTCGCGACGTTCCTTGAGAACAACAAATCCGCCTTCGCGCACTGAGGCTCAAACGGCGATGCGTCCCGGTTGGCCGTCGCGCGTAACGATATAAGTGTTGGCAGCGGACCGCTGTCACGCGGCTGAAGCTGACAGACGTCCATGCTCGCATGCTCCCCTGTCCGAGGGCAGCTTATCCGCAGCTCCGATAGACTTCCGAATGGTACCACGCAACCAACTCCTCAGGAGAAGGACAAACGCAATGGCCCTTGAAGGAATCAGGACAATTGACACCAAGAAGGATGCCGAAGGCGATTATCAGCATGTCCGTCTCGTTTTCGGTCCGCATTACTTCGTCGAGTTGCACCGCGAAAGCAACGGCAAGGTGACATTCGTCTTGGGCGCTACGCATCATGGCTTCAAGGCAGAAGCTTCCCTGGTTGCCCTCGCTCTCATTCGTGCGGCCGACGGCAGACCGGATCTGGTGCTGCAGGATACGGTCATAAATCTCCTGGCGAACGTATATCCGGTGATGCACCATCGCCGCACGCGCCTGAGGATAGTCCAGCTGTTGTATCGACGCAGTGAGAGGAAAACTCGTGAAAAAACTGCGAAACGATAGCCGCCTTCATTCCCGGTATCCCTCTCCATCTTTGATCTTCGGGGGCATCACGTGAAAACCCTGATGATATCGATGAACGGATTCCGAAGGCATTCAGTAGTCTGGGATGGGAACGATGCGGCAGCGAGGGATTCTCTTACGCAGGAGAGAGGAATATCGTAAACATTTATTTTTTTTCGTGGTATCATCAATTGAGTGCTATGCCGCAGTTTGTCCTGAAGGCTCTTATCGGGACACCACATAAACCGTGGACGAATGGAAAACCATAAATGGGAGGATCGAATGAAGGTAATCATAATGAGACTTTTGGTTGTCCTCTTGCTACTTCCCCTTTTTATTGATTGTAGCAAGACGACAACAGGACCTAGTCAGGAATCAGGCAGTAACTTGCTTCCAAATGGAAGTTTTGAGTCAAATGGGCAACCTACTCTCGAGGGTTGGCAAGCTGCGAATGATAGCTTGGTAAGTTTGACCGAGGAGGCTGCTCCAGAGGGGGGAAGATGGAGCTTGAAGCTCGAAGCAGATTGGGCTCCCACTTCAGGGTTTGCCACGGCGCTTGTTCCCGGGATTGATGATGGCGATGTACTCCGTTTGTCTGCTTACGTCTGTTCTGCAGGAGATCTTGGAGGAGGAGAAATCGATTTATTGGTTGGCGCTGGTTCGAATCGTTCTATTTCAAAGCGGAAAGGAACATCGAGTATGGAATGGACCTTTCTCAGTTTTAAGGATACACTCACAGTTAGCGAAAGTGACTCTGTTTGGGTCCTTCTTTCATCCTTCGACACAGAAATTGCCCCCAGTATTGGACTGTTTGACTTGGTGTCTTTGGAGAAATTAAATGAATGATGATTGTGTAAAATTATCCATCACCCAAGGTCTCTCCGGCCTGATCGAGGATACAGACGTACAGGGATCTGGTATAGAGATCGACCCCCCAGTAGTAGTGATGCCCAACGGTTTAGGATCGCACGAGACCTCCTTTTCTGGTGTGCGTGAACTCCGCCGACATACCCTTTAGAAAGTAGCATGTCAGAGAGGGTGGGCCTCAATAAATATCACGCCGCCCGTGCTGACGATCCGCCTAGGTACCTCGCAGTTTATCCGCAGCCCCGCTGGACGGACATGATTTTAACTGGAAAGAAAGGAATCAAGGAGATGGATAACAAATCAAAGTTTCTTCACAGGAAGTGGACTGCGATTCTGATCGTCATCCTGTCGAATGCCCTGCTCGTCGGGGTTGCATATGCGCAGGGTCCGCTTTCACGCGAGAAGATCCTCGAGCTGGGCCTTCCGACTATCAGCGGGGAAGTCACTGTTTACTACAGCGAGGGTTATGCCGAGCGTGCAACCTATCTCCAGGGAATAGCGGAAGCGGCCAACCACTTTCTCAGGAGACCGGAGATAGTCGGTGTCGACCTGGACCTGGGTCTGGCTGTACTTGATTCTGAGGATTGGGCGAAGTTGACACGAATACCCTATGGCATTTCGCACATACACAACCTGGGGGTGTCTCCCACGGCCATCGTTCCGGCCTCCGAAGACAACGTGCTGGTTAAAGGGTATCTCGAAAACAAGGAGCGTGTGTCGAAGGAAAACCTCCGGCGTCTGGAAAAACTTGACCTCTCCTTCGAGGATGCCGCTTCGATGTTTGTGGATCTCGTCGGGATTCACGAGATAGGCCACATCTATGCGCACGATTATGGTACTTGGCCCACCGAAAAGTGGTTGAACGAGTTCATCGCCACGTACCTTGCCTATGCATTCATGAAGGACTTGAGGCCGAAGATGGTGTGGCTCTGGGAGACGATGAACGACGTGGCGGTCGAGGCGAACGAGAATGAGCACACGACCCTCAGGGACTTCGAGGTGTTATACATGGGTGTGGGAGGAGGCAACTACGGCTGGTATCAGGGTCGGTTCCAACAGAAGGCCAGCGAGGTGTTCGCTAAGTTAGGGATCTCGTTCATCCATTATCTCAAGCAGTCTCTTGCGGATAAGCCGAAAGCGTCGGACAATGATCCGTTTCGATTGCAACAACTGGATGTCTTCTCCGGGGGCTTCGTGAATTGGGCCAAAGGCCCGAGGGGCGAGTTGAACTAGTCCGAGTGCGCCGTCCAACAATGGGCTG
>CAZOAR010000091.1:0-3220 GCA_964577985.1 uncultured Gemmatimonadota bacterium | reverse complement strand
ACATATCGGATGGCTATCTCGATGTGCTCAAGAAACCAGAACACGGTTACGGCTCGGCAATGAACCCATGCATTGACTGCCGCATCTATATGCTCCGGAAGGCTCGAAAGATAATGGAGGATGAGGGCGCAAGTTTTGTCTTCACCGGCGAGGTGCTGGGGCAGCGACCCATGTCGCAGCACAGGAAAGCACTCCGGACAGTCGAGAAGGAGAGTGGTCTGGAGGGCTATCTTCTGAGGCCTCTTTCAGCGACTTTTCTTCCGGCAACGGTGCCGGAGCAGGAGGGATGGGTTGACCGCGAGAAGTTGTGCAGTTTCAAAGGGCGGTCTCGAAGGGATCAACAGATGAGATTGGCCGCGGAGTTCGGCATTGATGACTACCCGCAGCCGGCGGGAGGCTGTTGTTTTCTCACGGATCATAACTATGCCAGGAGACTGCGGGATCTCTTCGAACATGGCCGCAAGGCCAACCTTACCTTTGACGATGTCTTCGTCCTGAAGGTGGGTCGTCATTTCAGGCTGCCGGGTGGAGCGAAGGTCATTATAGGCAGAAACCAGGAGGAGAATGAGTTCCTGGAGGCATACAGGAATGGCAGGTGTTCCCTCGAGGTGTCAGGACATCCAGGACCTCTGACTCTCGTGGAGGGGAAACTGGATCGCGAGGACTTTCTTATCGCAGCGGCCATGACGGCCGGTTACAGCGATGGGAGCGGGGAGGGGGAGGTCGATGTCTGTTATACGGGCTTCGGCGAAGGAGAGGGAATTGTCGCCGTATCGCCACTCAGGCCCTACGAGGCCAGTGAGTGGCTGATATAACCACGCCCTCGCGCAGAGAACGAACGCAACATTGCTGAGAATAGCCATCGAAAAAGCCGCGACCGGGATCTCAATCCTGGTCGCGGCTTCTGCTTTCTCAATCAATCGTGATGAGACAGAACCTACTTCACGATAACCATCTTCCTGGTCGAGTTGAAATCTCCTGCCTCCAGACGGTAGAGATAGATTCCCGAGCCTGTTGGCTCATCCTTCTCGTTCATACCGTTCCACTGGACAGAATACTCGCCGGGGTTCATCTCTTCGTCCACCATAGTCTTGACGAGCTGTCCCCTCAGGTTGTAGATGCTCAGACGCGTCGGGACGGCGTTCTCGACACCGTTCCTGGCCGGGATCGCGAACCTGATCGTCGTTGACGGGTTAAACGGGTTCGGGAAGTTCTGTCCGAGGGAATATGCCCGGGGCAGAAGAGCGCCCCCATCTCCGTTGTCTCCGGTTCCCACTATGTCGACTTCTTTGACTTTGCATCGGATCATAGTCTCACCGTCGGGGACCTCGCTCCACCCGCCCTGGGACTGCGCAAGGACCCAGCTCTCTCCGTTGACCTGTCCTGATCCGTCGGAGAGCTGCTGCGGGTCAAGGCTCGTGTCTGGTGAAGCCAGACGCATCCCGACATGGAAGGCCTGGTTGGGGCTTATGATCACCGAGTCAGCGGCGGAGAACTCATACTCAAAAAAGGTGTTCGCCACCTCGCCATTGGTTACAGAGTAATCATGATAAAGCTCGGCCCCGGGTATTCCACCGCCATCCGAATTGACGACTACGTCGAACAGCGCGTCCGGGCTGCCAAAATAGTACATGACCTTGTGTATCAGGTAGCTGTGCTCGGCCGACGCGGTAAACCTGACAGCAAAGCCGTCACCCATCTCGAGATCCGGAAAGACACTCGCGGGGATGCCATCGTCCCAGCTCAGAGTGATCGCGTCTGTTACTTCCATGTGTCTCCAGGGACTACTCCCCTTATTGCCCTGATTGTCGGTTGCGCTAACCCTGTACCGGATGTCCGTGTCATAAGGCTGTGCGGGGACATCGCCCTCATACGTATCTCCAGCCGTGTTCGTCATCGCGATGTCTGTCTGGGGGGTTCCTTCTATCTCCCAGACCATGAACACGGAATCGGGGTTTACTCCACTGCCTCCGCATCCCTCTACGATTTCTGCGGATACTGTGGTAGGCGCGCTGCTGTCCGCTATATTTGCCCACATCTCCGGGGTCGTGACGTCGATTGCGGGAGGTTGCAGGTCAGTCGGAGGATCTGAGGAGATGATGAGATCGTCAAAGAAATACCCCGCTCCGTTTGCCAGCTGGTCCGAGGCGAAAGTCCAGCGGAACCTGACTGTGTCTCCGGAACTCGCGTATCCAGCGGCGATCAGGTCTACCGAAGTAAGCGTGCGCCACTCGAAATCTGTCGGCATGTTGGGGTGCTCTTCCGGGTGACCCGGTGCCTCCTGCCCGAGATGTCTACTCTGGATCACGAGGAATGGATAGCCGAGAGAGTTGAACCTTGGTGCCAGGGTGTCATAACAGTATGCCCACAGCCCCTGGAGTGTCGGGTTGGTTGTGCCTATTATGTCATCATAGGTGGGACACAGGTCGCTCTCCGCGTTCGGGTCGATCTGAACCGTAGTATCCTGCGTCTCGTTGATAAGCTCCAGTATCACGCCGTCAAAGGTGGCCGTGACACCCTCGAAGTCAGCCCAGTAGCTGAAACCGATGTAGAGAGACGGGAAGATGGAGGTCAGCGCCAGTGCGGGAGAAGTGAGCGTACCGTTCCAGACCTGGCTCGGATTTCCATTTGGATAACCGGACTGACAATCCTCGGGCACGCCAACGGCGTGAGTCCCCGAGGGAGCGTTCTGCGGTCCCCATGCGCACGAATCCACCGACCTGATCCCCCAGCCATCTACCTGAAAACCAAGGAGCGCGTTCGGACTCTCGAAATCGTTCGTGATCTCGTACGCGGCCAGGTTGGATGCCGCCAGCAGGAACAGGGACACGATCAGGAAAACAAAGTAGTCAAGACCTGACTTCTTCTTTACCATAATATTTCTCTCCTTCTGATTGTATCGAACTAACCCGGCCCGGGGAGTGGAACGGGTATAACAGGAAAAAGACACGTAGACGCTATACGGCCTCCTTTCTATCACCGGTTGAGAGATATATCCAGCAACGCTATAAGATAACGAGTGAGAAATGTCCTAACATTATAAGAAAGATCGAGAGTCTTGTCAATACGGAATCCCTCCTGGAGTTTCCCCTCTTCCTGCGTGTCATTCCGGCTTGTCCGGAATCGGCCGTATTATGCGATGGGATTCCCGACAAGCGGGAATGAGGTGTGAGGTGGGAATTAGGCGTGATGCGGAAATGACATGTGAGGCATTAATACC
>CAZOAR010000090.1:0-3537 GCA_964577985.1 uncultured Gemmatimonadota bacterium | reverse complement strand
CCTGCCGCTCGTCGCGACGCGAGACGCCCGCGCGGGGCCCCCTGCCCAAGAAACGGCAGGGCGCCTCCCGCCAATACTCCCCATGCAAGGGCGTAGATCGGCTCCGGAGAGAATGACAGGCCAAAGAAGATAACGAAGACAATCTGAGAACCCGACAGGCAGACTGGCGCGATCGAAGGCAGGAAAAAGCGTCTCCTCGAGTGGAGGATGCCCATGGCCCAGGCTCCCAACGCAAGAAACGCGAAGAAAGGGAAGATGATTCGCATAATTCCCGAAGCGAGGTCATGGGTCTCCGGAGAAAAACCGGGGGCGATGGCCGATACTATGGCCGATGAGAAGGTCACACCAAGGAGAGTGATACCTCCCGATATCATGAGAATGATGGAAAGAAATGCCCGTGTGAGATGCACCGATGCCGCGCCGCCCACCTCCACTCGGGTCTTCGAGAGGACAGGGATAAACGCGGCTGAGAGGCTGCCCTCACCGAGAAGTGTCCTGAAAAAGTTCGGTATCCGGTAGGCTGCGTAAAAGGCGTCGACCTGCGGACTCAGACCGAAGAAGCTTGCGATGACCATCTCCCGCAGGAATCCGAAGATGCGGCTGACAAGTATCCCGGACATCGCGGAAGCCGTGGATCGTTCGCTGATTACATCTTCTCTGTCCATAGGGCTTTCATTTGGAAGGCGGGGCTATCAAGCATCCGAGACGGGTAATCTGAAATGGTGGAGCAGAGCGGGGTCGAACCGCTGGCCTCATCCGTGCGAGGGATGCGCTCTCCCAACTGAGCTACTGCCCCACCTTTATGGTCATAACTTAAAGTGGTTTATCTGGCTGATTGACGGGGTCCGGCGGCTTCTTTCCTCCGAGCACGGCCAGCAGGTTGTCATGTGCCGTCCTCGCCATCTTCTCTCTCGTCTCACGGGTCGCGCTTCCTATGTGCGGCGTCACAATCACGTTCGGCAACTCCATGAGCTCCACCGGCGTGTCCGGTTCGCCCTCGAAGACGTCGAGACCGGCGCCAGAGAGTCTGCCGTCTTTCAGCGCACGGATCAATGCGCCCTGGTCTATCAGCCCCCCGCGGGAGCTGTTAACAAGTACCGCATCGACTTTCATGAGACCCATCTCCCTCTCTCCTATCATATGCCTCGTGGTCGAATCAAGAGGCACGTGGAGTGACACGACGTCTGACTCCGCAAGGAGATCGTCCAGTCCGAGGAACCGGCCAGCAGTCGCTTTCTCGAATCGTTCGCTCCTGCGCCTGCTGGAATAGGCCACGCCCATTCCGAACGCGCTGGCCCGCCGTGCGACAGCCGTTCCTATCCGGCCCGCGCCCACAATGCCAAGCGTCCTGCCGGTAAGTTCCAGTCCGAGAAGGTAGTCGAGTTCCCAGCCGCTGAATTCTCCGCGTGCCAGTCGTTCACTCCCCTCCGGGACACGACGTGCCACCGCGAGTATCAGCGCCCACGTCAGATCAGCGGTAGCCTCCGTGAGAACTCCGGGTGTATTCGTCACCCAGACTCCCCGACTGGTCGCGGCCTCGGTATCGATGTTGTCGGTTCCAACCGCGCAATTAGCGATTACTCGAAGTCCCGGAAGGCCGTCCAGCGTCCCGGCACTGACCACATCCGTCAACAACGTGATAGCGCCGCAGATCTCCGCGGATTCCCCGGAAATCCATTCGAGCCCCTTTCCCCTTGGTTTCAGGATGACGCGACAGGGATCGAAATCAAGCCCCGGGGCGACGGAGAATATCTCCTCCGGGACGATGACCTTCCTTTCAATATCCATGCGGATAGATATTAACGTATCGCGCGGAGAGAGTCAAGAAACGCGGAGCAGAATAGCATCTTGACTAAAGAGATGAATGTACTTATTTTTTCCAGACGATTCAGGATGCAGACTCGGCCCGCAAACCAAGGAGGCACACATGAAGAGCAGGATCTCTCTGTCTATGATAATCATGTTGTCCATGGTATCTCTACCCTCCCCTTCTCCGGCTCAGGATGACGGGAAGATGGAAGTCGCCCGGATGGTACTGTGTGAGGGGATCGAAGCGAGAGAACCATCCAACGCGTCGGATGATTTCTCCCCCGATATCAATCAGGTATACTGCTTCACAGAGGTTGTAAACGCCGGAGAGCCCACGACTATTACCCACATGTGGTACTTCGGGGATAAGCTGATGGCCGAGATCCCTCTCGATGTCATGGGAAATCGATTCAGGACGTGGAGCTCGAAGAGGATCACGCCCCACGCGTCGGGCACCTGGAGGGTGGAGGCGGTGGATGAGGCCGGAGAGAAGCTCGGAGAGATAGCGTTCAAAGTGAGCCCCATTGAAGAAACATCGCCCGAGGAATAGTCCGGGAATTTCTGTCTCTTCAATCCCCGCGCCTGGTCGCGTACCGACATGATAACGTTGTCACGACCGGCCCCGCATAGTGGAGCATCGTCCTGTGAGAGAGCCATTTGTAACACCGGAGACACTGTCATCAAAGGCAAGAGAATGGAAGGCAAGGCTCGAGCCTTACGTGCGCCGGCACAGGCAACCAGACGGGGACCATACGGCCCTTATTGTCGTGGATATGCAGCGCTATTTCATCGACGCGGGCGCGGGCGGTTTTACGGCTGGTGGCCCTCCCATTCTCGATAATCTCAAGCTGCTCCTCGGTTGTTTTCGAACGGCGGGTCTCCCTGTTATCTACACAAGACATGTCCACAGCGATCTGGCATACGATGGCGGGATGATGGCCGAATGGTGGGGAGATCACATAATGGAGGGGACTCCGGAATCTGAGATCTACTCAGACATCGCGCCGGTCGAGGGAGAGAGGACGGTCACCAAGAGCAGATACAGCGCGTTCTTCAACACCGACCTCGAATCATCCCTCAGATGCCGCGGGGTGACCGACCTTGTCATCACGGGGGTTATGACGAATCTCTGCTGCGAGTCGACGGCGAGGGACGCATTCTTCAGGGACTTTCGTGTCTTCTTCCCACTCGACGCCACGGGCGCGGTAAGAGAGGAGTTTCATCTCTCCGCGTTGATCAACCTGGCATACGGTTTCGCGTATATTACCGATACGGAGGAACTGCTTGGCCAGTTGTCGCGGGGATAGCGCTCTGCGGCGGTATGGGACGTAAAATGGCGGAGAGAGGGGGATTCGAACCCCCGAGGACTTTCGCCCCACACGATTTCCAGTCGTGCTCCTTAAGCCGCTCGGACATCTCTCCGCTTGATAGTGCGATTTTTCTGCTGATGTGTTATCTGTCTATCGGATTTTCTTCCCTCTTCTCTGCTTTCAGCATCGTACCATACGCTGTGCCGGTGCCGCGCTAATCGAATGGGGACAGGCCGTAACGAGCGTTCTTTCGGGTTCATTCCCGCGGACTGCTCTTATGTGGATCCCGAGTAAGCCGCAGTGACGTTTCCACCGGTAATCTCACCGGCCGATCGTAGACCGGTGGGTCTGGAATTCTGAATCATGGCGGAGAGGGTGGGATTCGAACCCACGTCCCGCAAAACGAGAAACGGTTTTC
>CAZOAR010000089.1:0-3928 GCA_964577985.1 uncultured Gemmatimonadota bacterium | reverse complement strand
TGTCATTCCCGCTTGTCGGGAATCTCATCGCACAATAAGGCCGATTCCGGACAAGCCGGAATGACACGCAAAAAGTGGGGAAACTCCGAGCAGGGAAACAATTGACATGAGTCGACGAAACTTGTATCATTTCCAAGATGTTATGTACGTGCTGTAGAGCCTTGGATTACTCGAAAGGAGGTCTTCATGAGGAAACATGTCTGTTCAATACTGATGCTCGGAGTTGCGGCGATTCTTCTCGTTTCTCCTCTGCGCGCGGAGCTGAAAGAAAATAGTCACCACCTGGCTCCGACGTTCGGGACGATCGTCTGGGACTTGACGGACAAGAATCTTGATGTTCAGGATCGCTCCGCGTTTCTCGGGTTGCGATATGCGTATCTGATCAGGGAGAGATTCGGGCTGGAGGGGAGTTTCGGCATGGTTCCGTCTGAGAACGCGGCGGGGAGTTTCGGGCACAACTTCATGATGGTCAGCGGTGATGTCTTCTTCAATCTTCTGACGGGCAGGTTTGTGCCGTATCTGGAAGGCGGCGCCGGGTACATGAAAAACTGGGTGCATGAAGAGATACTTCCGATAGAAGATCCTTATTATGAATTCGGGGGCGGGATCAAGGTTTTCTCTCTTGAGGATGCCTGGATAGGAATTGATGTGCGTGACGTAGTTCTGCCTTATGACGTGGTGGAAGGTGGAGACAAGGAGAACTTTCAGAATCTACTGGCGACGTTCAGCTTCGGTTTTATGTGGGGTGGCGGACCCCCGCCCGACACAGATGTTGATGGCGTTCCTGACAAGAAAGATAAGTGCCCGGGGACTCCGGTGGGTGCGATAGTCGATGAGCGAGGCTGTCCTGTTGACACGGATGGCGATGGTGTCTACGACGGTCTGGACAGATGCGCCGGGACTCCTGAGGGGGCGACGGTGGACGACGCCGGCTGCCCTGTGGACAGCGACGGAGACGGTGTGTATGATGGCCTCGACAAGTGCGGAAAAACTCCGGATGGGGCACTTGTGGACGACGCCGGCTGTCCCATGGACAGCGACCACGATGGTGTTTACGATGGGCTTGATAAGTGCCCTGGCACCGTGTCCGAGGCGAGAGTTGACGCATCGGGTTGCGAGATCCCTGAAATCGAGTACGAGTTTCTTTCGAAGAATAAAGTAGAACTTTATGTGCGGTTCAAACTCGGCAGGGCGGACATAGAGGAGGAATCCATAGATCTCCTGAACAAGGTAGGTGATATCCTGACGAAGTGGGATGGGGTCAATGTTGAAATAGGAGGCCACACCGATTCTTCGGGGAGTGAAGCCGGTAACATGAGGCTGAGCAAGAAAAGGGCTGAGTCTGTGAGAGACTACCTGCTTGAAAACTACTCAAGCATAGACGCGGACCGGCTTGCCGACAGGGGATATGGTGAGTCCGCTCCTATAGCGGATAATGGCACGAAGGAAGGTCGGGAGGCGAATCGCAGGGTCGAGGTGAAGGTCCTCAATCCCGAGGCACTCCAACGGGCTCTTCCCATGGAAAGCAGGTAACACGAGCTCCAGACGGGAAACAGCTTCATGCAGAGACAAGGAATGGCCCGGTTTTTACCGGGCCATTCCTTTAATCGGCCGGTTATCAAATCACTCTGCAGCATGAGCAGCCCGAGGCCCCTCGCACCATGTATGGATCGGACTCTATCATCCATCCCGCTGCATTCGCAGCCTGACCTCCTCTGGTGACATACAGGAACATACAAGCCCATCTGTTACCTGACTCCCGCTCTCATGACACCATAGGACATTTCTACTTTGGCTTGACACCACCGGGTTGTCTGGAACGGGGGGGGCAAGAGTGGTGAAAGGATTCCCACGGGGATATACCTGTACACGCCGCGCGCGGGAGATATGAAGTCTGTCCGCAAGCTGACGATCGTGAAATAGACCGGTATGACAGGTTACCCCTCGACAGACCACCCAACTCGCTGGAACAACAAGAGACCCTGCGTTGCGCATCACAATTATCCTTGCGGAAAGACGACGTTTACCTTAGTTTCCCCGACGTTCCATATGGCCGACAACGAACCTTCAATTGTTGAGGAGGTGAATATGAGCATCATCGGGAAGTTCTTCGGCGCGACGCCCTTCAAATTTGTCGCGGAACACACGAAGAAGGTGCATGAGTGCGTTCAGCTCCTGCATCCGTTGACGGAGGCGCTTCTGGCGGAGGACTACGACAGGATCGAGGAACTTCACAACCAGATGTCGAAGACGGAGCATGAGGCTGACCAGATCAAGAATCAGCTCAGGGATGACATATCCAGGGTCTATCTCCTCTCGGTGCAGAAGAGCGAGCTCAAGAGGTTTATCCAGATGCAGGACGCCGTGGCCGACTCAGCCGAGGACTACTGTGTTGTGCTGCTTCTCCGTAAGACCCGGGTTCCTGACGAGTTGAGGGAGGATTTTTCGGCCTTCGTAGCGCAGGTGATCCATGTGAGCCAGGAGTTGTTGAAGGTGTCGGAAGAGTTGTCGCTGCTGGCCGAGGCGGCGTTTACCGGTGAAGAGGCCGGGCGTGTGCTCGAGGCGATCGACAGGATCAGCTATGAAGAATGGCAGGCGGACCGATTGCAGCGCAAGCTGGCCAGGCACGTCTATGACCTGGAGGAGGGCCTTGACCCGATAACCCTGATCTTCCTCGATAAGTATTGCCAGACACTCGGAGAGGTCGCCAACGACGCGGAGCGTGCGGCGAAGTACCTGCACACGATGATAGCCCCGTAATGCGCCCCGCGAGAGGGAATGATACCGAATGGGATTGCTGATTATCGCCGTCGTCATCAGTTTCTACATGGCGTTCAACATCGGGAGCAATGACGGCGCGAACTCCATGGCGGATGCCGTCGGCTCGAAGGCGATAGGTCTGCTGGGCGCGGTCCTCCTGGCGGGCGTCTTCGAATTCGCGGGGGCTGTGCTCGTGGGGAGCCACGTCTCAGACACGGTCCGTAAGGGGATCATCGACACACAGGCATTCTCGCAAAGGCCCGAGACCCTCGCATACGGCATGATGTGCGCGCTACTGGCCTCAGCCATCTGGCTCCATTTCTCCTCCTTGTTCGGCATGCCGGTGTCCACAACCCACTCAATCGTCGGCGCAATTTTTGGATTCGGTCTGGTCTTCAGCGGCCCGGAAACCGTCTCCTGGGGTAAGATGGGGCAGATCGTTGCGAGTTGGTTCCTCTCCCCGGTGGTGGGTGGACTGATGGCATTCCTGAACTTCAAACTCATTACACGATATATCCTGGGCAGGGACAGGCCTATCCGTGCCGCGAGGATAGGAGTGCCAGTCTGCGCATTCGTCACTTTCACGATAGTGATCCTGGCGACTATCTTCAAGGGGCTGAAGCATCTGAATCTGGAACTCAGCGGCAGGGAGGCACTAACCTACAGCCTCGCGGGCGGTTTGATGATGGCGCTCGCCGCGGTCGTCTGGATGAGGCGCATCCCGGCAGATAAGGAAAAACGCTCGCTGCGGTATCAGCTCCTCTTCGTAGAACGTTTATTTGTTCCGATGGTTGTTATCACATCGTGTTCGGTGGCATTCGCCCACGGTGCAAACGACGTTGCCAACGCCATCGGCCCACTCGCCGCGATAGCCGAAATCATGGAGACGGGGGGGATCCCTCAGAAGGTCACGATCGACCTCTGGATCCTGATCCTGGGTGGCATCGGCATCGCCATAGGGTTGATCACCCTGGGGCACCGTGTCATAAGGACCGTCGGTACGGAGATAACGGCGCTGACTCCGACTCGCGGAGTGGCGGCCGATATCGGCGCGACCGCTACCGTCCTCGTGGGGTTGCGGAGCGGGCCGCCGGTATTAAACACCCACACCACCGGCGGCGCGGGCGCCGGGGGCGGCGTCGTGGCGGCGGGCGTGGGCGGACCACCG
>CAZOAR010000088.1:0-3964 GCA_964577985.1 uncultured Gemmatimonadota bacterium | reverse complement strand
AACAGGACATTATCGGACAAAACAGGAGCTGTTTCATGACGTTCCTATCGACTATAGTTGTCCTTCTTCCGGTGGCTCGTCGTACCAAGGAGGTAATGAATGATATAGATTCCTGAAGGGCATGCCCTCCCGCCGGAATCCTTCCCGCTCCAGCTCAGTTCATAACGTCCGGCCGAAAATGAACCATCCGCAAGGACCTTGACGCGTCTTCCTCTCAGATCGTAGACAGCCGCCTGGACAGACACCTCTTCAGACAGCTCGAACTCGAATGTCGTTCTGCCGCAGAAGGGATTCGGATGGGGTTCGGAGGGGCCGCCTCTGCCGAACTCGTTCTCCCTTTCCCCACCACCCACCAGGCCTGATGGCAACTCTATCTGCTCGCCATAATCATCGAGCAGGTTTTCACGCGAAGCGCTTCGTATCCACTGTTTGACTGTAAGACGGGGAGCGGGAGCACCATCCTCAAGCGGGTCCTCAAGAACTATCTCCAGCGCCGTATCCGATGCCAGGCGAATCGTGTCACCGCTCGAGAGAGAGACGCCATCAAACGCAAAATAGTCTGGAGGAATATCCTGGTCCGGGTCCAGCGTACTGGAGAACTGCACCACTACACGCTCCTGAGACGTCGCCCGCGCGGTTTCCACACGGAAGGGAGAGACACGAGCGGTCCAGTTCACATGACACACCGCGTCGAGATCGAAACCGGCCTGATCAGGCAGATCGAGGCCGCTGTCCACTATGAGGTCTCCATCGTCGTCCCTTGTATCATGTCCCGTATCGATGATCCTCACGTAACTCGCGTTCGGGATGCCCACCAGGCTCAGGTCAAAGTGATCGCCACCGGAGACCTCCGGATCGACAGGATCAGGATCTCCGTCAAAACTGAGAACCGGCTCGATTCCCGCGAGACCCGAGTAACGCGCAGGATTGCCGGGAGGTTCTATGCCGGGAATGACATCGAATGGAAATCGATGATAGACCCCGTCTGAGCCACTGACCTCCACGATGGCCGTTTCTATATATCTGTTCAGGGAATCACCCGATATGAAGAATGGATTCTCAAATATGGTGAAGTCACAGCCGGGTCCGTCTACGATGATATTGTCTTCGAAGTAGAGGGTGATTTCACCGCCGGAGCCCAGGCTGGCCACGTCGAGAGATCCCTCGAGCTCACCCGCCCCCCGGGGCAGCCCGAGCACTATGCCGGGAAGAGAATCAGAGCCGAACCCCCCTCCTTCGCCCGGGATAAAGGAGACCACGGAGTCAGCTCCGGGGCTCTGAGCGTGAATAAATGAGCAGAACAGGAGGAGCTCGAGGGCAGACACCATTGCCGCACCGGTGGTAGTCCTGGAATATCGAATCATGTTTGAATACCTTTCTGTCTCGAGCCGCTCATGAGAGAGCGAAGTCGACCGCCACCGTAATGATCCTTCCAGGCACCGGAAACTCCTCCACATCATAGTAGCTCCTGCCACCAATATTATTTATCGAGAAGAGCAACCTGATCTCCTCACCCAGTGAGAGGCCTGTGTGGAAGTCGAGTACGCTGTATCCTTCAGACCATTTCGTGTTAGTCGCTGTCAGGTATCTCCTGCCCATCCTCGACCACGACATTCCGAGCCGCAGGTAGTCGGCGGGCAGAACATCGACAACGCATGAGGACGTCGACAGGGGCCTTCTCACGAGCTGCTTCCCTCTCGTCAATGGATCGCTGCCCCGGTCCGTCGCGTGCAGCAGCGTGTGTGTGATCTCGATCGAAACAGATGGGAGACTTCCAGCAAACCGTCCTGCCCAGGCCCCTTCGATCTCCATCCCCTCCTCTCCGGCCAGGCCCACATTGTGAGGCCTCCAGATACCCCCGGCACCCGGGGTCCACTCGATCAGGTCTGAAAGATATCTTAAGAAATAAGTGCCCCTGAGCCTCAGATTTCTATTCATGAGATACGCTGTACCCGACACCTCTCCACCGGTAGACCTCTCGGGCCTGAGAGCCGGGTCGCCTTGAGCACCCGAGCTGAGCGGCCAGAAGAGTTCGTCAAACGATGGGGTTCTGTACTTCATGCCGACGGAGCCTCTCAGCACGATACGGCTGCCGAGGAGTGACATCCTGGCCGCGGCCGAAGGCAGAATCCTGGAACCGTATCCTTCTGTCGATTCCGTTCTCACACCGGGCGAAAACGAGAGCACTGGTCTGTCGTCGCCCCCGCCCCTCATCGACTTGAAATTCAGTTTCATATATCCCGAGAGTTTTCTCCTTCTCTGATCGCCATCAGTAGTGCTCGACAGCAGGTCGTTCTCCATACTGACCCCGGCCTCGATCAGGCTGCCGTGGAATATCTCCCTGCCCGCATCGAGAGTAACAGCAACACCCGTATTTACATGCCTGTCGTCCGCCCAAAGGACAGGATCGGGGTTCGTGTACCATCTCTTCAGGCGGTGAAGACCCGCGCCGAGGGAGAAATGTGCGAGGCTCGTGCTGTCGACAAACTCTCCCTGTACAAAAAGCCGGTGATCAATCAACTCCGCTTCCGGTGTTGGAAACTCAATGGGACCCGGAGCGCCCCTGCTATCACTGCTTGAGGATGCCGATATGTTGAGCCGCCTCTTCCCTCCCATCGGAGTTTCCATAGCGCCCGAGAAAGAGACTCCGCTCTTTCCGGCGTTGGTTCTTCTTCTCTCTCCGTTCCTCCGGGGATCGTCGAAAGAATAATCCTCATCGCTCGTCTCGACCCGCGCTCCAACGTCGAATCGGGTCTCCCCTCCCATAGCCCCCCGGACGAAGAGGGATCTCGCGCCATAAGAGCCGCCCAGCGTTCTTATCCTCAGGCGCTCGTCACGTCTGCCCGCCGTGACCACATTCACCACTCCACCTATAGACTCGGACCCCCACCTGGCGTCGTTGCTTTCCCTGATTATATCTATCCGTGCCACATCTACCGGGCTCAGGAATGACATGTCCACTCCACCACCCTGGGCAGCATTGATTCTACTGCCATTCATGAGGACCTGCACCTGCTGAGCGGTTGAGCCCCTGATAGACATGAATGACGAGCTCCCCTGGCCGCCGGTCCTGTTGAGTACCACACCAGCGCGGTGGTTTAGTATTTCGCTCAGGTCCATGGCCGCGGTATTCTTCAATTGTTCCGGACCTATCACGGTTATCAGGAGGTCTGAATCGATCTCACGTTCATTCCATCTGGATTCTTCGACTATGTATGGCGGGTAGAAATAGCGGATGGAATCTGACTTGATATGAGACGACTCCGGGGCCACCGCGACCAGGGGGACTAACTCACCCCCGTGGGCCACGCCGGACATACTGCCCGCAAGCAGGAGGAACAGGGCAAGTTTACGAAAAAGAACGCCCTCTCCTCCGACAGAGGACAGGGCTTGAGGAAAGCCTCTTATTTCAGGATTAAAAAACACCCGTACCTTGTCGCGGAGGTCTACGAGCCATGGGGCATGTGCCCCGACCGCGCCTGGCAGGTTTCCTGACTTTCGGCTTCTAACCCACTGGAGACTGCCTTCCCACCCTGACAGATCAGGACAGTGGCATACGTTTTTCACCCCGGCGGTAGCCGTACACAGTAGCGGACCTGTAGCGGATTTTCACCGCTTTCCCTTTTAATCGCCACATGGCGACACCAGGCTGGTTAGCCGTTTTCATGAACAATACCTGTTTTTCGGCTTGCTGTCAAGAGATATGATCCTGCTGGAGTTCCCCCTCTTCTTGCGTGTCATTCCGGCTTGTCCGGAATCGGCCTTATTATGCGATTGGATTCCCGACAAGCGGGAATGACATGTGGGACGGGAATGACATGTGGGACGGGAATGACATGTGAGGAGGGAATGACATGCGAGGAGGGAATGACATGTGAGGCGGAAATGACATCAAGAACAAAAATGACATGCGAAGCGGAAATGACATCAGTATGGAAGTTGAGGGAAGCCTTCCTCACAAGAC
>CAZOAR010000087.1:0-4316 GCA_964577985.1 uncultured Gemmatimonadota bacterium | reverse complement strand
GAAGAAACTCAGGTTCTCATATTGTCTCCGCGAGCTCCTGTGGCCTGTCACGCTCTCCGGAGCCGATTTACGCCCTTGCATGGGGAGTATTGGCGGGAGGCGCCCTGCAGTTCCTGGTGCAGGTGCCCGCGCTCGTACGACTCGGATACAGCGTACGCCCCGCGTGGGACCCGGCTCTTGGAGAGCTCAGGAGGATCGGGGTACTCTTCCTGCCGGTAGTAATCGCCCTGGGGATCAATCAGATAAGCTCCCTCGTAGACACGTTCCTCTCGTCGTTTCTCGAAGGGGGGAGCCTTGCGACCCTGAGTTACGCGGCACGCCTTTATACCTTCCCACTCGGTCTGTTCGGTTCTTCGATCGTGATGGTCGCGCTTCCGACCCTTTCAAGGGCAAAGGCACTCGAAGGCGGGGAAGACTCGGGACACATAGACAGAGTGCGGGAGTGGTGGCTGAGGACGCTGTTTTTCCTCATCCCCTCTGCGGTCTTTCTCCTCTTCTTTGCCAGTGAAGTGGTCGGGGCGCTTTTCGAGAGAGGTGCGTTCGGACCTGCAGAGGTTGACCGTGTGGGCGGTGTACTCCTCGCATATGCAGTGGGGCTGCCAGCGTTCGGATCGGTCAAGGTAATGGCCTCCGGCTTTCACTCGCTCCAGGATACCCGCACTCCGATGAACAAGGCGATTGCGGCCACCCTCGTCAACATCGTCCTCAGTGTTATTCTGATGCGCGTCCTCGGTGTTCGTGGTATCGCGCTCGCCACGTCTATTGCGGCGTATCTGCATCTCGGCCTCCTCGCGAGCGGTCTCTCCGTCAGGGGCGGAAGCGGGATAATGGATGGCTATGCCCTGAGAAAGATCTGCCTGATTATTGCCGGAAGCGCCATAATGATAATCACGGGGCTTCTTGCGTGGCGATTCCTGCTGTCGGGGATGGGTGGTGAGGGAGAGGTATTCCGTTTCCTGAGGCTTTTCATTCTGATGGCGCTGATGGGGGGGAGCTACATGCTCATGGCCCGCACATCGGGATTCGGATACTCAGGACGGCGCTGACTTTTGCCTTGATGACGCGGGAGAAAGTGCTTATACTTCTTTTGAGGGCAGGGGTTTCGAGCGCCACGACTACCGAATCGAGGCTGGCGCTTCTCGTCTCCGCTCGCCCGCGGATCGGTTCAGCATTGAAGCAGTCTCCCTCCCCCGCGCTCGAGAACATGTTCGTGCGTCGTGAAGTGAATAAGATGGCACAGAAGATAGAAGATAAGGTCGTAAAAAGGCTTGGTTCAATCCCGAATGATCCAGGCGTCTACATGATGGAAGATGGAGATGGCGGGATTCTCTATGTCGGGAAGGGGAGAAACCTCCGGACCCGGGTCAGGAGCTATTTCCGCGAGTCGAGGCCTTCCCACCCCAGAGTCGATGCGATGGTGGCCAGGGTGAAGGATATACGATGGGTCGTAACCGACAGCGAAGTGGAGGCGCTGATTCTGGAAAGCAACCTGATAAAGGAGTATGCCCCCCGATACAACGTCAACCTCAAGGATGACAAGCGCTATCCATACATCAAGATAACCCTGAATGAAGACTACCCTCGCGTCCTGGTGACGAGGCGCCTGAAGGACGACGGCTCGAGATACTTTGGACCCTATACGGCCGTCAAGAAGATGAGAACGAGCCTGAACCTGGTAAAGAACATCTTCCCGGTCAGGACCTGCCGTTACAACCTGCCGGAGGAACTGCCCGGGAGGGTCTGCCTCGATTATCACATCGGAAAGTGCCTGGGGCCGTGCCATGGGCATCAAACGCGTGAAGAATACAGGAAAGTCATAGATGAAGTGATTCTTTTCCTCGCGGGGAGGAGTAGCCGCATGATAAAGGAGCTGCAAGGCAGGATGGAAGAGGCTGTCGAGCAGATGAATTATGAGTCGGCGGCGAGGTACCGGGATCAGGTAGACTGCCTGAAAGCCGTTCAGCAGCGGCAGAAGGTCCTCTCTGTCAGCGCGGTGGACCAGGACCTGGTGGCGCTCTATCGCGCCGGGGAAGAGGTGTGCGGGCTTGTGATGAAGATCCGGGAGGGAAGACTGCTTGGCAGTCGTCACCTCTATCTGAAGAACGCGGGCTGGCATAAGGAATCTGAAATACTCCCTGTCTTTCTGACCCAGTTTTACCAGACAGAGCAGGACGTCGGAGGAGAGATACTGCTGCCCGGCACGTGTGAAGATCTCGAGTTGGTGGAGAAGTGGTTTCTCTCTCGTGACGGTAAGTCTCCGAGATTCAAGATTCCCCGGAGGGGAGAGAAGAAGAAACTCATTGACATGGCCATGAAGAATTGCCGCCTGATGATGGCGGAGTTGAAAATGCACGAGAAGAGAGCCACAACACGTCTCCAGACCGCCCTGATCGAGCTTCAGCGACATCTCGACCTGTCTGCCGCTCCCGCGAAGATAGCCTGCCTTGACATCTCGCAACTGGGCGGGAACGATGCGGTTGGCTCGCTCGTCAGATTCGATGACGGGATTCCGAACAGGTCTGAATACAGGAGATTCAGGATCAGGAGTGTCGATGGGCAGAACGACGTAGCTATGATGGCCGAGGTGCTGGAGAGATATCTCCACAGAAAGTCGGAGGATGAGGATCTTCCCGACCTCATCGTGCTGGATGGGGGAAAGGGCCAGCTCTCGGCGGGTCGCGCTCTCGTCGACCGGCTGTTGAGCGTTGAGATTCCCATATTCGCGCTGGCGAAGAAGAAAGAGGAACTCTACCACCCGGATTATTCAGAACCGATCCGAATACCGGAGAATTCTACTGCCCTCCATCTTCTCATACGGCTCAGAGACGAGGCACATCGGTTCGCGGTAGGCTACCACAGAAAGGTGCGGTTAAGAAGATATCGCGCTTCGGCGCTTGATTCGATCCCGGGTGTTGGAGAGGTAAGAAAGAAAAAACTGCTCAGGGCGTTCGGATCGGTCCAGAAGATCAGGAGAGCCACTGTGGATGAGATAAGGGAGGTCGATGGATTCTCGGAATATCTTTCGAGGCAGGTGAAAACTTATCTGCAGGGTTGAGGAGCGCGTAAGAGCATGAAGGAGTCGAAGGCTGATACTGTCCACCGGGAGAAGTTCTGCCTGAATCTCTATCTGGATTACATACGGATAGAGCGGCGACTCTCTCCCGCTACGGTCGCCTCGTATCGCGGCGATCTTCTCTCCTTTTTCTGCTACCTTGACTCCAGCGGGATAGATGAACCGTCTGGTGTAGATCAGGAGGCACTATTTGAGTATCTCTTCTACCTCAAGTCGAAGGATCCCCCTCTGTCTCCGGCATCCATATCGAGGAGAATATCTACGCTTCGCTCATATTTCAGTTTTCTGGTGTGGGAAGAGCATCTTGAAAACGATCCCACTGAGTTCGTTGATTCTCCCAGGAAGTGGCGGAAGCTTCCATCGGTGCTCTCTCGAGATGATGTGAAGCGACTTATCGAGTCTCAGGGGGGAAAGAGAAGCGGACTGAGGGACAGGGCCATGGTGGAACTCATGTACGCCACGGGAGTGCGCGTGTCGGAGCTCATATCTCTCACGTTGAACGATGTGGACTTGCGGGACGGATATCTCCGCGTCCTCGGTAAGGGGAACAAGGAACGGGTCATTCCCCTTGGCAGTGTCGCGATTATGTGGATCAAGAGATATCTCAAGGAGGAACGACCCCTGTTCGAGAAGGGGAAGGGTGAAGACAGGATTTTCCTGAACCTGAGGGGTGGTTCCATCTCTCGTGTGGCTGTCTGGAAGATGCTGAAGATGCGCCTGGAGGAGTCCGGGATAGGCAAGAATGTGAGCCCGCACACCCTGAGACATTCGTTCGCGACCCATCTGCTCGAGGGCGGGGCGGACCTGAGGGCAGTACAGGAGATGCTGGGTCATTCCGACATCTCCACTACCCAGATTTACACTCATATCGACCGGGAGTACTTGAGGGAAGTCCATCGTACATATCACCCCAGGGGATAGAAGCCATGAAAAAGAGACTGCGCTCAATGATCGGGGACCTGGAAAGACGTGCCATCCCGCCGGGAAAGTTGGCCCTTCTCTTCGCCTCGGCCATGATGCTCTTCTGTTCATTTTTCTTTCTTCTGCCCGTGCCCGCCGTCGGGGAGGAGCACGAAGCCCTGGTGATTACGGTCGAGGGGGTGATAAGTCCCGTTATGGCCGGTTTTATTGTAGAGAGCCTCGAAGAGGCCGAGAACGAGGGGGCCGAATGTCTCATAATACGGCTTGACACGCCCGGCGGCCTCGATCTTTCCATGCGTGAGATCGTTAAGAAGATCATGTC
>CAZOAR010000086.1:0-4333 GCA_964577985.1 uncultured Gemmatimonadota bacterium | reverse complement strand
CACTCTCCGCTATAGTTGAGCAATCTGGATTTTCAGCGGGAGAATATCACAGTAGTGGAAAGAATGAATGATAAAGTCCGGTATATTCCCCGATCAGACAATTGACAACAAACCCCCAATCGATTAATCTTACACACAGAAACTGCACGATACAGAGGCACCGGAGGGCTAGTCCTAACGGTAAGGCAGCGGACTTGAAATCCGCCGGGCGCAAGCCCTTGGGGGTTCGAATCCCTCGCCCTCCGCCATTCCGAGGCGGCCCGATAGTCACTGATTCGATTCGCCTCATGGGAGAACGAAAAGCAGACACTACTCAAGGATCGATTGCGCGGAGAGGTGGCCGAGCGGCTGAAGGCGGCACCCTGCTAAGGTGTTGTGGGCGTGAGTTCACCGTGGGTTCGAATCCCACCCTCTCCGCCATTCTGCCGATGGAATTTGCGCAGCGCATCCTTTGACGACTGAATCGGAACTGACAATCTCCCTTACTATCCGCCTGAAATTCAGTTCGGTCCTCTTCAACACGATCTTTCCCTGTCACCCGCAACTACCCGGTCAACAAACGCAGCACCCTGCATCATACCCTGCTGGCTGCAGAAGCCCCCGGGGATCCTGGCATCACTCTTGCGCTTGAATGGGCCAATGTGATAGATCAAACGCCCTTTGAAGCCCTGAAATGAAGTGCGGAGATCGAAGATGCCAAAGATCCTGATCGTCGATGATTCGATAACAATTCGGGAGTATATCAAGGAAGCGCTATCTCAGACAAGCGACACCTCGTGGCACTTCTTCGAGGCAGAGAACGGCAGGGAGGCGCTGGATGCGGTCCACAGGGAGAAGATAGACCTCGTCCTGTGCGACGTAATGATGCCGGAGATGGACGGGTTCGCTTTTCTGGAAAGGATGAAGGAGGAACCAGATCTCTCCGACCTCCCGGTCATCATGCTTACCGCCGTCGACGCGGTGGAGAAGAAGGTGAGAGGCCTCCAGGCAGGAGCGTCTGATTACCTGGTCAAACCGCTTGATGAGAGTGAACTGGTTGCGCGGGTGCAGGTCCAGCTCAAGATCAAGCAACTTCAGGATAAACTGAAGAAGGCAGATGAGCGACATCGAAAACTGTCAATCACCGATTACCTGACCAAGATCTACAACCGTCGCCATTTCATGCAGATACTGTCCAGAGAATTCGATCGCGCGAGACGGTACGATCAACCCTTGTCTCTGATCATCCTGGACATCGATCACTTCAAGCTGGTCAATGATGAGTTCGGCCATCAGCAGGGGGATCGGATACTCGTGGAGCTCGCCAGGCTGCTGAAAAATAATATCCGGAGCCATGATATCATAGCGCGTTACGGTGGGGAAGAGTTTGTAGTTCTGCTCCCTGGAATAGATGTGGGGGACGCAGAAACTGTGGCGGATAAACTCCGCGGGCTGGTGGAACAACGCAGGTTCTCCGGAGTGGGCGGGAGAAAGATCACCGTTTCGATGGGGGTGTGTTCGTATCCCGGCAGGAGAGTCATCACGATAGACGACCTGATCGCCAGGGCTGACAAGGGTCTATACGGCGCCAAGAGGAAGGGGCGCAATCGCGTAGTGGTGTATCAATCAGGCCGTAGACAAGCGCGAGTGAAATGACAACGAGGCGCGTATCGGCGCAACAATCGAGGAGAAATGGACCGGGAATGAATGGGAAAGAAATGCCTGTGAAGAGTGCGGTTTTTCCGGATGACAGGATCATGCGGTTCAAGCGCCTTGTCGCCGAGAGATGCGGGCTTTGTTTCAAGGACCATGACTTGAGGTCCCTGAAAGGAGCTGTAGATAAACGGAGGGCGATCTGTGGAATCGAGGGCCTTGAAGAGTATTACGGTTACCTGATGACCTCGCGGAATGGAGAGGATGAGTTCATAGAATTGTTGAACCTCCTCACGGTCAATCACACCTATTTCTTCAGGAACGAGCCCCATTTTCGAGCGCTTGCGAGAAACGTCCTCCCTGGGATTATCCGCAGAAAGAGAGAGACGAAAGGTTTTCCCGGTCTTGTCAAACCATCCCTGCGTATATGGTCCGCCGGTTGTTCGACGGGCGAGGAGCCCTATTCCATTGCCATGGTGGTCAGGGACACTATAGGAAATCTGGATGAATGGGACATCGAAATCCTTGCCAGCGATGTCAGTACGGACGCCCTGCGGATCGCAAGAAAGGGCGTCTACGGAGGAAACTCTCTCCGGCTGGTAGACAGTGAACACCTCAGGATGTGTTTTGAGGAAAGCCAGCGCGGAGAAAGACGTTACGCGCTTAATGACGAGGTGAAGAGAATGGTTCGCTTCGATTTCCTCAATCTTGTGACGGATAGCTTCCCATCCGACCTGGACATCATCTTCTGCAGGAATGTCTTTATCTACTTCAAACCCGGGACAATCCTTGCTATCGCAGACAGGCTCCATTCGAGTCTTCGAAATGACGGGTACCTCTTCGCGGGCTATTCTGAGAACATGCAGTCCATATATGACAAGTTCAGGATGGAGGAGTGGGGGGACGCCCTCTATTACAGGAAAAAGATCCCTGATCCGGTGGATGCGCCGCGGATCCCCCGTTCTTTCGGACGGGGGAATCGGGACGGGAAGATGGGCAACCGGGCATCAATGGTCGGGCCGGGGAGCGCTCACCGGACGAAAAAGAAGACGCCACGGGCCGAAAAGCAAACGATAGAGGAGATGACAGGCCAGATCGTCGCCTTGTCGAATCGGAAGGAATATGAGAAGGCGCGTTCTCTTATCGAAGCCGCCCGGGGTATAGATGCGAATGCGGTTGAACTCTACTACCTCGAGGCCGAGATAGACGCGAACCAGGGAAAGCCGGATGAGGCGAGGGTAAAACTGGAGACGATTGTTGAATCCAGCCCCTGTTTTGCCCCGGCTTACTACCTGCTCGGTTCTCTCTCCCTGGATAGTGAGGATACGGCTGAGGCCAGAAGGAAACTGAAGCAGGCCCTGTACCTCGATGGCAATTTCTCCATGGCACGCTTCTTGTTAGGGATTACGTGCAGGGATGATGGCAGGGTGACCGATGCCATCCGGGAGTTCAGGAATACGATCAGGAGCCTCGACGGTCTGGCGCCTGATGATATCATCCCTTACAGCGGAGGGTTCAGCGCGATGACCCTGGACAATGTCTGCAAAGACAACATTGAGAGGCTGAGGTCGGGAAAATGAATCTGATAAGGTTTGCGATTGCCGACAGAAGATACGCCGTGGATATTTCACAGGCCGAGGAGGTCATACGGATAGGAACGATCACACCCCTTCCCGACAGTATGGACTGTCTGAGGGGTGTCATCAACCTGCGTGGAAGGGTGATCCCGCTGATAAGTCTCAGAGAGGTCTTAGGATGTGAAGAAGCGGAGGTGGACAGCGCGGGCAGGATAATCATCGGACATGTGAGCGGCAATCTGGTTGGGGTTCTCGTGGACAGCGTGAAAGATGTTGTCTCTCTCGAGGATGGATATGTCGAGCCGCCGGACGCCTTAATGGAGGGCGCCGGGTATCTTGTCGGCGTCGGGAAAGTTGAGGGGGATTTGATACCCATCCTCGACATCGAGAAGCTCCTCACCGGGGCGCGGAGAATTGACATGGCGGAAGTGGAGAGAGTTTCCCTCAAAGCTGCCGCAGGATAGCGGTGAGCAGCGCTGGAAGGTGAGGAATGATGGAACGTTCAACGAAAGCAAAGCGCGGGAACCGGGAGAGGTCCATCCGGCTGATATCATTTGCTCTCGGCGGTGAGAGCTATTGCGTGGACATCAACGACCTGAAAGAAGTCGTCAAACTTCCACCCGTAACGAGGGTTCCCAACACACCGGATTCTGTTGTCGGAGTCACAAACCTGAGGGGGGAAATTCTTTCCATCCTCGACATCCGGCACCTCTTCGGGCTCGCAGAAAATGGAATAACAGACGATTCGAGGGTCCTGGTTGCCGATATAGACGGTGGCGTGATAGGAATTCTGGTCGACGGTATGAGGCAGACGATGGATGTCAGAGAGACAGACATACAGCCGCCGCTCAAGACGCTGAAGGGCGTCATGGCGGATCACACCAGGGGGCATGTGCGGCGTGATGATGACATACTGGTGTTTCTGGATCTGGAGAAGATTCTGAGCAGTCAGAAGATCGAGGTATAGGATCGCAATCAACAAACCTGCATGGAGGATTGTATGTCAATGTACCTGCACAAGAACCTGGGATTGAAGGCGGCTCTCTCTATACTGGTTCCCCTGGTGACGGGTCTGTCACTTATGACCTGGTTGAACGTGAAGTACCAGAGTGAGAGTGTCGTCG
>CAZOAR010000085.1:0-4693 GCA_964577985.1 uncultured Gemmatimonadota bacterium | reverse complement strand
GGTCTCTTTTGCGCTTGAACTGGAGGCCGGAAGTAGAGATATTATATCAAGGCGCGAGATGACAGGGGATGCCAGAAGCTGGAAAACCAAAAAAAGATGATGGAGAGTGCAATGGTCGATTCTGTGAGGAAACGTCTTCCGCCCTGGCTCAAGACGAGACTTCCGTCCGGTGAGAAATATCAATTCCTGAGGGGCCTGCTCCATCGTGTGGGACTCCACACCGTCTGCAACAGCGCGATCTGTCCGAACCGCGGGGAGTGCTGGAGCAGGGGAGTGGCAACATTTCTGATCATGGGTGATGTCTGCACCCGCTCCTGCCGGTTCTGCAACGTAAAGACCGGAAGGCCATACCCGCTCGACAAGGGTGAGCCCACGAAGGTGGCTCTGGCCGTGCACGCGCTCAAGTTGCGGCATGTCGTCATCACGTCGGTGGACAGGGACGACCTGGATGACGGAGGGGCATCCTTTTTCGGTAGTGTCATCAGGGAGGTGAGGCGGAAGAATCCCGCATGCACAATAGAAGTCCTAGTGCCCGATTTCAAAGGGTCGACGGAGGCCGCGGACGAGGTGCTCGAAGCATCCCCGGATATCTTCGGACACAATGTCGAGACCGTGCCATCTCTCTACGCTACGGCGAGGCGGGGGAGCATATATCAAAGGTCCCTCGAACTGCTTCGCCACGCCGCAGCATCGGGAAGTGGTGTGCGCACGAAGAGCGGCCTGATGGTCGGCCTGGGCGAGGAGGAGGGAGAATTGATCCAGACGATCCGTGACATACATGACACCGGCTGCGAGATCCTGACCATCGGCCAGTATCTGCGTCCGTCACCTGACCATCTCGAAGTGAGGAGGTTCTACCCGCCGGAAGAGTTCGAGGAGATCAGGAGCAAGGCGATGGCAATGGGGTTCTCGCACGTTATGGCCGGGCCGCTCGTTCGAAGTTCCTACCTCGCTGACCTGCAGATAGAAGGGTGATGCTCCCCGCGCGGTCATTCCTCCCGATCGACCAGTCCCAGCAGGTTTACGACTCTGGATCCGTCTCCAGGCCTGTACGAAGCCTCGATGGCACGAGTGACAAACTCCTTCGCCATCTCTACTGAGAGGAGAAGAGATCTGCCTCTCGCGAGAAATGCCGCAATGGCAGCCGAAAGCGCACATCCCGTTCCGTGCACACCACGTATGGTCAGCGGTCGGGCAGCCTTCAGGAAAGTGGAGGTCATTCCGTCGAAGAAGAGATCGCAACCGGCCTGTTCGCCCTTGAAGTGTCCGCCCTTTATGAGGACATTATCCGCCCCCGTTTCGTGAATCACCCTTGCTGCGGAGACCATGTCGTTCGGACCGGTGATCCGCTTCCCGGACAGGACCTCTGCCTCCGGGACATTGGGGGTGATCAACGTGCAGAGGGGGATCAGGTCGCATGTCAGAGAACGGATAGTGTCTATGACCGTGAGGGAGTCTCCGCTCTGGGAAACCGTTACGGGGTCCACGATCACGTTATTAATCCCGTATTCACGTACACAGCGAGAGACGATCTTCACCGTTTCCGGAGTGGGAAGCATCCCGGTCTTAACCGCGTCGGCCCCCATGTCCTCCATGACTGAACGGATCTGCTCCTCGATCGTGCGCGCCGGGAGAGGGAGAATAGTGTCAACGCCGGACGTGTTCTGAGCGGTTACAGCGGTAATCACCGTCGATCCGTGGACGCCGAGGGCAGAGAATGTCTTGAGATCGGCTTGAACTCCCGCTCCTCCACACGAATCGGATCCCGCTATCGTCATTACTGTTCTCATGGAGTGCCCCTGCTCCCGTGTAGCCTGCCGCCTCCGGGAAGACGGCAGGAGCTTCAATACATTTCCCTAAAGATATGATGCTCGACACAGGTGTCAATCATTGATGGAATGTCTCCGGTCTCGAACCCGGGAAGAAGAGAGGCATCGCCTTTCCTTGACATGAGCCGGGAACCCGGGTAGATTTGGCGCTTATTTGCCTCGGTCCGCGCGGCCATGGGGGAACGTGGAACCAGTCCGCTACCGGGGGTTATAGGTATAGAAATTGCTCCTGTACCCGTCTTGTAGATTTGAATGCTGAGTGGCTGTCACGAACCGTTGGAATCCATTCCGTGAAAGAGAGATGACGCGATGACGTCTATTCGATGGTGTTTGCCGGCGATACTCCTCTTCTTTATCTCCGGCTGTAGCGTGAAATATGCGAGGGATCCCGTTGAAGATGACCCGGCGTCTGTTGCTACTGTTCTCGAGGAAGAATCGGTAGAGGCTGCGGTAGAAGACCCACCCGAGACGGGGGTCGCAAGGAATCACGGTTCAGAGATCGACAGCCTGGTGTCGGTCTCTGAGGAGATATATAATCTTGCCGTCCTCGATTATGAACAGGGAAATCCTGCGGGTTCTGATTCGCTCTTTCAACAGGCCTTCGATATTCTCATAGAGGCCAAGCTGCTTTCGACCAGGTACCCGATGACCTACAGCGCGTTCAAGAATGTGATGGACCGTATGTACGCGGACCTCAACGAGTCACTCAAGCGGCTCGATTCCACCACGGAGGACATCTTGACTGCTTCTGTGGAGGAACTTGAAGAGACGGGGGTCGATAGCGCGTCACTCGAGAAAGGCAGAAATGGTTTCGAACTCCCGATCGATCCTTCTCAACCCCTTATCCAGAAGTATCTCAACCTGTTTCAGAAAGGGAAGAGGAGAAGCTTCATCGAGCAATCGTTCCGGCGATCAGGGAAGTACAGGGATATTGTCCTGAAGGAGATACACGCGAGAGGCCTTCCCGAAGAATTATGGCTGGTCGCCCTGATCGAGAGTGGTTACAAGACCTCGGCTTACTCGAGAAAGAGGGCTGCGGGGTTGTGGCAGTTCATTCCATCGACGGCAAGGAACTACGGTCTCACGATAAACGAGTGGCTCGACGAGCGCAGAGATCCGGTGAAATCTACGCGGGCCGCCCTGACTTATCTTGAAAAGCTTTACGACTGGTTCAATTCGTGGGACCTGGCGATAGCGGCATACAACCGGGGCGAGACAAATATCCATAATGATATAAAGAACTCTCACATAGTCGATTTTTACAAGATGGCCGAGGCTGGCGCGACGCATCCGCAGACGATGAATCATGTGCCACAGATCCACGCGGCGGCCATCATAGCGAAAGATCCCGAGGCGTACGGATATACGCTGAACTTCGACCCGCCTTTCCAGGCGGATACGGTGAGGATTGACTATGTGGTTGACCTCGGCGTTGTGGCAAAATGTGTTGGTGTCGAGGAAGACGACATACGAGAACTGAATCCCGAACTTCGGACGTGGGTCACGCCAGTCCTGTCGAAGGATTACCCGTCTTATACGCTGAAACTGCCGACCGCTACCCTTGACCGGTACCAGGCCCGGATCAAGGAAATGGATGACCTGACTCCGGAGAGGCGCATCCGATACATCGTCAAGCGGGGTGATACGCTGGGCGGGATAGCTCGGAGATTTGGTGTCAACTGGAGACAGATAAAGCGATGGAACAACATTCGTGGCACTACTATATACCGGGGACAGAGCATCATCATCAGACCCGAGCGGGGCATGGCGAGCGGGAGTGGGGGATCTGAACCATCCGGGAAATACATAACAAAGATCCACGTGGTCAGAAGGGGTGACTCTCTCTCCGCTATTGCGAAGAGGTACGGGGTCAGGGTAGCAGATCTCAAACGATGGAACGGGCTGAATGGGCGCAGGTACATTTACCCCGGCCAGAAGATAAAGGTCTACCTCCCGGCCTGATCTGATCATGACATCCACTCAGATGCGTCGGCCCTCTCGCGTGCGGATGCCCCTGGAAAAACCCATACCCTGTTGAAGGATCGAGACAGCGAACAGTTCCCGTTCGCATTCTTTCTCACTGAAGACTGGCCGTTGAGAATGTGTATACGGGGGTCCTGTTGAGGTTTGCGCGCAATCTCCCGTCCGTCACTCCTTGACACGGTCAAATCTCTCCCTTATAAATAGACTGTTACGGCAGCCGGCAGTAGCAGTAGACCGTCGGCGAGCACATTGTCCACCTGAAAGCGTCTGAAGCAGGATCAACGATGCGTAATGATGGGACATTCAGTAAGCCGAGGCCCGACTTTGTTTATGATGCCCGAGGTCTCTTCTGCCCGATTCCCATCATCAGGGCTGCTGAGAAGATTGCCGCCATGAAAGATGGCGAGGTGCTCGAAGTGATCTCTGACGATCCCGGTATCCAGGAGGATGTGCACGCGTGGTGCGTATCGACCGGTCACCGCCTGCTTAACCTCAACCAGGACGGTCGAGATATCATGGCACTGGTTCAGAAGATTGGAAAATGATGACCTGGACGATGGATCCTGCAGACTCGAGATCGGGAAAGAATTGAAAAATAAAGACAGAATGAAAGCAGTTGGTCTCCTTTCCGGGGGACTTGACAGTACCCTTTCGGTCAAGCTGATGCTCCTTCAGGAGATTGACGTCATAGCCGTGAACTTCTATACCGGGTTCTGTATCTCGGAGCACCGGCGCCGTTTCTGCAGGGATAAGGACGGCACCGGCTATGGGCGGAACGAGGCGCTGCGGGCCGGGAAGGATCTTGGAGTAGAGGTGAGGATTATTGACATATCGGATGGCTATCTCGATGTGCTCAAGAAACCAGAACACGGTTACGGCTC
>CAZOAR010000084.1:0-5231 GCA_964577985.1 uncultured Gemmatimonadota bacterium | reverse complement strand
TGCCGAGGTGGCGGAATAGGCAGACGCAAGGGACTTAAAATCCCTCGGACCCATGGTCCGTGCCGGTTCGATCCCGGCCCTCGGCATTCTTATCCCCGGTCGTATCCTCAGACAGACTGCTGCGGGACAAGGCCTTCCAGAGATTCATCTCGCCATTTCAGCTGGTCTTTGTAAGTCTGGTGAGGTCGGAACGGCAGGACACACTCTTCCACTCTCTCTCCGCGGACCTCCATCTCCGAAACATCGCTCACACCCATCCCGGCAAGGCTGCAGTAATGAAGATAGCCAACATCTTCCAGGCGGAAGCCCATGATATGCGCGGCAAGCGAGTCGGCGGCAAGGAAGTCGGTGCTGGCGATGACGACGCCAAGATCCACACCGGTACCCATTATGGGACCGTTTCCTTCCATACCGGTCGTGCCGTCGATAACAGACAGGTGCGGTCTGACTATGCCGGCAAGCTTGTAGAGGTTGAGGTTGATCACGGGAATGCCCTGGTGCATTGCGAGCTTGTCGCTCTTGATCCTGGTCCGGTTGACAAAATCGCGCAGCGGTTGCAGGGCGGGCCAGTCTCTCAGGGAAGGGGGAATCAGAGACCCTATACTGGCAATATCGACGATCTTCCCCAGGCTTCGTCCAGCGGGCTCGCCTTCCTTCTGCTCTCTTATGAGTCCACCCATGATGACGTTCTTCAGCGAGAGGGTGACGACAACCGTGTCGTGTGTCTTAGGAGGAGTCACGGAGATCACGTAATCGCTGTCGGCGAGAGTCCTTGACATCCTGAGCGTCATGGTCCTGAGGCGCCTGTCATAGGCCTCGATCTCTATCCACTTATCGCGGTTCAGGTCGACGAGTTCAACGCCGAATTCGTCTCGCAGGGAGAGGTAGCCAAAGTTCCGGTAGCCATCCATGGTGTCTGAAAAGGAGGCACCATCCGCCACTACAATCCCATGATGTCCACGCTCCCTCAGAAAGTGGAGGACCGCCCTGACGGCGTCGACATGCGTGGCGGCCACCTGTCTCTCGGTCGAGACGAAGTTGGGTTTGACCACGATCCTGCGGCCGGGATGGATGTCACCGGATATCAACTCGAGTGCTCTGCCTATGCTTTCCAGTCTGTCACTGCCCTTTACGAGAGCGACTGCCGATGACATTCGTCCCTCCTCCTTCTTCACAGTCTGATGATCACCTACTCTAAATCTTATCCGGGAGGGATGTCAAGTCAATCGCAATGAGATGGCAGCCATCCCGCCGAGCTGCCCGTGGAAGGCTGGTGAGGCCTGTCTTGCAGCATTGATTCATGCGAATGTACAAGCGATGGAGAGTGGCGCAACGTGAGGATCAGGACGGACGGATGGGAGTAATAGCAACAGTTTTATTGACGTAATTCGATTAACAGGTTATATTCTAACCATGCGGTAAGATTTTGCATGCTTTGCGGTCTCTGCCCGCAATCATACGTCCGGTGTCTGCTCGGGCTCTTCGAAGGGTAATTCGGCGCCGGCCGTTCCGGGGAAAGGGTGCAGGATGGATCTGGCTGATTTCCAGGGGACGAGCGAATCTGGATTCGCGAAGTACCAGGGCGTTCAATCGATGGATGCGCATCGTCTGAGGCAACTGGTAATCAAAGACGACCTCACGGAGCTCTATAACAGACGGTATTTCAAGGAAAGATTGAGAGAAGAGAAGAGAAGGGGCGACCTCCAGGGGTTGCCCTTTTCTCTCTTGATCCTGGATGTCGACCACTTCAAGGAAGTGAATGACTACTTCGGCCACCCTACGGGCGACAAGGTCCTGGTGCAGGTCGCGAAGATAATATCGGAATCGGTCAGAGAGATCGACATTTCCTGTCGTTACGCGGGGGACGAGTTTGTAGTTATCCTCCCCGGGGCGCTCGAGACGGAGACAGAGGGCGTCATAAAAAGGATAGTGGGCAATCTGAACACGTATCTGTGGGAGGAGAGAGCTGGAGTAGGACTGCCCAAACTTACCTGCAGTGTCGGCTACAGTTGCTACCCCGAGGATGCCAGAGAGTTGCCACAGCTGATAAAAAGAGCGGACCACGCGCTCTACTGGGCGAAGAACCAGGGGAGAGACCGCTGGATACGGTGGAAGAGTGGACTCGCCGCCGGCCTGGTTGAGAAGAACCGGTCCAGACAGGATCGGACTCTCGAGATGGTGGGGCGTGTGAGGGAGCGTGAGAAGATGATGCGGTTGATCGAGCGTGTAGAAAGTGGCTCCGGATGCCCGGTTCTGATCGAGGGAGAGATGGGTGTGGGAAAAAGCCGGCTCGTCCAGTACGCGCTAATGATACTCGAGCATAAGGGCTTTGAGCCGCTGGTCGTGAATTGCTTCAAGGAGATGACCTCGATTCCATACTTCCCACTCCGCGAGGTGATGAGTTATCTGGAAGATGCGTTCAAAGAGGAACTGTCGGGTGTACTCAAGGCTGTTGGAACGCAGCATAGGCTGGAGTTATCAAGATTCTATCCTTCATTGGCCGAAGAGTGCATGACGCCTGACAGCCATGAGAAGGAACCAGATTCGGCTTCAGAACAATATGTCCTGTTCGAGTCTTTCTTGAAAATCTTCACACGTCTCTCGCGAATAAAACCTCTTGTCGTAGTTGTCGAGAATGTGCAGTGGGCCGATTTCGCTACGAGGAAGCTGCTCAACTACCTGTCGAGAGCTATCTCCTCTGAGAGGATCCTGCTGCTCGCTACGAGGCGTACCGGCCGCAAGTCGTCTCTTGAACTCGCGGTGGAGGAAGAAACGCCCGTGGGTGATGAGATCCTGGAGACGATCGAACTGAAGAACCTGTCAAGAGTGGAGTGCGACCTTCTGGCGGAGGGATTGCTGGGCAGGGAAGACCTGCCACGCCGTTTTCTGGAAACACTCTATAAAAGGACCGCTGGCAACCCGCTCTTTGTCGAAGAAATGATCAAGTACCTTGATAGAGAGCCTGACACCACGATCGAACAGGGGACTGGAAAAGCAGAACATTCTGTCCCGGACAACGTCGCGGAGATGTTGAAGGGACAGGTCGACACGATTCAGGAGGAAAAACGATCTGTGTTGTCGATGGCGTCGGTACTCGGAGTGGAATTTGGTTTCGACATGCTCATGCTCCTCACATTGAAGAACGAAGGGTATCTCCTTGATGTCATGGATGAGGCGGTAAAGCAGCGGATAATAAGAAGTGTCGCGCACCCCTCTGAAGACAGGTATACCTTTGTCAACCCCCTCTTCCGGCAGGTGCTCTATGAGGGCATAAACAAGAGACGTCGCAGGAACCTCCACAAACAGATAGGAAAATATCTCGAAAAGTACTACCAGGACAGGATCGAAGAACTGTACGGCGATCTCGCGCTCCACTTTCAGCAGGCAGGGGACCGGCAGAAGGCCCTTGAATACACGATAAGGGCGGGGGAGAAAGCAAAGAGACTCTACGCTAACCGCGAGGCGATCCACTATTTCGACAGTGCCATCGAGATCATAACAGCCTCCAGGGATATTGATCCCGATCAGAAGCTCCATCTTCAGTTGATGGAAGAGAAGGGGGATGTTCACGATCTGATTGGCGAGTATGACAATGCGCAGAAGGAATACGAGAAGTTCCTTGAATCGCTTCCAGACGTTGATAACCAGGATACCAGCAGGGCCAGAGTAATTGGCAAGCTCGGCCTTGTCACCGACAAGAAGGGGGATTCCGTCGGCGCGATAAAGAGGCTGGAGGAGGGCTTGAAGATCATCAACAGGTCTGATGACCAGGGAAGGGCACAGTTGCTCGGATATCTGGCGGACATGCACCTGCGGAACGGTGACCTTGCCAGGGCTGGCAAGTGCTGCGAGGATGGTTTGAACCTCCTCTCAAGAAAAGAAGAGTCGGCGATTGGAGCCCACTTGTACATGTCAAATGGGTGCGTCTTTCTTGAAAAGGGAGAAATCAAGCGTGCCAGGTATCACATGAGCCGGGGGATAGAAATACTGGATTCGGTGGGTGACAATAAGGGCCTGGGAAAAGCACTCTTGAGCATGGGGACACTCTATTACACACAGGGAAAATACCGCAAGGCAGAGGAGTTCTATGAGAGGAGCAGGGAGCTTGCGACCCGGGTCGGCAATGTAGTGGTTCTCATGGCTTGTGACAATAACCTCGGTATGATAGCAAGGGTGTCCGCCGACTTCCGAAAGGCGATAAGCTACTGGGAGGAGGGGCTGGACATTGCTCAGAAGATAGGACATCACCGGTATGTCGGTTTTCTCAAGAACAACCTGGGAAACGCTCACAGGGAGGTAGGGGACTATCCGCTCGCCAGGAAACGGCTCGAAGAGAGTCTGAGACTCTTCAGGCAGATCGGGAGCGATCCTGACATAAGGAGAGTCAATCGGGGCCTGGCCATTTTCCATCTTCGCCTTGGAGACCTGGAGACTGCCGAGAGGATAATAAGGCAGAATCTCTCCGAAGTCGCAAGGGACAATGAACACGTGGGGCGGGTCATGAGCATGGACGTCCTCGGACGCATCCTGAAAGAGAAAAGACGGTACGAGGAAGCCGAGCCGCTTTTTCTCGCCGCCGTGGAAGGATACCGGCATGCGTGTGATCCGGAAGATCTTTCAATAGGTCTGCTGAACACGGCTGAGATGTACATATGCGAGGGAGCCACGGGAAAGGCCCTACCCTTCCTGGATGAAGGCGAGAGACTCTCGAAGAAGATACGATCCGAAAAACTTCTGGCGATCTCCTGTTGTCTGCGAGGGCGGGCGGTGCTGAAGGAAGACTCTGATCCAGCGCGGGCTGTCCGACACCTTAAGAAGGCGCAGGCGTGTTTTGACACGCTCGAACTGCCTCACCACCAGATTGTTGTCTATCACGCCCTGGGCATGGCCTGTGAGAGGTTGGGCAAGGTCGAAGAATATGCGGACGCGATCAGAAGGGGAGCCGACATTGTATATTCCCTGAGGCAGAGACTTGCGGAATGCGGCTTCCAGCAAGCGTTTGAGGAACAACCCATCATCAAGGATCTTCTGTCAAGGGCCTCTGGACTGTAGTTTCGAAAGTTTTTTGTTGACACCTACCCTGAAGGTGCTTATAATTACTACGGTTTTCGGGGTTGACCCCTTGAAGACAAAGCGGGGCAATAGCTCTTGGGCCTTGTACCTTTGAACTTTTGGAAGTGAGGTGATCTCGTGAACAAAGGGCAGTTGATCGAAGAAGTCGCAAAAAAAGG
>CAZOAR010000083.1:0-5572 GCA_964577985.1 uncultured Gemmatimonadota bacterium | reverse complement strand
GGGCTACTACAGTTTCTATGGATGCGACGATGCCGGGCGTACTTTGGGGCTCCTGCAAAGCCAACTCAACTGTCTCCTCGAGGATGACAGTAGCCCCTCTCAGTTCTTTTATCGCTTCCTCCCCAGGATTAGCAGACAGATGCTTGGCACACAGGCAATCAGCGAGTGAAAGACCACGGAAGACCTGAAGTCCCTTGTCATCCGGAAATCTATTCTTCCAATCACCAACAATCTCTCGCACCCTCTCACACTGAAGCGCCTTCACCATGTTGTAAAGCGCTGTCTCCTGATCACCGATGCGTGCCTTCGATTCCTTCGACAGTGCGAAGCTTTCCAATGGGATTGTCTGACAACTATCCGGTTCAACCGCACCCGGGTGTGAAATGATCTGGTCGTTTGGAAATAGCGAGGCCTCAAAAAACAGCAGGATAAAACAGAATGTTAGACGGTTCATAATGAGCTCACCTCCCTGGTTGGCAGCGGCTCTTATGACAGTACTGAAAGCCCTCGACGTTTTGTTCAATCCATGAGCGCTACTCGCACCAAACTAATACCGCATCTATCGACCTTCGATGAAGAAACGACGGCTCCAACCCGCTCAATTGACGGGGGGCGGGCCACTCAACGTACTCCACGCCACGACCGCCAGGAAAACGGTCATGCCTGATTCCAGCATGAACCAGACGAGCGTCTTCCACTCCGACCGTTTCAGCCACGTGTCGACATCCTCCAATTCGCCCGGGCGTCCGAGCAGACGGAGGGCCTCACGGCGATGGCTGACCCATTGCGACTTGTCGATTTCCTCCGATCCATGGATGAAGTAGAGCCACGCGACCTGCACGATGGGTAACAGGAATACAAGAAACGCCAGACCGGGAAATCGGAATCCCTCCTCCACAGCCCCGTAGATAAGAGCCACGAGAAGCGCCCAGGCGGTGAAGGTTATCCGCCATTCGTTCCGGACCCTCCTGCAGAAATGCTCCATCTGTCCCCTGTAGAGGCTGAGATAAGCATCCAGCTTCTCCTCAGAGTGATCATCGACTCGTTTGCGCTGAGTGATCGCCATAACGTATCGCGATTCCTTCCGATCGATTGCACATAACTCCACGCCGTCAAGGAACTCTCCTCGATCTCCAGCGACAGGGTCCTTGTTCAGGGGCGGAGAAAGGCGTTCCACTTCGACTTTGGGTATGGCTAAGTCAATCAGGAAGCACGATGAAGGCTATATCACTATACCATAAATGTGTGACAATGTCAAGCAACTGCGGAGGTTTTCTTCGAGAGAGTGTGACACTCTTGAGGCATCAGGTAGTATTACCTATATCCTGGATTGCCCGGATAATCCTGTCCAGTTGGTCCAGGAAACGTGAACGGTCTCTCTTGTTGAATGGGGCGGGACCACCCGACACGTCTCCGGCGTCCCGCAGTTCCGCCAGAAGGTTCCGAGTTGCAAGGACCTGGCCGATGTTCTCCTCTGTGAACGGCTTCCCGGACGGACCGAGCACATGAGCTCCCTTCTCAATGCATCGGGACGCGAGCGGGATGTCACCTGAGATTACTATGTCATCACACCCGATATGATCGACAATCCAGTCGTCAGCAGCGTCGAACTCTTCCTTTACAACCTCCAGTACGACTCGCTTTCCGTTTGGCACTCGCATCCAGGAATTCGCCACCACCGTCACATCGAGGCCATGGCGCCTCGCGACACGATAAACTTCCTGCTTCACAGGGCAGGCATCAGCGTCAATAAAGATCTTGAGCAACGACAAAGCTCTCCTCGTCCAGAACGACCTCATCTGTTTCACATAGAGGGGAATAAGCGCAGTCGCACGAAGTTCAGTTCATCATATATGAAACAGGAAGAAATGTCAAACCGGAGCGGAAGGCTTAGCGGTTACGGACTGGCAGCCAGTACTGAGTGCAACGCCATGAACCGGTTGGCGTGACCGAAATACCAATCGCAGGGACAAGATTACTGCATCGCATCACATCCGCTCAGGGGTTGTCAAAAGGAGGTGCAGCCCTTACTGCTGATTATCGTAGTCGGGCTGCGCGGACTGGCCGCCGCTGTATGCCCCGATATCGCTGCGAGTCGTTCCCAGTCCCCAGTCGCAGTCGAGCAGAGTGTCGGCCACAGCAGGAGTGCCCGTGTCTATACACGGTGAATCAAGGGTGTCACCGCAGGCCAGGGCCGTGAGATGAAAATCGCGCCCGTCCCGATCGCGGAAACGAGGGACGACATCTATCATTCCATCACCCCATTCAAGGGTGTTGCCATCAGCCACAGCCACTGAACTGATACCGCCATCAAGGTCTGAATAACTCATGACCAAGGTAGATGGATAGTCTGTCTTTCCCACAAATATCTCGGGACCCGTAGGAGCCTCGTTGTCCCAGAGTATCGTGTTGACGACCACTCCCGAGGCTTCTATGCTGCAGAGGATCCCGCCGGCTTGATTGGATGCTGTATTGCCGACGATAGTATTGTTCTCCATGAACGGTGTGGAGAGGCGATTAACCATGACTCCGCCACCCTCCGGGGCTTCATTGTCAGTGATGATATTTCCCTTGATGTCCGCTGACGAGAACTGGCACAGGATGCCCCCTCCACCTCCATAGCCCCAGTCTATCCTGTCCTCCGACGGTTTCGTGGTCGCCTTCCCCCTGTCACGCGCACCGCTACCCACCTCGATCGCACGATTGCCTGTGACGACGTTGCGTAGTATCGCGGGCGAAGCCTCGTAGCAGGCTATACCTCCCCCATAGCCGGAGCCGCCTGTGCCCTGGCTAAGTGCCGAGTTCCCCGCCACAAGATTGTCTGAGATAATTGCAAGGGAGCCGAAGAAACACGCTATGCCACCTCCCTTGACGTAGTTCGTGCCCTCGGTGGAGTTGCCTCGAATGGTGTTGCTGGAAATGATAGAATAGTCATCATATGAGCAGGCGATCCCTCCACCGTGGGAAAGGATTCCGGATTCCAGGCGACCGGCCGAGTTAGCGGTGACGGTGTTGCCGATTATGACGGATCGCGACGAGAGACAGCTGATTCCACCGCCCAGACTGTCCGCCGAATTAGCCGCTATTATGTTGTCCAGGATCTTCGGTGATGAGGCGACGTCGCAGGATATGCCTCCTCCACCCACGACCGCGTGGTTGTTCGTGATCGTATTGTTCCTGATCGTAGGAGATGAGGTGCAGCGTATCCCCCCACCCCAATCGCTGTCGCCCCCGGTGAGAGTCAGGCCCGCGAGGACAGAGCTTGAATCCTCTCCATCCTCAAAGACGAAGACGCTACCCTGGGAATCGGCGTCAACAACGGTCGACGCCGTTGTCAGCGAATCTTCCGGGTCTGTCCCCATCACGGTAATCGCCTTGCCGAGGAAGTCGATTTCGTGCTCACTGTAGGCACCAGGATCGACCATGACCGTATCCCCTGTCGTGGCACCTGCAATGCCGCCCTGTATGGTCGAGTAATCACTCGGGATGTGTATGATACTGGCATGAAGTGGCCGAAGCAGGCAATACGGCAGCAATACAAACGCCAGGAACAAGCGTCGCACTAAAACCTCCACCATGATATTCCATCCCGTTGAATAAGCCCTGACCCATTCCGGGATGAAGTTGTAACTATGCTGAACCCGTCATTGAGCGCTGGAACGCTCATGACACCAAGCCCACTATAGCATGAGATGCCGGGAATGTCAAGTCAGGGGAAGGTGGAAATAAGAGGATTCAAAAAACTCACGAAAAGACAGCCCGACGGCCTTCTGGAATTCTGCGGGGCCGGCGGAAACGGGGCAATGAGAGATGATTCTACGGAACGATCATCGCGCTACAGGTGGCCCTCGTAAAGCATGAGTTTCCTGGCCAGAAACCGGTGCTCTATATACTTCCTCAGACCATGAATCGGTTTTCTGATTATTCGCTCCCCGTCGTAGTAGAAACCCTGATCGTACTCTCGCGCCCCCATATCTCTCCTCCATCCCCCCCATCGGACGTTGGGAGAAGATGGATCAGCGCTGTCGATACATGGTGAACCATACTGCAGGTCGTAGTCCGACTCCCCGGGCTCGACAAAGAGAGGATCAGCGTCTATCATGCCCGCACCCCAGTCAAGGGAGCAACCCGGATCGAGATAAATCGATTCGGTACCATGCTTCACGTCGGAATAGCCTATCACCAGGCTTGAAGGATAGGTGCTGCTTCCCACCCATATCTCCTCCCCTTCTTCAGCATCGTCGTCCCAGAGGATGGTATTTGTAACCACCGGAGAGGACGAGTACTGGCAGAATATCCCACCACCTTCCTCCGCTGAATTCTCCGTGAAGGTGTTGTTCAGGAGCAGAGGGGAGGAAGCGGTGCAGAAGATGCCACCACCGAAACTGTCCGCCTCGTTGTCCGCTATGACGTTATTCAGGATCATTGGAGAGGAACCCGAGCAATGCACCCCTCCGCCATCCCACGAGGCCTGGTTATCAATTATCAGATTCCCCGTTATCTCGGGATCTGAGAAATAGCAGTGAATCCCGCCGCCGGAGAAACCCTGCGCCGAGTTCTCTGTGATCAGGTTATCTGACATGAGCGGAGAGGAGTAATAGCAATAAACGCCGCCGCCATTGAGAGTGACGGCCGAGTTTTCGGCTATGGTGTTTCGCACTATGACCGGCGAAGAGTAATAACAGTAGATACCACCACCGCTGCTGCCCCCGGAGTTCCCGGTCAGCAGGTTGTCGGATATCGTCGCGTCAGAATAATCGCAGAGGATCCCGCCACCCCAGTAGTCGGTCGCCGAATTGCCCTCGATGGTGTTGCCGGTGATTGTCGGCTGTGATGAGTGGAGGTATATCCCGCCGCCGTCAGAGTCTGCCGAATTGTCGGTTATTTCATTGGCGTACAACTCCGGGGAAGCATACATGCACATAATTCCTCCGCCATAGTTCGCCTGGTTATCCGTTATGAAGTTGTCTGCTATTGTCGGATCAGCTGAGCCGCAGTAGATGCCTCCACCCACGTATCCTGAATAGTCGAGGTACTTCCCTGTTCCGTGCGTTATTGTGAATCCTTCCAGGACAGATTTGCGGGTCTCTCCCTTGACAAAAGTCACGACACTCCCCGCGTGGTTGCCGTCAATCACTGTAGCATCCGGGCCCCTGTCGCTCTTAACGACAATCGCCTTTCCATTGAAGACAATGTCATGTTCGTAATATGTTCCGGGCGCTACCAGCACGGTGTCTTCCGCCACTGATCCATCGATACCGCCCTGGATTGTCGTTGAATCTGCTGGAACATGAATTGTGTTGGAGTGAAGAGACGATGCCAGCAGCAGGCAGAGAAAACCATAGTGGAGAATGATACGTCGCATTACAACCTCCGGCGGGCAGATTGCCGCTCGGGCTGAGATATCCAAGTCTTGTCAACCGAGAAGGGAGTATGCGGGGATCCGGATGAGTCGATTCAGATCAAGGAAACGAAGACTATATAATTATACCACAATATCGAAATATTGTCAATGTAGCGAATTGAATCACTTAAAATGTAACCGTAGGGTAGTATGTTGAATCATATAAAA
>CAZOAR010000082.1:0-5858 GCA_964577985.1 uncultured Gemmatimonadota bacterium | reverse complement strand
AGGGGGCCGTTGTTGACGCCGAAGATCATCGAAACCGTAGGTTTGTCAATCGTGATCCTCGGGAGCGGACGGGGGTCGTCATCAGAGGAGATCGTGTCGCCTATCCGGACCTGTTCAACTCCAGAGACCGCGATTATGTCGCCCGCCTCGAGGCTCGTTACCTGGACTCTCTGGAGCCCCTTGAAGGTGTAGCAGGCGGAGAAGCGTACCCCCCGAGTGATCTTTCCCTCGCCGCAGAGGCTGTAGTTACTGTTCATCTCGAGCCGTCCGTTGCTCAGCCGCCCGATGGCTACCTGCCCGACATACGGGTCGTAGTCGAGATTGGTGACAAGGAACTGGGGCACGTGATCGTCGTCGGCCACGGGGCCGGGGATATTCGCAAGTATTGCCTCGAAGAGGGGGCGGAGATCCGTGGAGCCATCGTCCAGGTCCGAGTGAGCTACGCCTGCCCTGGCGTCTGTATATAGGATGGGGAATTCTATCTGCTCCTCGGTGGCTTCCAGGTCGAAGAAGAGGTCGTACACCTCATCGACCACCTCCTTTATGCGCGCATCGGCGCGATCGATCTTGTTGACGACCAGGATCACGGGCAACTTGCTGTCAAGCGCCTTTTTCACGACGAAGCGCGTCTGGGGGAGGGGCCCCTCGCTGGAATCGACCAGCACAAGCACGCCGTCTACCAGGTTGAGGCTTCGCTCCACCTCTCCGCCGAAGTCGGCGTGGCCCGGGGTGTCTACGATATTGATCTTGACATCACGAAACCAGATCGCTGTGTTCTTCGACATGATGGTGATGCCGCGCTCGCGTTCCAGGTCCATCGAGTCCATCACGCGGTCGGCGACCTGCTGATTTTCGCGGAATGTCCCGCTCTGCCGCAGCATTCCATCGAGGAGCGTGGTCTTGCCATGGTCTACGTGCGCGATGATCGCGATATTCCTGAAACTGGTTTTTCTCTTTTTCTGCTCTGCTTCCATGCGAATCCCCTGGATTTATGCGACGCGTAAATCTAGTCACCAGACACAAAAGAGGCAATGATACTGTAGCCGTTGTTTTCCGGTCCTGTCCTGAGCGTTCTTGACGCCCCTCTGCATAAGTAAAACCAGGGAAACTCCAACCCCATATCTTCTTGACATCCAGCCTGCTCCTGTGCTACTATGTTAGAAAGGTGGGGGTCCTGATTGAAGCCGTTCAAACCTCAGGCAGGGGGATGAATCATGCGATGCTCTATGACGGCCGGGGTCAGTGCAGGACACGTGGCGTATGACCGATCTCTTCTTCCTTTTTCAATTTTTCCCTTCCTTCCTCTGCTCCTCTCCTTCTTCCTTTTCTCACCCCTGATTCTGCGGGCCGGAGAGTGGGCACCGGTGGGACCCCAGGGAAGCACCCCGAAGAGATTTCTGCTTCCACCGCCCGCGTCCAGCTACGTGCAGTTCTCCGCCACCATGAAGACACTCTTCGGGCGGACTCCTGAAGGCGATTGGATACCTGTCTCACCCGACTATGGCGGCTTCACAACCTGGACAATCGACGACATAGCTGTTTCGATGAGCGACCCGGATCGCATATACCTCCTCCGGACGGGTCCGTACGCAGGGACTGGGATATACAGGACGTTTGACGAGGGCCTATCATGGGATAACATCTTCCTGCCCGTCCCACTCTGGGAACATTTCGTCTACTGTCTGGCCGTCCATCCAGAGCATCCGGACACGGTTTTCGCGGGCTCTTACACATCGCTCTTCCGGAGCACGGATGCGGGCGACACGTGGGAGGATATCGGGGGTATGCTCGAGGGAGATCCTATCCCGACCGATATTGTTATCCACCTTGACAGGCCTTCGGTGGTTCTGATGGGGTCGAGGGGCGATTATCCCGGTATTTACAGGAGTCTCGATATGGGAGAGAGCTGGACTCGGGTGTTTGCCGGCGCCCATGTGATGCAGTTGATGATTTCACCCGACGATCCGCTGGTGATCTACGCTCGCAGCGAGAGACTGTCCGGATCATCGAGACTGTACCGCAGCACCAACGGTGGTGGGAGCTGGTCACTCTGGAGCGACGACCCGAGGCTCGGCGGCGATCTCTCGATAGACCCTGATGACGGTCAGAAAATGTACATCCTGGGGCATGACAGCATGGGAGAGGGTCTCCTGCTGGAAAGCCTCGATGCCGGTCAGACCTGGGACATCATAGCTACGACAGACGATTTGGAGGCAGGCAGCTTCTCGAGTCTCGGTCTCGCGCCCGGGACAGGTCGGGGTTCGGCCACCCTTTACCTCGGGACCAGTTTCTGGGGAGTATTTCGTTCCACCGACGAAGGGAAGGTGTGGGAACCCGAGCGTTTCTATGCGGCTTACATGGGCGCGATTGCCAGCGACCCTCTCCAGCCGGGCAGGATCTACATGGGTGTTGCGCCCTCGATGAATCAGGGCATGGCCAACGGGCGGCTGTATGTCAGCGAAGACTACGGCTTGACCCGGTCCTACCATGCCGAAAGTGGTGATATTGTGGGCCGCGTCTTCGCTATCCAGCCTTCCTCGAGCGTGCCCGACAGGGTATGGGTGGGAACGAGTTACGGTATTTTTCTCAGTGAGGACGCGGGCCGTACCATGTTCCAGACGGGAAATGGCCTCGTGCGCTCGATCTGGGAAGACCCGGATGATCCGAACCATATTCTCTTCGGCACGGCGAGTGCGCCCACATTTCCTGCCACTCCCCCGAAGCTTTTCGAAACGACCGACCGAGGAGTCAACTGGGATGAACTTCGGACCTTCAACCAGGCTGTAATGGATATCGAGGTGGCTGCAGTCGATGGCCGGATCTATTGCGCACTTGGCCTGCTCAGTTCTTCCGGGCTGAGCAGTCCCGGGGCGGGCGGACTCTTCTGGTCGGATGACGGGGTACACTGGACGGAGGCGCAGGATCTTTCGGGAAAACATGTCTCGGGTCTGGTCATAGATCAAGGCGATCCCGACGCGCCCTGCGTATCGGCGAAGGATCATGACGTGCTCTGCGCATCGACACTGGATGCGGGAACATTCGTCTCTGATGATCGTGGTTTGAGCTGGCAGGCGATGAATGAAGGGCTCGACAATACCGGGGCTCGAGCCCTTGAGATCTTCAGATATACGAGTGGCGAGACGAATCTCGTCGTGGGGACCTGGGGCGGAACCTATCGCTGGACCGGGGACCACTGGATGTCGCTGAGTGATGGGATCATAACGTTTCCGAGCGGAGGAGACAGCCTCGCGCTGCATACAACAGCACTCGATCTCGACCCTGACGCAAAGCGGCTGTACGTCGGATCAGCAGGACGAAGTTGTTATGTCCTCGATTGCCGATTCGAAAACACCGACCGGGGCTGGAGATAGCAGCGCGGGATAGAGGCCATGTTCCACGCTGTACAATCGGATGATGTCCGATTCAAAGGGACATCAGGCGTGAGCCATTTCCTTGCCCGAGGTGCCGAACCAGTGCCTGGTCCTGAGGCAGATCTTCACGAGCATGAGCATGACCGGCACCTCGATCAGTACGCCTACGACCGTTGCCAGGGCCGCGCCCGAAGAGATCCCGAAGAGCATGGTTGCTGTGGCGATCGCAACTTCAAAATGATTAGACGCTCCGATCATGGACGCTGGTGCGGCGTCCTCGTAACGCAGCTTGAGAAGTTTCGCCAGACCATACCCCAGAGAGAAAATTAAGCAGGTCTGAATGAAAAGGGGTATAGCAATCCACAGGATGGTCAGCGGGTTGGAAACGATTGTGTCACCCTTGAAACTGAACAGGAGTACGAGTGTTGCCAGGAGGGCGATAATAGTGATTGGGGTGAGTACGTGGAGGAATTTCTCCCTGAACCACGTTTCTCCCTTTGCTGCGATAATCCATTTGCGGGACAGGTATCCGGTCACCAGCGGCAGCGCCACATATATGGAGATGGACAGGAACAGTGCCTGCCAGGGGACTGGCAGCTTGCCTATGCCAAGCAGGAAACCACCGAGCACACCGTAGAGTACCAGCATGGTCAGCGAGTTGATGGCCACCATGACGAGCGTCAACCCGTCGTCGCCGCGCGCCAGAAAGCCCCAGACAAGGACCATCGCGGTACAAGGCGCGATACCCAGCAGAATGCAACCGGCGAAATAACTGCGCCATAGCGGAATTTCCAGCATCTTAACAGCGTCGTGCAACACCACCGTTCCCGCACCATGCGTTGCCCCCAGGGGCAGATCCAGCCCGAATGGCATCTTGACAAGGTCCACGGCTTCCGTTCCAATGAACCCGCGGAACAGCACACCGAGGAATAACAGGGCTATGCCATACATCGTGAACGGCTTGATGGCCCAATTCACGAACAGGGTCAAAAACACAGGTTTGCCCCTCTTTCCAGCCCGGACAACCGATTGGAAGTCGATCTTCACCATGATCGGGTACATCATGAAAAAGAGGCAGACAGCGATGGGGATGGAGACGACCGGCGCCCCGTTGACCGAAATGGCCATCCCATCCAGAGCCTTCGCCAACCCCGGCGCCAGTTTGCCAAGCAGGATACCGCCCACAATACAGAGCACAACCCACGCCGTCAGGTAACGCTCGAAGACACTGGTCATTTTCCGCTCGTTGTCGGACGCTGTCGGCTCATTCATGTTCATAATCCTCCATCTTCACCTGCTCCGTTGTTCCGGCTGCGTGCCATCGATCACCCCTTCGTCCAGAGCCGCAACGTCGAGCTGATCACCACCGTCATGCAACCTGCTACCAGAAAAGGACCCGTGAAAACCGGCGTCATAAATCGACCACGCCCCTGACGAACACAGGCATGGCCGGCATGGCGTCCTTTTCGGCCATGTGGCTCCGGCAGGAGTTGCCGCTCCACAAGAAAAGCGCCCTGGTATTGCTGCTCATGTGCCTTACACTCTCACTTTGCGCAGCTTACCCTGGCAAGGCGCTTCGTATCGGCCTTCACAGTCTTGTGGTCCGCCAGGCAGTTGCGGAAGCATTTCCGCAAGCATTCCTCCAGCCGGTGCTTCGGCCGGGCAAGCTTGTAGTGCATCCACGTCCCCTCGCGTCGTGCCTCGACCATTCCTGCTGATCGCATGATCCCCAGGTGGCGCGAGACCTTGAAATCCTGCTCGCCAAGCGCCTCGGCCAGCATGCAAACGCAAGTCTCCCCCTGTATGGCTAACAGCACGGCCAGCCGAAGCCTGATTGGCTCAGACAGCACCTTGAACATCGCGGCTTCTTCCTGCACTGTGACCTCCTCATGCTTTATCTGTGTATCTGCGCATATACGCATATAATATGATTCAGTTTCCGATTGTCAAGAAATTTCTCAAGTTGCTCGGCTTTGTTTTTCGAGTTCCCTTCAAGCTCAACATGCGTGGCAATCCTTGCCGGCTCCCCCCGTCATCGGGGAATCCGACGCACCATGCTGCTATCCGATTCTCTTTCACGAGGAGGAGCCTGTTTCCGGGGGTAGAGGTCAAAATATTGATGCCCTCTTGACATCCCCCCGGGGGGGATATATACTTATACAATACAGGAGGAAAACCGATGGCTTCCAAAAAACAGGATTCAACAGTAATTGAGATTGAAGAGGTTTATCTCGATGATGTTACCCAGAAGGCACTCGCCGATCGTCTGGCAAGAATCGAGGGTCATCTCCGCTCGGTGAGGGAGATGATACTTTCCAAAAGGTGCGCGGATGAGATTCTTCTACAGGTCGCGGCGGTAAAAGCCGCACTGAATCAATTCAGCGCGGCTTTGCTGGATCATGAACTCAAGGCATGCATGGATACCTGTATGACCGGTGACGCTGACGAGCGGCTCGATAAGGTGACCAAAGTGTTGAGTACACTGCT
>CAZOAR010000081.1:0-6116 GCA_964577985.1 uncultured Gemmatimonadota bacterium | reverse complement strand
TGGTTAGAACGCCGGCCTGTCAAGCCGGAGGTCGCCGGTTCAAGTCCGGTCGGCCCCGCCATTTTGAAAACCGGAAATGCCGCGTCCGTTCGCGGACGTAGAACGCGCAGACACGTTTGACGCATTGAGGCGATTAATCCCGCGGGGATGGATCGTCTTTTTGTTTATGACCCGAGCAGGTTCTCGTCGCTGAGTGTTTCCTTCAGTTCCGGTGGAACGAAGAGGCCATCTTTCCTCACAGGGGCATCATCGAAGAATATCTCGCCGCCGCCATATTCCGGGGTCTGAATCAGAACCAGGTCCCAGTGAATCGCGGAGTGATTACCGTTTGACGCATCGTCGTAACAGCCCCCCGGCGTCAGGTGAATGCTTCCGGAAATCTTCTCGTCGAAGAGGGTGTCTCTCATCGGCTCCCTTATATTGGGATTCAGCCCGAGTGAGAATTCTCCTATGTAACGCGCCCCCTCATCGGTGTCCAGGATATCATTGAGTTTCTCGACTGACGAGGATGATGTCGCTTTCATAATCCTGCCATTCTCGAACTCGAAATGGATATCGCTGAAGAGCGTGCCTTCATTGACGCTCGGGGCGTTGAATGTAATCGACCCATTTACCGATTCCCTGATCGGAGCGGTAAAGACCTCTCCGTCCGGGATGTTGAATTTCCCGTCACACTTCACCACGGGAATATCCTTTATCGAGAAGGTAAGATCGGTGCCGGGCGATACCACGTGCACCTTGTCCGTCTTTTCCATCAGGCTGACGAGGGGATCCATCGCCTCAGACATCTTCGCGTAGTCCAGGTTGCACACGCTGTAATAGAATCTCTCGAACTCCTCCTGTGAAGTCTCTGCCATTTGTGCCATTGCGTTATTGGGATATCGAAGTACGCACCACTTCGTGTTCTTTACCCTCTCCTCCAGGTGTACCGGTTTGTAGAAGTGGTGGTTATGCCACTTCATACGCTCCCTGGAGACATCGGCGAGCTGAAAACGGTTCTCGATTCCGCGTATCGAAATGTACGCGTCCGCTTCCTTCATTATCTTCTTGTGAAACTGCCCGAACTCTTTTACCTGATCTTCACTGCAGTTGAGCAGCCACCTGCGCTGCAGATACTCATCGTTGTAGTACCAGTAGGGAATGCCTCCCGCTCGCGTTGTCTCGGTGACGAGCGCTCTCGCAAACTCGAGTGTCTCTGGCCCCTGCAGTTCGATGTACAGTTTCTCCCCGGGCTGCAGGCTTACCGAGTAGTTGACGAGATTCCTGCTGAGGGTGGTCATGTTATCGTCACTCATAGTCTTCTTTCTCCCTCGGGTCAATAGGTCCTTGACATTATGAAGACACCCAGACATATCACAAGAGTGCCCACCACCCGCAACGCTGTTACCTGCTCGGAGAAGAGCCACCACGACAGGAACACAACCAGCACGTAGGCGACGCTTATCATCGGGTAGGCGAGGCTGAGTTCGACCCTCGACAGGACTATCAGCCACGAGAGCGAGCTCAGGCCATACATGATGTAGCCGAGCAGAACGTACGGGTTGCCGAATGAACGCACCAGCATGCCGGGAGTGCTGGAGATGTCGAGCTTGATTTCTCCGACGGTAGTCATCCCGTGTTTCAGGGACAACTGCCCGATCACTCCGAGCGCGATACAGATAAAAAGCAGCATCATGTTTTTCAGCATCACGTTCCTCCGGAACAATTCGTGAAGACGCATATTTTCGGGTAAAACATGCGGTGGTCGATCAATGATATCTGTTTTTCAATGCCGCGTCAAGGATTACGCGCCTCTAACAGTTGACATGCAAATGGCCCGCCGTTATAATTACCGATATGCGCCCGTAGCTCAACTGGATAGAGTGTCTGACTACGGATCAGAAGGTTGGGGGTTCGACTCCCTCCGGGCGTATTTTTCCTTTTTGGGGGCAAGTCCTTGAACATGTCGGGCGACAGCAGGTGGATGCATGAGGCGCTGCTCGAGGCGAAGAAGGCGTTCGATATCGGCGAAGTCCCGGTCGGTGCAGTGGTGGTCATGGGGGATGCCGTCATCGGGCGGGGTCATAACATGGTGGAGAGACTCAACGACGCCACGGCCCACGCGGAGATCATAGCCATCGGAGCCGCCTCGCAGACTGCGGGCAGCTGGCGCCTGGGCGAAGCGGCCCTCTACACCACGCTTGAGCCGTGTGTCATGTGCGCCGGCGCCATCGACGCGTGCCGTCTTGGACGCCTCATCTACGCGGCCGGCGACTCACGGAAGGGCGCTTTCGGCTCGATCGTCAACATGCTCGAGGTCAGTGGCTTCTCGCCCGGATTGTCCGTAGACTATGGCTTGATGGTCGATGAATCATCCGCGCTCCTGAAGGCTTTCTTCGAGGCGAAGCGCTCTCGGGAGAAGATCGAGGAAGAACTTCGAGCAGCCCGGTAGTTCCCCTCAGACACTGAGCCTCTTCCCTTTCGTCCTTCGCGAGTTGACACCTGTTGATGAATCTGCGCGAGGCACCAATGGGCGTGATCAAGAATAGTCACGACATCGTAGATCGCTTTCGCCACCTGGATCTCGATGAGGAATCGCTGGTCTACCTTCGGGTACAGTCTAAACGATACGCCCGCCTGCTCGATATCATAAGTGAGATAAGGGCGGGATTGCGGAAAGAGAGCGCTACTCTTCTCGATGTCGGGCCCTCTTATTTCACGCAACTCCTCACGGAGCAATTCCCCGGAGATTCCATACTCTCCCTCGGCTATGACAGTATGGAGAGCAGGGGAGGGCACTTTCCCGAGGGTGTAAAGCATGACAGTAACCACTTCTATCGATTCGACCTCAACAACAGTCAGGACCCCGATAGATGGATCGAGGTCCCCGCGACGGACATCGTCATCCTGGGCGAGGTGATCGAACATCTATATTCCGCTCCAGCGTCGGTCCTCGGTTTTATCGGCTCGTTTCTCAAGCCGGGAGGAAGTCTTGTTATACAAACGCCCAACGCCGCCCGACTCGTCAACAGGATAGCGCTTTTGATCGGGAGGAACCCGTATGAGCAGATCAGGGAGAACCGTGATAATCCCGGCCATTTTCGTGAGTACACGAGTAAGGAGCTGCTGGAGATAGCGGCCGCCTCAGGCTACGTGGTGGAGCGTTGCGAGATAAGAAACTACTTCGCCGGCAGATCATGGGTGGAGAGTCTTTATATCTGCCTCAACAGTTTCATGCCGGCGTCATTCAGGGATGGTATTACGCTTCTCCTTCGCAAGAGAGGTCAGGAGAGTCAGGGGGATCGATGAAGAAGACAATCTGTCTCGCCATATTTCTGGTCCTGGTCTATGCCGGATACCAGTACCTTCAGGCGTCAATCAACTTCAGCAGGCTCAGCGGCCGGATCGACGTGATCATCAGCGACCCGCAATCCTTCTCGATAGATTCGATGAGGGAGTACATCCTCGCGGAGGCTGCGAAACTGGAGATATCCCTGGCGAGCGAAGATATCGAGATAGCGGTCAGGAATACCGACAAGTCATCACTCGGAGAGAAACTCATTGAAAGACCGGGGATAGCCGTGGAGAGCAAGGTCCTTGTGATCCATTTCGACTATCCGGTCAGGATACCGGGCATGTCGAAGACCTTTTCATACGACGTGGAGAAAGTCTTCACCGCGAAGACGTCTATCCCGGATCCATATCGAACCGGTCCTGTCCGTTAGGCTCTGTCAGAGCATCCGGCCGCTTGCTCGTCTTCTACGGAGCGCCCGAAAACCAGACACATGGACGGCTCCAGGGCCTGCCACTGCGATTCAGTCATGTGGAGGAAACACCTTTCTCCACCAGAGGAAGGCACTCAGGATGCCCGGCCCGACGAACAACCATGGGTAGTATACAGGACTCCCCGGGTAAGGCAGGATCAGTTTTCCAGCGCCGACCAGGATCAGGTAGACCGACAGGCTCGTGGTAACGGTGAGATACGCCCCTTCTTTCAACCTGCTGATTGGCTGCCCGACTTCCACGCCCAGCCTCCCGGCCGTCTTCCTCCAGAACCCGGGCGGTTCAACGCGCCTGTAGAACTCCATCAGTGTCGCCTGGGCGGTCGGCCTCGTGAGCAGTGTCACCGTCACCACGACCACCGTTGAAATGGACGACATGAGCAGCAGTCGCAGCCATTCTTCCTGCACGGTGAAAAGAATGATGGGCGCGAAGACCAGCGAGGCTGCTATAGCGGAGACCTCCGAGAAGAGATTGATCCGTTCCCATGTCCACCGCATGACCAGTACGGCGCCGGTTCCGGCTCCAAAGAGGAGTGTGATATACCAGGCCGTCTGAATGGAACCGAGGTTGGCCATGACGCCCAGGGCGATGATCAAGATCAGGACATTGGAGAGCCGGGCGGCAAGCACCTGCTCCCGGTTCGATGGTTCCCGCCTGAGCCATGCCTTGTTGATGATGCCGACGTAAATGTCGTTGCTCCAGTAGCTGGCACCCCACGTCAGGTGCGTGTCGATAGTCGATGCGAGGGCGGCGAGCATGCCGGTCAGCATGATACCCCTGACGCCCGTCGGGAGCAGGTCCCTGATCCCCGTGGCGAATAGAATCTCCCTGCCCGAGACGAACCCTTCTCCTCCCGCGGTGGAGGGGTCAATCGGATACACGACCAGCAATCCCACGCCAATGACCAGCCATATGAGACTGCGCAGTACGATCTGCAGCCAGGTGAAAAGAAACGCCGCTGACCTGGCGTCCCTGTCGCTGCGGCACGACATCATCCTCTGGGCAAAATAGCCTGTTCCATCGCTGTTGCGTTCGAAGAACCACTGCAGGCTCACAATCACGAGGAACGGCATGAGTGCCTCCGACGCGCCGGGAGCATAGGCGAGGAGCTGGCCCGCCCGGGCTGTCCCGTAGAGCTGAACCAGCTCGTCGATCATCTGGCCGGTGCCGCCTGATCTCGACACAACCACGATGGCGTAGATGAATGTCCCGATCATCGCGATGCTGAACTGGACCGTGTCTGTGGCGATGACGGAACGGAGACCGCCGGTAGTCGAGTAGAGGGCTGTAAAGGCTATGATTATGATGATGCTGATCAGGTTGTTGGTCGTAGCGACGTAGGTTTCCAGACCCGTCGCGCCGGAGGCGATGGGGATGCCGAGTGATTCTACCAGATTGTAGAGCGAATTATAGAAACCCGATGGGAGCCATTCATGCCAGGGGAGGAACACCTCGCTTATACGCGTGGCGGCGACCAGGACCATGGCCATGATAGTACAGTTCATCACCGTGCCGTAGTATATGGCCTTCATGCCTCGCAGCGCGGTGACTCCGCGGCCGCTGTAGCGTATCTCCGTCAGCTCGGCGTCTGTAATCACTCCGGCGCGTCTCCATGAACGACCCAGCAGAAAGCCGATCATGAGGAAACCAAGGCCATAGATCCAGAGGCGCCAGAGCATAAAAATCCCGCCGGTGGCGATCAACCCGGTAACGAGCAGCGGCGTATCGGCGGCGAACTGAGTGGCCGCAAGGCTGAATCCCGCGCGCCAGCCCTTTATGGATCGCCCCGCCAGAAAATATTCCTCCAGGTTCTGAGAGGCTCTGGAGCGGTTGCGGAAACCATTGTTTACGCTGTAGAGGATAAACGCTGAAACGATCAACAAATCAATCACAGGCACGCCCCGGCTCATGGTGTCTCGACTAAACCTACATCACCGACGTGGGGCACACGCCAGATTTCTGTTGCTGGACGATTGAATGGAGGGGTTCGTCATAGCTGACATCAGTCTATTCAAGTATATCCGTGATCCATTTGACCTCATAGGCGACTTCCTTCTCTTTGGCGAATGAAAGCGCTTCTTCGAGGATTGAGCGGCCCTCTTTCCGTTCTGATTTACTCTGTCCATGTTCGAGGAGCGCCTGACCGAGGAGGCGCCTGGTATTCAGGATGTTCCGTGGATCGCCATACACCTCTGAACTGTCGCAGAACTCTCTCAGCAGTCTGACACCCTCCTTGAGTTGCCCGCTGTGAACCGCCTCGGCCGCGAGGTAGGCGGAAGCCTTCAGCCAGGTGTCCCTGTCGCCAATCTCCTTCGCGATGTCGCGTGCCTTCTCAGAGTGTTCGCTGTGCATGG
>CAZOAR010000080.1:0-6434 GCA_964577985.1 uncultured Gemmatimonadota bacterium | reverse complement strand
ATAAGGCCAGGTTTCCTGATGGACATATTAGTCGTCAAGTCTCACATACCCTCAGAGATAACAATGGGAACGGATGTTGTTTCTTACAACCTCCTCAGGCTCCTCTCGTTAGACAACCATGTCAGTCTCCTGGGAATGACGCAATCACGCGGCGAACAGGACCAGACCGGCAGGCTGCGGGGCGTATGTGAGAATGTTTTTACGATCCTGGCGCCCAACAGGAAATCTCCTTTCCATCGATTGTATTACAAAGTATTGAATCTACTGAAACTGTTCTTTCTATTCCGTTCTCCAGAAGCCAGTTATAGCACACCCAGAGGCTTGAAGATGGCGATGTCCAGAACGACAGAGGAGCACCATTACGACCTCGTCATAATTGAATACTGGTATCACGCTGCACTGCGGTCTTATGTGAGGGGAAATCCCCGGGTAGTTTTGCTTATACACGACGCGGCCTTCATGGATTATCACCGGAGGCAGGAGCTTGAAGAAAGCATGCTGAAGAGGACGTTCATGCGGTTCTTCTCGAGGATAAAGAAGTGGGAGGAACTCCGATCGATTGCAAAATTCGACCAGGTCCTTGCCCTGTCGTCCAAAGACATTCAACACATCCGGGAGGGTGGTCTGGATAGCGAGAGGATAACGTTCCGTACGCTGCCCGTATCCATTTCTGCCGGGGAGGAGCACGTGTCCTTCCGCGGGCGGGATGAAGCGATAGAGGACTCCCTGTATTTTATAGGCCGCCTGGACCGGTCGGACAGACCCAACAATCTCGACGCAGTCCGCTTTTTCCTGGAGAAGGTGTATCCGCGTCTGGAAATAATCGTGCCGAATGTAAGGTTTTATATTATAGGGGAGTGTCCGCCCGGTGTCAGAGAGGAGCTGCTGGAAATGGCTCCGGTACATTTCCAGGGTTTTGTGGACGACCCGGAGAAAGAGGTCCTGAAGTACCGTGTATGTGTGGCGCCCCTCCGAATAGGGAGTGGGATAAAGATAAAGATCCTGGAGGCATTCTGCCTGGGCATACCGGTCGTTACTACGTCCGTCGGGGCGGAAGGAATCGATTATTTTGACACCCATTACGAGGCCGTATGGGACGGACCGGGAGGATTCGCGGAAGAGGTTGGTCGACTCCTGAAGGACGAAGACTATTATGGCAGGGTTAGGGAGGACCAGCGAAAATACTCGCAGGAGAATCTAACCCTGGAATCAAACAGGAAAAGGGTTGCTGACGCTATTATGTTTTCTTAGCTGATAACAAACTGAGAGGAATAGGGCTGCGAACCCTGGGAATTATTCGGGTGCTCGCACCGAATGCCGGGCGATCTCGATGGTGGGACAATTGAATATGAAAAAACTCTCCGTCGCATATCTCGTCCCTTCGCTCAACTACGGAGGATCAGAGATACTTTTGCTGGATTTCCTTAAGCATCTCGACAGAGGACGATTTTCACCCGAGGTCCACTGTTTTTATGAGGGGGATAAGCTACTTGGTGAGTACCTTCAGGCAGGGATCGTTGTCCACCAGTGGCGTGCCTCCCGGAGGAATCCGGTTTCGTTCCTCAAGCTGGTTCGTGAGATGCGTCGTTCCAGGTACGATGTTGCGCATACTCATCTCTTTGATCGCCAGGGCCGTGTAGCGGCATATCTCGCCGGGGTGCCTGTCATCATTACGACATATCACCTTGTTACCGACTGGGATATTACCAACGGAATCGCGGACAGAATAAAGATTTACCTTGACACACTGACGTCGCGACTCAACGACCGGATCATCGCGGTCAGCGATGAGGTGAGGCAGAAGGCGATCACGATGGGCCGAATGGACGGGGGGAGGATAGACACCGTCCTCAATGGCATAGATATGTCTCCTTATCCTGCAACGAATTGTGTGGAGGAACTGAGAGACGAACTGAGGCTCCGTGGGAAGCGGGTCGTTCTCTCGATAGGGCGACTGGTAGAACAGAAGGGCCATGCGTTTCTCATTGATGCGGCAATGATGTTGAGAGCGGATTTCCCTGATGTCGCCGTGGTGATCATAGGGGAGGGGCCTCTCCGCGACAAACTCTGTTCCATGGTTGACAAGAGAGGACTGAACGAAGTGGTCAGATTGCCCGGCGCACGCCGGGATATCCCGAAGCTCCTTGCGATGGCAGAGGTTTTCGCCATGCCGTCGCTCTTTGAAGGGTTGCCGATAACGCTTCTTGAAGCTATGGCTTCCCGAAAGCCTATCGTAGCCACTTCCGTAGACGGAATCAGAAACACCCTCAAGGATGGAGCGGAGGCACTTCTCGTTCCACCCCACGATGCGGCCGCTCTGGCGAAGGCGCTCTCCACTTTTCTCCTCGACAGGCAATATGCCTCCTCAGCCGGGAACGCGGCCCGAACGAAGGTAGAAACACGATTTGATATAAGGGCTCACGTAAGCAGGATCGAGGATATCTACCTCAGAGAGGCAGAGAGGAAAGGAATCCTGAGGTGAGGTTGTGCCTCATCCGCAGGGCTGGTCGTGAAGATTCTTCAGATAAATAAGGCTCATCATTATAGAGGCGGTGCAAACCGCTATTACATGGAGCTTTCACGTATCCTCGGAGAAGCAGGACACGAGGTGCTTCATTTTTCGATGAAGGATAAGGAAAACGTCAGCTCCCCGTATTCGGACTACTTTGTAGAGAACGTCCATATGGCCGGGGCGCGCACTATTCCGGAAAAGATCAGATGTTTCGGCAGAGTCATCTATTCGTTCCAGGCAAGGAGGAGGGTGGAACGGATCATCAATGAACATCGACCGGAAATCGCTCACCTGCACAACATATATCACCAGATATCTCCTTCCATTCTTCCCGTGCTGAAGAAGAACGGGCTCCGGACGGTTCTCACAAGTCATGACTACAAGCTGATATGCCCTAACTACACCCTTTTCGACGGCAGGGGCACCTGTGAGAAGTGCCTTGGCGGAAAGAACTATCATGTGCTGACAACAGGCTGCCATGGGGGTAGCCTCGCAACAGGAATGACCCTGGCGATCGAATCATATCTTCATTTGTTCCTGGGCTCCTACAGGAGGTACCTCGACATGGTCATAACGCCCAGCCGGTTCATGAAAGAATGCTTCGTGAGATTCGGGATCCCGGAAGCTAAGATCGTCTACGTACCGAACTTCGTAGACCCGATTCCCGAGAACATTGAACCAGGCAGGGGAGGGTATATACTGTACATGGGGAGGCTTTCGAGAGAGAAAGGCGTTGACTCTCTGATACTGGCCATGCGTGAGTTTCAGGAAACCCCGCTGATTATCGCCGGAGACGGGCCTGAACGGAAGGCACTGGAGAGAATGAGCGAAGAAGAGGGGGTGGGGAATGTTCGATTCGTAGGGCAGAAGGAGTCTGATGATCTGGGTGGATTGCTATCGGGAAGCATGTTTACGGTTGTCCCTTCAATATGGTATGAGAATTGCCCTCTCTCCGTGCTTGAGTCGATGGCGTACGGGCGACCGGTCATCGGATCGAAAACGGGTGGAATACCGGACTTGATCCACGATGGAGAAGACGGATTGCTCTTCTCTCCCGGAGACGCGAATGGTCTGAGCGACAGGATCGGTCTCCTTCTGGGGGACGCCGGATACAGAGAGCGGTTGGGCAGGAAGGCCCATCGCCGTGCCCGGCAGGAATTCACGAAAGAGGCCCACCGGGACAGGATTCTTTCCATATACAGCGACCTACTTGACAGGCCTGCGTGAGGACAAAAGTGAAAAAAGCAAAGATAGCCATCGTGGGGACTCGTGGCATACCGGCAAACTACGGCGGATTCGAAACCTGCGTCGATGAAGTCTCCAGAAGGCTCGTGAGTATGGGTGATGATGTGACCGTTTACTGCAGAAGGAACAATGTGGGATCATCAGGAGATTCTTATGAAGGTGTTAAACTGAGGAGACTGCCTTCTGTTCACAGCAAGAATCTGGACACTATATCCCACACCTTCCTGTCGGTTGTCGACGCGCTTCCCAGAGGCTTTTCTATCTTTCATATCTTCGGATTGGGCAACTCCATATTCTCGCTGATACTAAAGTTGTTCGGGAAGCGCGTGGTGATTTCCGTCGATGGTCTGGAGTGGAAAAGAAAGAAGTGGGGGCGCTTCGCGAAACTGTGGTTCAAGGTCTCTGAGTATATCGCCGTAACATTCGCAGACGAGATCGTAGCAGATTCGAAAGTGATTCGCTCATACTACAGCGAACAGCTGGGCAGGAGTACAGCCTACGTTCCTTACGGCGCTTATACAGAGAAGCTTGAAAGCTGGGGCTATCTGAAGGAGGCAGGACTCGAGAGAGACGACTATATACTCTTTGTAGGACGACTGATTCCGGAGAAGGGAATTCATTATCTTATCGACGCTTTCAAGGGAGTGAGGACCGACAAGAAACTGGTAATAGTCGGGGATGACCCCTTCAACACCGAATATGCGAGACGCCTGAAGGAGAACGCCGATGACCGCATAAGGTTCCTCGGGTATGTCTACGGCAAATCATACGAGGAGCTCTGCAGCCACGCCTACATATACGTACAACCTTCGGAGCTTGAGGGAACCTCTCCAGCGTTGCTCGCCGGGATGGGTTTCGGTAACTGCGTGGTTGTCAATGGTATCCCCGAGAACCTGGAAACCGCAGGCGACGCGGGCATAAGCTATCCTGTCAACGATGTGGGGAAACTTCGAGAGTTGCTTCAGCGCCTCCTGGATGATGAAGAGGAAGTGAAGTGCTACCGGGAGAGGGCGGTCATGCGCGTGGAGAGTCATTATAACTGGGACGTGATAGCCAGGGCGTACCACGAACTGTATGACGGCAGACTGGAAGCAAAAAGTTAATAACTACGCATGTTTTATTCTCCGTTCGAGAACGCATCTTTTGTAACTCATGATTTATAAATACGTTACGCCCGTGCAGATTAGCAGGAACAGGTGGCATGCATGTTGCCATATGTGGTTTCCGGGAAAACATTTGATACTTTCCGGAGGAATCATGAGAAAAGTAACGATCGGGACCACCCTTCTCTCAGTATCAGGCGTTCTTCTGCTCCTTGCCCTCAGCCCCGCTACGGCGAGAGGCGGAGAAGACCTGCACTTTCCGAGGCTGGCGAATTACTATCTCAGAGGTGAGATACGGGATATGGACGTTGAACTCTTATCGGGTTGGGACTTGATAGTTTTCGCGTGGCAGGTCGACAGGAGTGACGTCTTCAGGGCGAACATCGAGGGCATAAAGGCACGTAATCCCGATGCGATTATTCTCGCGTATCATATATCTCTGGGTGCCAACTCCACGATCAATCCGCCTGATCCTATATTCACACTTGCTCAGCAGTATGACTGGTGGTTGTATGATTATCAGGGCAACAAGGTGGTCGATCCAACATGGCAATTCAACAACCTTCTGAATTTCACCAACACAGAGGCGTCCAAGGGCAATCACCCAAACGGTGTAAGCCCCAACGCTTTTCTCGCAGAGAACCTTATGCAGGAGCACATTCAGGCGTATGATTTCTGGGATGGCATTTTTTATGATGTATATACAGACAACCTCAGGATGCTTTGTCCAGACACAAAAGACGCCACAGTCAACCAAATTGCGGAGTATGACTACGAACCCAACGGGGACGAGCCAATGTTCGACAGCTTGTGGCGCGAGGGCATGCTGACACTGGCGCAGAATACTCTCTCCTACGACCCAAACGTGATAATGGTGGGGAACGGTCTTCATCGATCAGCCTTATCATACCTGAACGGACGCATGTATGAAAACTATCAACCATCTGATCTCAACTTGAGCGACCTGGCATCGCTGCAGAAATACCTTGTCGATACGCAGCGCGACTACCCTATATCGATCGTCAACGGGATGGCGCGCAACGAGGATCCGGTCGACTATGTCGCGTTGCGCTTCGCGCTCACCAGTACTCTCTTGACTGACGCATTCCTGAGCTTTGATTTCGGGAGCCAGGATCACGCTGAGACGCTCTGGTATGATGAGTATTCCGTAGGAGAAAGTGGAGAGGTCTCGGCTGTTACGACAAGCCTGCAGGGGGACATAGATGCTTACCAGGAATCGATTCCAGTATCATCCACAGAAGGGTTTCCCGAATCAGGAATCGTCCTGATCGACGGGGAGCAAATCCACTACGGCTCAAGGACGAGCTCGGAATTCCTTCAGTGTATGCGTGGTTACCCCGCTGTCACTGAAAAATACGATCTCCGTACCCGCCATGACTCTGGATCGTTGGTGATCTTTTATCTGCGGGAACAGACGGGTTATCTGGGGTCTCCAGTCTCGGACGCCTATGATGTCGACGATCCCTCCGTGAAGCTGAAGGATCTGTTTGCTGATGCAGGCTGGTACGCCGATGGTGAAAAGGGTGAAAACATCGATTCCAGGGTCTGGAGAA
>CAZOAR010000079.1:0-6789 GCA_964577985.1 uncultured Gemmatimonadota bacterium | reverse complement strand
CTGAAGTGTGTCCTGAGCGAGAGAGTCGGACCTGGCCTCCGGAATCTGAAGTGTGTCCTGAGCGGCGGAAGTCGTGTCGGTAGAGGCCCCGGACGCCTCTGCTCCCCCCGGCAGCAGGCAGAACGTGAGGAGCAGGATGAGGCAGGAGAAAAAGGAATATCGACTGAGGTTATTCATGTCAGACCAGAAAGGCTTTTCAACCCTCTTCTTCGAGACGCGCCGCCTCATTTCGTTTTCTCTTTCGCGTTATAACAACCGAGAGATAGATGCTCGACTCGAAGAGGAGAAGAAGTGGAATGGCCATCATTATCATGCTCGCCGCATCGGCGGGCGTGAGAAGCGCTGAAAGAATGAAGATAATGACGTATGAGTGGCGCCTTTTCTGGCGCATGAAGGCGGGTGTCAGGATGCCCAGCCAGGAGAAGATGCCGACCACCAGAGGAAGTTCGAAGACCAGTCCGAAGGCAAGCGAGATCCTGGTGGCAAAACTCAGATACTCCCCGATTGTTATCATCGGCTTAAGGCTCGACGTCTGAAAGCTCAGAAGGAACTTGAGGCCCAGCGGGAGGACAACCCCGTATGCCATAAAAACTCCGACGGAGAAAAGTACCACGGAGGCGAGGATCGCGGGTAAGAACATCCTCTTCTCTTTTCGCAGGAGGGCTGGCGCTATGAACGCCCAGAAATGATAGAAGATAACCGGGAGCGAAATAATAATACCAAGAAAAAACGCAATCTTGAACGTGACAAAGAAGGGCTCTGTAGGGCTGAGGAACGCAAGCTTTCCTTCGTCCAGGTAATCCGCGACGGGAGAAATCAGAAAGTCAATAACACCTATTCGCTGCGTCAGCACGAATCCAATCACGGTCCCGAGGAGGACGGATCCAAAACTCCAGAGTATCCGCCAGCGCAGTTCCTCCAGGTGAGCAAGGAATGTCATCTCTGTGCCGGCGGAGTCCTCCTCACGACTGAAGGCCTCACCGCCGAGAGCCTTCTTTTCGCTTTCGATGCCTCTTTCATTCATCCCGACTGTTCGTTGTCTTTGCGGGGATCAACCCTGTACACGGAGGTGTCCAGCAGCTCGCGAATCTCATTGAGAAACTCGGTTGTATCTTTGAACTTCCTGTAGACAGAGGCGAAACGGACATAAGCTACCTGATCGAGGTCCTTGAGCTTCTCCATGACCTTTTCACCAATGGCTATGCTCCTTACTTCCCTCACATCGAGATCCTCCAGCTCTTTCTCAATATCGTTCACAGTCTTTTCCATGGACTCCATAGTGACGGGCCGCTTCTTGCACGCTGTCACTATTCCCCCGAGCAATTTCTGGCGGTCATACGATTCCCTGCTTCCGTCACGTTTAACTACCATCATTGGAATCTCTTCGAGATACTCATAGGTAGTGAAACGCTCGCTGCAGTTGAGGCACTCCCTCCTCCTCCTGATCGCCTTTCCTTCCCGCGATGAACGAGAATCCACCACCTTGTCTTCTTCGTGTCCGCAGAAGGGGCATTTCATAATGGCAACCCTTTCTCTATCTGGAGTTTCCCCACTTTTGAGCATGCATGGGAGCGTCAAGCGCTCCTCTCGCTTCAGGAACGCCTTTCTGGTCCGTTACAACAGTTATGACAAGTCTACCGAAAACAACGGGGAGGCCCCTGTTTCTCAATCAGGTCTCCGATGGATAGCGACAGGCCGCCGTGATAGTCTCGATTCTTATTGAGCAAACATCGATGACGGCACTCCGAATCAGAGCTCTGTGAGATAATCCCTGGCCAGGTTCGCCTCTTCGGACCGTGGATAACCGTCGATGACTGACTTGAAATAGCGTCCCGCCGCGTCTCTGTCGTCCAGCTCGAAATAACACTTGCCAATCTTGAAGAGCGCGCTCGGGATCTTGTTCCCTCGTGGATAATTCTTGATCACAAGTTCGAACTCCTCTATCGCCCGGCGGAGGTCACCAAGGGCGTAGTAGCATTCACCAACCCAGTACTGAGCGTTGTCAAGGAGCTGGCTCCCACTCGAACTGGCTATGAATGTTCTGAAACCATCAGCAGCAAGCTCGTAATTTCCCCTTGTCATATCGAGAAACGCAGTATCATATGTTACCCTTTCATCTATCGGGGCGGTCTCCTGCTCGTGCTGGATGGCACCCTCGGCCACCTGACCCGGTGGTTCGGTCTTGTCCGTTGGAGCAACCTGAACCACTCCACTGTCCGTCGCCTGCTCCGCGAATGCGACAGGCACTTCTCTGTCCCGTTCCGACAGTTGATTCCCCAGCACGTACACCTGTTCTTTCAGGCTGGAAACCTCAGCCAGGACATCCGCTTTCGCACTCATGATGAGGTCCCGTTCTTCAACAACCAGAACCTTCAGTGAATCTATCTCCCTGGACATTTCATCGTTTCTTGCCTTCAACTCAGTCAGGCCGGAATCGATATCCTTGACCTGTTGACGTATAGCGCATCCCTGAGAAAGAAGAAGAAGCATGAAAGATGAAAGCAGGAGCTTACCCTGAAAGGTATACGACAACTTGTCCGTCATTTTCCATCACCGCCTTTGCTGACTTTCAATCGTGGGGACCAGGCGGGAGAAGTGTTCCCGCCGTTGTAGGTAAGCCGTTTCAACCCGGTTCCGTCCCAGTTCATGACATAGATCTCGTTCTGGCCGTCGCGACTGGAGGAGAAGACTATATGGAGACCGTCGGGAGACCAGGACGGATGCGTGTTGCTCCCCACGGCCGTCAACTGCTGAACCTTTCCGCTCAACATGTCGAGCGTATAAACATCAAAGGCCTCACCCCTTTCCCTCGACACAAAGGCTATCTTGTCTCCAATCGGTGACCATATGGGCGTGTCGTTGTAAGGGTGGCTCTTCGTCAACCGCCTCAGGTTACTCCCGTCAGCATCCATAATGTAGACATGGGGGTTGCCGGCCCTGTCCGAAGTGAAAATGATCTGCTTGCCGTTAGGCGACCATGACGGAGAAGTATCGATAGAGACGTTGTATGTCAGGCGCCGAAGGACGGAGGTCCTGTTATCGAAGCGATACACCTCTGAAGCACCATCCTTGCTGAGTGTAACGGCCAGATACCTGCCGTCCGGCGACCATGACGGGGCGGAGTTGATTCCGGGGAACGAAAGGAGTGGTATGTCCGTTCCATTCTCAAGATTCCTCATGTAGAGATTCGGGTTATCATCTTTGTAAGATGTGAAAACGATATTCTTACCGTCAGGAGACCAGGCCGGAGACAGGACGATCGATTCGCTCCTGGTAAGTTGACGAACGTCGTAGCCGTCATAGTCCATCACATACAGCTCTTTGATCTTCCCCTTCTCTACGACATAGGCCACCATCGACCTCGACACACCTTTCTCGCCGGTGACGATTTCAATGATATCGTCCGACATCTGATGGACGCTCCATCGGAGCGCATCGAGCGTACTATCGTACTCCCGATGCGCTATTTCCTTGAGTGTCCAGAGGCTTACAAGTTTCATGTCAAGCTTGAACAAATCCCCCTTTTTCTCTATTTCGCCCCTGACAACAAACCTCGCCCCACTCTCCTTCCACGCCTTGAGCTCCTCATCACCAGTGCTCTTTCCCTGTGCTCCCCTTCCAAAACCCAGTTCCCTGCCGGCGAGAAGCCGGAAATACAATGAGAACTCGAGGTCTCGCTGCAGGACAGATTCCACAAGTCCCGATACCTCACGCGACAGTCCGCTTTCGGCTATTCCAGAGATGAAAGGATCGACTCCTATCGGTATTCTGCTGTCAGTGGAAGGATATATCTCCAGCCGGATCTGTTTTTGACACCACCCGCTGGAAGGAAGAAGAGATGTCGCCAGAAACATAAAAGCGGACAGAATAATCACCGGAAAGCATCTGGTCAACGGCCGGCTGTTTCGCTGGTTCTTCGACATAATCATCTACTCTCTGGCAGACATGAAATCGCAGTGTACTCCCAGGATATCACCGCTGTACTCCTCGGGAAGTTCCGGAAAAGGATTGGAGGCCAGAACCGCCCTTGTCGCCGCCCGGTCAAAAGCTGGAAAACCTGAAGCCAGCTCGACACTGGCATTGATAATCTTTCCTGAGGCAGTAATCTGGAAAAAAATGGTTGCCTTGAGCAGTCTTCCTCCGCCCCGGCTGTAAGGATTACGGAAATTAGACTGAAGCCTGCGTCTCACGATCTCAAAGTAGTAGGGATATTCGAACTCCTTCCCTTCAACGCGCAACCCGCCGACGCCGTGGATTTCCTTCTTCTCCGCGAGTGGTTCCGTCTTCTTCACAACCTCAACTTCCCGTGCTTCCTTCTCGTCGACCCTCTTCTCCCGCGTCTTGATCCTCTTGACCTCAACGGGGGGCATCGGTTTCATCAACTCGGTCTCCCGGACCTCTTTCGTCACATCCAGCGCTTCGAGAGTGGATATCTCGGGGAACTGTATCAAACTCACAGAGTAGATGGTATTGACTACATCAGGTTTGCTCGTCCTGAGGCTGACAAGCGTCAACAATGTCACCGCCACGATATGAGCAAAAGAGGAAAACAAGATCGCTCTTCTCATTTCGATATACGATCACTCCTCTCCCTCTTTCTTCTCAGCCGGTTTGACAACCAGACCGAGATTCGTAACGCCGGCTTCCTTTATACCTCCCACCACCTCGACGACCCGGCCATAATTGACACTTTTGTCCGCCTTGAGATAGACGGGGCGAGATGGGTCTTCCTCCATCAGCTGGCCGAGTCGGGGGCCAAAAACCTCCATCGCAACAGGCTGGTTCCCGAGAAACACATCTCCCTTCGCGTCGATGACGACCATCAAGCCCTCGAAGATCTCCATCTGCTCGGCCTGTGTACGTGGAACATCGATATCCAGGCTGCTTTGCATGAGCGGAGCAGTGATCATGAATATTATGAGGAGTACGACAGTAACGTCGACCAGATTTGTGACGTTGATTTCAGGGAGCTGTGACAGACTCCTTTCCCTCGTCTTCATTCGATGACCTCATAAACAGCGGCGCTTGTGAACTCGAGAGAGAAATTGTCGACTACCTCAACGATCCGTCTGTGACGACTGACGAAGTAATTGTAGGCGACAACAGCTGGTATGGCCGCGGCCAGGCCTGCTACGGTAGTGATAAGGGCTTCCGCGATACCCGGCGCCACAACCCCTATGTTCGCTGAACCATGCACTCCTATGGAGAGAAATGCGTCCATTACACCCCAGACGGTACCGAGCAGACCGAAGAAGGGGCATACGCTCGACGTAACCGCGAGGAAGACAAGGTAATGACGAAGCCTTGATATCTCCTCGGTCGATTTCACGTCGAGAACAGAAGAGATGCTCTGTCTCAAGACATCCAGCTCGCCTCCTCCGCTCTGGTTGTTCTTGAATCTCTCCAGTTCGCGGCATCCGTCTTTCAACATCACCGACAGAGGGGAATTGGTCACGGCTACACACCTGTCATATGTGTCCCGGATATATTCCCCCGTACGGAACAGTTTCAGGAATCTGGAGTTGGCTCCCTCCACTTTTCTGAAAGTCCTCTGCTTCTGAATGATGACCGCCCACGATACGATGGAAAAAAAGAGGAGTACAATGAGGATCGCCTTCACAAACAATCCCGCCTCGAACACCATCTGAAAAATGCCATCTCCGGACAGACCCAGCATGGGATAGAGGAAAATCGCAGTCATTCCTGCCACCTCTCCTTGAACCAGTTGAACGTTATCTCGAGTCCCTCACTTATCGACACGGCGGGTTCCCACCCCAGGCTCTCTTTTACCTTGCTCCAGTCAAGGTAGTTCCTCAACAGTTCGCCAGACCGGGGAGGCGCGTAGACAGACGCAAAACCAGAGCCGGTGATTTCATTGAAATGGCCGGCGAGTTCGTTCACAGATGTGGGGACGCCGGTGCCAATATTGAAAGCCATGTCATCCGGCGAACCCGGCTTCTCCCGCAGATCGGCGTGTGTTACTATGACGTTGGCCCGGGCTACATCCCCCACGAACACATAATCTCTCTGCTGCTCCCCATCCCCAAAAACAGTCGGAGCTTCGCCCTTCAGGTGGTTACGCGAGAATATGGCCACAACCCCGGCCTCCCCATGAGGGTCCTGCCTGGGACCATAGACATTGCTGTACCTCAGAGTCGTACACCTCATACCATGCAGCACGTTGTAGTAGTAGAGATACGACTCGCAGGCGTGTTTCGATACACCATATGGCGAAAGAGGGAGTTTCGGCAGAGTCTCTCTCGCGGGCAACTGGTCCGTGTCACCGTATATCACACCACCGGAAGAAGCAAAAATCAATCGCCCCACATCATGCTTCCTGCAGTTTTCGAGGAGGTTGATAAGGCCCATGATGTTGATATTCGCATCCAGCATGGGATCATTCACTGATACACGAACGTCAATTTGAGCGGCATGATGGTTCACCAGGTCAAAACCACCCGACGAGAAAACGCTATCAAGGGCACTGTCGGTGATATCCATTTCGACGAACTCGGCTCCCTGCGGAATATTCTCCCGTTTCCCTGTCGACAGGTTATCCACTATCGTGACCTCATGACCCTCCTCCAGATAAGCTTCCGCTATGTTCGAACCGATAAATCCGGCACCGCCCGTCTGTAGAATCTTCATCCTTCCTCACCTTCCGCGAAACGATTGCAATAAACGAGGTCGATCCAGACGAAGTAATCCAGGGTCGACCGATGGCCACCAGGTGGCCTAGAGCTTGATTATCTTTCTCCGGTTTCTGGCTACATTGGCCGTGGCATTTCT
>CAZOAR010000078.1:0-6971 GCA_964577985.1 uncultured Gemmatimonadota bacterium | reverse complement strand
CTCAATTCTTGCGTGTCATTCCGGCTTGTCCGGAATCGGCCTGATTGTGCGATGGAATTCCCGACAAGCGGGAATGACATATGGGGCGTGAATGACATGTGAAGCGGGAATGAAATATGAGGCGGGAATGTCATAGAGATTTGACCAGATTCTCCGGAGAAACTCCTGATTTCATACCCTGGAACCTTCGGGGTGCATTGGGAAAGGGGAAGATGGTACAATTGTGCCCGGGTATTTGACAAATCCTGCTCTTTGTGATATAATGAAAACAGTCCTGAACCTTCCTCTTCAGGGAGTGAAGGGCTACCCGCGTCATTCGTAAAGGCTGTAGCTATGAGCTTCAGCGAGGTGTCTCAACCCTGGAGGACGATATGAAAAACCTTCATCGCTCCCGCGGCAAGGAGTTTGGTGCTTTGCTGGCACTGCCTCTGTTGCTGTCGTTTCTGGCCTTCACACCGGTGCAGGCGACCCAGAGGGTGGTACTTGTGGAGGAGTGGGAAAACACTTCCTGACCCTCTTGTCCTAATGCCAGCCGTGTGCTGACAAACATCTTTGCGGATCCGGCTCATGAGGGGACTATCGCCGGCGTCACATATCATTGCTGGTGGCCGAGCGGCAGTGACCCGATGTACCTCTACAATATATCGGAGAACGCCCAGAGGGTCAACTATTATGGGGCGGATTACACGCCTCACGCCTACTTTGACGGAAACGTCGACGGGCAATACTTTACCAGCAGCTGGAATTCCCAGATCACCAGCGAGGAGGCTGTGTCTAGCCCTCTCCAGATCAACCTCAACGTGACCTATGACGACGCGTCAAATTCCGGGTCTGTCGAGGCGGTGATCTCGGCTACGGAGGCCATCACGTACAGCAGCATGAAGCTCCGGATGGCCATCACGGAATCCCACATACCGGATGTCCCGGGAGGATCTTACTTCGACGAGCATAATCACGCCATGCGGGACATGCTTCCTACTGCGACAGGTAACAACGTCACGATCGCGCAGGGTGATGTTGTGAGGATCAGTGAGCCGTTTACGCTCGACCTTGTGACCACGGTCTGGGACAACCTGGAAATCACAGCGTTCGTCCAGAGCGACAACGGCAAGCGCGTCCTCCAGGCCGCCACTCAGGCGATACCTGGTTTCAACGTAACCGTGTCTCCGGCCGGTTCGTCGGTCCAGGTGCCTCTCGGCGGGACACTTAGTTTCGACGCGTTTCTGGCCAATAACTCGAACAACGCGGCGAACGGTGACCTCTGGTTCTCCGTCAAGCTGCCCAATGGCAGCGAGATGGTAATACCCGAGGTGTATCTCAGTGGAGCGAACCCGTATTCGGGAACGCTTTCCGCATGGGGAAGTCCGTCTCTCCCGTATGATCTCACCATTCCAGGGTCTGGGATACCCACGGGTGTCTACACGCTGATCGGAAGGATCGGGATATACCCGAACACGATCCTCCGGGAGTCATCATTCGACTTCGAGATCTACTAAGAGCTTCTGTTCCAGAGAGGGGTGGGCACTATGTGCTCACCCCTTTTTGCATAAATAAGAGTCTTGATTCATGAACTGGAGAAGTGTGCCGCGCTGGTCTCGTGAAACGGCGGGAGAGGCCTCATCCACCGTGAGCCGCTTCGGCCCAGGTACGACTGCAGGACACCGGAGGAGCCATCCGCTCACGGAGCCTCGGAAAACCTCCTGGCGATGTCGTGCCCGATCAACGGAGCGTTTCCCCCGGCCCTGTTGTTTATGATAAGATTCATCTTCTCGCCCTGCTCGACGCCTCTCCTGAGGAGTTCCGCCGCTTCCTCCACCATCCTGATCTGCAGGAGCTCGTCGACGAGCTTGTCAAAAGGAAATGCCCGCGCGAACGCCTCCGCGTACTTTACTCCCCGGGGTGTCATGAGGCGGATGATCGCCTCATTCCCCGAATTGTGGAACCTGCTGCCCGACCTCTCGAACTGCTCGACAAGTGGAGGAAGCCATGTCCAGTGGGAGAGAACCTGGCCCACCCCGTGCTTCTCAAACACTTCAAACACGCTGTCGCTGAGATAGGCCTCCGTCCTCAGCTCCACATGGTAGCGCGTATCTTCGGGAATTGCGCCAAAGAAGTCATCCAGGACCGAGGCCAACTCCTCCGCAGGGATCCTGTCCTGCTTTCGCTGGTATTCCTGCTCGAAGATGAACCCTCCAAGAGAGGATCCCAGCAACTTGACGGCCGGTTCATAGAAGTGCTTGATGAAGATTGCAGGGTCGAGGTACGACTCGTTGCGTATGTATGCGCCTCCGCGCAGGAGTTTCCGTGCCGAAACAACCTGCGGAACCTTCAGGATAAGACGGTCATCGTTGCCGAGGTGGTTCAGATATTGTCTGAGGACGTGGTAGTTTCTGGATGCTGTCCCGTCCTTTTCCGTGAGCGGGCGGTAGAAAGTGAAGTCGATCTCGAGAACCGAGAAGTGTTCGAAGTATTCCTTCGCGCACTCGACGGGAAGTACCTCCTCCGTGAATGAGAGTTTCCCGACCCTCTTCGATCTGCGTTTCACCCTCCCGCTGTAACGCTCCTCGGAGTAGATTTGTCCTATCCACCCCGCGTATCTGTCACTGGCAGTGCCGAAGCGGACATCGGGATGGAGATCCCGAAACAGGAAGTTGTCGATTTGCGAATTCACGGATTCGGTCATTGAGATTCAATCCCCGCCGGTGAACCGAGAATCATTACGCGTGCCTTGAGCTCGCTGTGGTCCAATCCGGCCGCCTTGTCCATGAGAGAGAGCTCCCGTGGAAGAGATACCTCGCGCCTGAAGTCAAAGGACTTTCCACCGGCCCTTTCAAAGGCCTCCGCCCACGAATCCCACCAGCGGTTGATACGCCTGGCAATCGGCTCCACTACTGCTATTCTGGCGCCACGGTCGGCGCTCGCAAGGAGCTTGTCCAGAAAACGCTTTCGCCCTTTGGCTTCCAGCTCGTTTGCCGCAAAACCGAGAAAGATCCCGGCGTCGGCAGTCGGGAGGACGATGCGTTCGAAACTGTCTCTTCTCGTCCCGCCCCTGAGCCCGAAGTGTCTGAAGATCCATCGGGCTTCATGCAGGACCCAGTCGTTCCGGTCTATGCCCAGAAGATGCGGGGTCCCGGGGGTGGAGAGGGCCCATGCCGTGGCTCCCGGAGCAGTGCCGCAGCCCAGATCCACGATTCGATCGACATCTGAAAAATCCGCTCCCAGCTCTTCGAAGAGCTTCAGGTAGAGCAGCAGATGGAGTGCTCCGAAGTAGAGGGCAAAAGCTGCCCGCTTTCCGGCCCCATCGAGATCCGCCCCCCGTTTGAGCCGGTTTCTTCTTTCCACATATGTGGTCGAGATAGACTGCACCGCGCGTCTGACCTCTGAAAAGGTCAGCGGGTCGAGATGTCTGTCGTTCAAGGCCTGAAAAAAGTCGTTGAAATCGATCCTGCGGATCGTCAAATGCTTCTCCTCGAGAGTCGACCGTCCCGAGGATGGGGCCTGTGTAGCGGTTTCTCTCCTGGAACTTCCCCGGAAAATCTGGTCGCATCTTCGTAAGTAACGGCGCTTTACATGTCATTTCCGTTCTGGATGTCATTCCCACCTGTCGGGAATGATATCGCACAACCAGCCTGATTCCGGGCGAGCCGGAATAACGCGAAAAAAGTGGGGAAACTCCACGTTTCTCTTGTCTCGCGGCGCGGGATACGCGTGATGGAACGCGACTCGACAACGGTCGGGCTGACCACAGGGCGCAAAAATCGGGCGATGGTGTCACCGGATACTACTGTTGATAGGATATGGATTCCGGCCTTCCTGTCAAGTTCAGGGTCTTCCGGCCTCATGCACGCGCACCCGCGATCATTTCCGGACCAGCTCGTCGGCCAGGCGGCACACCGCCAGAACGAACAGGTGTGAATGGTTCCACTGAAGGAGCGCGCGATAGTTTGGATATACCAGGTAGGCAGGGCCTGATGTGCCTTCGGGGAGTATCAGTGAGGCCATGAGATCGATCGAAGGCAGCTCTCCGCTGCCTGTCCCGCGAACGCCCAGAGAACGCCACTCGCGCAGCGACATCGCCTTCTCCAGTCCCGCGTGCTCTTGATTGAATCCATCGGGAAGACGGACCTCGCGCCCCCACGTGTATCCTGGCTCCCATCCTGAACTGGACAGATAGTTGGCCGCCGAAGCGAAGGTGTCGGCAAGGCTGTCCCAGATATCGCGCCGCCCGTCGCCATCGCCGTCGACCGCGAACCTTAGATACGTGGAAGGCATAAACTGAAGCTGCCCCATGGCGCCGGACCATGAACCGCGAAACGTCCCGGCCTCGACGGGGTGGTCTTCGATGATGGAGAGTGCGTTGAGAAGCTCTGAGCGATAGAAATCGGTGCGTCTGTCGTCGTACGCCAGTGTTACGAGTGCTCCGACCACCGGGAATCTTCCACGCTCTTCCCCGTAGTTGCTCTCGATCCCCCACAGTGATACGATGTAACGGGGAGGAATCCCGTATTTCCTTCGAATGTTCGCGAGGAGGTCGGCGTTCCGCCTCAGAAGCTCGCGACCTCGGCGGATCCTCTTTTCCGACACGCGGTGATCGACGTATGAGCGCAGCGGTTTCTGGAATTCCGGCTGATGACGGTCGAGATCGATCACGCGCTGAATAGGTCGAATCCCGGATAGTGCCGACTCGAGGGTTGCCTCGGAAATGCCGCGTCCAGCCGCCTCAACCCGCACACCAGCCAGCCATTCCGCAAACCCGTCCGGTTCCGGTGAAGCGATCCGGGGTGTCAGCGCCAGGATCAGCACGGTCGGAAGGAGGGTTGAGAGAAATCGAAATCGTCCCGCTGCGTAGTCCAGGTTATCCTCCATATTCGAACGTCGAAAACATCCCCTCGTCAGGCCAGTCGATTAACAACCAGAAGGGGCTCCTGCCTTCCGTGGCGTTTCACTCACACGCCCTCATTCTTCGGATTGGCAGACATCCTGGAACGTTATCGGCCTGCTATCGCCGATGCGCCCTTCCGTGTTTCAGCGGAGATTCGCTGAATGCCGGCCCTGACCTCTTCAATGGTGAACCTGTGAGGAGTATGGTCGTCTGTCATGGCGATACTGCCGTGGGCGGCGCGGATCAGCGAAGCCGAGAGCTGCTCAAGGTCGGTGAAGGCCGGCCCACCGGTCTTATTCGCGTCAAGCGACAGATCATCCAGTCCGCTGAACCTCCATCCTTCGCCCTGATGCAGTTCCGGAAGTGGGCCCATCCTTGCCCGGGCACGACTCGGTGTGTCACGGAAGATGTCCTGCAACGAGGACGATTGTCTGATATATGTCAGGTCCGAGTCGACATCCGACATGATTCTTCTGAACGCGCTCACCTTCTCGCCCATCTTGCCCGTAATTACCCCGGGTGGCCCGGTTTCCAGCCACGCCGCGGAGTCTATTCGGTTGTAAAGGCTGATGGCCGCGACGGAGACTATCAGAACGAGAAAGACATTGACAATCAACATATTCCGAATCATTATCAGAAGCTTCATAATCTTCCCCGCTGCGGATGCTATCACGGACTTGCCGGCGGGCCCTGCTCCCCGACGGCAAGGATAATCAGCACTATTCGTGCCAGACCATGCGGCGGATTCAGAGCGCGTTTTCAGACGTGCATTGACCTGTTTCAGGAATCTTCTGACCCCTTCTCAACAGGTAGCTGCTACGCGTGGCCGGTCGGTACATGCATCGGTCTGAGGACCGCCCATGCGTGTCCGAGATCAGAACAAGGTGGAACTTCAGGGTGACACTGTCTTGACTTTGACCTGCTTTCTGTAGTATCATCGGACGGTGAGAACGAGAGGGGGTCGCTGCGATTTCGATGGCGTTCCTCCGGGAGACGCATTGTGAGTGGCGGTCGCCTGCATCCCTCAGCAATCAGGATGACTGAGTAACGATGATACGTGGAAAGACATTGAAGACAGCAGTAAGGAACTGGATGGGCAGGTCTCGTGCGTGCGTGCTCATATTGACTTATCACAGGGTCACTCCCCTTGAAGCCCTCGACCCTTTCGATCTGATAGTATCACCCGGGAATTTTCAAAAACATATGGCCCACCTCGCCCGATGCTGCGAAGTCATCTCATTGACAGAACTCGTGGCGCGGCTCGCTGAAGGCCGACTCGGCAAAGGACGGCGGGTGGCCATAACATTTGATGACGGTTACCGGGATGTCTTCCAGTTTGCAGCCCCTGTCCTGAAGGAATACCGAATGCCTGTGACGATATATCTCGCGAGCGGCTACACAGGCGGGGAGAGGTTCTTCTGGTGGGACGAACTCGTGCATGTCGTAACGAAGGACACTACTCGTGTTCCTGGGTTGTGCCGACTCCTCGGACTCGATCCCCGACCCTCAGACGAAGAGGACCGAAAGGCCCTGATGGAAAGAATCTGCTGTCGCATCCGGGAATTGTCAGTCGAAGAGCGGGAGGATATCCTCGACACTATCAGCCCTGAAGGGAGGCCGTCTGCAGGTGAACGAGACAGGCCCATGTCGTGGGAGGAGGCCAGGATGATGATGGAAGACGGCGTGACATTCGGCGCGCATACATGCCGGCATCCGGCCCTGAGCAGCCTCAACGAAGCCGAGGCTCTCAGAGAGGTTGAAGGATCGAAGCGGGCGGTGGAGGGGAGCCTCGGGATGGAGATATCTCATTTTTCGTACCCTCACGACGACAGAGATTTCCATCAGAATCGATTGTCAGACATGTCGCGCGGCTACGCCGTCAGCGCGGGTTTTGCCTCGGGCGTCACGATCATCCCGGGCATCAACAGACCGGGGCAGGACGTAATGGCGTTGCGCAGGGTAACAGTACGGGACTGGACTATCGAGACGTTCACCAGGTGCCTGGAGAGCGCCTTCGAAGGATGATTCCGGTCTGTCCGTCCAGGAGCCCCCCCTCCTGGCGTTTCCCCACTCTTACGTGTCATTCCGG
>CAZOAR010000077.1:0-7073 GCA_964577985.1 uncultured Gemmatimonadota bacterium | reverse complement strand
CATGGGTCCGAGGGATTTTAAGTCCCTTGCGTCTGCCTATTCCGCCACCTCGGCATGGGTCTTAGCTCACGTGTTACGGCGCCCTTGCGACGTCGGAGTTAAGAGTAAGCCCGTGGAATTCCAGTGTCAAGAATGAACGTGCTTGAGCGTTCATATGTCAAGCTGGATCTCCATCCCGAAGTTGTCTATATTTTCCGTGTTGAAAAACTGGCCGAAGGGCACGAACCCCCGCAGGTAGACAAGGAGAAACCTGAAACGCTGCGGCCCGATAAGGCTCTTCATCTCCACGCCCCCCTTGCTGCTCAGCGTCACACCCCAGTCGCGCTCCTCGAATGTCTTGAAGTCAGCGGCGAGGACCGGCTTCATCCGTGCCTGCCTCAGCAGCGTCCAGCTCCAGCCGGACCCGCATAATTCGAATCCCCACTGGGCCGAGCCAGGCCTCAGATCGGTAGTATGGTGGAGAAGACGCCCTCCACCACCATAGAAGCGCCACCATCCGCCCTCTACAGAAAGGAGCATATCATAGGCTTCGAAACTTATGTCGACCCTGCTCACCTCCGGGTTGTGGAGGAGAAACTCGTCACCGAGGTGGCTGCTCTGGTGAAAAAGCCTCATCCTGGCGGAGAGACGCCCGTGGCGGAGGGTGAGAGGAAGTCCCACGACGAAGTCAGAATTGATGAGATCGACCGACGACTTACTGAGATTGAACTGGGAGAAAACTCCCGCGTGGAGGTTTATCTGGATCCCGTTGCAGCCTCCGCGTTGTCTACGGGCCCAGATCCCGAAATTCCCACCGAATCCCACTACACCTGCGTTGATGTCGTTACCCTGCTGTTCCGCCGGCAAGGCAGTCCCCTGAAAGCGTACCCGCCGGTAGCTCATATAGAAACGGGGCTGTTTCATGTCCGCCATCAGGGGCCGGAATAGATCATACTGGGGGAGGAGCACACCTGACATTCTTCCCGCTGCTCCCGGCACCCCGGTTCCAGACTCGAACCGGCAGTCCTCCGGGTGCCGACTGGCCGTCGTGTCCGGTTCTCCTGCGCAAATACTGCTCGCGGGGAGGGCCCCGCAGAATGGTATGAGAAACATGGCGATCAGCAACGCCTTCAACATGAGTTCCTCCCGGTTTTCCATATTGGCAAGGGAAACTCGAACAGACAGAGTCTATCAGGATTCCACCGTCGCCGCAAGGGGCATACCGGGTGGAGTCTTTCCACTTTTTCTGATAGTCAGCTGCACTACCAGAGAGACTTGTGAAGATTTGATCAGATTTTCCGGGGAACTCCCGGCGTATCGGACAACCGGCAGCAGGGCGGTCGAAGGCTTCACGACGCATCCGGTCGGCAACAACAAGAGAGGGGAGAAAATTACTCTCCTCCCCTCTCCATACAGTTCCTGACGGCGTGCCAGGCTTGTGACCGCCAGTGACAGACAGTCAGATGCCGGCGTCCGGCTACTCAGTCGGCGGGTTACCGATTACAATCATCTCGCCCGACAGCATCTGTCCCTTCGCCCAGATCATCAGGTCGCCGGAAATGGAAGTGTATTCCTGCCACTCGCCAGCTATCTGGGCAAACATCTGGTCGGGGTGGTTCAAACCGTCATCCACACCCTGCCCTTCACATTCCGGATAAGCGGTGATCTGGTGGTTGGAGACATAAAAACCAGCGGTTGGCGGGTCATAGGTGCAGGTAATGACGACGTCGCCGGTCGCTCCCGGCGTGATCCGCTTCATCCATAGAAGTGTGCCTGGAAGGCCGCCCGGGCCATCCTGATCGAACAACTCTACCTCGATCGGCTGATGAATGTCGTCGGGCCACGGCCAGAAGACATCAGACTCGGCAAGAACGTGGACACCGATTTCAGTAAGGACAGCACCCTGAGGCATGCAACCCCTGATTGCCCACCTGCTGTCGGCGTCATACCACGCGTACGCGTTTGCCAGCACGCCATCATCCCATCGCACTATGATCTCAGAGCGGCTGTTCATGTCGAACTGAAAGAAATCCGCCAGGCAATTGTCAATGAAGAGCTTGCACGTGTAACGACCGTACATTTCAAGGTTATCCGGGACGTACTGGTCGTAGCTGTCGAGAGAAGACTCTCCTCCCTGAAGAGTGACATTCTCGTCGAGGAAGGTCCATTCATCGCTGTTCGGAAAATAGAGGATCACCTCTACATGACTGGTGGTCTCGGACTGGCTGAGATTCTTGAGAAGCATATCGAACGTGAAGTCTTCTCCCGGGACCACTTCGAACGGAACACTTCTATCCAACTGTCCTGTGATCCCCAGGCCTATATCGCCATTAAAATCTCCAACATAGACCTGATCGCCCGGCACTTCGGGAACAGCGGATATCGATGCGCCGTATGCGGATGATATGCTCATTAGCATCATCAGCGTGACAAACAAAGGAGCAAAAATTCTCGGAACCATAATTACCTCCATGACTGTAACAATTCTCCTCCCGATGAAGTTGGAGTCCAGGTGCGGAAGCGGTTTATGTCACTTCCATGAATCCCGCGGATGAACCTGATAGTGCCGTTTTCCTCCCTTCTCCCCCGTTTACGATTTGCAACATAACTTCTGGAATATCAGTTGGAGCATATCAAAGCTACACATGATCATTTGTTCGCGCGCAATCCCACACTCCCCGGGACAGACCGAGAAAAGCGGCCGACGTCAGGCGAAAGGCCTTGGATCCAGAACGTCGCTCCTGATTCACACCGGAATTCCGCGGGCTATATGGATATGCCCGAGGCGACAACAGCTATTATTGTTTTTGAGTATATCACGTATTTTACAGTTGTCTTATGACAGTATACAACTGTAAGGTGCTCGCTGTCAAGAAAAACGTATTCGGCACCGCGGAGAAGGACCCTTCGTGCTCAAGCCACTTCCCCATAATACGCCTCGCTTACCCCATGTCCTGGGGCCAAATTGTCACCCGGTAAGCATTGGACTGGAGTTTCCCCGAAGAATCTGGTAGGATGTCCATAAGTCTCTTATGGTGAGACGCCTGACGATCAAAAGAAATGGGAAAGATGTGCCCGGAAATCCTATCGCACAATAAGGATGATTCCTGACGAGCCGGAATGACACGAAAAAAGGTGCGGAGACTCCCGGCAAACACAGGCAAGCACAGGACGTTTGACAAGAGAGACAAAATATGGTAATATTATAGGTAACCTGATTCTGTTGCCTCCCTGCCCCGGAGGTTTTTTTTGTCCTCTCTGTTTTCAAGTGCCAGGAGGTAGCGATGTTGTCACCTGCCAGATACGTTCCGGTCTTTCTCCTCATTCTCTCGTTTTCTCTCATTCCCGATGCGTGGGGGATATCAGACGCAGGCCCTCTTGACCAGACCGGGGAGAATTGTCGTGAAGCCGTTCTCAACATCAGGGTCTCAGATTTCGAGAGGATCGAAGGATCGGTCCAGTTCTCCTATCCCCATGTCGAGGCGGTTGCCACTCCCGAAGGTGAATACGACGTCCTCAACATCGATGGGGCCGTGCCGACAAACAGGATTGGCCTTCCAGAGCTGCCCATCCTCAAGCGGGCTTTTCAGATTCCCTCCGGTGCGCAGGTATCTCTTCATATCTCCACGAGTCGGGAGCGGACGCTTTCTGCACATGACCTCGGTGTCAGGGACAGGGTTCTCCCGGTTCAACCCTCTGTACCAAAGATCGAAGGAGCGGAAGAAGACGTGGCATTCGCGATAGACGAGTCCTTCTATGGTTCTGACCTTGTCTATCCGGACGCCGCCGCCAGGATAGTCGAGACCGGCAGGGTGAGGGGACATGAATACGTGATGGTTGAGTTCTACCCGGTTCGGTACAACCCGGGCAGGAATGAGTTCACACTCCTGTCAGAGCTGGATTTTCAGCTGGACTTTGCGAACTCCGACCGAGAAGAGACGATGCTGGACATGGAGAGGTACTCATCTGCTCCATTTGAGAAGATGCTCGACAAGTTCCTCGTCAACCATAAAGAGTATCATCCGTGGGAAGAGTCTGCACTTCCCGCTCCGCTTGGCCTGCTTATTATCACACCCGATTCATTCGAGAGCGATCTTCTTGCTTTCGCAGAATGGAAGACCGACAAGGGATTGTACACAACGATAGCGACACTCTCCGAGACCGGAAGCTCCAACTCCCAGATCCGGAGTTATATCCAGAACGCATATAACAACTGGGCCGTTCCGCCAACCTATGTTCTTCTCATGGGTGACACGAACCTCATTCCGTACTTCAACGGCCTGACCCAGGGGCAGGCCGCGGATGTACGATATGTCACCGTGGACGGAACTGACTGGCTCCCCGAGATGATCGCCGCACGATTCCCGTTTCGGACCCAGACACAGCTGAACTCCATGCTTTCAAAGACTCTCAACTACGAGAACCTGAACCTCCCGGCCACAGATTATCTCAACAGGACCTCTTTTCTCGCGAGTAATGATTCATGGTACTGGCAACTCTCCGAAGACACGCACCGTTATGTCATCGTGAATTACATGGTACCCAACGGGATAGAATTCACGGGCGTTCGCGCACATTCCGGCGGCAACACCCAGGACATTCTGGATCAGGTGAATGCCGGCAGGACCTTCGTTAATTACTCGGGACACGGCGGCCCATTCGAATGGTCCGGACCCGCTTTCCACCTGTCTGACATCCGCTCTCTGACGAACCAGTATATGTATCCGTTTGTGATAAGTCATGCCTGCCTCACCGGGAAATTCGATGAACAGGAATGCTTCGGCGAGACGTGGGTCCGTGAAAGCGACAAGGGGGCCCTCGCCTTCTGGGGAGCATCGAACACTACATACTGGGATGAGGATGACTATCTCGAACGCCGTATGTACGATCTCAATTTCACGCATAACTTCACGACGATCGGGGAGATGACTTACGCCGCCCTCTATATGATGCACCTCGCTAACTGGGGAAGGGATCACTACTATTTCGAGGAGTACAATGTCCTTGGAGATCCGACGGTTGACATCTACATGGGCAACCCGTTTTACGGAGAGGTCACGTATTCATTATCGATTTACACGGGTCCTCAGGATTTCACAGTAGATGTCTTCGACGCGGGAGAGCCGGTGGTGAACGCGCTTGTGTGCGTGATGAAAGATACCGAGGTCTACGAGACCGCATATACGGGATCGGACGGCATCGCAAGCCTGTCGATAGATCCCCAAACCGCTGGTACGATGGGAGTCACTATTACGGCTCACAACATGAGCCCCGATATCGGGAGTGTCGACGTCCTTGCTCGGAGGTAAGGGCGTCGTCTATCGCTTTCTGATGGTTTGATGTCTCGGGCTGTCTTCTACCGCAGGTCCTTCTGCACAGGGAGGACCTGTTGTGGTTGTGGCGGCGGCACGAGTTGGGCTGAAGCAGGTATGGCACCCCTATCGCTCGAACTCACTCAACTGCTCCCACCAATCGTTGAGGCTCGAGGATTTCACAACGTCCCACAGCCCTATGGCGCTCCTTGTTCTAAGGAAAGTCGGGGCTTTTTTCATGAATCTTACGGCCTCGCTGTAGCCCTGTTCCTGATACTCCCTGGCCTGGACAAGGCATTCAAGGATGTCGGCATCACGCGCGATAAGGCTTTCACTGCTCTCCTGCCGGTCGTACTCGCCGCGCAGTTCCGAGAGCTCCTCTCTCATACCAGGCGGTAGAGCAGCTGTCTGTTCCCTGAAAGCCCTGGTCTCTGCCTCTCTCACGCCGGGAAAGTAGCGCTGAGCCATCTTGTGCAGATCTGTCAGACGCGACTCATGCATGTCATTAAAGAGGCTCATCATGAGAACCCTGTATGGAGGAACGCCTTCCATGCGAGCGAGGATGTAGCCGATCACGGCACATCTGAAGCTGTGATCGGCCACAGACTCTCCGTCCTTTGCGCCGAGAACCCACCATCCCGATCGTTTGACCCGCTTAAGCATGCCTGCCTCGGCGATAAAACGCACGACTTCCGTGTTGTCCAACCCACTCATCAGGATCCTCTCTCTCCCCCCTGCCGGGATATTTCGTGACAGAATATAGCGCAGGCCATGGCCACGTTAAAGGAGAGCGCTGCGCCTCTCATTGGAAGGCTGATTCTCATATCGAGATGTTTCCTTATCCCGTAGCGAATGCCCTTTCCCTCCGAGCCGAGTACAAGGCAGACCGGAAACGGCAGGACGGCGCTATTGATGTCCGCTCCATCTTCGACCACTGTACCAACCACCCAGTAACCCGCGTTTTTCGCCCTCAGGATGGCCGTGGTCATGTTGTTTACCATGGATACGCTCACGAAATTCTCTCCGCCAGACGCGACGTGCATGACGGTATCATTGACCCCACACGAACCATGTCTTGGTATCACTATCGCAAAAGCGCCGAAGCATGCCGCAATCCTCATTATAGACCCCAGGTTATGCGGGTCGTTTACTCCATCCAGGAAAATAAAGTTCATCCTCTCCCCACCCCCCATCCTCCCTTTTTCCTCACCATCGGGCTGACCAGGGCCGTGCAGGATCTCCTCGAAGTTGGTGTATTGAAACTGATCCACTTCTGCTACTATCCCCTGGAGCCTGTCCGCGCGTTTAATCCTGTACAGTTCCTTTTCGCTCACGCGCTCGACCTGAATACCAGCCAACCTGATGGCCCGCAGGACGACAGGGGCGTCAAAATTATCCTGTAAAAAGACACTCCTGATACTCGCCGGATTGGTCTCAAGGCGTTCCAGCACCGAATTCTTGCCGTAGAGATACATCTTGCCCCTTCCAGAAAAAGAAACGCCGAGGAGTTGCCAACGCCAGACGGGATCATGCCACGCACACTTAGTTTACTTTCCCGGACGGTAGGCGTCAAGTCAACCAGGCCTTAGACCTCGTCAGTTTGCATGGCCACTATTTTCCCGGGAGTCTCCCCGGAAAATCTGGTTGAACCTCCATAGATATCTTCTGGTGCTACAGATGACGATCAGAAAAAGCGGAAAAGGTCCGCATAAGAAGTGCTCCCCGACGAATCGTATTCAGCGTCATAAGTAATTACGCCTCACATGTCATTCCAGCCTCACA
>CAZOAR010000076.1:0-7403 GCA_964577985.1 uncultured Gemmatimonadota bacterium | reverse complement strand
TATTGCGTATTGATCCCTGTTGCAATCATGCTCAAATAAGATCATCAGGGTGGGCGAATAGCTCAGCTGGTTCAGAGCGCCTGCCTTACACGCAGGAAGTCACAGGTTCGAATCCTGTTTCGCCCACCAGCCTGTCCCCGAGTCCCATCGAACCTTTCTAATCACTCTGTCAGGTCGCCGACATTGACAACAGCCAACCCTACAGTGAGGAGAATCCGAGGAACCGGCTTCATCGCATTTGTGGTCCTGGCGCTCGCCGTTCCATCGCAATCCGCAAGTCAGGAAGCCGGAAAAGACTTTTTTCTGGAATGGAAGGTGGAGAAGATCTCCTTCGAGGGGAACAGTAACTATTCGAGTGATAAACTGAGAGACCTGATGATGCTGCGGGAAGGGGACGAATTCCGACAATGGCAGCTCGAGGAAGATCTGAACGTCATTAAGGATTACTACAGGAGAAACGGGTTCATCGATTTTTCTATCGAGGATGTCGCAAAGAACACTGATGTCCGCAATGGCAGCATTTCTGTCAGGATCACACTGGAGGAGGGCGAGAGAATCATTTTCAGGGATCTCGTCCTGGAGGGGAACAGTGTCTATCCGGACGCCTACCTCCTCAAGAAACTACATCTTGATAGAGGCAAGCCTTATGACGCGAGAAAGGTGGACAGTTTTCTGGATGATGTCCTGGAACTCTATTCCGGGAGAGGTCTGATACACCTGAAGATCGATAAACAGCTCAGGCTATCGGCTCACGAGGACTCGGTGGACGTTCTGGTCACTCTCGATGAAGGGCCAAAGGTGCATGTAGGGGCCATAGATGTGGAGGGAAACGATCTCGTAGACGAGGACCTCATTGTGAAGGCCTCCAGGCTCAAGAGGGGAGATGTGGTTCGGCCCCGTCGCCTCCAGGAGAGTCGGCAGGACATCTACCAGACAAGCCTTTTCAAGAATGTCGCGCTCTCTCTGGTGGACACCGACAGGGCTGACACGGTAGATGTGCTCCTGACTGTAAGGGAGAGCGATTTCAAGACGTTCGGGATCGGTGGTGGCTATGGCTCGGTCGAGGGGGTGAAGGCGAGCATAGACTGGAACCAGTATCACATATTCTCAAAGGCGGAGGCGATACGGACGAAGAGCGAGGTCACGTATCAACCATTCCAGCTCTCCCGCATCAGGTTCTCCAACGCATATGCCACTGCTTTCACACAGCCTTTCTTCATGAACACGCACGTCAGGGCGCAGTGGTCACTGTCCTATGTTATCAGCGACTATCTGACATATAACCAGGAGGTCGCCTCATTCAAGGCGCTCTTCACCAGGACATTCGGGTTTCATGAGCGTCTGAGTTTTCTGGTGGATTTCAACAGCACGAGGCTGTTCGACATCGATTTTGAAGAAGCCCTCGAAGATGTGAAGCAGAACGAGGGAAGACAGACGGCAAACAGCGTGACGACGACATTCGTGCTCGATAATAGAAAGGACATCTTCTATCCCGAACAGAAGGATTTTCTGACCCTTGAAACTACGCTCTCCGGGGGACCGTTGATAGGAGAAGTGGAATTCTATCGGCTGACGGCGGACTACGCGCGCTACTGGCTGGTTTACGATGCCTTTCCCCGGCCGGTGGTCGCGGCGAGGATCAAGCTGGGGTCGGTTCTCGGTTTCAGGGGATCAGGACCGATCCTGCCTGGTGAGCAGTTTTCGATGGGTGGAGCCAACTCGTTGAGAGGGTATAAGGAGCAGGGCATCGGTCCTCTGGGAGAAGAAGGCGATCCGAATACACATTCCGGCAACTATGTTATTATTCTTAATCTCGAGACCCGTTTTGATGTATGGCGGAAGCTTGCGGGTGTTGTCTTCCTCGACAGCGGAAACGTTTACGATGATAACTTCGACCCGAGTTCGCCCTTTCTCCTGACGAGCTTCGGGGCAGGCTTTCGATATCGGTCTCCCATAGGTCCTATTCGTCTCGAAGGAGCCCTCAGGATGGAAGAGGGGCTCTCCTTCAACGCTGATCTCGGAAGGATTCATTTCAGCGTGGGCCAGGCATTCTGAGCGGTGTGACGGGCATATGAATAAGGACAGGTCAATACTTCTGATATTGGTAGTCGTCCTTTTTCTCCTCGCGGGGTTCTCGGCGCTTTACTTCGTCCCATGGGCGAACCGGCGTTTTGCAGTATGGGGAGGCGAGAAACTGACCGATCTCCTCGGGACACAGACCTCCTTCCGAAAGGTTGGATTCACACGAACGGGAAGGATCGTGGTTGAGGATCTGAAGATCATCGATCCTCTTGGAAAGGAGGAGGTCTTTTTCTATGCTCCCCGGGTGGAGGTGACCATCGATCCCTTGAACCTGATAAAGGAGGGGATCAACCTGTCCCGTGTCTATGTGCAGAGGCCTCTCGTGTCGATCTACGATCCGGAAGGCGCGGACTGGAACATCTTCAGCTTCGGGAAGAAGGACGATGGCGGGAAGAAGGAGGATAAGAAGAAGGGGAAACCGTTCCGGCTGAGAATCCACGAAGTAGTACTCGATGGCTGTATTACGCGGCTGAGGGGGGTGCTCGGAGAAGAAATCGTCACCGTCCTGGACCACAAAGGCTCTATCGATGTCACTTCCCAAAGGCAGATCATAAACCTGGAGGAGACGAAATTAAGCTCCACCTATCTCTCGCTGACGGATATGACGGTCTCGGGGGTGTTGACCGTCGAGGGAATGATCCTCAAACTCGATGGCATCAGAGCCTCCAGGGATTCGACGAATGTCAGCCTGGATGGGCAGATAGACTTCACGGGAGACGACACCGTAGACCTTCAGATATCGAGGAGCACGTTCGATCTGGATCACGTACCGCCTCGCTATGGATTGAGACACAAGGTTCTCGGCAACGTGGATCTGGAACTCACTCTGAAGGGAGCCCTGAGTTCTCCAGATATCGTTGGACATGTGTATCGCGCCGACGGCGAGTTTTTCGATTATCGCTACGGCGACGCTCAATTTGATTTCGGGATTGGTGGTGGTGTAATAAACGTAACGGGACTTTCCGCAGATTTCCTCGAAGGGGTCATCCGGGGAGATGTCTCTTTTTTCCTCCATGAGTCGCCGGTATCCTACCGGGCCGATCTTGAAGTGGAGGGGGTAGATGTCACAGAACTTCCGGTTGACATACCGGACGACTACGTCACGGATCTTAACGGGCAGATCGTTTCGTATGGATCGGGTTTCAAGAAGGAAGACCACTTCTCGACATCACTGCTCGATCTCGAGAAGAGCACCTTCAGAGGAGGGTTTTTCGATCTGTTTCAGGGGCAGGTCCTGGCCAGTGAGGAGGGTTTTCATATAGTCTCCTCCAGGGCGGAGATAGGTGGCGGGTCGTTGTCCATCACGGGGGACCTTCTCTTCGCCGCGCCTGATATCGAGGTGACCACTGAATCGGTAGCAATTCCATCGTTGATGGTGCCGCTGAAGATAGACTACCCTGTCGATGGAAAACTCCACTGTTCCGTCAGCGTGAAAGATGACTATTCCCGCCCCTCCATACGCGGGAGGGTAGTCGTAAAAGACGGGGAAGCATGGGAGTGGGGCTTTGCCGGTCTCGAGGGTGAGGTGGACGTCAGGCAACCGGCCGGCGCCGTGCTGGGGAGTATGGATATGAAAGCGTTTGTGCTGCGGAAGGGATTCGCGAGTGCGGAGCAGGCGGACGTTCAGGCGACATTGACCCGGGATGGGATTGGTCTCGACTCTCTCAAGATCCGGATCGACGAGAGCACGACCATCGATGGCCATGTCGATCTTCGATACGCCGGGGAGAGTGTTGGGGTGTCATCAGATGACCTGAGGCTGAATTACGAGGGAGTAGAAGGTTCAGTTGATCGACTTATGGCCAGCTATGACCTGACGAATGACCGGGTCGGCATTGATGAACTGCTGATCGATATTGCCGACGGTAAGGCACGGATCAGCGGGAACTACCTGTGGCCGGAGACCGTCGAGATGGCGCTGAGCGCTGATTCTATAAGTCTCAACGCCTTTGATAAGCTGATGCCGAGCGGTAAGAAGATAGATGGGAGTCTCGACATGCGACTCGTCGTTGGAGAAACCTTTGATGACCCTGCTGTTTCTCTGAAGGCGAGGATCAGGTCACCATCCTACGGGGATGTCACCTCAGACTCTCTGGTTGTAGACGCTTCTTACGCCGATTCTCTGTTGCTGTGCGAGAAGGTGGCCAGCATGGGACGAGGCCAGGATTATGACATTTCCGGTGGAATACCGGTGTTGCTGAGTCTGGAACCCTTTCGGCTGGAGGGGATCTATGAGCGACCCGTCGCACTGACGGCAAATCTGGCGAGAGTGGACTGCGCCTTTCTGGAGTTGCTGACTGAGACGGCGGATTTTATGGATGGCTATTTCGATGGCGAGATAAGCGTTTCTGGAACTCTCCGGGATCCCGTGTGGGCGGGAAGCGGTGCCCTTCATGGTGGAGAGGGTATATTCACCCTTTCTAACACCTATTTCAAGAATCTCGAGATGGGCTATTCTTTTCACGACGATACGTTCAGTGTGCCTTCTTTGAACGCCTGGCTGATGGGTGGGGGATCGGTCGAGGCATCGGGGAACGTGACCATGAAGGGTTTTTACCCCGACCAGGTGGCGTTCGACGTAAAAGCCCGGGACTACATGATCAATCAGATCCAGTACATCTCGAGCCTCTCCATCGATTCGGATATACGGATAGAGGGAAAAGCCTCCAATCCCGACCTGACGGGGGATGTCAGGGTCCACAGAGGAATCCTGGATTTTCCTACGGGAGAGACAGTGGAATCTGAGGAAGACAAGATCCCGTTCAATGTGCGCGTTCATGTGACCGCTGAGAATGACCTCTGGGTGAGGAACAGCCAGCTCAATCTGGAGATCTTTCTTGACACCGAGCTTGTTACCAGGGACGGCATACTGCTATCCATCGGAGACCTGGATGTTATCAGAGGGACCTACACGTACCTGGGTGCTGTATTCGAGATAGAAAGCGGCGAGGTTCATTTCTTCGGGCGTGATCCTGTCAACCCCGAGATGGATGTCACCGCAACAAGGACGATAAGGGGCCACGTGGTCGAGAACGGTAGCGGCGTGAAGGTCAGCGATGAGTTTCACCTGAGGGTATACGGCACATTCGAGGAGCTGGAGTTCGACATCTCCGTCTATGACAACCAGGGCGAGCTCCTGCCTCTCGACAAGCAGAAGGCGTTGACTCTATTACTGGCCAACATGACCAACGAGGAATTTGATCAGCAGGCGACTCCCAGCCAGCAGAAGTTCATAGGGCAGATCGAGGGAATTCTGGACCAGGAAACCAGTTCGCTCATCCAGACGATTTCACGCCTCGACATCCTTGAATTGCGTACGAATGTCCTGTCGGGGCAGGGCGAATCCGCGAGAGCAGAGGTGACCGTCGGGGAGTACCTGATGAAGGATTTCTTTGTCAGTTATTCTCAGGATATCCTTGATCCATCCATCAACAACATCGTTGTCGAAGTCTATCTCGGGAAGAAAAGTTCTCTGGTTGGACAGACCGATTCGAACGGAAGAGAGTACAGCGTCGAGTTGCGCTACCGAATGACTTATTGAATCGGCAGATATCTTGACAGCTATTGCCTCTCTCGCTATATTGAAGCACCCGATGATACCGTGGTGGAAGGTGTTCTAACAGGATATCTTGAACATATTTACTCTGGAATCTGGATGAGGTTAGTGGAAAGACCATGAATATCACAAGAGCAACACTGAGACTTTTCTTCGTCGCTGCACTGGTGGCGTTGTTATTGCCCGATTCGAGCGTTGATGCGCAGACATCCGGCCAGTTCAGGCTCTTTATCCTTCCGTTCAAGGTCAACGATGTCCATCGGAAAGACGTCGCGAAGTTTGATGAGACGCTCAGACTCTCGCTTAAAGAGTCGGGCCGCTATGAACTTGTGGAGGAGAAAGAGCTGAAGGATGCGTTGAGGTCTATCGGACTGAACGTCCGGAAACCGGTTCCCGATTCGATGGGTGTCACGATAGCGAAACTGCTCGGTGCCAGAATAATGCTGAAGGGACACCTGGAAACGACGCAGGAGGGCACCATTCATTCTGACGCGATGATGCTGGATGTTTACACCGGAGCGGAGGAGGACATAGGAGGCACCAGTATCAGCGTGGGCACTGATATATCCGTCCTGTCGGGCAATCTCGTGGACCTTATCTACAGGCGCGCTGACGTCGATAAATTCATGAACTTCGGGACGGACTACCTTCGGAGTCGTATCTTCGAGCGCGCGATCGAGAATTTCGGACGTGTCCTCGAACTCGACAGCAGCGTCGTAGCAGCATACTACTATCTCGGTAACGCGCACATGGAGATTCAGGACACGACGAAGGCTATCGGTTTCTACGAGCAAACGGTAAAGATGGACTCTACATACGACAAGGCGATACTCCGCCTCGGCTCGCTCTACCTCAGCCGCTCCGAGTATGACAAAGCGATATCTCTCTTTTCGGGCCTGATGAAAGTCGATCCTGACAACTACGCATACTACCTCTATGCCGGGATTGCTTATCACCGTGCGGGGCGGCTGGACGAAGCGCTTAAAGCGTATCAGAAGGGGCACGAGCTCAATCCTGATGAACCCCTGTTCAGTACTAACATGGGAAAGATCTACTATCAGAGGGAGGAATACGCCCTCGCGGCCGAACGACTCGAGGAGGTTGCAGGACTTCAGGATGGGGACGTGGATATTCTCCAGCTCCTCTCCGCCTGCTACAGCCAGCTCTCAGATTATGAGAAGGCGGCCGGCACGTACGAAAGAATTGTTGCGGTCGATCCCGCTTATCCGAACGGTTATAAGAATCTCGGGATCTGGTATGGGAAGCTGAAGCAGTATGACAAGGCGATAGACGCGCTCACTAAGGGTATAGAATCCTCCCCGGAGAATGAAAGATCAGAGATTTATCTGTCTCTTGTCGATATATACCTCAAGGCGGGCAATTACAGGAAGGTGATTGAGGTCGGTAACAGGGCTCTCAGCTACAAGCCGAATATCCGGATTTATGTCTTTCTGGGCGACGCGTACCAGGCGATGGGAGAGGCTCTCGAGAAGGAGAACACAAGTGCCAGCTTCGGCAAGGCCATCGAGAATTACAAGTCGTCCACGGCAAACTATAACCGGGTCGTGAATGATGCCAAGTACGGCAAATACGCCAGGCAGTCTATCCAGAGAAATGACGATCTGATAGAGCGTGCGGAGTTGATAATAAAGAAGCTGAGGCTCGAAGAGGGATAAAGGATGCAGATTCAGGCGGGGTCGTAGTTCAGTCTGGTTAGAACGCCGGCCTGTCAAGCCGGAGGTCGCCGGTTCAAGTCCGGTCGGCC
>CAZOAR010000075.1:0-7878 GCA_964577985.1 uncultured Gemmatimonadota bacterium | reverse complement strand
CGTGAAGCTTCCACTCACTTCTCAGGAGTCTCCCCGGTGAATCTGGTTAAGGATCCATGAAACTTATCTACTGCCATAGATGACGATCACATGTAACCCCCGCTCTACATGTCATTCCCGCCCTGGATGCCATTCCCGCTTGCCGGGAATCCAATCGCACAATCAGGCCGATTCCGGACAAGCCGGAATGACACGTAAGAAGTGGGGAAACTCCTACATTCACATCCAGGGAGTTTCCCCTGCTTTTTCGGCGGATCTGTCATAACTCTTTTCGTGGCAGCCGTGTGTTGGAGGGATGAAGTGTAAACAGTAGTCCGTCGCGTCAAGTGTTCCTCTCGCGTAAGTAAAGCCTTTTTGGGGCCCCGTCTTCTCGAGGGTGAACGTTCCCGCAGGGACGCGCAGCACTTGTTTGAGACCGCAGGTCAAGTTGTGTGGAGCGAGTGACCCCGAGAGTTAGAACGGGTCAAAAAGACGTCCCTGGAGCGAGAGGGACACTTGACGCCTCAATGCATAAGAAAAACCGGGAAAGCCCGACATTCACATCCCCCTTGACAGGAATACTAACCTTGTTATATTATTCAAGCATTCAATTGACTACTATAACAGGGGGTATCCGTGGCACCAGACAGCAGGCAGCGACTCAAGACCGCCATCTACGACCAGTTCGCACGTATCGGCAGGGCCATATCGAGCCCGGGCAGACTCGAACTCCTCGACCTTCTCAAACAGGGGCCGCGGACGGTCGAGGTACTCGCGCGGCGTGCGGAAATGACGATCGCGAACACATCCAGGCACTTGCAGATCCTGCGAAATGCCCGGCTCGTGGAGAGGGAGAAGAATGGGCTCTTCGTCACATATCGCATCGCCGATCAAGCTGTATCCGTCTTCCTGCATTCAATGAAGGCTCTCGCGGAGGACCGCTTCGCGCAGCTCGATTGGATCATGCGCGGTTACCTGGAGGGAAAGGAAGAACTCGAAGTGGTTGGCAGCAGGGCACTCCTCGAGAAACTGAGGGCCGGCAATGTCACGGTAATCGATGTGCGCCCCCCTGAGGAGTATCGCGCCGGCCATGTTCCAGGGGCGATCTCGATACCGCATGAAATGCTGCCGGATCGTATGCCGGAGCTTCCCGGGGATAAAGAGATTGTGGTTTATTGCCGCGGACGATACTGCGTGCTGGCCAGGGAAGCGGTTGAATTCCTGCGATCAAAAGGATATGCCGCGACATACATGGAAGACGGGATTCCCGAATGGAAAGCCGATGACCTGCCCGTACTCACCGGTGGGAAAGAGGAATAGGCGCTGATCCGGAGGCAATTGATGCTTGAACGAATGACCCGATTCTCCATTGACCGCCCGCGGGTGACCGTCGCTCTGATCACGATTCTCACCCTGCTCTCTGGTCTCCAGTTCTCCCGAATAACGATCGACACAGATCCGGAGAATATGCTCGAACCCGATCAGTCCGACCGTGTTCTGTACGACCGCGTTAAGGATGAGTTCGGGATAAACGACATGATAGTCGTCGGCATCGTGGACGAAGGCGGGATCTTCAGGCCGGAGGCGCTCTCACGAATCGATGATCTGATCGCGGAGATCGTCGACATAGAAGGAGTGATCGCCGAGGATGTGATCAGCATGGCGACCACCGACAACATCAAGTCGGCCGGGGGACTTCTCGACATACGACCCGTCCTTCACGCGACGGATCTCACGCCCGAAGAGGCAGAGGACCTCCTTGACGACATCGCCGCTAATCCTTTTCTCCACGAGAAGATTGCCTCCGCGGACGGCAGGGGCATAGCAATATACATCCCTATCGAAGAAAAGGATATGAGCTACCGGATAGCAGGAGAGATAGACGATATCCTCAAAGATGAGATGTTACCCGGCCAGGACTATTACGTCGCCGGACTACCCATTGCCGAGGACACCTTCGGCCATGAAATGTTTCTCCAGATGGGTGTGGTCGCGCCCCTCGCGTTCGCCGGGATCATGCTCCTGGTCTATCTGCTCTTCGGTCAGGCACTGTTCCTTATCCCCATAGGCCTGACCGCCCTCTATTCAGTTGTCTGGGCGATGGGACTCCTGATCGGGACCGGCAGCACTGTCCATATCATGAGCTCGATGATACCCGTCTTTCTCATGCCGATCGCTATTCTCGACACCGTCCATATACTGAGCGAATTCTTCGACGGGTATCGGGTGCTGGAAGATAAGAAACGCGCATTACTCGAGGGGATGAAGCCCCTCTACAGGCCGATGCTCTTGACTTCACTGACCTCGGCAGTCGGTTTTGCCTCACTGGCTCTCGCCGACATACCACCGGTGAGGGTTTTCGGGCTCTTTGTGGCGTTTGGAATCATGGCGGCATGGTTGTTCGCCATGACACTGGTGCCCGCGCTGATAAGCATGATCAGCGACGAAAGGATCCATAACGGGCTCGCGACCGGGCGCGGCAGATCCGAAGAGTCGGGCCTCGATCGCTTTCTCAGGCCGATAGGCAGACTGGCCTCATCGAGGCACAGGATGATAACAGGCGTTGCCGCAGCGGCACTAATCTTCGGACTTGCCGGTGTCGCACGGATAAACATAAATGACAACCCGGTAAAGTGGTTCAAGGAAGGACATCCGATGAGAGTCGCCGACAGGGTGTTGAACAACCTCTTCGGCGGAACCTATATGGCCTATCTGGTCGTCGAGGGAGACAGGCCTGAGAAGATGATGGAGCCCGAGGTCGTCTCCTTCATAGACGGAATCCAGGCCCATCTCGAGGCAGACCCGCTCGTGGGCAAGACCTCATCGGTGGCCGATATCGTGAAACAGGTAAACCTGGTCCTCCACGACAGCGACAGGGAATACTACGCAGTACCCGATTCCAGGACCGCCATCGGCCAGTTCCTCTTCCTGTTCCAGTCCTCGGGAGACCCGAACGACCTCGACAACTTCATTACGGCGGATGGAGATAAGGCCAACATCTGGGTTCAGATGAAGGGCGGTGACAACAGGCAGATGGCTGCGGTAGAGTCGGATCTCGAGACATTCCTGTCGGATAATCCCGTCCCGGACGGCGTTTCCGTGAGCTGGTCGGGTCTCACCTATATCAACAAGGTCTGGCAGGACCTCATGGTCTTCGGCATGTTCAAAGCCATCCTGGGCAGTTTCATAGTAGTATTTCTTCTCATGGTTTTCGAGTTTCGTTCACTTACAACAGGGATACTCTCGATGATACCTCTCACGGTCGCCATCGTCCTCTCCTATGGCCTGACAGGGTGGGTGGGAAAAGACTATGACATGCCCGTGGCGGTCTGCTCGTCGCTCTCCCTGGGGCTTGGGATAGACTTCGCCATCCACTTTCTGCAACGCTTCCGCGCCCATTACAGACAGTCGGGAGACCTCGAAGAAACGAACAGATACATGTTCCGCGAGCCGGGAAGAGCCATCTCCAGAAACGCAATTGTGATCTCTCTCGGTTTTCTGCCGCTGGTCTTCTCATCGCTGACGCCTTACACGACCGTGGGGCTATTCTTCGCGATGTTGATGGCCTTCAGTACACTCGCAACCCTCTTTCTGCTCCCGGCGGCACTGCAGGTGGTAGCAGACAGGGTAATTAAAGGAAGGAGTTAAGAATGGACCAGGAACGTGCCCTGAGGGGCCTCGCTGGATCTTTCGTCGTCATCTCGATAGTGCTTTCACACTACTACTCTCCGTGGTGGCTCCTGTTCACGCTCTTCGTGGGGCTGAACCTCTTTCAGTCCGCCTTCAGCGGCTGGTGCCCCATGATGAGCTTCCTCTCCGCTGTCGGCATCAGGAAAAATGCTGTCGGGACCAGCAGAGGAGGTGACTGATGAAACGATCCTTTTTTGTTTCCTTCGCACTCGTCCTGCTCTCCTCGGCCGGCCTCCACGCCGGCGAAGAGGCAGCAACATCGCGGGAGTTGACTGCGGATAAGATCATCGAAAAATCGCAGCTCGCCTTCTACTCCCAGGGCGACGACATGAAGGCGCGTGTCACGATGGACCTGATTGACAGCAAGGGCGGCGTCCGAAAGCGCGTAATGTCGATGCTCAGGAGGAACACCGACTCCGAAGGCGATCAGAAGTACTTTATCTACTTTCACGAGCCTGGAGACGTCCGGCAGATGACATTCATGGTCTGGAAATACCCGGAGAAGGAAGACGACCGTTGGATATTCGTGCCCGCGGTCGATCTGATTCGCAGGATCGCCGCCGATGACAGCAGATCCAGCTTCGTGGGATCCGATTTCACATACGAGGACATCTCCGGGCGTGACGTGACCTCCGACACGCACAAGCTGCTTGGAGAGGAGGCGCTTGGCGAGCGGATGAGCTACATGGTCGAGAGCGTGCCGCTTTCCGCGGGCGACTACGCCCGAAAGATGTCATGGATAGACAAGGAGACCTTCCTTCCCCTCAAGGAGTCCTATTATGACTCGCACGACAGGCTGTTCCGCGAGTTCACGGCAGACAGGATCGAAACAATCGTCGTTGAACAGGCTGGAGGTACACTCTCGCTTCCCACTGTCACGAAACGGACGATGACGAACATAAAGAGAGACCATCGAACCGAGGTGAATTTCGACTCGGTCGTCTACAATATCGATCTCAACGACAAGGACTTCAGCGAGCGCAACATGCGAAGGCCTCCGAGGGCGTGGATCAATTGATCGTCACGAGAACGAACGCAGGGTGATATTATGAGAACAGGACAAATCCCGATTTTCCTGTCGATGGTTTTTCTGCTCGTCACAGTGCAGCACCGGGTATCCATGGCCGGGGAGAACAACATCGACTTCCATGGTTTTCTCCTCGGCAATGTCGCGGGACGGACGACCGGCTTGAGACCCGGGGGTGGAGACGATTTTCTGATCGTGGAAGAGCGGTCCCGCCTGGACCTCTACGCATGGTCGGAGACAATCGATGCGTCGGGGCAGATAAAGGGCGATATCGTGCACGACGCGCTTGCGGAGGAGTTTTACGTAGATCTGAGGGAGGCGTACATCGACTACACCGCCGGCAGTTTCGATCTCCGTCTGGGCCGCCAGGTGGTCACCTGGGGCGTGGGAGACCTCCTCTTCATAAATGATGTCTTCACCAAGGACTGGGTATCATTCTTTGCCGGTCGTCCGCTTGAATATCTAAAGGTCGGGGTCGACGGATTTCGCGCACGCTATTCATCGGGCGTGCTGAATATGGATTTTGTGGTAGTCCCCCGTTTCAGGGAGGACATACTGCCGACCCCGGCACAATTCTTTCTCTTCGATCCTTTCTCCGGGGGTGAGGTCACAGGGACGACACTTCCGGAGGCCCGGTTCGGGAATAGTGAGATCGCCATGCGTGTGTACGGGCGGCTGGCCGGCTTCGATCTATCCGGACACGCCTACCGGGGCTTCTGGAGATCGCCGAGCGCGGCACCCTCCACCGTAGAGGACGAATATCAGTTCACACTCTTCTATCCAGAGTTGTCGGTCTACGGCGTGAGCGCACAGAGGAGCGGTCTGGGGGGGCTTGTGAGTCTCGAGGCGGGCTATTACGAGTCGTCTGAAGACAGGGCAGGGGACGATCCATACATCCCCAACTCACAATCCAGATTCCTCGTCGGCTATCAGAGACAGATGGCGGAGGACCTTCATCTGGGCGTTCAATACTACGCCGAGATAATGTCGAAACACTCCGGCTACCTGAAAACTCTGCCGCCCGGGTTCCCCGCGGGGGACGAACTCCGCGACATCATCACCCTCCGCCTCGAACAGTTTCTGGAATATCACACCTGGAAGCTCACCCTCTTCACGTTCTATGGCAGATCCGACGAAGACTATCTCGTCCAGCCACAGATGACGCACAATATCTCCGATGACCTCTCGCTCACTCTCGGCGGTAACATATTCGGCGGCAGGGACGAGACGACATTCCTTGCCCAGTTCGACAGGGACGACAATGCCTACCTCTCAGCAAGGTTCGATTTCTGAAGACGCTACCCGTCATGGCCCAGGCTACGCGCCGGATATTGTGAGCCGCGTCGTAACAATGGCGTTATTGCCGGTCCCGCGTCGATGAGTGGCGGGCTCCGTGAGCGCGCGAGGCTCGGGCTCGCACATTCAGCCGGCCCTATCGTCCCAGCGCGGCAAGCATGTCAGCGATTCGCGTGAACTTGAGGCGTGGCCTGCCAAGCTTCTGGCCCTTCTCGATCTCGATCTCATCAAGGCGCTTCCAGTCCTGCCACGAGACGAAGTCCGGCTTCGCGGTCCTCACCATTGCCTCGGCCTTTTCCGCTCCCGGCCCGGAAGGTTCCAGTACCGATCCAGCCGCAAGATCCTCCATCATGCACTCGACCGTCTCCAGAGCATCCGGTTTGTTCGTGCCGATTACACCGGAGGGGCCCCGCTTGATCCAACCGCCGGTGTAGAGGCCAACCACGGGCTCCCGGGTATTCGACTCCACCACCCGACCCTTCTCGTTCTCAATCACACCCCACCGCTCATGGAACGGCACGCCCGGCAGCGGCACGCCTCTATAGCCAACGGAACGGAAGACGAGGTCGACAGGCATCTCCTCGAATGTCTCGGTCGCTCGCGGACGCAGTGTTCCGTCGTCGGTTTCGTAGAGTTCGTTCTTGACCAGCCGCATCTTTGCCACACGCCCGGCATCGTCTCCATAGAGCTCCACGGGTGAGGCGAGATAACGCAGAACCAGCCTCCGGCTCTTCCCCGCTGGCTGACGGCGCGCGTATTCCTGGATGATTTCAACCTTACGCCTGATATCCTTGTCGTCGCTCGCCTCGAACTGCTTGCTGCTCAGAGGATCGAGCGCGGCCTCCTCCGGACGCACGATGACGTCGGCGTTCTCCAGCTCTCCTATCTCCTTCGCCTCCGGGTAGGTATAAGCAGCCTGCGCCGGTCCGCGACGTCCTATCATGGTGACCTCCTTCACCCTGCTCTGCCGGAGCGCGTCGAGCGCGTAATCGGCGATGTCGGTCTTCGCGAGCTCCTCGGGCGTACGGCTGAGGATCCTGCAGACGTCGACGGCTACATTTCCGATCCCGATGACGGCGACCCGCTCGCGGGAGAGATCGAATACGCGGTCGCGATAATCGGGGTGGCCGTTGTACCAGGCCACGAACTCGGTTGCCGCATGGCTTCCGGCGAGGTTCTCACCTGGGATGCCGAGGTCACGGTCGGTCTGAGCGCCGGTCGTGAATACAATCTGGTGATAGTGTTCGCGCATCTTCTCGATCGTGATGTCCCTTCCGAATTCCACGTACCCGTAAAAGCGGAATCTCGGGTTGGAAGCGATCCGGTCATACGCCTTTGCGACTGTCTTGATCCTCTGGTGGTCGGGCGCAACGCCGCCTCGTACCAGCCCGAAAGGGGTCGGCAGGCGATCATACATGTCAATTTCAACCGTCAGACCATCCCGCTTGAACAGGTGCTCCGCGGTGTAGAAACCGGTCGGGCCGGCACCGACGATCGCGACGCGCAGGGGATTGGTCTCGGATCCGTAGTTGCTCATCAGAAGTATCCTCCCTCTCTATCGATGATATAGTAGCCACCGTTCCGTCTGCGGCTGCAGGGGCGATGGCATTGAATGTCTGCTCTCTCCTGGATAAAAAGAAAACCAGGGGGACTCGTTGCCGGGGTCCCCCGGGGGCGGCGTTCAGGCAGATCAAATCCCGGACATTCTCAAGGTGCTGCACTTCTTCCGGGGTGTGCTTGTCCAGTCGTCTCTTCTCCCGCGACAACCCCGGGGATTCCCGGACCAGATAATACTCAATGGGAGATGGGGTGTCAAGCTGCTGTGAAGAGCCCTCACCTCGAAAAGCGATTCGGAAATGAAGATCTCTGTTACAAGGAAAACGCGC
>CAZOAR010000074.1:0-7978 GCA_964577985.1 uncultured Gemmatimonadota bacterium | reverse complement strand
TGTGGTCTTTGCCACAGGCATGTTGGCGTTGTAACGGTACCGCGCGGGCTCATCCCTCTCTTTTTTACACTACACTCGTAAAAGAAGACGCCTATCCACCTCGTAAAAAAACACGCCTATTGACACCTGAAAACGGGTCCTTGCGGGTACGCCACGTGTGGGCCTTCTTTTACTCACTCGACAATCGGCACAAACGCCGATACTTACGGGCTGGCTGCTCATCCATACCCGCCTTCGAAGCTGCGATCGATAATGTCTCCTCCGTTTGTAGATACTTCATAAGTCTCTTCACCTGTCTGTCTGTGACCATCCAAGCCCCCTTATATCTAAGAACTCGGATAGTCTAATCCATTACCTATTTTGCGGGAATCGACCGGGAATTATATTTGTCGTTAGACGGGAATTCTGACTGTCGCTCATCACATTGGAGAGGTCAGCAGAAAGAGGGTCGGTATGGAAATATGGACTTGTCTTGCTGGCATCGATCTTCTCCGCGTGAGATATGGCTCAGGAAAAGCGTATGAGCAAACCTGACCCATGATACCACACGCGGGAGAAATCGTTAATTCAGGGAATCCGCTCAGAATACCATATATCCGCGTCGAAAAGGCCATCCTGGTCGGTGAGGACGTGGACGAAGTAGAGACATTGTCCATCTGATGTCAACGAGGCCTCACCCACGATACCCTTTATGACCAGTTCTGGCTCATCCCAGGAATCGCCCGCGCGTGAGGAGCGATAGATGGCGCCTCCGATGCCGGGGTCACGATCGGAGGAAAAATACATCGTGTTCCCATCAGACGTGAAAGTCGGCTGTAGCTCGTCGTAGGACGTATTGATCGGCTCATCGAGGTTGACGGGCGTCGACCACGCAGTTCCATCATAAGTGGAGACCCATATATCATTTCCGCCCAGACCCCCTTGACGGGAAGAGGTGAAGTAGAGGGTCACACCATCCGGATGGATGGCTTGTTCTCCGTCGGGATAGGCTGAATTCACCGGCGTTCCCAGGTTTTGTCCCGGGCCGGGCTCGCCACCCGTGATGTCAGCGACGTAAATGTCCAGATAGTCGTCTACTGGAGGGTCCTGCTGATACCCCGTATTTGCAGCTCGATTTGAATGAAAGTAAACCTTGCTCCCGTCGGGAGAGAAACTCGGTTCACCATCTAGCGACGCATCCGTCCCTTTTCCCAGGTCGTAGAAGACCGCTTCATCGAACTCGCCTCGTCCGCCGATTCTTCCGGCCCGGTAAGTGCCGTTTTCCGGGGAGAGGATCTGCCCGGGAGGCAGGCTTTCAAGGACGTCCGTGGTGGACATGAAGAAGAGAGTCTGGCCGTCCGCGGATATCTCGATGGCGTCTTCAGGACAAGGTGTATTCGTCAATGAATCAACTCTGATTGGTTGACCCCAATCGACGACCATCGATTCCGGCGTGTGGGCATCTTGTCTTGTGTGGGGCGATTTTGAGCACCTCTCGCCGCGCACGGGATCTGATGTCGTGCTGACCGGATCGTTATTGCATGCGCCAGTGAGAAAAAGGAGGGATAATCCTATTCGGGCGTGCAGCCTGACGAAGTGAGTGACGTTCATTTGACCCGCCTGTTTCTTCGCCTCTTCCCTTTCGATCCTGGACCAGGTGTCCCGGAGTAACACCGTACGGTTAAAAACCAGCTTTCCGGGAGAAGAACCGGCAGAATCGACGCAGAAGTAGCCATGTCGCAGGACCTGATAGCGGCTTCCGGGTTCGGCGTCCTTTGTATAGAAACTCATATAAGTTTCAGATTTGATTATAAGGGGTGTGTGCGAACATGTCAAGCGGAATTGGGTGGATGGCAGATATTGAGAAACTCCACTTTTAACTCCGGACATGTGACCCGGGCGAACTCATGTTCGAGGATGCCGCAGTCAAGGAACTTGTATACGGTCTGCGGGCAATCCACTTCCGGTGGAGGGCGGGAGATATGCTCACCGCGGAGGCGTTCTACAAGCCGAACAGCAAGCTCCCCGACTGGACGACCGGAATGGGTCCGCGGGATATCCCTATTTCGCCAGGATCATCTTGCGGGACGAACGATAGTCGCCCGCCTCGATCCGGTAGAGGTAGAGCCCGAAGGGAACCATTCGGTTCGACGCATCCTTTCCATCCCGGTGGACCTGGTAGAGTCCGGGCCCATTCTCCTCGTCCACGAGTTTTCCTACAAGCCGTCCCCTCACGGTATAGATCGCGATCTCGACATTCACCGCCGTCACGCCCTCCGGTATCCCGTATCGGATCGTGGTTGAGGGATTGAACGGGTTCGGGAAGTTCTGGGAAAGCATGTACGATCGCGGGAGCCTCGATGAACCCCCGTCGGTATCCCGGGAATCGTCCCCGGCGGGCGCTTCGAGGATCTCGAATGCGTGAAAGACCGATTCTTCGCTCCCGTTGTCGCGGCCGTACTCGACGAGATAGAGCATCCGGTTTTCCCGGTTGTAGGCCAGCCCCATGATGAATCCGGCCTGGTGATCAGAATCGAGCAGGTATTCCGTGATGTCGAGGTTCGCGTACGGCTGCGGTTCCCAGGGCTCCATCTCCCCGAGCGCGACCCGTTGCGAAGGCGACCGTGAGCGAATCACCGGCTGCCAGGTCGAACGGCCCCGTCGAGATGACGTAGGACCAATCCTGGTTAAATCCGGAAGGATCAGCGATCCCACCGCTCAGCCAGCGCCAGTAGTCGGCCTTTGAAAACCCGTAGCCGCCGTTCCGGTTTTCGATGATGAGTTCCCCGTTGACGAATGCCTTGAGAACTTCTCGTTGGAAGAGTTCTGAGATATCGAGGGTGGGCAGAAAAGGACTTGAGCAGAAGGATCGGTCCTACAGAAAAACCCGTCGGAACAGAGGGAGTGAATATGCGGGTTGAGACAAGCGGCTCGGGCGCCGGGCGACCTATCCTCTCTTTCGCATCAGGACATAGGCGTGGTCTGGCCATTCCTCGATCAGTTCAGATCCCTTCGAGGCCAGGTGGGATACGATTTCCTTCGTGTCTGTCAGGTAGACGGCGTCAGCGTCCGGGAACCACTCCTTCTTCTCCAGGCAGACCGGCTCCAGGTTGATGAGGAATTGCTCCTCATCGGAGCCATCATGGAAGTGCTTCTCCAGGTAGTGGGGATAGCTGACGCGGTGCTGGTAGAGGTGAACCGTGGCGTCCACGAAATGGCCCAGTTTCAGTTTCTCGCTGAAGGGGCGCGGGCTCAGCCCGAACTCGAACGACTTGATGGTGTTTCTGATCCTGAAAGGAGGGCAGAGGATACCCATCAACCCCCCCGGTCTGACGAGCCGGTAGATCTCATCGAGAAAGCGATGAGGCCAGACGACATGCTCGATCACATAGAGGCTTATCGCCACGTCGAATGTCTCCTCGGGCAGCGGGACCCTGTAGAGCGACGATGCGAGGAAGGTGTGATCCGGCATCAGTTCCCGGTTGAGGGCTATCTGCTCCTCGGACCAGTCGACTCCTGTGTAATCCACCTCGCGTTCCGCCAGGTTCCGGCACGAGTGAATCGATCCGCAACCAAGATCGATGACACTGCTGCCAACGGGTATAGCGTTCCTCAGATGCATGTGGCCCTTCATGTCGGCGGTCCAAACATCATTCCTCTTCTCGGCAGATTCATAGTATCGAGGCGCGTAATCGCTGTTGTAAAACTCGCAGAGACGGGAGTCGAGCCGCTCGAGATCAGGCTGTTTCTCCTCATCCACGGCGCTGCATATCTTGGGCTTCGGTGACAGGAAAGTCTTGAGCTTGTTTGGTCGCGATGATTTTTCCCTAGACATCGTATCTCTCTCCAGCGACAGGTTTAAGATAACGCGGCCCATCCGGAAACAACCCCACCACCTTTGCGGAACCGGCTGGAGAACATAACCGCAAAATTCAGACCAGTTCAGTTATGATTCCGTGCCAGCTTGTGAACTTACGGCGGGACATAACTTTCCCCTTGATTTACAATCGCGATTGGTGTTACAATTGTTGGCGGCTGCCTCTACTTTTTTGCCGGGGCATGCAAGTTTGTCCGACCCTCCCGCAACCTTCGCGGGAGTGGAAAAGAAGCCATAATAGGAGTGGGTGTGTTCCGATCCATACTCATAGCGAATCGAGGCGAGATCGCCCTACGGGTGATAAGGACGTGCAGCGACCTGGGAATCCGTACCGTGGCGGCATATTCCGAAGCGGATAGAGCATCCCCGCATATCAAATACGCTGACAAGACCGTCTGCATAGGCGGATCGAGGAGCACCGGGAGCTATCTCAATATGGAGGCCATCCTGCAGGCCGCTATCCAGAACGACTGCCAGGCGCTCCACCCGGGTTATGGTTTTCTCGCCGAGAACTATATCTTTTCCGCACTTTGCGCCCAGAGCAAAATCACATTTATCGGCCCCCCACCCCACGCAATTCGTCTAATGGGTGACAAAGCGAGGGCGCGGAGGACCATGACTGACCTGGGGCTCGACCCCATCCCCGGCTCCGATGGCACAATCGACAGCGTCGCGGACGCGGAGAAGGCCGCCGCGGCGATCGGCTTTCCAGTGCTCCTGAAGGCAAGCGCGGGTGGAGGTGGCAAGGGGATGAGAATGATCATGGAGGCCGGTGAAGTGAAGCGTGCGTTCAGCGAAGCATCGCTGGAGGCGGAGAAGGCGTTCGGTAACGCCGCGCTTTATATGGAGAAGTTTATCACCGGTGGCAGACATATAGAATTCCAGGTGCTGGCCGATGCGTTCGGCAACGCGATTCACCTTGGCGAGCGGGAATGCTCCATCCAGAGGAACCATCAGAAACTGCTTGAGGAATCTCCATCGCCTGTTATCGACGGCAATGTGCGAGACAGCCTTGGAAGGAAGGTCTCCAGGGCGGTGGCGGCCGCCGGTTATGTAAACGCCGGGACGGTGGAGTTTCTGCGGGATGTCGACGGCAGCCTCTATTTCATGGAGATGAACGCAAGGCTGCAGGTGGAGCATCCGGTAACGGAGATGGTGACAGGTGTCGATATCGTGAAGGAGCAGTTGAGAATCGCGGCCAACTGCAGGCTGAGCGTGACACAGGACGACATAGATCTCGATGGAAACGCGATCGAGGTAAGGATCAACGCCGAGGATCCGTCCGATGGTTTCAAACCGGATCCCGGGACGATTACCGCCTTTGAGGCTCCGGCAGGGGACGGCGTGAGGATAGACACGCATATCGAGAAAGGTTACACGATTCCCCCTTTCTACGATTCGATGATCTGCAAGCTCATAGGCCACGGACCGGACAGAAAAAGCGCGATCAGGACCGTCATGAGCGCCCTCGAAGCGTTCAGGATCGAGGGAGTCAGTACGACGATCCCGCTACACAAGAAGATACTGGCTGCGGCCGGGTTTCAGGAAGGCACCTACAACACTGACTTCATCACCGAACTGATGACCGAAGAAGGGCAGCGACACAATGGCTAAAGTACTACTGCAACCGATCGGCACCCCACTCGATTCCTTCATGTCGGTTGAGGAGAGCAGGGAAAACGCCACGGCGATGAAATCTCTCGAGGCCTCGATCGCCGAAAAGCGGAGAGAGGTGAAGAGCGGATGGGGAAGCGAATATGTGGACCGCGTTCACGCGAAAGGGAAGCTGACCGCCTGGGAGCGCATAGAGGCGCTCAAGGACCCCGACACGGAGGTTCTACCCGTCGGCACCTTTGTCAACTACGGCCGGGAGTTCGGTGAAGGAAAGGATGCCAGGACCAGCCCCGGCGCGGGTGTTGTCACGGCATTCGTCAAGATAGGCAATCGATACACGATGGTCATAGCCAACGACAACACCGTCGCATCGGGAGCATGGTGGCCCATGACGCCGGAGAAGATCGAACGGGCGCAACACATCGCTCTCCGGCTCAGGATCCCGGTAATATACCTCGTCGACTGCAGCGGCCTCTACCTTCCCGAACAGAGCCGTTCTTTTCCCGGACCGACGGGTGCCGGCCATATCTTTACGATGAACAGTCTCCTCAGCGCCAACGGCGTCCCGCAGATAGCGGCAGTCTTCGGGGACTGCATCGCGGGCGGCGGTTACATGCCGATTATCAGCGACCGTGTTTACATGACCGAGCAGGCTTACATGGTGATCGCCGGTGCGGCCTTGATCAAGGGAGGAAAAGCGCAGAACATAACGTCTCTCACTATTGGCGGAGCCGATGTTCACGTCCATATATCGAACTGCGCAGACTTCAGGGGACCGGACGATCCCGCGGTCCTCGAAATGATCCGAAGGGATGTCTCGCTCCTTCCGTCCACCGGGATAGAATATTACAAGTTTGGGGGCGATACTGATCAGCCTCTCCACCACTGCGACGAGCTCAAGTACATATTCCCGAGCGACTACAGAATGTCATACGACACACGGCAGGTCATTGCGAGGCTGGCGGACTCGAGCCTCTTCTGGGAGATACTGCCTGGCAGAGGTGAGGAGATGATCACGGGCATCGCAAGGATCGGAGGGCTGTACGTCGGGATCATAGCCAACAACCAGCGTCTCATCTCCCATCCTGAGCATCCCGACCAGAAACGACCGGGCGGCATACTCTACCGCGAAGGGATTGCGAAGATCTCTCTGTTCTCCAGGACATGCAACGATGACGGAATACCTGTCATCTGGCTTCAGGACATATCAGGATTTGACATCGGCGCCGAAGCGGAGAAGGAAGGCCTTCTCGGATACGGCTCCAACCTCATATACACCAACTCCACGAACAGCGTCCCCATGGTTACCGTATTGCTGAGAAAGGCCTCCGGGGCCGGCTATTACGCGATGTCCGGGATCCCCTACGACCCCGTTCTCCAGCTTTCAACACCCATTACGCGGCTGGCGGTCATGGAGGGGAGGACTCTGGCGATAGGCGCATTCAGGACGAAGCTTGACGACAATTTCGAGATCATATCGAAGGATCCCGCGGAGCAGAGGGAGATAGAAGAAGGGATGAGCAGTGTCGAGGATCGCATCACGAGGGACATGGATCCGATCAAATCCGCGTCGCTTATGGACACCGACGAGGTTGTTCTGTCACACGAGATCAGGACGTACCTGAGGGCGATCGTCGAGATGTGCTATCAGTCCACAGGCTACCGCAGGGTCAAGAACCCCAGGATATGGTCGATGCACGATATCCAGACACTCACTGACATCTGAGAGAGGAATTATGACCCCGACGGACAAAGACCTCACAAGACTCATGGGGAAGTCGAAAACATGCATAGTCCGTGAATCCCCGGAGCAGAAAGGATCTTTTGAGGTGCTCTCCCCGAGTGTCGGTTTGTACAACCGTCCTCCCGCGGTGGGCTCATACGTGAAGCCAGGCTCTTTCGCCGGCTATCTCACCATGCTCAACCGTTACTATCACCTCCTCATACCGGAAGGACATCGTGGCATAGTGATCGACCTCAGGGTCACGAGCAGGAAGGAGTGTGTCGAGTACGGACAGCCCCTGTTCAGCATCGGGCCCCGGATTCACACCGCTGCGGGCGCCGACACCGCGGGGACGAGGGCGAAGAAAGAGGCTTCAGAGGAAGGAGTCCCGGAAGGATTGTTCGGCCTCAGATCACCAACAGACGGCATATTCTATCGCAGGCCGAACCCTCAGGCATTGAACTACGTCGAGGAGGGAGAAACAATCCGTACAGGGACCGTCCTGGGGCTGGTCGAGGTGATGAAGTGCTTCAACCCCATAGTCTATCCAGGAGAGCCGGAGTTTCCACCCGTGGCCGTGATCAGGCGGATCATCCCCGGCGACACGTCGGAGGTCAGACACGGGTCTCTCCTGTTCATAGTCGAACAAGAACCGCCAGGCTGACGAGTAGCCCGGTCGTCCCTGGTGCGATAGCTACACTCGATGTCCCGATGCATCAGGAACACCAGGAGTCTCCCCGGAAAATCTGGTTAAACTGCTATAACATCTCCGCTTCACATGTCAT
>CAZOAR010000073.1:0-8056 GCA_964577985.1 uncultured Gemmatimonadota bacterium | reverse complement strand
AATCAGGCCGATTCCGGACAAGTCGGAATGACCCGAAAAAAGTGGGGAAACTCCATGACATCATGGATGGTTGACTCTCTTCCCGCTTTTTCCTATCATTGCACCCGTCCGTTCTGCCCTTGTTCCCTCCTCCGGAGACGAGACACCATGGGTGTCATCCTGATGATACTGGCGTCGGCCAGCTTCGCCACGATGTCCGCGCTGATCAAGGCGGTCGGGCCCGGCGTGTCATCGATGGAGCTGGTCTTCCTCAGATGTGCCCTCTCCGTTCCCCTCCTTTTCTTCTTTATGCGGGTGCAGAAGAAACCATTGATAGTGTCCGCGAAGAAGACCATTATCTATCGGACAATCTTTGGCCTCGGTGCCATGATCGGCTTCTTCTATGCGCTCGTCCACATGCCGCTCGCGGAGTGCATCTTTATCGGGCGTTCCCAGCCCCTTATCCTCTGCCTCGTGGCTCCACTCGTACTCGGAGAGAAGACCCCGCGCTCCGCGTGGTTCGCACTGGCTTGTGGCCTTGTCGGGGTGGCCCTGATCATGAAGCCCGCGATGGAGTGGCCGGTCGCCTCCTGGGTGGCCCTCGGGGCTGCTACCGCCTCCGCGCTGGCCCATCTCCTGGTAAGGCGTCTCAACGCTACCGACGATCCGCTCGTGATAGTCTTCGATTTCACGTTTCTCGCCGCCCTGGTGACATCGATCTACGTCGTGCCAGACTACGAACCGCTCGCTCGAAGTCAATGGATCTATGTTGCGGGCATAGTCATTTTCTCATGCATCGGGCAGATCCTCATGACCACTGCGTACAAGAAGGACCGTGCCTCTGTGGTCGCATCCGCGAGCTACACCTCCGTTATTCTCTCGATCATCTACGGCTACTTCTTCTGGGGAGAGATACCCCCTCCCGTAGCGTGGCTTGGAGGGGTTCTCATCATCTTCGGTGGACTGATGCTCCTGCGGGCTCGAATCAACGTGAGTGAGCCCGTCACCCCCGCGGCCACATAGATCATTCGCCGCCCTCATCCTCGACTGTATACTCATTGCACAGATTGATCCGGTCACTGAGGGGAGGGTGATTGAAGAGCCAGAACTCTATGAATGGATTGGGCGACGGATTGCTGAGGTTCTCCTGCACCAGCTTGACAAACGCCATCGCAGCGGGTGCTCCGTCCTTTGTCATCTCCAGCCCGAATACGTCGGCATCGTGCTCCTTGCTTCGACTGTAGAAGTTGAGCAAAGGTGTGGCAAGAAACATCAGCAGTGACAGCATCAACATCAGAAGCGGAAGACTGGCGATGTCCGGGAAGTCGTGAAATCCCATCCGGTCGCCGTATCTTCCGATCAAGGAACCTGTGGTGCGTGATATAACAAAGAGGAGAATCGAGAGGACGATGGAAAATAGACCTATGAACTTCCACACGTGATTCATGACGTAGTGGCCCATCTCATGTGCCATCACGAAGGCGAGTTCATCGGAGGTCATCTTAGCGAGGATGGTGTCCCACATGACGATTCGTTTGGTCCCGAAGAGCCCCGTCACATACGCGTTGACCTTCTTCGTATCTTTGCTCTTGTCTACCTGGAAGACGCGGCCTCCGGAGATGCCGGCCTCCTCCGCCATGCTGAGGATCCTGGTGCGCAGGGCTTCATCCTTGAGCGGTTCGTATTTGTTGAACATGGGGTCGAGATATACAGGCGTCACCACTATCATGAGAATGGTGATTGGAACCGATGCCGCCGCGACATAGATCCACCAGTTCTTCGGCTTCCTGCGGATCCCCCAGTATGCGAGCGGGACCAGGACCACGAATAAGAGATAACCAACCAGCTCACCTTTGAGGAAATCGGAAAACCAGTCGCCGAAACTCTCCACTGAGAGATCGAAATAGTGCTCCACGACGAAGGAACGATAGTATTCGAGCGGGAAATTGAGAATCGCCAGGAGCAGCAGAAGGAGAATGATATAGAACGCGCTCGTGGCGAACCTTGCCGATCTGCCGGCGTAGAGGCCCACAAGTCCCCATCCAAGTGCAATGCCGAGGCTTCCGAACGAGACCGGATGGTCTCCCGTGGCCGTCAGAAACAGTATCAGCAGGGCAAGAAACGCCGCGCCGCAGCCGCATGCCAGTGGCGCGTTGCGAAAACCCATTACCTTCTCGGACAATCTCTCCGCCCGGTCGCGGATCGATCGTGAAACGCCCAGCGCAAGTATAGCGAAGAGGAGCAGAAAACCGAACAGGTTCTCGAAGAAGTACCAGCCGGCACGAAAATCCGAGTAGATGATGGCCTGCTCGATTCGATCCGCGGAAAGGACCGCGCGTACCTGGTCGGGCACCACGGTTCCCTCGGGCAGCGAAGAAGGGATGTTTAGCATCGAACCGGCGAATGCATAGGCAGCGATAAGCAGAATAGCGGGCAGGATGAGTCTTCTCATGCCTTGTCTCCTTTTTGACGACAGTGAGGAGTGCGAAGCGGGCGACGTCTTCTCATGCAAACTATCAGTGAGAATCGGGTGATGTCAAGGAAGATCTGGCCGGGAGTTTTCCCGGTCTTTCTCCTGCAGAGGGGCCTGGTGTGTCGCTCTCGCTCCAGGGACTTCTTTTTGACCCTTTCCAGGTCTCCCGGTTTCACCCGCTGCGCAAAACCCAACCGGCGGTCTCAGAGAGTTGATCCGCGTCCCGGCCGGAAGAGAAATTGCTTGACCTTGCGGGCGGTGATAATATCTTTGAGCAGGGTCTCGATGCCTTCCCGATTCATTGGTCGAACCATCCAGGCATGCGGAGGAAAGGTCGTGAAGACTGTTCGATTAGTAAGCCTCGTGACTGCGCTCACCTGCATGGCATCATCCCTTGCGGGCAAGTCGGACACGCCCACGGCGGAGGAGATACTCGATCGTGTCGATGACCTCTTCCGCGGTGATTCGAGCCGCGGCGAGATGACGATGAAGATAACCACGGCCCACTGGTCGAGAGAACTCTCCATGGAGTTCTGGAACAAGGGAAAGGATAAGTCGCTCGTCAGAATCCTGTCGCCGAAGAAGGAAAAGGGGACGGCGACCCTCCGCTCCGGGAACGAGATATGGAATTATCTCCCGAAGGTCAGACGCGTGATCAAACTCCCTTCCTCGATGATGTCCGCCTCCTGGATGGGGAGTCATTTCACGAACGACGACCTGGTGAAGGAGAGTCGGATGGCCGAGGACTACACCTTCGAAGTCACGTTCGAGGGAGAGAGGGACGGAGTACGGATAATCGAGATCACCTGCACGCCCAGGGAGGATGCGGCGATCGTCTGGGGGAAGGCGGTGGTTACCGTCCGGCATGACGACCTGATGCCGTTGAGCATCCTCTACTACGATGAAGATCTGGCGCTGGCACGCACGATGACGTTCGCCGATTTCAGGATGCTGGGGGGGCGCATGCTGCCGGCCAGGGCGGAGATCGTCCCCGCCGACAAGCCGGATGAATCGACGGTTGTCATATATGACAAGATGGTATTCGACGAGGTATTCCCCGACGACCTCTTTTCCCTTCGCACACTCCAGAGATAGAAGTGCCGATATGGCAAGTCTCAGATACGCCTGGCGCAACGTGTGGCGCAACCGGAAACGGACATCTATAACACTTGCCGCGGTGACACTCAACACGGCGATACTCATTGCCAGCTACGCCCTGATGGATGGACTCACGGTCCACGCCGTACGGAATGCGACAAACCTGGTCGTGGGAGAAGTGCAGGTGCACCCACCCGGTTATCTGGCAGATCGTTCTATCTACAAGTCTCTTTCCCAACCGAATCTTCTCCTGCAGGTCGCTGAGGATAACGATTTCAGCGCGGCTCCGCGAGTTTACGGCTACGGCTTGTTGTCTCATGGTATCAAGTCTGCGGGCGCGATGTTCTGGGGTGTGGAACCCGGGCTCGAACGGGAGGCATTCGACCTGGCTGGATATGTTGTGGAGGGAGGTTTTCTGGGGGAGACCCCCGGGCGGAAGATCGTGCTGGGAAAGAGGCTCGCGCACTCCCTGCAGGCGTCGGTTGGTTCGGAGCTGGTTGTAGTCGTCCAGGCAGCCGACGGATCCCTCGGAAACGATCTCTATCGAGTCGCGGGGGTCCTGAAATCCGCGGGTGAATCGATAGACCGCAACGCCGCGATAATACACGAGAAGGATTTCAGGGAGCTGTTCGTCATGGGAGATCAGGTCCACGAGATCGCGTTCAACACGCGCGGTGCTGTGCCTCTCGAGGAACTCGCGGCACTCGTTAATCGATCGGCACACGGCGATGAAGTCAAGACGTGGCGAGATCTGCTGGGACCTCTCTCAGACATGGTGAATCTGATGGACGCGAGCATGCTGATATTTGGAGCCATCTTCTTCCTGGCCGCGGGCCTGGGTGTGATGAATACCATGCTCATGGCGGCCTATGAGCGCGTTCACGAGTTCGGTGTACTGAAAGCGCTCGGGGCTTCTCCGTGGCGCATTGTCAGAGACATATTGATCGAAGCGCTTGTACTGGTCTCCGTCGCCACACTGCTGGGAACGCTCCTGGGGCTGGCCGGCTCTTATTATCTTGAGGTCGTCGGCCTCGACACGTCGCGCATCGCCGGGGAGACCAGTTTCGCGGGAGTGGCATTCGACCCGATCTGGCGCGCCGTTATCAGCCCCAAATCCGTGATCGTCCCGGTAATAATGATGGTTGCCACGAGCCTGCTCGCTTCGCTCTACCCGGCGGCTCTGGCGGCGAGGCTCGATCCGGTGGAGGCTATCCACCATGTTTAGTGATCAGGAGACAATGACGTGATAGTCCGTCTGGCATGGAGGAGCATCTGGCGATATCGTCGCCGGACGATAATCACGGTGGTCTCCATCGGCCTTGGGCTGGCATTCGCCCTCTTCTTCCTCACCATGGCCGATGGAATCTACGCGAAGATAATAGATGATGTGGCCCGGATGCAGGCCGGACACATCACAATCGAGAACAGTGAGTATCGCAATGCACCTTCCGTTGACCTGTGGGTAGACGATCTGGAGAGTATCAGGCCGAAGATTGATGCCCTCGCCGGTGTTGAGAAGACAAAACTCCTTCTCCTTGGCCAGGGCGTGGCACGCTCTGGTTCCGGGACGGTGGGAGTGAGCGTAATGGGGGTTGAGCCGTCGGTCGAAGCGGAAACTTCGCCACTTGCCGGACATATTGTAGAGGGCAACTACCTCGCTGACGACGATGGAGCGATGGTGATCGTTGGCAGCCAGCTCGCCCGCAGGTTGAATCTCCAGGAGGGGAAGAAGCTGGTGATCAGCACGAACGATGCGGGCGGTTCCCTTGTGGAGGAGTTGTGCAGGGTGAAAGGGATCTTCGAGATGGGTTCGGATGAGATAGACGGATACCTGATACAGGCACCACTATCATTCGCGCGGCAGTTGTATGGCATCCCCTCCGGGAGCGCGACTCAGCTCGGGGTCGTACTCATCGATCCGGACACGCAGGATGAAGAGTTGAGTCATATAAGACAGATAGTGAACCGGGAGGATACCGGTGTCTATCCCTGGCAGGAGATCCAGCCTGGGGTGGCCGGCTATATCAGGCTCGACAGGGGCTCGAATGTCATGTTTCAGGTCCTGCTCATGTTTATCATCCTCTTTACCATCTTCAACACGATCCTGATGTCTGTGGTTGAGAGGCAGCGTGAGTTTGCCGTTCTCCTCGCACTCGGCTCTCCGCCCGCTCAACTGCAATACCAGATCCTTATAGAGTCGGCCTTCATAGGTCTGATAGGCTGCGTCCTCGGCCTTCTCATCGGAGGGCTGTCGTCATACGCGATCCAGGTCTGGGGCTGGGACCTCAGTACACTCTACGAGGAGGGGATCACCGTCTCCGGCTTCGCGATGTCTACAGATATCCACTCCAGGGTGACAGCGGCTACGCTTCTCTGGACCGGTGGGATCGTCTTCGTCTCCACGCTTATCCTCAGCCTGTGGCCGATGCGGCGGGCTGTCAATATACCAATGGTGGAAGTTCTTCGATAGGAGTGTCCATGGCGACGATCGCAAGGCTTGATCAGGTGACAAAGAACTACGGCGATGGAAAAGTGATAGTGCGCGCCCTTCGCGGTGTGAACCTGGTCCTGGAAGCGGGGGAGTTCACGGCCATGGCGGGACCTTCGGGATCGGGGAAGAGCACACTCCTCAATATCATCGGAGGCCTCGACCGCGCCACATCCGGGAGCGTAGAGGTCGAGGGACGGGATCTTTCGACACTCTCCGGTTCCGAACTGAGCCGACTGCGCAAGGAGAGGATAGGTTTCATCTTCCAGAATTACAACCTGATCCCGGTCCTCACGGCGCTGGAAAACGCGGAGTATGTACTCATGCTCCAGGGCGTCCCGGCGGATCAACGGAGGCAACGGGTAGTCGACATCCTGAAGGAGGTCGGGTTGGAGGGTATGGAAGATCGTTTTCCCCGTGAGCTCTCAGGAGGTCAGCAGCAGCGTGTTACGATTGCGCGGGCGATCGTATCGGAGCCGGCCCTGGTCCTGGCCGATGAGCCGACGGCGAATGTCGATTCCAGAACAGCTACGTCACTCATGGACCTGATGGAGAGACTCAACCTGGAGAAGGGCGTGACATTCCTCTTCTCGACCCATGATCGGGATGTAATGAAACGCGCCAGGAAACGTCTCGTGCTACGGGACGGGAGGATAGTCGAGTAGATGATCACACCGGAAATCGATAATGCTCCGTGGATATCTGCTCTCCTGGTCGCGACAGTCATCCTCTCGTGTATCCATGTCCGGAGCGCAGAGGCAGGTGAGGCGCTGGCGATTGGCGGAAGCCTGCGAAACGTTACCGCCGGGATCGACAACTATGCCGTGGGCTCTCTCTACGGGTCGAGCGATGCGGACGGTCTTTCCCAGTCGATCCTCCGACTGACCATAACGGGAGATCCTCTCCCCTGGCTTTCGTGCGAGCTGCACGCCGTCCAGAGCTTTGATGTGTTAACAAGCGCGGGTACAGGGGAATCGGGCACCTCTGTATTTGATCTCGGCGCCCACGCGAGCCGCTACCGGACGGTCAGCGGTGTGAGGGAATGGCTGAGATCCACAGACCACGGGACGGCTGCCGCGTTATGGATTGATCGCCTCAATGTGCGGCTTAATCTACGGTACGCAGACCTGACCATAGGTCGTCAGGCGATCACCTTCGGCAAGGCATACTTCTGGAACCCGCTCGATCTCTTCCTCGCGTTCGACCCGAGGCAGTTCGACCGTGACTACAAACCCGGTGTTGACGCGCTTCGCATCGATATCCCGGCGGGTGATTTTTCGGGAGTCACTATCGTTGGCGCGCCGGGGCGGGAGATCGACGCGTTCGGAGGGTTCGTCGACGACAGTGGGTGGGATGCATCGTGGTACGGCTCCGCCCTCATTAGCCGCGTATACGCGTCAACAGGTGGATGGGACATGGCGTTTCAGGGGGGGAAGGTCTATGGGGGCTATCAGCTCGGTGGAGGTACGGTCGGCGAGGCGGGCCCCGTGGAGGTCCGCGGGGAGGCGGCGTATACAATTGCCGGGGAGGGTCGGCAACTCCCGTCGGGGTTGAGTGGGAACCTCATCGAGGATCACCTGACGGCAGTCGTGGGTCTTGGCCATCGCTTTCAGAACACGTTCACGCTCGAGGGTGAATATCTATATAACGGTGCCGGGGACCCCGATGATCTCGAAGCCTCCCTGATCCGCTTCGGCAGTGGGGAAAGCTTCCATCTTGGCCTTCACCTCGCCGGTCTTTCAGGGAGTTATGAGATTCTCCCGGTCCTTGTCGGACAGATCGGTTCCCTTGTCTCTTTCTCAGACGGGTCGGGCCAGGTCCAGCCGGGGCTCAGCTACTCGGCCGCGGATGAGGTCGACCTCCTCGCGGGCGCGCTGATCAACTTCGGTGATCGCCCCGCGCCTGAATCAGTATCCGGCCAGGAACTCCGGAGCGAGTTCGGCACTTTTCCCGATGTCTATTATGTTGAATTCAAGGCCTATTTCTGACAGGGAAAAAGGCCGCGCGGCATCTGATAC
>CAZOAR010000072.1:0-8118 GCA_964577985.1 uncultured Gemmatimonadota bacterium | reverse complement strand
GGTATCTCGATACTATGGCAAACTGGGTCAATAGGCGCTTCGGCTCTACCGCCCCTGGTGGGCTGCGGCACACCGGCGAACGCACACCATAACAACAGCATGCAGCGGACGGCGTACCGCCGCCGGCGAGCCACAGCGTGTGTGCCAGGCATGGCATAGAGCGAACGGGGTGGAAGTCCCCGTGCCGGGTAATGGCGGAGCCGAAGGCCAGGAGAAGGGCAAGGGCGTCATCGTGAGGTGGGGTCTGGAGGAAGCCCAATCCAAAAGCGCGGAGCGACGTACAGGAACCGGATCAGAGGTGTGGTGCATCCGGGAAGGATGCGCGTGGGTTGCCGACATCGATCTGGAGAAGTTTTTCGATCGGGTCAATCACGACGTATTGCTGAGCCGGGTGCGGGCGCGCGGGGGAGCGTGTGATGGCCAGTGTAACCCGTTTTCTGGAGCGCCGGCTCAAGCTCAAGGTGAATGAGGCCAAGAGTGCAGTGGGCCGGCCATCGAACGGGAAGTTCCTCGGCTTCACGTTACCCGCGGCCGGGTGCCCCGGCGGAAGGTGAGCGAGAAGGCTCTGGTGGTCTTCAAGGCGAAGGTGCGCGAGTTGACGGGCCGGACGCGCGGACGCACCATGCGGCAGATTGTGCTGGAGCTCAGGACGTACATCCTGGGTTGGCGAGGTTACTTTGGTTTTACCGGGGTGACGTCACCGCTTCTCGATCTGGACAAGTGGATCCGGCGACGGCTACGGAGCTACCACTGGAAGCAATGGGGCCGCCGTGGCTACCGGGAACTGCGGAAACGGGGCATCTCCCGTGATTTGGCTTGGAACACCGCCAAGTCGGCTCATGGGCCGTGGCGTCTGAGTCAGAGCCCAGCACTCGCGATTGCACTGCCTACGCGTTACTTCGCGGCGCTGGGATTGCCCAGCCTGATCAAGGTATGAACCGACTACTGAATCCGCCGAACCGCCGTATACGTGATCCGTACGTGCGGTGGTGTGGGAGGGGGGGCGCCGCGAGGCCCCTCCCTATCCCGATTATGCGATAGGAGATTGATGTGAAGCCTTGCGTTGTTGTACTGTTAATAGTATACTTAATGTATCCATAGGAGGTCCTATCATGGTTAAAGTTCCCAAGATTGTTCCTGTGACAGACCTGAGGCAAGATGCGGCAGGTGTACTCAAGCGCCTGAAGATATCCCAGGACCCGTTGGTGATTACTCAGAGAGGTAGAGCGGCCGCAGTATTGTTGAGCCTGGATGCTTATGAGAGGTCACAACAGGAGAGGGAGATCCTTCGGCTCTTGGCTCGAGGGGAGAATGAGATTGCAGCAGGAAAGGGTTACTCGTTGGGTAGTGTGATGAAGGAGGCCGATGCTTTGTTGGAAGGCGATGAATCTTGAGGATCAGGTTTACACCTTCCGCCCGCCTTCAGTTCTTTGAAGCTCTCGCATATATTCGCCGGGATAATCCGACCGCCGCGCGTCGATTTCGAGAAAAATCTGAGAGTTCGTTGCGTCGGCTTGAGCATTTCCCTGAATCTGGCAGGATTAGTCCAGAGTTTCCGGATCTTCCCCATCGAGAAGTCATCGTCAAGCCGTATCGCTTTTTCTACCGAGTTGAGAAGAGAACGGTCTGGATAGTCGCCGTCTGGCACAGTGCTCAGGAAACAGGTTTGCCAGACGAGTAGATACCGCATAACAATGGTATGAACCAGACAAAACGCTCCGTCATGCCCCTTGTATAGCAAGAGGCACGCCAGCCGGCCAAGCCGGACGCGCTTTGCAGGTTATCCCTACCGTTACGTCCAGGGGCTGGAAGAAAGGGAGAACGGCAGAACCCTTACCGTCAACTCACTGGAGGTAACGGTTCAGCAGTCGTTGGGAAATCAGGGGATATAGAGATCATCTTCTCCGACTATTCGGTGATCGCGGAGGAAACGGTGAGAAGTGGAGCCTACTGGAAGGCGTATGCGATCGGGTTGCTGATCGCGCATCCCGTTGGATCTACTGCCTGGATCAGGATGGTCCTTCCGCTCGCGCCTATCGGTACACCGATAACGAGATCGGCCTCTCCCGTCAAGTTTGCGGGGATGCTACCGGCGATCCGCGGGTCATAGATCTCCAGCGTCATGGAATCGCATCCGGGTACACCGGCCGATCCGAACTGCATCCCGTAGACAAAAAATATCCTGTTCTCAGGCACCGCTCCCGCGAGATGGATCGTGTTGTCCTGGCCGGCGACGCCCGGTACGGGCGCGTCGAGCGTCATCCGCTCAGGGGCGCTGGCATGGCTGTATAGAGCCATGAGCTGGCCGTCTTCGTCGAGCTCGACATCTCCGATGTTGTAATGTGCCTGGAGTGTCAGGAGAAACCAGCCCGATCCGAGAATGTTCGACACATCGATCACGCCGGATGATTCTTCGTCACTGTTAAACGGTGGTGTGGGATCGACACCTGAATCCCCGAATCGGTCAGGATCGGCCCGCGCGATTTCCGTCAACTGATCCGCTGCGATGTCGTAGTTCCATATCTTCGCGGCGCGTTCGGCACCTCCGGGATCCTCCTGGATAATCACGTTCCCGACGTGATCGATCGTGATGTTGTCAAGCATATTCGTGCCCGGTTCGGTACCGTCGAGGAGTACCTCTATCACGCCACCGGCAACCGGGTCGGTGATATCCGCAAAACGGAGTCTCCAGAGTCGCGTACGACCGATCTGACTGCCAACACCGTCTTTCGTCTGATCGAAACGGTCCGTTGTCACGAAATAGAAAACGCCTGGATTTTCCGGGTCCCAGTGTCCGTCCTCCGGTCTCAGGAACTGGGTGACGCCCGCCTGGTCACTCTGATTCTCGAGATCGAGCCCGGAGAGGCCGCTGACGTCACCAAAACCGTAAAGAGAGAAGGTCTGGATCGTGTCACCGATTCCGGTCACGCGGTCTTCGACCGGGACACCGTCGACTACGAGTCCAAAGAGACTGCCGTTGGCCAGGCCGGCGAGTTCGATGTCGAGTCCCTGAGCCCTCTTGGCGCCAACGTAGACATAGATCTGTCCTCCAGTGTCGTCCTCCAGGCCGATGAGGAGTGTGAGTTCCTGCGGGTAGGGCGAGGCGAGCAGGTTCTCGAAGCTGGCGTTGCCCGCGCGGGGTAACTCGAAGCTTATTCCGGCATCCGGGCCTGTCGCGACATGGGCGAAAGCCCGGCCTTCACGGCCACATTCCTCACCGTTAGTGAAGATCCGATTGAGCGTGCCTTTCCCTGAGGTCGAGTCGTGGAAGGCCTTCTCGGCCGGAAGGTCGGCTGAGCAGAACCTGCACAAGGTCGCCGTATCGTAGATATACTGACCGGCCGCGATATCCCACAGCGCGACGGTCTGGATGAGGTCCTCTCCGGATAGGACCTCTCGGGTCGACTTGTCGATCACCCATTTCGAGACGAAGGCGCCTCTTCGCCCGTGATCCCGTGGAATCCCTTCCACTATCCCGAACTCATGGTTCATGAGGAGGGTAAACGTCCCGTCACCGTTATCCCAGGCACCGAGACCGTCAGGTTTGCCGGCCATTCGGTACGCTACCGTGTCTCCGGGGACGCTGTCACCCGCGCTGACTATAGATTGCAGGGTCACATGCGAGGCGACAGGGACGACAAAAGGGGTCTGAGACGTGCCCGGCCCCACCACCTGGCTCGACACCCCGATCGGAACCAGGAGTGAAATCAGAATAAGGATAAACCCTCTTCTCATCGACATGGCACGCTATTATACCATGTCCGCCGGCGGACTGTCAAGCCTCGCGCGCGTCCGCACTTTTCCGGAGCCCCTTTGCTTCCTGATGTCATGGGACTTATCGCACGTACCCCAGGGATCTCAGATTGGCGAGCTGTTCTTCCGTGAAATCGGCCTGCTCGATCCGGGTGCTCGACCGTTTCGCGCGAGTGTACGTGTCCCACTCCGACAACGCGTTTTCCATCTCGCTCAAGACGTCATAGTTGAGCATCGCGACGTTTTCTTTCTCCGCGGGATCAGCTCCCAGGTCGTACAATTCTTTTGTTTTTGTCTCAACGTTGTAGATGTACTTCCAGTCTCGCCAGGTCACGGATCGGAGCCTCGCCCATCGATTTGTCTCGCTGATGATCGGTCGGGCGTCGGGCTTTGTTCTTTCGCCAAGACTGAAGGCTTGCCCTTCATATTCATAGGCGGCGGGGATGTCCAGACCTATGAAGCCGAGGATGGCCGGCATCAGACCGATCAGGTCATAATCATCTTCAACGACCTTCCCTTCGTCGCTCCAGGGCAGCTTGACGAGAAGAGGGACGTGGAGCTGCTCTCTGTAGAGTTTCTTTGTGTGACCAATCCAATGATCTTCTCTGTCCAGGAATTCTTCCCCATGGTCCGCCGTCAGAACGATCAGCGTGTTGTCGTACAGGTCCAGCTCCTTCAGCACGTCGACGAGCCCTCCGATCGACTCGTCGGTGAATCGAATCTCCGAGTCATACAACGCCTTAAGGTATTCGAGGTCACCCTCGCTTATGCATCGTGTTCCCTTTCTCAGCTCCTCGATCGTCTGGCTGCTGTACAGGCAGCCCTCATAATCCGGATAGTAATTGTAGTCCTCGTGTTGGATGTAATCATAGTGTGGGTCGAAATAGTGTACGTACAGGAAGAACTTTTCGTCCCCCTGCCCGTCGAGGAATGCCGTCGCTTTGCGCAGGAGGGAAGGCGACGAGACATGGCCGTGGCCCGCCGCGTTATCCTCGTCGTAGGAATCAAATCCCTGGTCGAAACCGAGGCTGGATGACACGCACGTGTTCGCTACGATTCCCTTGGTTGTGTAATTGTTTTCCCTGAAGACTTCCGCGAGTGTGACATATCTGCTGTCTATCGGAATCGGGGGAGTTCCCTCAAAACCGAGGACCGCAGGATATTGAGAGGTAACCATGCTGGCCACGGAAGGAGAAGTCCAGGGAGCGGACGAGATTGCACTCCTGAAAAAGAGAGATTGCCTCGACAGCTCGTCGATTGCCGGCGACGTGTCTCTGTCATATCCATAACAACCGAGGTGGTCCGCTCGCAGGGAATCGATCACGATCAACACAGTGTTGGACTGCGTTGGTGCGTTTAAACCTCCATCGACAAGAAGAGCAATGTTTAACAGCAGGACCGCAATCATGAGAGGAGGGGATATTTTGCTCAGTACGTTCACCCTGCTCAGTACCAGGGACGCATTGAGCTTATGATTGACGACGAAGTGCACCGTGACCATGAGAAAGAGCAGCAATGCCGTGTCCGCCATGATACTTACCGGATAAAGTTTATCCGGCAGCCAGTAGTGATTGACAACCCAGCCACCCCAGATGAAGACAAGTGCACCGAGAGAGACCGAGATCGCTGCCTTCATTGCCCGTTTTCTCCTTATTCGAATCTCTATCATGTCCCTGGGAATGACTATCGCGAGAATCCTGATCAGTGACATGGTCAGCAGGGACGCCGTGCAGATGGCGGCCAGAACCAGGATCCAGAGATTCAGATTCTTCTGCAACGAAAGAGCGGCCAGCCGGAGCATACCGTACTCGAGATAACGATTCGCCAGCAGATGTCGAACGGCGAATACCGCTCCGACAACAACAGCCAGGGGAAACAGCGACAGGAAGGCGTGGATTGTTCTTTTCAACAAACGATAAAAACCCATAAATTCTTCTCCTGTAAGTCATTAAAGGCCTCATGTGCCTCGTGGCAAGCCGTGAGGAACGGTTGGCGCCCACGACAGAGAATCGCTCGGGAAATCGATCCAACAAGCAAGGGCTATGCCATGGGATATCCCTGGTCCGGCAATCTGCCACCTTACGCTCCATCCCCCTGGAACAGCGTCTGTTATCGGGCTGAGATGAAAGATGTCCGGCTCGAGTCCGAGCGGTTGCCTGATGACATGTGACTGGAACTTGACATATCACCCGAGTGCTATGACGCGATCCGGACGGTGCTGGACCAGAAGGAGGAGCAGTCATTGTCGCGCAAGCATTGATAATCGCCGCGCACTCATCCAGAAGACGGACCTGATCTGTCATACCTGCTTGTCCGGCATCCTTTTGAGGAAGATTCCCTGCAAGCGGGAATGACCAAGAATAAGCGATCAGCGATGGCTTTGACTATTAGTTGTATCCGTGCCTGTTGAGCAGTATGTGCCGCAGTCAAAACGCGATGCCGGTTTCGGCAAATACCTGAGCCGACCGGAGCCTCTCCGACAGATATCCCCTGAATGAGAGTGCGAGGTATTGCCTGGCCCTCAATCGATAGTTCACGGAGGAGCCTATCCACGTGTTGTGTCCCGTCGTCTCTGCCACGCTGTAGATATAGTCGCCCACCCTGGCATCTACCAGGAGGCCACGCGTAGGCGAGATACGGCATCCCAGTACGGGACGATATCCGCGGGTGAACATCGTCTGGAAAAAGGAGACGTGAGTGGTAGTGGTGGCACTGGCGGTCGGGAAATTCCGGACCCGGACCGACCCGGACGCGGAGATCGTGTTGTCTACACCGGTCCTGAAACGTACTCCAAAACCCCCGGAGACGTCGATCCTCCTCAAAGGCGCCCACGAAACACCCGCGTGAAGGCCCTGCCGGAAGGAATCGTCGAAGAGGCTGTCAGGAACGGAGATGTCGTCGATGCCCCTGTTTCTCTTCCTGGTGTCATAGGAGAGGTTCATGGAGAGCCCATCAAGAGCGCGATAGCGTGTCGTCAGGAAGATGCTTGTCAGCTCTACTGTCGGATTCCCGGCTGCACTCTTCCAGTTCCTGTTGAGGTCGACCTCCACACTGTTTGCGGTCGAGAACCTGTCCCCCGAGGAGTAATCGCTCTCCAGGAAGAGAAACTCTCGGTCGACGAGGCCGTTGTTGTAGCTGCCGGACAACGACCCCGCGAGAGAAGCCCTCGCGCGGCCGCTGAGCCTCTTATGGTAATCCGCGAAGATACCGTAAATCTGCTCGTTTCCATTCAATGAGGCATCGAAGATATCGGGGCGAAGACCTCCTGCCGCGCCGACCCGGAAATCGCGCCCCCGGATGTACTCCACCAGCGCCCCGTCGATGTATCCCAGGCCTCGAGGCGCAGAAGGGTTCAACCGGCCGATCTCCACCCTGCAGGGGATCCCCTCCTCGCCATAGATAACGGCCAGCTCGTATGTCTGATGAGCCCAGCGGTCGCCAAAAGACTCCCTTCCGTAGTACCTTGACCTGTGGCGCACGTTAAGTGAAAGAGGCTGCCCCGCTATATTGTCCAGGGTCACCCTCATGTTCATGGCGGGCTGCGAGAAGCCAAGCCCGGAGCTGGTAAGATCTTCGGACAGGAGAGAGCCCAGCGACGCTCTGCCGCGTAATTCGGTGATTCTCCGGGGCGCAGGGGCGGTCTCCACGCTCTCCGTGGGCTTCTCTTCTCCTTCTGCTTCGGGGATGGTCTTCGACTTCGAGAGTACACCGTCTCCCCTTTTGATCTCCGTAACAGGGAAGAGGGGACGACACGATGATGCTTTCGACGCGGTCGATACGACGATCATAATGCCGACGGGAAGGTCGCCGCGCTTCACGAGTACCGTGTCTCCTTCCGCGACGCCATCTGACCATCCGATGTCTATGTAGACTGACGTCCCGGAAACATATCCCACCTCTCCGGCCACCTCCCCGTCAATCGCGAACGAGGGCACGGAGATGAACAGGAGCAGGTGGAGCACGATGATTACTGGACGTAGTGTTTTTCTATCCATGCTCCGGTCTCCTCACCCGTCGGATGGCAATCATAACAAGCCTGGCTGTCATACACATAATCCTGCACTTCGTGGTGCTCATCATCCATCTTCGACTGTCGGTGCTCGTGACAGTCTATGCAACTGAAGCTCAACCAGCTTCCCGGATCCAGATGGCATTCGGCGCAGTCATTCCATGCCTCGCGATGCTTGCCTGAATATATAGGGAAGTAGAGCTGGTCATGCTCCAGGAAATCACCGATCTCACCGTCCGGGTGGCACCCATGGCACTCAACACTGTCATAAGCGTAGCCGGGTATACCGGAGTGTTTGGAGTCCATGGTAGTCTGATCGTGCTCGTGGCAGGCAATGCACGTATAGATCGAGAAAT
>CAZOAR010000071.1:0-8878 GCA_964577985.1 uncultured Gemmatimonadota bacterium | reverse complement strand
AGGGTGTGCGGAAAACGCAAGGCTCGATCCCGCGTTCAAAGCGGGAGGATGGCGAAAGCTCCGTCTACACGCTGTAAAGGAGAAATCTATGAGATGCTTTACTGAGATCTGGATAGCGGTATTTTTCACCTTTTCACTCGCCTTTTGTTCGACTCCGGTATCGGCCTATCGAGTTGACGATCAGATAATCCTGCAAGGCATCAAGCAGGGAACGCGATCGGGGTATTTGTCAGACTTGTCTGGTCCGCAGTCCGTGTATCTCAGCGAGGCGAGTTCAATGACACTTCCGGCGGACACGGAAACAGCCCTTCGGACGCGTAGTGGCGAGGTCATATCGAGCGTCCCTTCTCCCCCCTCACCCTTCGGTCTCACGTGGGACGGCAGCAACCTCTGGGCAGGAAGCTACAGCGGGGTTCTATACATGGTCGACCCGTCGGACGGATCGGTTCTATACCAGATGGATGCACCGGGCACCGTGGCCAGCGGCCTGGGATGGGACTGGCATGCGCTCTGGGTGTCTGACAGGGACAGCGACGCCATAGACCGCGTGGATCCTGTCAGCGGGTCGGTCCTCCGCACTTTCGCGTCGCCCGAGGCATGGCCCGGCGGCCTGGGCTGGGACGGTTGGGATCTCTTTCACTCGAACTATTACAGCCCGAGCCACATCTATTACCTGGATGATGTTACGGGGGACATAATAAAAGATTTCCCCGCCCCGATGGAGCGTGGGATGGGTATCGCCTACGATGGGATCTCCCTCTGGAACTCGGACTATATCAACGGTATGATCTTCGAGCTCGACCCCGCCACGGGTGACATACGGAACTCGTTCCCCACTCCAGACGATTCGCCCCACGACCTGGCCTATGATGGTCATTATCTCTGGGTTGTCATAGGTGGGGGGGCGAACAGGCTGTATCAACTCGAACCAGGGAACAAGGTTGTGAGTGTGGGGCTCTCTCCAACCTCCACCACGGTCGATCCGGGGGGTGTTCTGGAGGTGACGGGAAGTCTCGTCAATCATACCGCCCAGTCGCAGACGATAGAGGTCATGGTCGATGTCTATTTGCCGAATGGCAATCCCTATCCGGGAAACCCGGTTTTCGGTCCACTGAGTCTCCCACTCGGCCCAGGGGCAAGCGTGAGTCAGACCATTTCTCACGACATACCGGCTGGCGCTCCGTCCGCCTCGTTCCTGTATGAGGCGGTGCTCAAGATAAATGACCAGGTGGTCGACCGGACGAGTTTTAATTTCAACATCCAGTAGGCCGCAAAGCCGCCGCCATCCCTGGTTTGCTGCTGTCAAAGCCAGGATATCTGTCCTTTCTCCCCGGGCCTGTGCAGCACCTTGCTCTGGATTTTCTCTCCTGTTATTTGCATATTCAGCGAGGTGCCGTTCTCCGTCTACATCCCGTCGATTCGTGAGGGGGCCAACGATCAATGGAGGTCCACGATATGCCGGACAGTGTCCTGACTATCGAAAGAGTCATCGAAGAGAACTTTGATGATTTTCTGTCTCTGATCAATAAACTGGCCGAATACGAACGCCTGAACCCGCCGGATGAGGAGGCAGGGATTCGCCTGAAGAGGGACGGGCTGGCGGAAGATGCTCGATATGAGGCATATCTCGGGCGCGTCGATGGCGAGGCCGTGGCCTATGTCGTTTTCTTCGAGACCTATTCATCCTTTCTTGCGATGCCGACCCTTTATCTCGAGGACATATTCGTTTCTGAGTCCCACAGGAGAAAAGGATTCGGACGTGTAATGTTCGAATTCTGTGTGAAGATGGCGGAGGAGAAGGGGTGCGGAAGGATGGAATGGTGCGTCCTCGACTGGAACACGCCTGCGATACGGTTTTACGAGAAGAATGGAGCGGAACGACTCGGGTGGTCTTTCTTCAGACTGTCCCGCGATCGGTTCAGTAATTTTCACTGACGGCCAGGCGAGGCCTTTTACAGGGACATGTTATGCTCCACGGAAGGCCGTCGCTGGTTGCAGCAAAGGAGTTGTATAGATGAAGGTCTCGGACATATTCGTAAGATGCCTGGAGAACGAAGGTGTGCGATACGTGTTCGGCGTGCCGGGAGAGGAGAACGAAGACCTCCTCTTCTCGCTCGAGAGTTCAGCCGTCCAGTTCGTACCGTGCAGGCATGAACAGGGCGCCGCGTTCATGGCGAATGTCTGGGGCAGACTGACGGGACGGGCAGGCGTCTGTCTGGCCACCCTTGGACCAGGTGCGACAAACCTCATCACGGGCGTCGCCGACGCCAACATGGACAAGGCACCGGTAGTGGCGATCACCGCGCAGGGAGGCATGACGCGCCTGCACCATGAAAGTCACCAGTATCTCGACATAGTAAACATGTTCAAGCCGGTGACAAAGTGGAACACCGCGATACAGTCTCCGGAAGTTGTCTGCGAGGTCGTCCGAAAGGCGTTCAAGCGGGCGGAGGCCGAAAAGCCCGGGGCGACTCACATCGAGCTGTCCGAGGACGTCGCGAAAATGGAAGTGGAGGCGAACAGAGACCCACTTCCGAGAAATCGTGTCCGAAGGCCGGGACCGGACTATAAGGCGATGGACCGAACCGTGGAGCTCCTCCGGGGAGCGAGGCGGCCCCTTATACTGGCCGGCAACGGCGCGATCAGGAAACTGGCCAGCCGGCACCTGAGAGAGTTCGTCAGAAAGCACCGCATACCCGTCGCCTGCACGTTCATGGGCAAGGGCTCGGTTTCTGACAAGTCGGGGGAGTCTCTGCTAAGCATAGGGCTCGGCTTCAAGGATTATGTCATGGAGGCGGTGGAGATGGCGGACCTGGTCATTACCGTCGGATATGACATCGCCGAATACAATCCCGGCAAGTGGAATCCTCAGGGTGACAAGCCGATCATCCACATCGATTTCACGCCGTCCGAGGTCTACAGGCAGTATGAACCGGAGGTAGAGGTGACGGGAGATACATCAGCGGCCATGTGGGAACTCGACCGGAGACTCGCCGATTGTGAGCTCGATTTCGACACCGGGTGGTTCAAGCCGGTACGGGACAGGATCATGGAAGACATAAGATCTTATGACCTGGAGGATGGCGAGGCGTTTACGATACCCGGTACACTGAACATCATCAGGGAGGTCATGGATGACGGTGGGCTCCTGATCAGTGACGTAGGGAGTCACAAGATGTGGATCGCGCGGAACTTCGCGACCTGCTGTCCAAACGGCTGCATAATAAGCAACGGTCTGGCGAGTATGGGCATCTCGCTGCCCGGAGGTATAGCGGCCTCTCTCGCCGACCCGGAACGGCAGGTTGTGGCGCTCATGGGCGACGGGGGGTTCCTGATGAATTCACAGGAACTGGAGACGGCGAAGAGGCTCGGGGTCAACCTGACGGTCGTCATCGTAAACGACGATGACTTTGGCCTGATAAGCTGGAAGCAGAGGATGTCAAGAGGCAGATCGGTCTGCACGAAGATAGGAAACCCCGACTTCAAGGCATACACGGAGAGCTTCGGCATCGAGGGATACAGGCCGGAAAGCCTCGGGGAATTGAAGGGTCAGTTGGAAAAATCTATAAGAGGCAGAGGGTTGAGCGTGGTGGAGGTGAGGGTGGATGCTGGTGTTAACAACGAACTGGTTGATAAACTCAAAGGATACTGGGAGGACAGATCATGACGATGAACGTTGTCAATCCCGCGACCGGACAGACCGTGAAGTCATACGAGGAGCTGACGCATACAGAGACGGAGGCGGCCATAGAAAGATCTCACGAGGCGTTCCTTGCATGGCGGGAGAGGGACTTCGGCGAGCGGGCGGACCTTATGACGAAAGCGGCGGATGTGCTCCGCAAGGGTGCCGACGAGTATGCGGGGGTCATGGCGCTCGAGATGGGTAAGCCGCTGGCTGATGGGCATGCGGAGGTGGAGAAGTGCGCCGTATGCTGTGATTACTATGCCGAGAACGCGGAGGAGTTCCTGCGAGCGGAAGAAGTGGAGACCGACGCCAGCAGGAGCTACGTGACTTTTCAGCCGCTCGGTGTCGTGCTGGCGGTCATGCCCTGGAATTTTCCCTTCTGGCAGGTGTTTCGATTCGCGGCCCCCGCGCTCATGGCCGGCAACGCGGGCATATTGAAGCATGCCTCGAACGTGCCGGGTTCGGCGCTGGCAATCGAGGAGGTCTTCAGAGATGCGGGATTTCCGGATGGGCTCTTCCGGACGCTGCTGATAGGCAGCGGGCAGGTGGGTGCGGTGATAGAGAATCCGCTGGTCAGGGCGGTAACGCTGACGGGAAGCACTCCCGCTGGCAGGGCGGTGGCGAAGAAGGCCGGTGAGATGCTGAAAAAATCGGTTCTTGAACTGGGCGGTAGCGATCCATACATCGTCCTGGAGGACGCGGATCTCGACAGTACTGTCGAGATGTGCGTCACGAGCAGGCTCATCAACGCGGGGCAGAGTTGTATCGCGGCAAAGCGTTTCATTGTGGTGGCATCGATCCGGGAAGAGTTCGAGCGTCGGTTCGTGCAACTCATGAAGGCGCGAAAGATGGGTGATCCTGTGGAGGAGGATACGACCGTCGGACCGCAGGCGAGGCATGACTTGAGGGACGAGCTTCATGAACAGGTGAGAAAGAGCATCGAAAAAGGTGCGAAGTGCCTCCTGGGCGGAGAGATTCCACCTGGAGAAGGGGCGTTTTATCCTCCCACTGTGCTGACTGCCGTGGAAAAGGGTATGCCGGCCTACGACGAGGAACTGTTCGGGCCGGTCGCCTCGATTATTCCCGTTCGCGACGAGCGGGAGGCGATCCGTGTTGCCAATGATTCGGTCTTCGGACTCGGAGCCGCTGTATTCACGCGCGACGACACGAGAGGGGAGCGGATAGCCGCGGAGGAACTCGAGGCGGGCTGCTGCTTCGTAAACGCCTTCGTCAGGTCAGATTCTCGATTGCCCTTTGGCGGCGTCAAGGAGAGTGGATACGGCCGCGAGTTGTCCCACTACGGGATAAGGGAGTTCGTGAACGTCAAGACGGTCTATGTCGCGTGAGGCATCTAATCCGTGACTGATTGCCGGTTTGCCGTGTCACCCGGGCCTGCTTCTTCTTCTCCGAGCTCGATCAGTCTCCGCACGATTCCCCGGAAGACATGAAAGCGTTGAGGCACTGCTCGACCTCGCTGGTTCCTTTTATAACGAGTGTGATGCCGGCGACTATCTGCTGGTTCGATGGCTCGGTATCACCTTCGAAATCCACCTGAAAACTGGACGCCGCGAGATCATCCGTGACGATGGCCTCTATCTGCTGCCGCAGTGTAGTTATCCCGACGTTTCCCAGGTTGAGTATGACAACGGTTGTGTCCTCGCCAACACTATCCGGAATGGGAATGAAGAAGTCTGAGAAGACCATGTCCCATTGCGAAGTCTCCGTATTCAGTACGGTTCCTGATACAGTAGCCCCCGTCGCCGCGTTTCCCTCCCTGGTCTCGATCCTCAGAGAAAGGGATTCGATACTGATGCCATTGTCCGGGACCTCTGTGTCGCCTGGCTTGTCCAGCGCATCATTTATATCCTGGACGCTGTAGGTCGCGTTGCCGCCAAAGCTCCCCGGTTGATCGACCTCGAAGGTCTTGGAGACAGGGAAGGAGATTAGAAAACTGTAGAACATCTTCTCACATCCCATGACAAGCGGCACACTCAGCAGTAGACCTGCAATTATCAATCTTTTCATCCTGGCACCTCTCGATCCGTGTGTTTTGTTCTGTTTCATTTTACAGCACCGACCCGAGCCCGAGTCCGAAGGAGAACGTGCTCTGGGAGGCGATGTTATAATCGATGTTCGCCCTTAGAATAAGGATATTCAGTGCCGCTCCTATGGTGAAGCGGAACGAATTCGATCCGTCCATGTTGAAATCGACGGCGGTATTCGTGTCGCTCGTGTAGGAGATGTCGAGGCTGCTCGTCTCGAGCGCTGGACCGCCATAGATCGTCAGGGGACCTCTCTCCACACTCCCCTGCAGCCCGAAGTATGTGGTCTTCGCACTCACGATATCACCCACATCGAATGTCTGGAAAAAAAAGCTCGCCGCCAGGTCGAGAGGGGGCTTCTTGAGGTACTGGCTTATGCTGTGTCTGACACCGAAGCCGAAAAGCTTTACGTCGCCCACCCCTTTTCCGACCGTCATCTGGAAATAGCGCAGCGTGGCCTCTGTCCCACGGATTGATCCCACGGTCAACTGCGGGACGACAAGCGGAAACCTGTCAACGCCGAGGCCGGCGGGGAACTCGTATTCCGTGCTGTCAGACCTTGTGGCCGAAGCCGTGGAGGTTTCACCGAAGACGGTCGGGGCCTCGATCGTCTGCTGCTCGCCGGAATCCCATTCAGTGCTGGCGCTGAAGGTCTTGCGGTCCTCTCCGATGGGCGCGAGCATGCCCACGGCCCCGAACTTGATGTTCAGACCGAGTTGATGGATCTTCGCGGTCTGAAAGAGACCGCTGTTGAGATTGGCGCCGAAAGCGTCGGCAAGGGGCTGAAGGTAGCCCTCCCCGTTCGTCTCCGACGTGTATCTCGATATCAGGTCCTCCAGTTCAAGCGCGTTGATCGGTTGAGTTATCATCGTCAAGAGGACGATCCAGGTCGCGAGCAGGGCCCATCGTTTCATGGGTGTCTCCTTTCGAGAGTTGAACAGTTGCGTGGATCTACTCTGTCAATCTGGACACGGCAGAGAGCAGCCATCGCTGCCCCGGATATGCCGGACAATCGAGACGACTCTATCCTCTTTTCGGGGCATTGTCAAGAAAATAATGCCGTCTCTCCGGCGTGAGGAAGTAGATGGCCCTTCTCCGGGGCAGGGAGTAAGGCATTATCATTGTTTCGAGAGGATCTTTTCCATCTGGTCGAGCAGTTCATCCATCCTTGCCGCCGTGGCCTCGATCGGTGTCGGTGTCGACATATCCACACCGGCGATTTTGAGCAGTTCTATCGGATAATCAGACGCGCCGCTCCTCAGGAATCTCAGGTAATCGTCCACGGCAGGTTTTCCTTCCTCCCTTATCTTCCTGGCGATCAACTGCGAGGCGGCGAACGATGTGGCGTAACTGTAAACGTAGTAATTGTAATAGAAATGTGGAATTCTGGCCCACGAGAGCCTCTCCTCCTCATCCACGACCATCTCGGGGCCCCAGTACTTTTGATAGATGTCGCCGAAGAGTCGGTTCATTGTTTCATGCGTGAGAGGCTCCTCATGCTCGATCTTCTCGTGGATCAGGAGTTCGAATTCCGCGAATCGCGCCTGCCTGTAGAAGGTGCTGCCGATGTCCTGGATATACTGCCGCAGCAGCGTCAGTTTCTCGACGTCTGTCCCCGCGTTCTCGAGCAGGTAGTTCATGAGCAGCGCCTCGTTTGTTATCGAGGCCACCTCAGCGTTGAATGTCGCGTAGCTGCTGTAAACGTAAGGCTGCGCGGCGGACGACAGATACGAATGAATCGAGTGGCCCAGTTCATGGGCGAGTGTGAATACCGAACTCAATGTGCCGTTGAAGTTCATCAATATATATGGATGTACGCCATAGACGCCTGAGGAGTAGGCGCCGTCCTCCTTTCCGACGTTCTCGTATACGTCTATCCATCTCTCGGAGAACGCCCTGTCCAGGATGTCTGCTACCTCCGGTCCGAGTGGCTCGAGTGCGCCCCTGATAATCGCCTGGGCCTCCTGGTACGTGTAATGTCTCTCCGATTCCGGGAAGAGCGGCGCATACGTATCATATGGGTGGAGTTCCTCGACATTCAGGACGTGTTTCTTTATTGCCGCCCAGCGTTGGAGAGGCTCGAGATTGCCGTTCACGGTGCTGATGAGATTGCGATAGACGGTTGTCGGTATATTCGGGCCGTAAAGCGCGGCCTCGAGAGAGTTGTCATACTGCCTTGCCCTTGTGTAGAAGATGTCCTTCCTCAGGTTGGTAACAAGAAGCGATGTCAGAGTGTTCAAATGATTTCCGAAAGGGACGTAAAGCTCTTTATAGGCATCGCGACGGAGGCGACGGTCTGGAGAGGACATATAAAGGAGATATCGTGTACGAGACATCTCCACGTCCTGCCCCTTGTCGTCCTGGATATTGCCCCATCGAAAGTCGGCGTTTACAAGCATCCCGAACGCCGCTTCCGTTCCCAGTGAGACCTCCCTCAGGAGAGAAAGAAGTTCTTCCTGTTCGACGGGAAGTATGTGAACCTTCATGCGCGCAAGGTCTTCCAGATAGTGGCTATAGAGGGAAAGGCGTGTTTCCTGTTTGGTTAATTTAGCAAGTACCTCATTGTCAATAGCAGTAATTTCCGGCTCAACAAAGGCTATAGCGTGAAATCGTTTTGTCTGCAGGCTCTGCATTCGCTGATTCATAGCCTGGTAGGTTGTATTACTGAGGTCGACGTCTCTCTTACGATTGGCATAAGAGGAGAGTCTATCCATCATGACGCCGATCTCATCTTTTAACGTCAAGCAGTTGAACAGGTTAGTGCCTGATATATCAAGCTGACCCTTAAATCGGGAGATCTCATCGATCTTCTCTGAGGCCCTGGAATACGCCGCCTCCCACTCCTCGTCCGAACCGAACAGAATGGAGAGATCCCACGTGAATTCGACCGGGATTTCTCTCCGGGTCGGTACTTTTTCCGTTTGCTGAGCATCTATCAGGCGTGGCGCGAGGAATTGGAGAAACGACAATAACAGTGCGGCTGTGATGGAGATGCAGGCTCTCTTGATCCTCAATCTGTGCTCCTTTCTCATAGGTTAACACCTCTAAATGTCGTGTTGGCGTGATTGTTGTCAAGGTATTTCGGAGTGGAGTTTCCTCAATTCTTGCGTGTCATTCCGGCTTGTCCGGAATCGGCCTGATTGTGCGATGG
>CAZOAR010000070.1:0-9449 GCA_964577985.1 uncultured Gemmatimonadota bacterium | reverse complement strand
GAAACCTTAGCCTCGTAGCTTTGCGTCCCCCGGTTTCCCGAGGTTTGCCATTTTCAACAGCGCGATCTTTCGAGTGACTCTTCTGGCAAGTCACGTGCCAATCAATTGGAGGAAAGAGAAAAGGCGTGTTCAGGTGCCGTTTCCCGGGGCCTGCCGCGGATTATGAGGGAACGTTGCTTGGGCGATATCCTGGTCGGCATCGCTGCAAGTGTCGAAAAAAAGTAATAATGGAAAAGGCCTCGGCCGGGGGACACGACGTGTAACTATCACCAGAATACAGGGTTACTTGTTGTGCAATTATTAGGAGGATGGTGCTACTAGTTTCACTAATACCATCATCGGTACATCTCATCGATGAGACAGCGGTATTTCTGCTCCACCACGCGTCTCCTGACCTTGAGCGTGGGTGTCAGCTCCTCTTCAATGCTGAAGTCGCTGCCGAGCAGAGTGAATGCTATTATCTTCTCATATGAAGCCAGGCCACCGGAGCGTTCTTCAATTTCCTTTTCTATGATGTCCCGGATTCGTGAATCATCTATGACGACCTTCATCTCTTCCTTCTCCGAGGACCCCGGTTCGGCAACAATATCCATGGAATCCAGATCGGGGACTATGAGTGCCGAGACGAATTTTCTTCCATTGCCGATTAGCACGATCTCCTTTATACAGGGGCTCCTTCTGAGTGCGGTCTCTATCGGTTGGGGCGCTATGTTCCTGCCTCCCGATGTCACGATCAGGTCCTTCTTGCGATCGAGTATGTAGAGGAATCCGTCTTTGTCTATCTCGCCGATGTCACCGGTGAAGAACCACCCCTGTTTCATCGCGTCATTCGTCTCCTTCTCCCGGCCGAGATAGCCGGACATCACGTTGGGACCCCTCACTGCTATCTCACCGTCCGGCGCGATCTTTATCTCCACTCCGGGTGCCGCCCTGCCGACACTTCCGTGACGCCACGCGCCAGGCGCGTTGCAGGTTACTACCGGAGAGGTTTCCGTGAGGCCATAACCCTCATATATGGGGATCTCGATGGCACGGAAGAATCGAGCGATCTCCAGCGGCAGCGGAGCCCCGCCCGACACGAAGAATCGTATTCTCCCGCCCAGAGTCTCCCTTATCCTCGAGAAGACTAGATTTCTGGCGATCGACAGACGTAAGGATTCAACGCAAGTCCTTTTTCTGCCGCGGGGCTTGTTCCCTTCGTTCAGCAGGCCCGTGTCGACAGCCCAGGCGAACATTCGTTTTCCTGCTGCCGACGAGTCCTGCACTGTACGCTGTATCCTGTCTTGCAACTTCTCGAAAAACCTCGGGACCGCTATCAGGAATGTTGGCGATACGGCCATCATATCCTCCGCGATGGTCTCGACTCCGCCGGCGTAAGCGATAGCTCCCCCTGCGGCGAGTATGGCGTAGTAACCTGCCATCCGCTCCAGGATGTGACTCAAGGGGAGAAATGAAAGGACCGTGTCTCTGTGATCGACCGGTATCATCGCCAGGACGGCCTCCACATTCGACAGGATGTTTTGATGCGTGAGCATAGCGCCCCTGGGAGGCCCCGTCGTCCCTGAAGTGTAGACGATGGTCGCTACATCATCCGGTCGTACGCCTCCGGACAGCTGCGTGAACAGGGAAGGATCTCTCCGGGACATTGATTCTCCCCGCGAGTAGATCTCATCCAGTGTATACACCCCACTCTCTCTGCCGAGATCCCCTTCCACAAGGACAATGGTGAGATCGTCCATAAGCTCTTCAGAGATGCTTCTGACCTTAGCAAGCTGGTCCCCATTCGAGATGATGACTGTCTTCACCCCGGCGTCGCGCATGATGTAGAGGGTCTGTGCGGGCGTGAGGCTGTCGTATATCGGGACGCACACCCCGCCGATCGACAGGATCGACATGTCCGCTATCGCCCACTCCGGCCTGTTCTCAGAGATGATGGCTGTCCTCTCTCTTATTCCGACATCGAGGTCGGCAAGCCCGAGCCCGAGCAACGTAACTCGCCGGGCGAACTCCCGCGTTGAAATGTTCCGGAAGGAACCATCTTCTTTATACGAAAGCGCGTCGTCTCTGGGATGTCGGCGGAGACAGTGATCCACAATCTGGTTGAGGGTTGTAATCGACATCTGAAAGGATTAGTCTTTTCCCTGACAATATGGCCGTGATGAAGCGAACCGCGGGCCCTGGACCGGATGGGCGTCAGCCACCATCCACTTCCAGGCGACCACGTGAAAGATCGGGCCTGCTTCCAATGATACAAGATGAGGCGGGCATAATCAATGGGACAGGCAGGCAAGGCATGGCCGGGAACAGGAGAGAGAGGATAGTCCTCTTCGACATAGATGGGACAATCCTTTATGCGGGAAAGACGCCGGCCATGGCCATTCTGGGGGCGATAAGCGAGGTCTACGGCGTAGGCGATCTCATGCCCTTGCGGAGAGAATACTCCTTCGCGGGCAAGACGGACCCGCAGATCGTCACCGATCTTCTCAGGATGAAGGGTTACCCCGCCGATGAAATCGAGAATTGTCTTGAAAAAGTCTTCGAGAGATATATCTTTTACCTGAAAACGCTCATGACCAGCAATGATGGCGCCCGTCTCTATCCAGGAATTGTGCCTTTGCTTGAGCGGCTCGACGCGGATGATAACGTGATTTTGGGGTTGTTGACGGGAAACATAGAGGCCGGGGCGAGGATCAAGCTGGCTCGCTTCGGGCTTGAGGGCCTATTCGAAATCGGAGCGTATGGCAGTGACTCACCTGACCGCAACCGGCTCCCCCGACTCCTGCTGGAGAAGTTGAAATGCCTCACGGGCCATTCGTACGAAGGCAAAGACGTGGTAATCATCGGTGACAGTGTCTACGACATCAGGTGCTCCAGAACGATTGGAGCGCTGACTATCGCGGTCGCGACCGGTACGACTCCTCCCGGGGATCTTCTCAGCGAACGTCCGGATCATCTGTTCATCGACTTCAGAGAAACCGATGAAGTAGTGGAAAGGATCACGGGTGGGGGGTGACATCCGCCCTGATCGACCTCGTTATGCAGCCATAGAATAACGTTTCAACATCACGACAAAGAGAAAGAGAGGCAGGAAGCTATTATGACGATGAAGGAAGATGCACTCAGGTACCATTCCTCCGGAAGAAAGGGAAAGGTCGAGGTGGTTCCTTCGAAACCATTCACGAACCAGTGGGATCTTGGCCTGGCCTACACGCCGGGAGTGGCGGAGCCGTGTCGCAAGATCGTGGAAAACGTCGACGACGTCTACGACTATACCGCGAAAGGGAACCTGGTGGCCGTTGTAACCAATGGTACGGCGGTACTAGGGCTTGGAAGAATAGGTCCTGTGGCGGGCAAGCCGGTCATGGAAGGAAAAGGAGTCCTCTTCAAGAGCTTCGCAGACATCGATGTCTTCGACCTGGAACTCGACACGCAGGACTCGGACGAGATCATTCGGATTGTCAAGGCGCTGGAACCCACATTTGGCGGGATCAACCTGGAGGATATAGCCGCCCCGGAGTGTTTCTATATCGAGAAACGGCTGATTGAAGAGATGGACATACCCGTCTTCCACGACGATCAGCATGGAACAGCGATCATCTCGGGTGCCGCCCTTCTTAACGCCCTCGAGTTGACCGGGAAAGATATAGGGGACATAAGGGTCGTCTTCAGTGGGGCGGGTGCGGCCGGAATGGCCTGCGTCGCTCTCTACGTGAGCATGGGCGTCAAGCCGGAAAATCTTATCGTCTGTGACAGCGCCGGTGTTATCTACAAGGGCCGCACAGAGAAGATGAATCCCTACAAGGAACAATTCTCCGCTGAGACGAGCAAGCGTACCCTGCAGGAGGCCATGGAGGGCGCCGATGTATTCGTGGGTGTCTCGGTAGCGGGATTGGTGACGAAAGACATGGTTCGTTCCATGAACGACAAGCCGATCGTTTTCGCTATGGCCAATCCTGACCCGGAGATCAGCTACCCGGATGCCAGAGACGCCAGAGACGACGTCATCATGGCCACCGGGCGTTCTGATTATCCCAACCAGGTGAACAACGTACTCGGTTTCCCCTTCATTTTCAGGGGTGCCCTTGATGTGCGGGCAAGCTCGATCAACGATCAGATGAAGATCGCGGCGGTCAAGGCGCTCGCCGATCTGGCCAAGGAGAACGTTCCGGATTCTGTCTCTCGGGCGTACGGCAATGCGGAACTCAGGTTCGGTCCGGATTATATCATCCCGAAGCCTTTCGATCCACGGGTGCTTACCTGGGAGGCTCCCGCGGTTGCGAGGGCCGCGATGGAAAGCGGCGTCGCCAGGCAGCAGATAGATCTCGACAAGTACGTGGAGGAACTGGAAGCCCGACTCGGAAAATCCCGCCAGGTGATGCGAAGGGTCATCAACAAGGCGGTCAAAGAGCCGAAGCGAATCGTCTTTCCGGAGGGGGATGAAGACAAGGTACTAAAGGCGTGCCAGATTGTAGTAAATGACGGGATCGCCCGTCCTATCCTTCTTGGGAACGAAAAAGAGGTCAGAGAACGGATCGATACGCTCGGGCTTCACCTGTCGGATGTTCCAATCATGGCGCCTGATACGTCAGGGAAGTTTGACGAGTATGTGAAGGCTCTTTGCGAATTGAGAAAGAGAAAAGGCATTACAACCCGGGAAGCGGAAGACATGATGAGGGGCAGGACGGTCTTCGGGTCGATGATGCTGCATATGGGGGACGCCGACGGGTTGATATCCGGATTGAGGCACCATTATCCGGCGACGATCAGACCCGCCCTGCAGGTAATCGGTGTGGATGAACATCTGACGCGTGTCTCCGGTGTTTATATGATGGTGTTCAAGAACGACGTCTATTTCTTCGCCGACGCCACTGTGAATATCGATCCAGACGCGGAGCAACTGGCGGAAATAGCCGTATGCTGCGCAGACACAGCGCGCCGCTTTGACGTGGAGCCGAGGGTAGCCATGCTCTCCTTCTCCAATTTCGGGAGCAGCCGTCACAAGTTCGCTGCAAAGGTTGCCCGGGCGACGGAGATAGCAAGGGCAATGAGGCCGGACCTGGTGATAGACGGTGAGATGCAGGCTGACACGGCCGTCGTGCCCGAGATAATCAAGGGAACTTATCCGTTCTGCTCGCTCAAGGAAGGCGCAAACGTCCTGATCTTCCCGGATCTCCAGTCAGGAAATATTGCCTATAAGCTGTTGATGCACCTGGGCGGAGCCGAAGCCATCGGTCCGATTCTGATGGGTATGAAAAAGCCGGTGCACGTCCTGCAGAGAGGATGCGACGTGAGCGATATCGTCAACATGACCGCGATAGCAGTTGTCGACGCCCAGATGAGGGAGAATACGGCGAACTGATTGCTCTGCCGCCGATCTGTTGGTCTCGATTACAGAAGAAGGGGACTCGCTTTGATGAGAAGTCCCCTTCTTTGTTTCTCGCACTGTTGAGGCATACCGTTAATTCGGCATACATTACTTAGGCGCTCTTCTTACCCACGTTCAACTGATTTGTGTCAACGCCCAGCTCTTCGAGTCTCTTGTCGATCAGGATGCTTACCAGACCTTCAAGTTTCTTGAGAACGTCCTGCGCGTCGATACGGTCCAGAATCTCCTCCGGGCGCATGTTATCCGTACGATGCGCGTAGATGTACTTGTCGCCCTCACCCGTCAGAAGCCAGTTGATGTTTATATTTTTTATGCGAGCCAGCTTATCCAACAGGGTGTAGGATTTAGGTACAAATTCTCTCTCGTAACGGTTGATATGCTGCTGAGCATATCCGATCTCTTTCGCCAGGCGATTCTGAGAGACATTTCCTCTCGCCTCTGCCAATCGCTTGGCAACCTCTCTCTTGAATGATTCACTCATTTTGACCCCCGATGAAGTTAAGGTCCACAGGTGAGCTGCAACGCCTCACCGCTTCCAGCGATCTAACAAACTTTCGTTATTATCTATTATAATAAATCGGAACCGGAGTATCAAGACCAATTCCAAAAAAGTTTAGCCTTGATTCCTGACATTCTCTAACCCACTTGACTTTGCATGTTCCATCTTATAGAATGCCGGGACAGAGAGCGTTGCCTGTTCAAACCTTCGACCAGTGGAATGGAACCGGAAGAATCATGTTTAGCCTTACTGCCAGTTACCGCTGCAGGTTGTTCCTGGCCTGCCTACCCGCTTTTCTTTTCGGTTGCGCGCCTTTTCTGAGTCACGGATACAGGGATCGGGCGTATTCATCGATGGTCGAGAAAATCCCGGCCGCAGATCAGAGCCTGCTCGATGGACGGTTGATCGTGATAGATCCCGGACATGGATACGGCTTCGACGGGGCGATCGGTGATGGAGGGCTCAGGGAGGCCGACGTGAATATGTGGGTCTCTCTCTATCTTGCCGGCATGCTCAGGGAATATGGGGCGAGAGTAATCCTTACGCGAGCAGGCGAAGGTGAAACGCCCACCAGGGAGGATGGGGCCCTCAGGGAGAACCTGAGGGACCGAGTAGAGCTTTCCAACTACCTTGGTGCTGATCTCTTCCTCTCGATCCACCACAACTCTTCCCTGGACAAACGCAGGGACTACAACGCCGTGGAAACGTACTATAAGATGGGCGATGAGGGTCCATCACTCGAGGCAGCGCGGTCGATCCACAGACACCTGGCCGAAAACCTGGGGTTGGAGGAAAACTATCTCTTCCCCGGCAATTACTATCTGCTCCGCAACAGTGACCGCCCTGCGGTACTCGGCGAGGCATCATACATCTCGAACTCCAGCATGGCCAGGAAACTGAAGAAGAGGGAAAAACTGCGTCTGGAGGCACAGGCTTATCTCCTCGGCATCCTGGACTATTTCTCGAGCGGAAGACCATCGATACAGCCCCTTTTTTCAGCGGCCGACACTGTATACACCACGAGGCCGACGCTGAGAGTTGATCTCCTTCCCGGGAATGACGGTTCCCCCGTGGATGTCTCCTCCATATCGCTGCGTATTGACGGTAATGAGATCGGAGCAGGCGAGTACAGCGTTGACGGCGGCCTGCTGACCTGTAATCCAGATGCACCTCTTGCGAGCGGCGAGCACACATTGCAGTTGAATGCAAAGAATCTCAGGGGCAACTCGGCGATTCCGCTGAGCATGATTCTGCGAGTCTCGCTTCCGGCAGCGGGAATTCATCTGCGGGTTATCCCCGATCATATTCCGCCGGGTGGAAGGAGCCTGGTCCTGGTCGAGGCGTACGTGGTGGATAGTACGGGGAATTCTGTCGTGGACGGAAAGGTCGTCAAGTTCAGGGCTAAAGGAAGCGGCAACCAGGCTTGGGCGAAGAAGGTATCTGGTGGGCGGGCGAGCATCCTCTATCCCGCTGCGAAGAGTGGGACGATCCGCTTCGATGCGGCCTGTGAAGATGTATCGACAAGCGAGGAGCTGAAGATCGGCAAATCAAGTGTCGGGCAGGCGGTCGTCATACTGCGGGATGGTAAGACTGATGTTCCGATCGCGAATGTGTCGGTCGCCCTGAGCAGGGGAGACGAGTCGGAGAGGTCTCTGACGTCCCCGGAGGGATACGCGGCCCTGTCGGCGGCTGTTGATGGGGAGTATCTGCTGAGTACCCGCAAGAGGGGATATCGAGCATACAATGAAGTGATAACAATGAAGCGCGGAGAACTTTCCAGGGTCGATCTGAGCCTCAACCCGATTCAGAACAGTGTCCTGGAGGATAAGGTGGTCGTCATCGATCCCTGCGAAAGCAGGATGGACGATCCGATTGTACGAGGATACCGTATCTCGGACATGAACCTCATGACCGCGCGCGATGCGCGTACCCTCCTGGAGGCGGGCGGCGCAGAGGTAGTGCTGGTTCGGGACAGGGATGTGCCGCTCTCGCCTTATCACCGCGTGATGATATCGGCGGAGAGCGAGGCCGATGTGCATGTAATCCTGCGCCACTCGGTTCGACAGCAGGGTGAGAGCATCGCGGTGTCAAACTTCCCGGGTTCAACGGCGGGCGAAAGGCTGGCCGATTTGCTGCGCGATGAACTCTCTTCGCTCACGGGATTGACAGTCGGAGTGAGAGAGGAGGCCTCCACGGTCATGAGACACACTCCGAGTCCGACGGTAGCGGTGGATGTGGCGATGGATGAAAGCAGCGCAGGTCCCGACAGGATGATCCGCCTCGAGTCTTACTCGGTCTACAACGCATTGCTGCGCTACTTCGGCGCCGCGGAAGAGAATCGATTCCACGTAAGCGGAATCGTTCAGGATAATTCTGGCCGCCCCGTGACAGATGCGCTGGTCTCCGTGGACGATGTGCTCACGCTCAGGGTCGATGGAGCCGGGAGGTTTCGCCTTCGCCTGCTGGAGGACGGTTATCATCATCTTGATGCTGTCGCAGAAGGTTTTCAAGAGAAGGATATGGATCTGCCTGTCGGTGTCGGAGAGCCCGACAGTGTAAGGATAATTCTCGACCGCTGAAATCAATTCTCAAAAGCATTGACAAACAACATCAGGAATCTTACTATTCTCTGGTGTTATTCAGGCCGTTCTCATGGTTTCGATAACTCTTGACAAACGGCCCGTGGGATTATATTCTTTTTCTGCCTTACAAAATGCTAAGGCATTGCTCTTTGAAAATTAGTGTGCTAAGCCGACTTTTATTTGAGCCCTTGACACGGGCCTTCGGTAAGACGAAGGTCTATCATGAAAAAAGCTATCCCCATGGGATAGTTGTGGTTTTTTTATGGAGAGTTTGATCCTGGCTCAGAACAAACGTTAGCGGCGTGCTTCATACATGCAAGTCGTACGAGAAAGTTTCCTTCGGGAAGCGAGTAAAGTGGCGAACTGGTGCGTAACACGTGAGCAACCTGCCTTCAGGTTCGGGATAACCTTGAGAAATCGGGGCTAATACCGGATATGGCTCAAACGACACATGTCGTCTGGATCAAAGATTGCCTCTCCCTGGAAGCAATCGCCTGGAGATGGGCTCGCGGCCTATTAGCTTGTTGGTGGGGTAATGGCTCACCAAGGCGACGATGGGTAGCCGGCCTGAGAGGGTGTACGGCCACATTGGGACTGAGATACGGCCCAAACTCCTACGGGAGGCAGCAGTAGGGAATATTGCGCAATGGACGAAAGTCTGACGCAGCAACGCCGCGTGAGCGATGAAGGCCTTCGGGTTGTAAAGCTCTGTCAGGTGAGAAGAAACCTTTATGGGTAAATAGCTCATAGAATTGACAGTATCACCAGAGGAAGCTCCGGCTAACTCCGTGCCAGCAGCCGCGGTAATACGGAGGGAGCGAACGTTGTTCGGAATTACTGGGCGTAGAGGGCGTGTAGGCGGTCGAGTAAGTCAGGTGTGAAATCTTACTGCTTAACAGTAAACCTGCATTTGAAACTGCCCGACTTGAGGTCAGGAGAGGAGAGCGGAATTCCCAGTGTAGCGGTGGAATGCGTAGATATT
>CAZOAR010000069.1:0-9878 GCA_964577985.1 uncultured Gemmatimonadota bacterium | reverse complement strand
CACCCAATATTGCTTGACATGTCTCCGCTCATCGGGTATAATGAAATTCGGGAATCATAGAAGTTCTTATACCATAATCTAACAATCGAATGAACCTGACAAACCGCTCTGTCCCGACCTTCGCAGGGCGAAGGCCGGGACAGCCGACTTCGCAGGACGCGCTTTGCAGGTTATTCGAATGACGTTAGCTGCACCAGGAGGGATGATGAATGGGTAGCAGTTTCTACAAGTGGGTCCAAATCTTCAGATAATGGACATATCCGAGATCACGCAATCATCGAAATAGTCCCCTCGGTCTGTGGGTAGGATCAGCAGGAGTGAAGCAATACACCGCTGCGAGAAGGTCGGCCCACTTTGCCCTCTTCAAGCAACTCGTGGAAGTAGACCAAGCTCCTTGAATACTTCCTTCATAACCACTTAGTACCTGTAGTGCTCCGGCTTGAAGGGGCCTTCGACCGGTACGCCGAGATAATCGGCCTGCTCCTTCGAGAGCCTGGTCAGTTTTCCGCCGAGTGCCTCGACGTGCAGGCGCGCGACCTCCTCGTCGAGCTCCTTGGAGAGGGTGTAGACCCGGTTCTCGTGCTCTCGGGCTGCGAGTTCCATCTGGGCGAGGCACTGGTTCGTGAAACTGTTGCTCATCACAAAACTCGGATGACCTGTCGCGCAGCCCAGATTCACCAGGCGTCCCTCCGCCAGCACGATTACCGAACGGCCCGACTTCATTGTCCACTTGTCCACCTGCGGCTTTATATTTGTCCTCGTTCCATTCGTCTCGATGTACTCCATGTCGATCTCGTTGTCGAAATGACCGATGTTACAGATGATGGCTTCGTCCTTCATGCGTTCCACATGTTCGCCGTGGATGATCCTGTAGTTGCCAGTGGCAGTCACGAAGATATCACCAAGATCGGCGACATTTTCGAGGGTGTTGACTTCATAACCTTCCATCATTGCCTGCAACGCGCAGATCGGGTCGATCTCCGTTATGATAACGCGCGCGCCGTACTCTCGCATCGACTGTGCACAACCCTTGCCCACATCTCCGTACCCGAGAACCACTATCACCTTTCCCGCGAGCATGATATCGGTCGCGCGCTTGAGGCTGTCGGCGAGCGACTCGCGACACCCGTACTTGTTGTCGAACTTCGACTTGGTGACGGAGTCGTTCACATTGATGGCGGGGAAGAGGAGTTTCTTCTCGCTCGCGAGGTGATAGAGGCGGTGTACACCCGTGGTCGTCTCCTCGGAGGCTCCTTTTATACCCGCGGCGACGTCGGTCCAGTGCCGGGGGTTGCGTTCGAGGCCTGCCTTCAGGCGATCGAGTACACACTGGAACTCTCTGTTGCCGGCCGGCTGTTCGAGCACTGAGGGGTCGGCCTCTGCCTTGACGCCCTCATGAATAAAGAGTGTCGCATCGCCTCCGTCATCGACGATCAGGTCCGGGCCGCTCCCGTCGGGCCATGTCAGCGCCTGCTCCGTGCACCACCAGTATTCCTCCAGCGACTCGCCTTTCCATGCAAAGACCGCTGCCTGTCCAGCTTCCGCTATTGCCGCGGCAGCGTTGTCCTGCGTGGAGAAAATGTTACATGACGCCCAGCGGACATCCGCGCCGAGCTCTGTCAGTGTCTCGATCAGCATGGCGGTCTGAATCGTCATATGAAGACTTCCGGTTACCTTCAATCCTCCCAGGGGCTTTTCCGGGCCGTATTTTTTCCTTACCGCCATCAGACCGGGCATCTCCTTCTCCGCAAGCTGCATCTCCTTCCTGCCCCAGCCGGCGAGAGATATGTCAGCCACCTTGTGCTTCAATTGCGGATCCAGTGCAATAACTCCTGTTGCCGTTGTCATAGCAGACCTCCCTGAGTCTAATTCCTGTGTGCGTCATAAAGGTTGATACTCAGGCCACGCTTGACCTTGAGCTGTACGAACGTCTCTATCCTGAAGTTAACACTTTTCATCCAGTTTTCCACTTCCTCCTTTTCAAATCCGAGCCACCTGTCCCCATACTGCTCCCGCAGCGTCTCATCCTCGTGTCTGTCGAAATCCGTTATTATCAGCCGACCGCGTCTCTTCAACACGCGGTACGCCTCTCTTATTCCGTCCAGCGGCACCGCCAGATGGTGCAGGACAAGATTGATGATGACGCAATCCGCTTCCCCGTTGCACATGGGCAGGTGCTCGAGTTCGCCTATGCGAAGATCCGCAGTCATCATGTTGTCCGAACAATAGCGTTGTGCGCGTTCGAGCATCCTGGGTGAATTGTCCACGCCGATGATTGTTTTCGCCTTCTTCTGCAGATGGACCAGCAGGTCGCCGGTCCCGCAGCCGAGGTCTGCGACAACGTCGCACGATTCAACGCGTTTAGAGATCTCCGCCGCAAGATCCCGCTCACCGATGATGGTGCGTTTCATGAACTCCCAGTCCTCAGCGACCGAGTCGAAGAATTGAGACGTCTCTCTCTTACGGTCGTTGAGAATGTCTGCCGCGCGTCCCATATCGGCCTCCAGAATGGGATCGCCAGAGAGGAGATAACCGATCGAATCGATGAATCCGCTGGCATCGCCCTCCTTCGGCGCTGAATAGAACACCCATAGCCCATCACGTCGGGATAGAAGGAGCCCGCTGTCATTCATTATCCTGAGATGGCGGGACACCCTCGATTGTCCCATATTGAGCAGTTTCACGATCTCATTCACGTTCAGCTCAAAGTGCCGCAGCACGTTGAGTATCCGGACGCGAGTCTCGTCTGAGAGTGCTTTGAAATAGGTCAGTGTCTTCATACTATATCACCATATCAAGATATACTGATATAATATAGTGCGGCCATGATATTTGTCAAGAGTTTTCCCGGGGATATCTCTGGAGATTAGAGATGGGGTGGGGGCGGGCCAGGATACGCCTTGTCAACAGGCTGTGATACCATTGTCCTGCTTCCTTCGCCCGCACCAACGCGTTGTCAGATTTGTCCCTGTCATCTCCGCTCGCCCGGACAGATATGGGTCTATTCAGGGAACCTGTACGGGCAGGTTTGTATTCATTTCCTGTTCTCTTAACACGTCCCGTCAGTCGAGGTAATCACGGTTGAAACGCCAGCCGAGATAAACACCCAGCATGCTTCCGATGCCGCTGAGAAGAAAGCCAGTCATGAGCCCGGATCTTGCCCCGATCCACCAGCCGATCCAGCCAAAGATTGTCATGCCCAGAAGGATACAAAGCCTGCTCATATTATCTCTCCCGTATGCCCGGCACGTCGACACCTTTTACGGCCATCATTGTTGGTCTGTTCGAGAATGACGCCCCGAACGCTGTGGCCGATTATGAACCGTTCAAGGCTGAATACTCCGGGGCCTTGCTTCAAGCGGATCCCGGCCCGCCTGTCTCTCTGAGGAAGACCCTGATATACCTTGCGCCTGAGAGGAGCAGCGCAAGTCCCATCGTGGTGTAGAGGATGGCGAGATACTGTCTGGGGAGGGAGGAGTGGCGCAGCTCCACACCCATCGTAATCATAACCAGGATTATGAGATAGCTCCTCCAGGGAATGAAAGAGAAGAGGCATCTCTTATCTTTCACAGGCAGGATTCTGGCGAGATTCCTGTCCACTATTTTCACAAACCCGAAGCGGTGAACAAGCAGCGCGGCGCCGACTCCAACCGCTTCAAAGATGTAAGGGTGCGACCAGTTCGCTCCCGAGAGCCATAAAGTGGCCCGGATAAGGAGCATCGCACCGACTCCCAGCCAGGCGGCGCCGGCGATAAGGATAAGCCCATTCCTCGTGACGGCGGGCTTGTATCTCTCAATCATTCTCATTATGTTCGCGTTCCTCCGTGGGTGGACGAGCCTTTGATCACTCCTCGAGCTTCGTCCCTATGATCAGCTTCTTCACGCCGCTTTTCTTCGATATGTCCATCACCCTGACGACCATCCCGTGTGTTACGTCCTTGTCGGCCTTCAGTATGAGTGCACCATCCTCCATAGCGGGCAATGCCTCTTTCAACATCGAGGCCAGGTTGTCGAGGTCGACCGTGTCCTCGTTCAGGAACATATTGCCATCCTTGTCGATAAAGAGTGTGTAATCCTTCTGCTCCGTTATGGCGGCACTCTCGGCGTAAGGCAGCTCGAGCTTGATGCCCGGCTGCTCGAGAAAGGTCGAGGATGCCATGAAGAAGATGAGCAGGAGAAAGAGCACGTCGATCAGTGAAGTGATGTTGATGAGGACTTTCCTTTTCTTTTTCTCGCTAAACTGCAATGTTCTCTTCCCTGCCTGAGCTCCTGAAGGAGATCACCTTCCTGAGGAGGATGGATGAGTATTTCTCGATCTCCAGGACGAGTCCCTCCGCCTTGTTTGAAAAATAGTTGTACACGACGACGGCCGGGATGCCGATCGAAAGTCCCACTATGGTACTGATAAGCGCCTCTGAAATGCCGCCCGAGAGCGCGGATGCCTGCCCCACGCCCATGATGGAGATGACATTGAAGACCTTCAGTATGCCTATTACCGTACCGAGAAGACCGAGCAGGGGAGAAATGGCGGCGATCGTCTCGAGCATCACGAGCCCGCGCTCGAGTGTGTGGACCTCCTGCCTCCCCTGGTCATTCAAGGCCTCTTTTATCTCATCCTTCGGGAGCTCGCGGTTCTCCAGGCCGACACGGATGATATTCGCGAAAGAGCCATCGTACTTTTCACACATCGACAGCGCCAGCCCGACGTCATCCGGGCCCCTGATGTTGTCGAGCAGGTTGATCACCTCCGGGATGATCACGTTCTTCCGCCGCAGTGAGAGGGTCTTCTCGATGACGATGGCCAGCCCGAGTATCGAGCAGAGCAGGAGTGGATACATCATGAGTCCACCCCTGGCAAGAAATGCAAAGAACTGATCCATTCGATTTCCTTCCTCTCAGTTATGCGGTTTTCCCACGAGATACGAGAACCTTGCCGTCACCTCCAGGTATTCCTCCGGAAAATCGGGCGGCAGCAGCGAGAACGGCGCCGAGATTTCAATAGCCTGGTAGCTGGTCTCCATCAGACTTCGATGACCGGTGTATCCAAGCACTTCCAGCCCTTCCATTCTGCCGCTTGGATAAATCCTGAACTTGATCGTGGATTCGCCGCTGATCCACCCCATGCGAGTGAAGGCCATCGGCGGGTAGATGTTCCGCTGGATCTTCTTCTTCAATGTTAACATATAAGGGGCAAAATCCCAATCATAGGTGTTGAACGAGAGTCCTCCCGTGTCCGATGCCCTGCTGTCGGGATTGTCGAACAGGACCCCGGGTATGGCGTCTCTAATACCCGGTTCTCCGACAGACGGTGACCTCAATAACGACTCGCGAGGCAGATTTCTTAGAGAGTTGTACGCGTAAAGGTCATCAGTCCTGCTGTCATCCTCCGGCTGCCCATCCGTCGCCTCTTCGGTCTCCGGTCCCTTCATGGCCTTTTCCATCTCGTTCCCGGGAGGTAGTTGCTGTGTCGGCAATTCAGGAACATCGAGGTCGCCGCGCGCGTACGGATCAGCCAGTTCAAGGTCGGGAGCCGGCTCATTGTTTCGCGCCAGCGCGTTCTTGTCAGACAGATAATCAGCCTTCTGCTGGTTGTTAACCGTCTCAGCGTCGTCTGGTGTTTCGATGACCTCCCGCGGTTGCACGATCTCGAAGATCAATGGTTCTTCTGCGGTGGGAAACGCCCGGTCGGCTGCAATCGCGAAGAGGTCCAGTCTCTCTCCGAGAACCCACAGAAGGAGGAGAAGTATGTGGAGACAAATCGATGCGGCGATAGAGTATGCCCTCACCCTGGCATTCAAATCAAACCTCGCGTCATACATCTCCTGGCACCATGCTCATGATTTGTGTTATGAGAGCGCCTCATGGCTGTTGTGCGACATCACCCTTTATACCTTTTGACAACATGAGCGCTCCAAAAGTTCCCCATGAATTTACCTGGAAAACCCGGTTGGATCATTCTGAGTCTTATCCGGGCCTGTCATTCCCGCTCGTCGGGAATCCTATCTGCCAATCAGGTTGATTCCGAGCGAACCGGAATGACGCGACACAATTGGAAACGCTGGTTGGGCTTGCCGCTTGACTATCCTGCCGCAATATCTTATGCTAATAAAGTAACTTAGCTTTATTGATCGTTTCAGCAAGCCCCTGCACACAGGAATAATGACTGTAATCAACGCATCCAGATACCCCGCCTGGCGAACAGCCGCAGGGGTCATCCTGCTTTTTATTGTCCTCGTCAGCCGGTACTCTATTGTCATCCACCGGCATGCCGACCTCTCTTCGCATAATACCTGTCTGATCTGTGCCGCTACGGCGCAGACAGAAGGAAAGACCGAAGCGGTATCCAGCGAGGTCCTGATCGTACCGCTCGGTCCTGTGGCGTTCGCTCCCGCGGAATGCCCGCGATCGATGCACAGGGTGCTCACAATCCCCGTTCGAGCCCCTCCTGCCGCCTGACAGAATCCTTTCCATTTTCATTCTCTTATCAAACATATTGATACTGCAATTCAGCGCGTATCGACGTGTCGTATTGCATAACAGGATATTGGAGGAAAACATGGCAGTAACGTGGCTGTTCCTCTTCCTGGTCCCGTTGTTTCTTACACTATTGCCGGCCAGCCTTCTGCATGCGGAAGTAAACGGCGAGGTCGAAGAACTGGACAACAGGATTCGGGAACTGGAAGAACAATACATGGCCGATAAGAAGGCGTTCGAGGAGCGGATAGACTTTCTCGAAGAAGAGTTGTTCGAATCGCTCGACGTGAAGCCGCCGCCATCCACCATAAAACCGAACCTCTTCAACCCGCAGATGACGGCATTCGGCGATTTTCTGGCTCGTGCGGATGATCAGCCGGTGAAGAACGACGCGGGGGAAGCGATCGACGACAGGTTTAACCTGCGGGAGGTCGAGCTCGACCTTCGCTCGAGTATCGATCCATGGGCGGATGGTGTGGTCATCGCCGCCTTCGACTCGGAGACCCCCGGGCAGTACGAGGCACTCATCGAGGAAGGTTATGTGACGATCAAGAAACTTCCCCTCCTGAACTCGGCGCCCTGGGGACTGAAACTGCGGGCCGGGCGGTTCCGTCCAGCCTTCGGTCGTTTCAACCAGATACATCAACACGATCTTCCACAGGTAGATTATCCTCTTCCCCTGCGGTTCTTCCTGGGAGAGGAAGGGTTTGTCCAGAACGGTGTCTCCGGTCGATTTTTCCTTCCGTTGCCGTGGGATCGCACCGTCGTGGAAGCCGACATGAGTGTCCTGAACGGAGGCGGCCTTCCTGTAGGCAATGGCACCAGGGCGGATAATCTGGCGTTCCTTGGTCACGTGAAGTGGTTCACCGATCTCATGGCCGGGCACGATATCGAATTCGGTGCCTCATCCTACCTCGGCAGGACATCCGCGGCCGGCGAGCCTGACTCGAGGCTCTACGGTCTTGACTTCACCTATAAATGGAAACCGAGTGTCGGAGGGGAGTGGAGATCATTCCTGCTGGGCGGGGAGTTCTTTCTGCTCGATGCCGGCGACATGGCAGGGTCGAATGGCGATCCCCTCGGCTACTATGCCTGGTCCCAGGTGCAGTTGAACAGGCAGATCTATCTCGGGGGACGTTACGGTCGGGTGAATCATGTCGACGAATCGGTGGAAAGCAGGTCCGTAAGCGCGTATGCCACGTACTATACGACCGAATTCCTCAGATTTCGCGGCGGCTACCAGCACACGACAAGCGATCGCGATACGATGGGCGGTCTGGACACCGTCTTTCTTGAGATCAATTTCGTCTACGGTTCGCATCCCGTGGAACCCTACTGGGTCAACCGATGACCCCCCTTCAGATCAAGGAGTTCAACGTGAAGAAAAGAATATTATTGATTGGGTTGGTGCCCGCGCTGATAGCGCTCCTCGGAGGGGCTGCACGCCCGGTGGAAGCCAACGACAGGATAGAAGCCGTTACGACGCTTTCCGTTCTCCGTTACATCGTGGAAGAAGTGGGAGGGGACAGGGTCGAGGCGCATTCTCTCAGCAATCCAAAACAGGACCCACACTATGTGCAACCGAGGCCTACGTTGATAAAGATGGCCCGGGACGCCGACCTCTTCGTTGAAGTGGGCCTCCAGCTCGAGTTGTGGGGTCAGAAGGTAGTCGACGGGTCTGGTAACCCGGCCATCCAGAGCGGACAGCCGGGGCGAGTGATAGCCTCTACAGGCATTTCGACTCTGGAGTTGCCGGAAGTGCTCTCGAGGGAATGGGGCGACATCCACCCGTACGGAAATCCTCACATCTGGCTCGACCCGCTGAACGTCCGGAAAATGGCAGAGAACATTGTGGAAGGCCTCATAAGGGTCGATCCGCAAGGCGACGGGGAATACAGAAGGAATCTGGCGGATTTCCAGCGCAGGATAGACGTTGCTCTCTACGGCAGCGTTCTGGTCGACAAGATTGGAAGCAGCAAGCTCAGCCGCCTGACCAGGCAGCACAGGCTCATGGCGTATCTCGAGTCCAGGGGACTGACGGATGATATTGGGGGCTGGCTCGGGAAAGCCAGGCCACTCGCGGGCGAGAAACTCGTGACGTATCACAAGACATGGATCTATTTTGCCAGCAGGTTCGGTCTCGAGATCCCGGTGGAGATAGAAGAAAAGCCAGGGATTACCCCGTCTGCCAAGCATCGTGACGCGGTGATTCGGATGATGAAGAAGGACGGTATCAAGGCCATTGTAATCGCAATGTTCTACGACCGTTCGGCGGCAGACTATTTAGCCAGGGAAACGGGCGCGTCGGTGGTTGTTCTACCCATCGACATAACGGGTGAGATAGGCTCGAGAGACTATTTCGAGCTGATGGACCGCTATCTCAACAGTCTCTTGAACATATACGGGGAGGATTAGGAGATGGCCGAGTTCTTTCATCTGATGACTTATCCCTTTCTGGCGTGCCTCCTTATTGCCGGGATACACGTATACCTGGGTCTCCATGTCATCTCGCGGAAGGTGATTTTCGTCGATCTGGCACTGGCCCAGATCGCGGCCCTCGGGGCCATCTATGGTGTGCTGCTGGGGTACGAGCCGCAGGCCGACGTGTGGGCGGTAAAGGGCTTCTCGCTCCTCTTCGCATTCCTGGGGGCGGGGGTGTTCTCCCTGACCAGGATGCGTCACGAAAGGGTCCCTCACGAGGCCGTGATCGGCATCACCTATGCCGTAGCCCTCGCCGCCACGATCCTGGCGAGCATCAATCTCCCTCACGGCGCGGATGAGATAAGATCTCTGCTGGCAGGGAGCATTCTCTGGGTGCGGGGTGATACGGTCCTTTATCTCGGTGTTCTATATGTTGCCATCGGTATCTTTCACTACCGCTTCAGGGACCGTTTCCTCAAGATATCGCTCGACCGCGATGCCGCCGAAGAGGAGGGAATATCTCTTCGCTGGTGGGACTTTCTCTTCTATTTTTCCTTCGCGCTGGTAGTGACAAACTCCGTGGCAATCGGGGGAGTCCTTCTCGTTTTCTCCTACCTCGTTATTCCCGCTGTCGTGGCGGTCCTTTTCGCGCGGGGTGTCGCGACTCGTCTTGTAATCGGCTGGATAGTCGGCACCCTGGTCAGCATAGCGGGAGTCGTGCTGTCGTACACGAACGACATCCCCTCGGGGCCGACCATTGTTGTGTGTTTCGCCGCCTTCCTGCTCCTGGCGGCGCTCATAAGATATGTCCACCAATCCGCTTCGAAAGCGAAGAGCTTGTTGATAATCGCTGGTGGTGCCCTGCTCCTGCTTATCCTCTATTTCGGAGGAGAGGCTCTTCGCAAGGAGGATAGCCATGATTTAACGCACCTGCTCGAGAGCGGGAAGAAGAACGAGCGATTGATGGGACTCAGGATGGCCCA
>CAZOAR010000068.1:0-9946 GCA_964577985.1 uncultured Gemmatimonadota bacterium | reverse complement strand
AGTCCTTCAGGTTGGGATTTCCCTGCTTTTCACGTGTCATTCCGGCTTGTCCGGAATCGGTCTGATTGCGCGATGGGATTACCGACGAGCGGGAATGACATGTGAGGTGTGAATGACATGTGGGGTGGGAATGACGTATGGAGCAGAAGTGACACATGAGGCGGGAATGACATGTGGAGTGTGAATGACACATGAAGCATGAATGAGATATGATGCGGAAACTCCAGAAGAGGGGTTTGGGATTTCCCTGCTTTTTACGTGTCATTCCGGCTTGTCCGGAATCGGTCTGATTGCGCGATGGGATTCCCGACGAGCGTGAATGACACATGAGGCGTGAATGACACATGAGAGGGGAATGACCTGCGCGGTTGATTGTCAATTGAATCAGTCGGGTATCAGAGGCCGAGTTCACCCGATATGCCACGCATGGCCTCGATGACACAGGTTATGTGCTCGGTGAGATCGAATCCGGACTCTTCCGCACCTTCCCTTATGTCATCCCGGCTGACCGCGCGCGCGAACCCCTTGTCCTTCATCTTTTTTCTGACCGATTTGGCCTTCATGTCGGCGATCTTGTTCGGACGGACCACGGCGCACGCGTAGATGAAACCACACAGCTCGTCACAGGCGAAGAGAACCTTCGCCATCTTCGTGTCTCTCTCAACCCCGGTATATGTGGCGTGTCCGAGTATGGCGCGTCGTATATCCCCGGAGACGCCCCTTTCCTCGAGGATTGCAGCGCCCTTGATCGGGTGATCAGTGGCGTCGGGATATCTCTCGTAGTCGAAGTCGTGCAGCAGGCCGACCAGTCCCCACTTCTCCTCGTCTTCCCCCAGAAGGCTCGCGTAAGTGCGCATCGATGCCTCCACCGCCAGCGCGTGCCTTCTCAGACTCTCTCCCTCTGTATACTCGAACAGCAGTTCCATCGCTTCATGACGTGTCATATCTCCTCCAGTCCACCGCCGATGTTTTCTACGAGTTCGATCTCGTAACCGCTTGGATCGACGATGTAGGCGGACCGCGATCGCGCCCATTGCAGAGGGCCGCCATAGAGTACCTCTATACCGTCGGTCTTCAGGGTCTTGAGCATATGTTCGAAGTCATCCACCACGAACCCGAAGTGATTGATTGTCATTTCATCGCCAGGCCTCTTTCTTCCAGGATGTTCATAAAGGCAGAGATATGCTTTGTCTGGAATGCCGATGACGGCCCACGGCTCCTCGTCGGTGGAATGGTCCTCCATGAGCTTGAAACCGAAATTGTCACCATAGAACTCAATCGACTTCGCGAGGCAGTTGACAGTCATGTTTATATGATCGATCTGAGATATTTCTATCATATTACCCCCCATTCTTCTGGTTCCACCAATCATAATGTCTCTGGATGGTTCAATTGTCAAGGCGGGAGGAACCTTGAGAGTACCGGTTCACTCCCGCCTTTCAGGATGCGGTGCAGATATGTGATGAAAAAATGCAGGCCTTAGTGGTTATGCATAGAACCACTAAGGCAGTCATCTTTCGAGTCAGCGGTCGTAACGCCCGTGGACAGCCACGATCAGATCTCTTTTCAATCCTCCCGCGATAGAGGGTGCCTCGAAGAAGAGGTCGATCTTCTCTCCAGGATCGAGCGTCACCGCCTGGCCATCGACATTGTCGAGACGCTCTGAGACTTCGCCCTCTGCTGAATGCACGGCCCTGTTCAGCCTCAGACTCATTCCTGCCACGGCTCTGCTGTCGTTGCCGGTCATGCCGACATAGTCCAATGAAACGGGTTCAGGCCAGAAGAGAGAGAATCGGGCTCCGCCTTCTTCATCAGCCTCGGCCTGAACATCAAAGAACTGATAGCCTCCGACGAGTCTCGGAAGATAGGTCGCTCCTCCGTTACCACCACCTGGGCCCCTGCCGTCGCCCGGGATGATCCGTGGACCCGGCGACTTCTTCTTCTCGCCTGGAATCACGAAGAGAACGAGCACTCCGGGCCCCGAATGATCGAAGGCGATTTTCACCTCGTCACCCGTGCTCCCGGCGGAGGCGTAACCATCGGCCTCGAGGAGCCCGGGAAGGAGATCCTCTCCCGCAAGGTCTGTGGCTGAAGCGGGTTGAATCAGATCGGTGTAACTGATGAGCCTTCCCTCGTGGGTGACTCCTATCCTCTCGCGGGCCGGGTGATCCACGAAAAACAGTTCGATTTTGTCCAGAGTGGAATGTTCGCGCTCATCCTCTCTGATCTCGAGGAGATATTCGCCATCTACTGGCGAAGCCCTTCCCCGCAGTGCGTAGTAGTCAACGACCGAGGAACTGGTGAGCTCTGAGGCAGGAAGGAGGTTGTTCTCGGCGAAGAATCCCTTACCGTCCCAGACATAGAGGAACGGGCATCCTGTGGTGTCTGGATGCGGGCAGCGTATGACGAACCAGTCAGTGGATGACGAGTCAGCGCGCCCCAGATACCTTGTTGTCACATCTATCGTGTTGTGGCACGCGGGGTAGGAAAGCTGATCGCAGTCGAGTGTGGGCGCCGTGTATGTGACCCTGCTGCCCGATCCGACAATCGTCCCTGGCTCCGAATACTGGTTGCCGTGTACAGACCATTCGTACTGGACGAACGGACAGTCGGAATCGTTGGTCTCGACCTCGACCTGGTAGCTCTCTGAACTGAGGACCGTGTCCGCCAGTATCGTCGGTCCACTCGTGATCATGTACGGGTTGTCAGCGCATGCCGGAATGAATACCGTCTCCAGGTTGGAAGGTCCTGAACGTCCTCCGTCTCCCCTGGTTACGATACGGTAGATGTAAGTTTCACCGGTTGCAATTTTGTAATCCATATATTCCACGCTTCCGGTTTCGGGGTTGCTGTCCAGTTCCGTGAGCTGCGTGAATGCGCAGGAGCCGGCCCTGCGCTCGATCGTGAACCCGATCTCGTCCGTCGCGTTGTCCTCCCACGAGAGGAGCACGTAGTTGTCAACCAGTGAAAGAGACAGGTTGGACGGGTTCGGCGGCTTTTGCATGGATTCGCCAAGCACGTTCAGTCCGATGTCAGAGTAAAAGGAGTTGCCGCCACGATACGCGGTCACTCTGGCGATTTTCGGCCCAATGCTCAGGCAGTTACCGCTTCCATCGTGGCCGTCCCACAGCATGAGCCGTGTGGCATCGGCCTCGGGACAGAACTCGCCGAGGTAGTCATCGCTCAGGAGCTCTCCGGTGATGCCGCTGAAGACCTGCGTCCTGATAAGGCTCCTGTACGACAGGTCCAGGCCTATGTTGTCCTCCTGGCACCTGCGTGCGGGGTTAGGATACGGGAAGGACGCGAACTCAAAGTGTACCGGCAATGTGGGCCCGGGAGAGACAAGGTAATAATCTTCATCCGTCCACCATGCACCCCAGATAGATCTTGAAGCAAAACTGAACCCGTCCATGCTGTTCAGCTCTGTGTAGTTCTCGATCAGATGGTCGTTTATCTCGCCGATGTTGAACATGCTGTAGAACTGACCGTCCTCCGGGGGAACCAGGCTGCCATTATTGATGACGAGTTCAGATCCGCATTCGTCTGTGAAAAAGCAGCCAGGATCACAATCCCCGTCCGTCAGGAAAAAGCCGTGTTTATCGTCGGAGACCCATATCTCTTCCCACGAAGAATACGTCGTATCACTCTGAACTCCGGCATCGGGTATAGGCGGGTTGTAGTATCTGGTGCCGCTGTGTTCACAGACCGTTCCCCTGTGGGCGAAGGTGGTGAGAGAATGGACTCCGAACCCCGACGGACTTCCCGCTGGATAGAGAGTAACTGCGAATGTCTCGAGGTCGAAGTCGTGACCGTTGATTCCACAGTCGTTGTAGTACGCTGTCATGTATGTCACCGCGAGAGTGTCGGTCGATCCGCCCGGTGTAAATGGCCGGACGTGGTAGAGGATTACCCCCGGTTCCTGGCAGCTCTCATGCGACCAGTACCAGATCCATGGCAGAAAACTCCTCGCCAGGTTCTCCTCGAGTTCATCGTTAATGCCGTCCCTGTCCAGATCGGCGCTCTTGAGGTTGGCAGGGGAGGAAATGATCATGAGGGAGAGGAGAAGGGTGGTCCCAAGTCTCTGCGTCGTGCGCATCGTGACCGGCTCCTTTCTCAGGTTCTCATAACCTGCGGGTTGATGGGAATCGTCTCGGATGGTGATATATGCAATAGTGGCACCGTGGTGAGCGAGTCGGTGGAATGGAAGATAACACGTTGTCAAGAAGTAAGATACGCGTTCCATGCAGAACGTGGCATGCTCCCCGTTCGTGGATCATGACGAATGGGGATATACGCGATGCCGGCCGACGCATCCGCCTGTGCTGGATATGCCTCTCCGCCGGCACGATGGTTGGTTGTGTCATTGCTTCTCTCAAGGGCCACGGCTCGGGACGATCCCCGACGGCGGGAAGTGCGTGGTGGAACGTGTAGTCGTCATTTGGAACGAGGAATCGTGGAGAAGAGAGCCCGCATGATAATTGATTTGACAAGGAAGTTGGAACGTGGTATAATGGAAACGCCTTGTAAAATACTGTAACAGAGGGGGATTTCATGCATAAGAAACGTGCCATTCTTGCGTCCGCGCTGATCGTTATCAGTTCGTCCCCGCTTTTCTCGAGGGTAATCCATGTCCCGGCGGATTACACCACCATCCAGGCGGGGATCGGCAGCTCGGTGAGCGGTGATACCGTACTTGTCTCGCCGGGGACCTATTACGAGCACGGGATTACCTTCCAGGGCAAGGCGATACTGGTAACCAGCACCGGGCCTTCGGATTCGAGCATTGTGGCGACAACTATAGTGGATGGCAGTTCACTGGGACTTATTTTTCTTTTCAACTCGGGAGAGGACAGCAACAGCGTATTGTCCGGGTTCACCATAACCGATGGTTGGGCTGCCAGTGGTGGCGGGATTCTGTGTGATGCTGCGTCTCCCACGATATCCAGTAATATCATCACGGGCAACCTGGCCACCAACGCTGGTGGAGGAATACATTGCGAAAATTCCTCGGCCATAATCTCCGATAATACTATTGTTGACAACTCGGCATCCGCTGTCGGGGGGGGAATCTACTGTTATTTCGATTCACCGACGATATCAGGTAACGTGATCTCCGGCAATTCCACAGGGGGAAGGGGAGGTGGGATAGAGTGCGAATGGTCCTCGCCTTCAATTGTTCGCAATTCCATCGTCGGGAACAGTGTTGTCGAGTATGGAGCCGGGATATCGTGCTTCATGTCCTCGGGCACGATTAACGATAATATGATCGATGACAATACGACGGACGTCGACGGCGGTGGTGGTGGCATCTACTGTTATTCTTCATCACCGGTCATCCACAACAATGCCGTCACGAACAACTGGGCGGGTATCTGGGGGGGTGGGATATACTGTTTCTCTGAACCCTCGCCGACCATCACCGGGAACGTGATTATGCAGAACTCGGCAAACTACAGTGGCGGAGGCGGGATCAACTGTCTGGAGTCGTCTCCCATCATTTCGGGTAACACGCTCTTCAAGAACTCGGCCGACAACTCCAGTGGAGGGGGAATCACTATCTACAATTCCTCCGCCACGGTTATGAATAACACTCTTGTGGCGAATACGACGGACTTCTGGGGCGGCGGTATCTTCTGCTGGGACGCGATTTCGCCCACAATATCGAACAATATCCTGGCGAGGAATTCGTCTCAGGGCGTGGGAGGAGGGATCTCTTGCTATCACTCCACGGTGCCCACAATCTCTAATAACACAATCTACGAGAACTCGGCCACCGACAAGGGTGGGGGAATATCAAGTGACGCCTCCACCGTCACGGTGTCCGGGACTATTTTCTATGGAAACACAGCGGCACTGGGGAATGAACTCTCCGTAACCGGGGCGCCCTCAACCCTCTCTATCAGCTATAGTGACGTACAGGGTGGCCAGGGACAGGCGAATGTCGATGCCGGGTGCACTTTGAACTGGGGCACGGGCATGATAAACGCCGATCCTCTCTTCGCCGGCGGCGACTATGAACTCCAGGGTGCTTCTCCCTGTGTAGACGCTGGAGATCCGTCTATCCTCGATGCATGTCGACCGCCCGGACTGGGCGGAACCGGGAGCGACATTGGGGCCTATGGCGGAGCGGATAATTGCTGGTCGCCGGAGCTCGGCATCGATCTTATGCTTTTTCCAGGCACTCCCGCCAGCGTGGTCCGGGGAAACTCCCTCTCCTTCAACGCTATCATTATTAACAATACATCGTCGACTACGTCGGGCGATTACTGGATCTCTGTCAGTATGCCCAACCAGACTCAGTTTCTTGTTCCGCTGGGTCTGCTCAACACGGACAACCCGATTTCAGGCCCACTTCCGGCACTATCTTCGGTTGTCTTCGCGCAGGAAATCTTCATCCCCCCGAATGTTGACACGCTGACTTACGGCGTAATTGGGAGAGTAGGGCTGTACCAGGCAACTGTCATCGACGAGGAGTCATTCGACCTGACCGTGACCGAGTAGCCACGGGTTCTCACCTGCTTGCCGAGATGTTCGTCAACGCGATTCTTCGTTCCCTTTCTCAGAATGCCCATCCCGGATTCATGCAGTCTGGTTGACTCGGTCGCCCTCGTCGTTATGCTCTTCCCCGCGGCGACAGGAGGAGACAGCATCGATGATGAGCGACAATGCTCCCGGTGACACGGGAGCGGAAAGGGCAGCGGGCTTCGGTGGTCTGCGGCCCCTTCATCGCGGGGCGGCTCATCGAAGCGATCGGTGCGTTCAGCCTTCTCCTTATTGTGGGGGTCATCCTACTACTGAGCCTCATTCTGACGAACAGCGTGGACGCGAGGGAGGCCGGTGAAGTTATTGGAAGACAGGAAGAGGATGGTAGAGAAGGCTCAGGATCAGATTAGTCCTGCCTCTACTGGAATGTGTGCCTGACGAGGTTACTGGGTACGCAGTCCGTCCATTCGCCCGCCTGGATGAAAACCGTCTCACCGCTCTCTTTTCCGGAGACAAATATCTCGATCGACGCCGTGCCATCGGGGCCCGCCACCGCCGAGCCCAGTGTCGTCGGGTCCTTGATCTGGACTATCGCGCTGCACTCATCGATCGCCGTGGGGAGCGGAACCGAGCCCTCGTAGAAATCGACCATCTCACCCGGTACGGCGTCGCCGGCGGTGTAGGTGTTGACCATGCCCGCTATTCCGGGATCCGGGGCGTCCAGATGGAGAAGACCGGGGGTGAGCAGATACGCGTGCCGTGAGTCGTCTGGCAAAACCGCGGAGGTGACTATCTGGCCCACGTTGTTAATCCCCCTTGCGCTGCGAAAAACGACATCCAACCCGGGCTGGACGATCTCGTTAAGGTCCCACATGATACCGTCATCGAGAAGGAAACCGTGGCTGCTACCGTCTTCCGTGTCGGCCTTGCCCACGACCTGACCCAGGTCGTTGATCCCATGGGCCCAGCTTTCATCTCCCCCGAAATCGCCAAGATCGGTCATGAGACCGTTGATCCAGATGAACGCGCGGTAGAATTCGTCCTCGTTGGTGGAAGTGCCGACCACCTGGCCGAGGTCGTTGACATTATCTGCCCAGCTGTAGTTCCCGCCGAGCGTGCCGAGATCGACCAGCTCGCCGTCACTGAAGAGAAACGCGCGGGGCGCGGTTGGTTCCGGCGGCTCGAATCGGGAGTAGCCGACCGCCTCGCCGAAGTCGTTTATGCCGTAAGCCATGCTCTCTGATCCCCCGAAAGTGGGGATCTCCGTCCAGCTACCCGGCGACGTGTGAAAGTCGTTGCCAAGGTCACAGGTGAAACCGGTGTACGGGACTATCCAGCCCGGTCTGGTGCTGTGGCTGATGCCCGCGATCACACCGAATTCGTTGATTGCGTTGCCCCTGCTGAACGTGCCACGTGCTCCCGGCATGGCGCCGATATCGTTCATTGTACCGTCTTCCCACAGGAATCCGTGGATCGTGATGCCGTTTACGAACGAATAGCCCGTGATCTGGCTTGAGTTGTTGATTCCGTATGCCCAGCTGTACGTGCCGCCCAGTGTACGGATGTCGGTCATCTCGCCGTCCTCCCAGAGGAAGGCGTGGATGCTCATCTGGTTGGGGGCGTCGGAGTACCCGACGACCTGTCCGATCTCATTGACGCTCCACGCCCAGCTACTGAGGTCACCATTATTGAGTGTACCGAGGTCGATGGCAGTATAGCTCGGATCGGCGCGGATCAGCGGTGTTGAGGTAATGATAGCTGTAACAGCGATGATGCAGGCGCACAGTGACGCGAAACAAGTTCGAACTGGACGTGGCATTCTGTGCCTCCTTCAGAGATAAGTATCTGTTGATAATGATTTATTGGCGCGGCTTGTCGCGGGTGGATCAACGCGGCTCCATCAGAAACGACCGTTGAGCAGTGGCGTCCCCACCTCGACGGCTCCAGAAGCTCATCGATGGGTAGTGAACCATTCCTGCGTTTGATTATATCACAGCGGGAGACGGTCTGTCAAGGCTTGCGCCGCTCCTGCCTGTAGTCGGCGTAATGTGGGGAGCTCATCCGGTGAATTACTGCTCAGCGACTGCGACACATTTGATTTTGAGAAGCAACCGGCTTATTCTTCTCTCAATTATGATTGACAAGACCAGAATAGAAAAGCCTGGCGCCGGCCGATGGGCCAGGGAGTTCTTCCTTCACTATTTCGGCGGGCTCTACAATCGATTCGGAGGCCATCACATCCTCCTCCTTTCAGGCGGGTTGGCGTTCTCTTTCTTCACATGCGTGGTTCCCCTCATCCTGGTCCTTTTCTCCGTACTTGGTGTGATCCTGCAGAAGTCGTCGATCGAGGTCCAGGTTACCACCTCCATCGACAGTCTTATTCCCTACCCGGAATACGCGGCGTACGCGAAGGGGATCATCTTCTCCCGCATCGACGAAGTAGTCGCCAACAAGAGATTAGCCGGCTACATCGGGGTTATCGGTTTGATGATAGCCGCGAGCAGCCTTTTCAGCAGCATGCGTACTATTCTCAACATGGTCTTCGGGGAAGGAAAAGGAAAACACCTGTTAATAGGCAAGGTCAGGGACTTCGGGATGATCCTGCTGGTGCTCGTCTTCTTCCTCCTCTCGACAACCATATTGCCGATGACTGAGGTGGCGAAGGAACTCGCGGCCAGGACGGAACTGCTGCAGCTTCTGCATTTCAGCGCGTTCCAGAACGAGATGCTGCAGGTAGTGACCTTCAGCGTGATATTTCTGATGTTCTGCGTCCTCTACTATCTCATCCCGTACTCCTCTATCGGGGGAAGGAGTGCGATCGTGAGCGCGTTCTGGGCCTCGGTGATGTGGGAATTCGCCCAGGAGGCGTTCGGATACTACATGGCAAACATCGCCTCATTCGGGAGGATATACGGCGCGTACGTTACTATCGTCGTGGTTGTATTCTGGATCTACTATTCTTCGGTTGTATTCGTACTGGGTGCGGAGATAGGGCAGTTGTACCGTGAGCGGAGACCGACAATGACATAGGCCGGAGCTGCGCTGGATCACATTCTCGAGCCATCTCCAGTAGTCTCACTGGAGAATCTGGTTAAGTCTCTATAAATCCTTTCTGGAGGGACAGATGACATTCCCGCTTCACATGTCATTTCCGCCTCACATGACATTACCACTCTGGACGTCATTTCCGTTCCGGATGTAATTTCCACCTCACATGTCATTCCCGCCCCATATGTTACCCCCGCCCCATATGTCATTCCCGCTTGTCGGGAATCCCATCGCACAACAAGGCCGATTCCGGACAAGCCGGAATGACGCGCAGAAACTGGGGAAACTCCAGATCACAAAACCACTCGTACGCAAAACCCCTCCTACATTGACAATATTTCGATATTGTGGTATAATCACATAGTCTTCGTTTCCTTGATCTGAATCGACTCATCCGGATCCCCGCATACTCCCT
>CAZOAR010000067.1:0-10891 GCA_964577985.1 uncultured Gemmatimonadota bacterium | reverse complement strand
CGCATGCCATTTCAGTTACGCATGCCATTTCCGCCTCATATGTCATTCCCGCTTGTCGGGAATCTCATATGATAATTAGGCCGATTCCGGACAAGCCGGAATGACACGCAGGAAGTGGGGAAACTCCAGGAGGAACAATGAACAGGAAACCGTTCGATTTGTCGAAAGCCGGAACGACACCGGGGCGGGAGATCATAGCGGGTGTGACGACCTTTCTCACGATGTCGTATATAATCTTCGTTCAGCCTGCCGTTCTCTCCGTGTGCGGGATGGACTTCGGAGCGGTCATGACCGCCACCTGTATCTCGAGCGCCATTGCAACCTTCGCTATGGGGCTGCTTGCCAATTACCCGATCGCCCTCGCGCCCGGCATGGGACACAACTTCTACTTCGCCTTTACGGTGTGCGGGACCGTGGCGATGGGGGGGCTCGGCTACAGCTGGCAGACGGCGCTCGCGGCTATTTTCGTATCGGGAGCCATCTTCCTGTTACTGTCGTTATGGGGGATGCGCGAGCTCATAATGAACGTGGTGCCGCGGTCGCTCAAGAGCGCCATAGCCGTGGGGATAGGTCTCCTGATTGCGCTGGTGGGTCTCGAATGGTCGGGCATCGTCGTGGACAAGCCGGGTACGCTCGTCGGACTGGGTGACCTGGGGAGTGCGCCAGTGCTGATCTCCTTTGCCGGACTCGCGCTGATGGCGGCGCTGATGACGATGCATGTAAGGGGCGCGATAGTCATCGGGATGTGCGGATCGCTCTTCGTCGGGCTTCTCGTCGGCATCGTCGAGTACCAGGGTGTCGTCAGCCTGCCTCCGTCGATTGCGCCCACGCTCTTCAAACTCGACTTCGGCGGTCTGCTCGGGGGCACAGGCATCCTTACAGTGATTTTTGTTTTCTTCTTCCTCGATCTCTTCGATACCGTCGGGACGCTGATAGGAGTTTCGGAGCAGGCGGGGTTCATGGTGGAGGGGAAGCTTCCGAGAGCGAGAAAGGCTTTGATGGCGGATGCGCTGGGGACAGTCTCGGGAGCGCTGCTTGGCACGTCTACTGTTACCAGCTACATAGAGAGCGCGAGCGGGATCTCGGAAGGAGGCAGGACGGGGCTTGCCAGCATGGTGACAGGCTCTCTCTTTCTCCTCGCTCTCTTCTTCTACCCTCTGGCGAAGATGATAGGCGGTGGCTTCCCCGTCTCAGAGGGCGTGTTACTATATCCGGTTATCGCCCCCGCACTCATCGTCGTGGGGAGCTTCATGTTCAAGGGGATCGGGCGCATCGACTGGGACGACTTCTCAGAGGCTCTGCCGGCGTTTATCACTATCATCATAATGCCGCTCACCTTCAGTATCACAGAGGGGATAGCCTTCGGCTTTATCGCCTACTCCGCCCTCAGCGTAATAAAGCGGGATTGGCGGCGCGCTCACTGGCTGGTGTACCTGATATCCGTCATCTTCCTGGCTCGGTATGTTTTTCTGTCGTTATGACGGCCGACCCGTTGTCAAGGCGGTCGTTTCTTGACAACGCCAGCCGACTGTGGTACAATCCTCCCTGGGAATGGAACACAAATGACTCTGTCCACGATCGGCGCTTCGTGCGCCACGCGGCGGGCGAACTGGAGTCGACCGGCCTCCCGCTGTCGGTCGGGAGAGGAATCCAGCTCCAGCTATACACGATCTAAATACAAGAAAGGAGCATCATGTCCAGGCACAGGTCTCTGCTGGTGTTCACACTGGCGCTCAGCTTTGTCGCGTACGGGCAGAGTGAGAAGCAGATGATTCCGCCTCCCCCGACGGAGCATCGTCTTGATGAGGGGGCGGAGTCGCGAAACAAGGAGCTTCGACAGGAATATTTTGAGATGATGCACCGCGCGGCTCCTGGTGTCGACTGGCGCGCAGTGGAAAAGGAGAACGGCCTCGCCGCGATGGACAGGCGAGGGAAGGCGGTAACACAGATGGTGGATGGTCGAGAGCCGGGTGCATGGCGGGAGTTGGGGAGCCGCAACCAGGCGGGACGCATGCACTGCGCGTCGTGGTCGCCTGACGGGTTGCTGCTTTACGCTGGATCGGATCGTGGTGGCCTCTGGGTGGGCAACCAGGATGGCACCGGATGGACACCTCTGGGTGACAACCTCTACGGAGGTGTTCACGAGGTCGGCATCGTGCCGGGCGAGGCGGGGAATCCCGATATCCTTATCCGCCTCTACGATGGCATGGTTAACCGCAGCACCGATCAGGGCCTTACATGGAGCGTTCCGGCGGGGCTCTCCAACGTGAGCACTGCCAAGCGGATCCTGGTCCTTGACGACGTTTCCAGTACGGTATTCATAGTAATAAAGCAGGGTTTCAACTGGCGGGTGATGGTATCGAGTGACAGGGGGGCCAGCTTCACCGTGTGCCGTGATCTCGTGAACGAAGGGGACATCTGGACACCGAGGACACAACCGGGTCCTGTATATGTCGAGGATTTCAACAGGATCTACAAGTCGACCGACGCGGGTGGGACGTGGACACAGGTTGGCACGGCGATTCCGGCGGGTATCAGCAGCAGGGCGGTCCTCGCAGGGAGCGAGAACCCCGCTACTGGATTCAACGTTGCCCTGAAGGTGGGGAGCACGTGGGAGTTGTGGCGCTCCGAAGATACTGGTCAGAGCTGGAGCTATCTCCTCGACCTTACCGATTTCTGGGAGAGCCTGGTCGCTTCGACGCAGGATCCGAATCTGATCGCATATGCGGGAGTGGAGATGTTCTATTCCACGGACGGCGGATCCTCATGGCAGCGTCCCAACGAATGGTGGGAGTATTATAATGACCCGGCAAACCTGCTCCACGCGGATATCCCGGGGCTGTTCGTCATGCCTGATCCGGCCTCTCCGACCGGAGAGGTCTGGTACGTGGGTACTGATGGTGGCCTCTATGACAGCGATGACCAGATAGCCTCGGTCCACAATCTCTCGATGAGTGGGCTGGGGGTGAGTCAGTATTACAGTGTACTTACAAGTCGCCGGAATCCGGATATCGTCCTTGCGGGCGCTCAGGATCAGGGCTATCAGCGGGCTTCGCTTACCGGCGATCCACCTCCCCCGCCTGGACCCTGGGCAGACTTCGATCAACTCATCAGTGGCGACTACGGGCACCTTACATCCGGCAACGGGGCTCACGATCTCGTCTACTCCGTATATCCGGGCTTCGTCCTCGTGCAGGAAGGCGAGGACGCTCCTGATCTCGTGGGATATCTCGACTTTCCATCCGGCGAATCATACCTCTGGATGCCGTATATCCAGGCAGATCCGACGGACAATAGCTCGTTCTATTTCTGTGCTACGAGGCTCTATCGTTACACGCGAGTGTCCCGCACGCGCTGGAACTATGTCCAGCACAGCACCCAGGCGTTCAGCGGATATCTGACCGCGATAGCATTCTCACCGCTCGACCCGCAGGTCGCGTGGGCAGCCACCGGCAACGGACGGCTCTACTATTCCACAGATGGCGCTGTGACGTGGACCGAGTCGAACGACACCGGACCCGGTTCGCACTACTTCTATGGAACTGTTCTTCTTCCTTCGTCGAGTGATGTCAACGTCTGCTGGGTTGCCGGAAGCGGCTACAGCAACGACCCCGTGCTCAGGACAGGCGATGGAGGAGTGAGCTGGCAGGCGGAACGAGATGGCCTCCCCGCAACGCTCGTTTACTGCATGGCGGAGGCCCCCGACGGGAGCGGCGACGTATTCTGCGGCAGCGAGAACGGAGCGTGGAGATATGACCCCGTGACGCGGACATGGAGCGACCTCCTCGGCGCCACGGCACCAATCACCACATACTGGGCGTGCGAGACGGTCCCTTCCCACAACCTCATTCGTTTCGGGACCTATGGCCGTGGGATATGGGATTATTCGCTCAATACACCCGGTTATTTTCCGTACGGGGAGCTGCTCGACGCGCCCAATGTGCTCGATTTGACGAACAGCGGGCGCCCTCTTATCGGGCAGCCCACGACTTTCTCGATCAGCGGTTGTGTGCCTGGTGCGAATGGTGTGCTCGCACTCTCCACGACCTCCGCGGAAGATGTCATATTCGGGGGGACTCTGCTCATCGGCCTCCCCGCGACGGAGCGTTTTCCTTTCCAGGCGGATGGTGGTGGTGTCGCCGAGGTGACCTTCCCGATACCGAACGACACGGGGCTCGTCGGGCAGGAGTTTTATCTTCAGGCGGGCGCGGTAGACATGAGCCAGGTGGAGGGCCGCGCGTTGAGCGACGGGCTGAGAGCGGTTGTGGGGGAATAGCTGGAGTGAAATGCGGTGTCAGCGTTCGCGCGTATAGATCATGAAGAACTCACAGAAGGCGGATCTGCAGCCTTTGCATTTCTCCTTCAGATCGCCGGTACGCGCCGGTTCAGACTTCACCTCATACCCGAGTTCGCTATATAGATCGACGGCCTCTCTCTCGCGCGTGGTGTCTGCGATAAACCTGAATTCCCAGCCCTCAGCGATCAGCTCAGGATCAGGCGAGGCCCCGGAATCGATCGGCACGTCCGATGAGGAGCATCCGTTTCCCTGGTTGTCGTCCATGATGAGGCGAACCCCTGAGGAGATTTACGCCGCGCCGGCTTCTTCGGAGGCGAGTAGGTTGTCCTGTCCCTCACTCTCGAGCTGCTGGAGTCGAAACTGGCTCAGCAACGCGGCTCCGAGAGCGGCTACATATTGAGGCATGTCTCCCTCGGGGACGTTCACTTCGGTGTCCAGTTTGTCCTGGATGACATCTGCCATGGTATCGAAGCGGAGTATTCCTCCGACGAGCGTGAACTCCGGTTCCATGCGGACACGTTTCATCAGCTGTACAGAACGGTTGACGAGCGAGGTGATTGCGCCGTGCATGATGTCAGATGGCGGACAACCTTTCGAGAGATGGTTGATTACCTCTGACTCTGCGAAGACCGCGCAGACACCGGAAATGGGCACCTCTTCCTTCGACGTCGCGACCAGCGGGCCTATCTCTTCAGTGCCGTAGCCCATGTATCGGGCGGTTTTTTCAAGGAACGCTCCGGTACCGGCGGCGCACTTGTCATTGAGGCGGAACGATTTCACGCGCGATTTTTCATCCAGCCGGCTCGCCTTCATCGTCTGTCCGCCGATGTCGAGGACGGTACGGGTACCCGGGAAGAGGTGCCTCGATCCCCTGGCGCCCGCGGTCAGGTCGGTGACCATCATGTCGGTGAACGGGACCTGGTGCCTTCCATAACCGGTGGCTATCGAATAGGCGATGTCACTTTTGTCCAGCCCGGCGTCGGCTATGGCCTGCATGTATACTTCTTCGGATACTTCCGCCAGCATGAAGCCGGTGTTCTTCATCGAGCGTCCCACTATTGTCTGATCCTCATCAAGGATGACGGCTTTGGTGTATGTAGAACCGACATCGATACCTGCGGCATAGATCATGATACAGCCTCCTCACTTGCGGCGGGCGACCGGCTGGCTACTATATAATCAAGCGCGAAGAGCGCGGCTCCGAGCGCACCCATGTAATGGGACTCCTCGCTCACGTTCACCTGCAGACCAAGCCCATCGTTCAGCGCCTGTATCATCCCGGTGTTACGCGTCACTCCCCCCGTAAATGTGAGTTCCTCCTCCACTCCTACCCGCCTCAGGAGACCGATCGACCGTGACGCTATCGACTGGTGGACACCCCACAGTATGTCCTCTATCTTCTTGGCCTTCCCGAGCCAGGACAGGATCTCAGACTCGGCGAAGACCGTGCAGGTCGTGCTTATCCGGACCGGCTTCTCCGACTTCAGAGCCGTTGGTCCGAGCTCCTCGAGAGGTATGTTGAGGGCCATCGACGCGGCCCCGAGAAAACGACCAGTTCCCGCGGCGCACTTGTCGTTCATGCAGAAGTCGATGATGTCTCCTGTGGGGCTCACGCGGATAGCCTTTGTGTCCTGTCCGCCCATGTCCACAACAGTACGCGTATTGGGGAACATGTGAACGGCACCACGCCCATGGCAGCTTATCTCCGTGACCTGGGTGTTGCCGAATGTAACCTTGTAGCGGCCGTAGCCCGTTCCGACAATGTATTCCACTTCCGACTCCATCAGGTCGGCATTCCGGAACGCCTCCTGATAGGACTGTTCCGCGGCCACCACGACATTGGAGCCGGTGTCGATAAGCGAGCGGCCAACAATCTTCTTCGTCTCGTCTATGATTACAGCCTTTGTCTGCGTGGAGCCAACATCCACGCCTGCCGCGTATGACATCAATCAACTCCTTCTCTGCTTGCCTGATTCGCGCTGGCAGTCTGTCTCCTGGATATCAATCCCTCGAAGAATGCGTCAGCCCTGTTTTTCAGCTGAGCCTCGGAGACGACTCGTTTGTCCATCATGTCGGATTCTATGAAGAGGGTGGAGATGCCCTTCTCCGCCATCAGCGCGCGCCTGCCGTCCGCCAGCCCGGTAGATACCGTGCGACAGCTCTTGATGGGGTGATAGACCACTCCGTCGATGTTGTAGGGTTCTATCATCGATGATATAAGCCTGTCCTGGAAAAACATGCTGTCCATGGCGTCGCGCACGCTCACCAGCACACCCTCCGCGAGGCTGTCGACGGGGTTCTTCAGATCGTATTCGAAACCGAGGTTTGCGCCTCCCGCGGCGAACATCAGGTAGGTCGAATTGACGAAAATGCCACCCCACTCTGTGAACAGCTCGTTGAATCTCCTGAAAATAGGATAGCAGGGTACACCAACGAATACGAGACGAAACTTCTCCTCGTTCAGTGTGCCTATGCCGTTGGCCGCCTTGTATTCCATCTCCTCGACAAGATCCTTGAAGAACGCACTCCCCTCGGACCTTCCCCGGAACCCGTTGGAGACGCCGAGAAAGACGGTCCCATCCGTCAACGCGTTGAATATCGCCGGCCTGCTCTGGTTGAGTTCGATCACCTGTTTCCATCCCCGGCTCATGTCGTTCGAATAGCCGAGAACCTCACGGAACTTGTCGATATCGAACTTTTTCCCGGTCACTTTCTCGCAGAGCGCGATCAGCTCTTTGAGCTGTTCAGCTACGTATCTGCGGTCGTTCTCGAAGCCGGGGTCCCCGTTCCATGTTTGAGTGCCCTCCGCCCGTGTCCCCGGGACGTCGAGCGTGAAGACCGGAATCTTGTGCATCCGTTCCCAGATTTCCGCCCACTTTATGTATGTGTTGCAGGCGTTGGTAAGGACGGCAATAGAGGGCTTTGGGATGGTCCCCATCGGGTGCTTCCCACCGTTGAGCTGGACGGACACATCGGCCTTGACATAGCCGCAGACATCCGGAGAGTAGCCGTAATCCTCGGCCTCGTTCAGGTATTCGTCGGATACCTTTCGGACCGCTGTCTGCAGGGAGTTTATCTCGGGAAAAACCACCGGCATGTCGAAGGTCTTCAGGATCTCGTTGAGAGATCCCATTACGAAGACATAAGCCGCGCCTTCTCCACGCTCGGCGACTTCTGACAATTCGCGAAACCATTTACGAAACAGCTCCGCGCCGTCGTAATTGCCACGGCCAACGATTTCATTGTTCTTCTGATGCTCCCGGGTAGTGGCCATATATCCGCCTCAACTGAATATGATGTTCTCAACAAAGGTCTCTAACTGAATGCCGAGGTGATCGAAACTCGTCATGTTCTCCTCGAACTCACTGACGAAGTAGGGTATGCCGGCTTCGTCGAGCGCTCTGATGTAAGTTACCTGTTCTTCGAGACCGGGCTCGCACATCTTGGCCGAAGTAACTATCGCGGCCTCCCCTCGTGATTCCCTGATCCGTTCGAGCAGCATCTCCTCCTTCAGTTTCCTCAGATCATGCTGCACCGGGCTGTAGGAGGATCTCTCGATATATGCCTCCGCGAGGTTGTGGAGCGGGTCGCCATCGAGGGGTACGTCTTCGAGTATCCACCTCATGCCGATCATGAGGTCGTCGTCAACCACATAGCATGACCGGGAGATTGTCTGCAGCAGATCGAGAGGCGGCTGTTCGCAGAATCCGCCCTCGAATACGACTCTTATCCTGTCCTGCTTTCTGGCGGAACGATCCCTTACCTGTTTGAGGACCGACCTGAGCAGCTCGTTGTGATCCTCCTTAGGGAGAAAGCCTCCCAGGGCGACCAGGACGTATGCTTCATCGGCGCTGACCAGCCAGGGCGTCTCTCTCTTGATCTCGTACAGCTCCCTCATGAGGAGACGGTTCTCGTTGTAGATGGCTAGAGAGTGTCTCAGATCATCGTCGGTAACCTTTCTTCCTGCGATTTCCTCTACGTCGTTTTTCAGGCGTTCATACTCATCGCGCAGGTAGTCTACCGAATAGCTTGAATTGGGGTTCTGCGGAAGATAGAGTATCTGGCACTTGTAGGGGAAGTTCCTGCCCCAGACGGCTCCGAGGTTTCTCGCGGCGTCGCAGATGGGGTGCGTCACGAACATGTCGAGTTCGACCTTCTCGGTCAGCGCTATTTCGAGTGACGTCTTTATGATGGAACAGAGATATGAACCAAAGTGGGAGTCGGCCTGTATCCCCTCCACCTGGGCGCCTCGAACCTTGAAGGGGAGAAGCCCGGCGGCGTGGACGATCTCTTCGGGGAAGTAGACCTGGAAGTGACCGACCACCTTTCCTCCAGTTTCACGCCATTGTCTCACCGTCGGGTAATCCGTCTCCTCGAAGAGTTCCCGGCAGATACTCATCACATCGTCGAGGGGTTTTCCCTCCCATTCCTTGAATACACGCTCGGTCATTCACACTCTCCTCAATAGAGAAAGCTCTGTTCAAACCCAGTCTGCCTGTATGCATCAGATTTTGATTGATTAGGTTAGGAAAAAGGGGAGTGTTTGTCAAGTGTCCCTCTGGTTGGTGTCCCTCTCGTTGGTGATAGAACACTTTACAGCATATTCACTTGACAGGACTACCACATAATTAGTATTGTTTTCAGGGCTATTCCGTTGTTTGCCTCCGTCAGCTGTTTGCCTCTGCTTCCCATCAGTCAATAGCGGTGCGCTCAAGCCGTAAATGAGGAAATGTGACCTTCTTCGCCCACAGCATCCAGAATCGACGAGAGGAGAAATGGCAGAGGCTCGAAGATCACCTCCTCAACGTAGCGAGACTCGCAGCCGAATTTGCTACTCCTTTCGGGGCCGGAGAATGGGCCGGGCTGGCCGGTCAGTGGCACGATCTCGGCAAGTACTCCGACGCCTTCCAATCCTACTTGAAATCGAATTCAAATCCTGACCCACACCTTGCAGACATGGCAGTCCGCACTGACCATTCAACGGCAGGGGCTCAACATGCCGCTGTGTCTCAACATTGTGTCGTTTCATTTTCATCTCCAACGTCGCCCCCCGTGCGGGGGCGCGGATTGAAACATCCATGCACCCAATTCTTTGATGTCCGGCAGCAGGGTCGCCCCCCGTGCGTGGGCGCGAATTGAAACATAATTACCATGGGGAAGGATGAGATCCGGAAAGGAGCCTCTCAACTGTGTCTATCCGGGAAAACGGCAGATGGCCGCTTGTGTCGGCAAAGCGAATAGAATGATATTCCTCCTCAAGCGCGATGGTACTGTTCAGAGGCGGATGGTGAGGAGGTGTTGCGCGTCTCTGTCGCGGCCGCGGACTCAACCCCGGTCAATCCCGAGCTTCATCCGTACCTGCCTCTTCTTGACTCCGGGACCCGGCGTCGCACGAAGCAGACACTCAGGTCGATATCCCGAACTTCGGGAGGAGATACCTGCTGATCAGGAACCATACCACCAGAAACGCCGTTATTGTCAGGAAACTGTTCATACTAAGAGGTTGTCATCCTCTCCGTCTTTGTCAAGGCCAAAAAGCCCGGGCTGACGGGTCTCAGGCTCAGCTCCTCTCTTGACGGTCTGCTTACGGGGCTTCGGCTTCGTTGTCTCCGCTGGTTCTGGAGGAGTCTTGTCCGGTTCTACTACCGTTGCCGGCCCGGTTTTCTTCGCTGCCTGCTCCCTGGCGGCTGCGGGCTCGTTCTTCTCCTTATCCGGTCTGACGGCAGTCGCTGGCGCCGTCTCCTCTGCTTTCGGAATGCTGGATGGGGTACTCTCCACAGAGACCGACTTCTCCTCGGTCAGCGGCTCTTTCTTGGTTGATTTCCTTCCTGCAGCGGCGGCTGGTTCGGTCTCTTCAGCAACCGATACCCGGGTCACTTCCGGCCCACGCTTATCTGCATCAGGTTCACCATCGGATGTCGATTTTGTTTTCCTTCCGACGGCAGGCCTCCGGGTGGCTGGTTGCCCGCTCTGAACGCCCGCCGCTATACCGGAGGGTGGCGACTTCCTCTTTATCCGGGCGGTCGGCTTCCTGCTCTCGAACCTCTTTTCGATATCGAGACAGATGGAGTCGCACATATCAGTGATATTGTCGTTTCCGATGCTGTAGTAGACCAGGTTTCCCGACTTTCTTCTCTCGACTATCCCTGCGCGCTTCATAAAGGCGAGATGCTTGGAGACGTTGGCCATGGTGGTTCCTGAGAATTCGGAGAGCCCGCTGACCGTTTTCTCACCATTCATCAGTTCCATGAGAAGACGCAGTCTCATCGGTTCGGAAAGCGCCTTGAACAGCTCGGCGACCTCATCTATCATCTCTGGATTCATCATAAGCCCCTTCTTGTTGATAATCTGTGGAGGAACATATGGCGCTGGCCGATATCACGCCTGCAGGCGTAACCTGTTGCTGTATACGCATTATGGTTAGACGCTTAACCAATTGTGCAAGTAATTTATACACTCACAAGGGGTTTGTCAACAATAGAAGCACCTGGAGTTTCCTCACTTTCTTCGCGTCATTCCGGCTTGTCCGGAATCGGCCTTATCTCGCGATGGGATTCCCGACAAGCGGGAATGACATGTGAGGCGGGAATGACA
>CAZOAR010000066.1:0-11230 GCA_964577985.1 uncultured Gemmatimonadota bacterium | reverse complement strand
ATATTTCAAATCACATGCCGGCGTGGCGGAACAGGCAGACGCACGGGACTCAAAATCCCGCGGACTTCGGTCCGTGTCGGTTCGACTCCGACCGCCGGCATTCTTATCCATGCCCGCGTATGGCAGCTCTCAGGCCGCCGCTGAGAGGCGGGCATTGCCCTGTTCACGCTGGGTAACGCTACGACTGCCGTCGGTACTCCTCGATAATCTCCCTCGCCCGCTTTTCCTCCTCCTCCCTGACCAGTATCCTGACCTCCGCGATGCCATCGACCATGATGCCATGGGTATGCCTCAACGACTCCCCGCTCAGGCAGCACCGGATGCGGTTGCCCGCCAGGAGCATGCGGATCATCTGGGCCTCTATCTCATTATGCGCGCGGCAGACCGTCACGAGTTCGGCGTCGGGGTCCTTCACCTCATCGGGTAGACTATCCTCGAGTGAGATCCCACAGTCCTCGCAGATCCTGACTCCTTCAATGTACTCGGCCCTGCACTTCGGACAGAATGGCACTGGCCGCCCCTTCCTCTACTGATTGAACTGTCTAACAGTGACCCCGGCCTCTTCAAGGAGTTGAAACGAGGACTCCGCGAGCGGATATCTGGCGTTATATATGACCTCCACGATCCCGGTGTTGATGATCATCTTCGTGCAGATCAGGCATGGCGAGAATGTTGAATAGAGCGTGGCACCCTTCAAGGCAACGCCGTGGTATGCCGCCTGGACGATGGCGTTCTCCTCGCCGTGCGAGCAGAAGCACTCAGCCAGATCAGTCCCGCTCGGCGCGAGACGCCCACACCTGGGACATCCCCCCTCGTTGCAGTTCCTGGTCCCTCTCGGTGTCCCGTTGTAGCCCGTGGAGATTATCCGCTTGTCCTTTACTATGACCGCCGCGACCTTACGCTTGAGACAGTTGCTCCGCATCGAGACGACCCGCGCTATCTGCATGAAGTACTCATCCCACGAGGGTCTTCTGAAGTTCCTGCTTATCTCCAGGAAAATCCCGTCGAGCTGGCGACGCATTTCGGCGATGGAGCCGTTGTTCTCAACCATCGCGTCGGCTTCCTCACGGCATCTCGTCAACTGCTGATGGAAGCCCTCGGCCTCTTCCGACTCTCTCCTCTCGACCTCTCGAAACTCTTTCAGCGTTCCCGGATCACCCTTGCGTCCCCTCGCCCTTATCCGCTCGAACCGGGTTTCATCCCCCGCCTCGATCCAGACGAGGGTAAATCCAGCGATCTTCCTGAGCGTCTGTACCTCTGCCGAGTGACGAATGGAATCTATGACGTAGTTCCTGTCGAGCGCCAATCTCGACGCGATCCTCTCCGCCAGGATCGGCGGGCCGTACTTTTCCCTGAGGCCGTTCCCCCGGACGATGAGGCTGTCCCGTGTGACCTCGTCTCCCGACGCGGCAAGGTCCTCCCGGATCACGTCCGACAGGGAATATGATTCGAAGCCCTTCTCCACAAAGTAGCGTACCGCTTCACCCTTACCCGAGGCGTTCCTGCCGCTGAGACCGATGATCATTTCCTCTCCCCTTTCGACATGTTTCCCGGTCGTCGTACACAAGGTTCCGCGGGCCAGGCCCTTCAGCAGGCCGCACTGAACGGCAAGGACAATTCCTGACCGTTTACGTCTCACACAGAATATACGGAATGGGCAGAAAATATCAAGAAATCAGGGCCGTTGTCTCCTTGACTATCGATGCCGGATCGTTATATATTTATCAACTGTTGAACAGAGTGTTCAGAAGGTCCGGTTGCGTGAATGTCGGCCATCTTCTGCGGTCCGCGTGAGGTCATGGGGTTAATCCACGGTGCGGAATCTGACCGGAGCAAGGGCATACGAAGGCCGGAAAGACGATTGAATTGACACGGATATTATTTTATCGATTTTCTGAACAGAAAGAGATCTTTACCTGCCCGACCCCCGCAGATACATCCCTTCGGGCGACACGCGCCCCGGTTCGGGACCTTCATCCGTGGAACACTTCCCTTCATCCGGAATAAGACCCTCAAGGGCCAGACACCTTTATGCGAGAGGATATCGTGACCAGTAAGAGATCTTTCGAAGATGAGAATAAGGAAAAATACGATCTCGAAGATCATTCGGCTTCACTCTCATTCGAGGATGGAACGATGGTCTCGAGGGGCAACCGGAATGACGTTACCATCAGGATCGACCTGCGCTACTGCAAGGGTTGCGGGATATGTACCGAGGAATGTCCAACCGGCGCCCTCACGCTGCAGAAGGAACGGGGAAAGTTGAGGGATTCGCTCCATTCCTCCTTTGCGCCCGTCGGTCCCGAAGGACGGGATTTTCATCCTGATCGCCTGCTCAGCTGGCAGGAACTGCCCTGGCATGGTGGCCTCGTGGTCGCGAGCGGGCAGGATTCATACAACCTGACCGGTTCCTGGAGGTTTGGCGAGGTAGTCATCGGCGACGCGGACAAGTGTGTCGTCTGCGGGCTTTGTTATCAACATTGTCCGGAGGATATCATCTCCGTGCTGTCGATGGGCTGCGAGTCGAAGCTGGAGAAGGTCTCGACGACTGACAAGAAGAAGCGGGGAAGATAATCATGTCAGATAGAGGGGTTTCCGCACTATCGAAGCTGAAAGAGCGGCCGGCCCGGCACGCAGAAACAGGGTCGAGCGGCGCTGGGAAAAAAATAAGAGCGATGACGGGCAACCAGGCGGTGGCATATGTGGTAAACCAGATCGAATACGGGACGGTAGCCGCCTTCCCGATAACACCTTCGACCGAGCTCGCTCACGGCATCGCCAGGTCGGTTGCGGACGGACGCATTAAGACCGACTTCATTGCAGTGGAGTCGGAGCACAGCGCGATTTCCACGATCCAGGCCGCCGCGGCCGCGGGAGCAAGGGTGTTTACCGCTACTTCATCGGCCGGTCTTGCGCTGATGCACGAGATACTCCATTACTACGCCGGAAGCAGGCTGCCTGGTGTCGTCGCCGTCGTCAACAGGTCCATAGGGGCGCCGCTCAATATCCTGTGCGACCACAGCACTATCATGGCGCAGCGTGACACGGGATGGCTGCAGTTTTTCGCCACGAACGTCCAGGAGGCGTACTACTTCCATATCCTGGCTCCCCGCCTGTCGGAGGCATGCTCACTGCCGGTGATGGTCAGCATCGACGGATTCGAGTTGAGCCACATCACCGAGAGGCTGGAGGTGCTTCCGGACAAGACGGTCAAGGACTATGTCGGCGAATGGGAGCCGAAGTACCCTCTCGCCACGGATGAGGACCTCGTTGTCACATATCCGGGAATCGCCAACGCCGACTATTACGCAGAGATAAAAGAAGGACAGATGGACGGGATGCGCAACGCCGGTCGAATATTCGAGGAGTTATCGACGGAGCTCGCCGGTGTCATCGGGACGAAGCTCGAGATGACGGAGGAGTTCGAGCTTGACGACGCGGAACTGGCGCTCGTGGCGATCGGGTCCGCGACGGGCACGATGCGCGACAAGATAAGCGACATGCGCTCCAGGGGTATCAAGGCGGGGCTGCTCATCATCAAGTGCTTCCGCCCCTTCCCCACCGACAGGGTCAGAAAGGCGCTGCAAGGGAAGCAAGTGGTTGGTGTAATGGAGCGAGTGGCTGTCCTCGGGTCGAGTGTGGGTCCGATTGCTGTAGAAGTCACCCAGAGCCTTTTCGATGTGCCGGAATCCGAGAAACCGAAGGTCGTGAATTTCATATTCGGCCTCGGAGGTCGCCTCACGGGTATGGATGATTTCGGCAGGGCACTCAATGTGCTCGACGCGATCAGGAAACACAAGCCGGATTCTCATTATCGCAAGCTATATCACCTCGACGTGAGGGACCGTCGTGAAGAAGCGCTCCTTTCGACGACTCAGGTCGACGACGTTTTCTACCAGCCGGTCAGCAAGAAGAGCACAGACATCCGGATGTTCGCGAGGGGCGGAGAGGGCATCAAGACTGCCAGCAAGATACTTGCATCAGCAGTGATCGAGAGCGGTGGAAAATACGCGCAGGGTTTCTCCGTCTATGGGGCGGAACGCTCCGGAGCGCCGACCAGGGGATACGTGAGGATAGGCGATGACGTCATAAACGAGAGATCGCCCATTATCTATTCGGACATAGACATCTTTGTCAACCCCGGACTCCTCTCAGTGGAGGCTATCAAGGGGCTTAAGACGGACGGCATCATCCTGGTAAACTCGCACATGACGCCCTTGGAGATCAGGGCCAGCCTGGACATCGAGGATCATCGAATCTATACGGTCGATGGATACAGGATAGCGCAGGAGGAGATCGGCGACAGCAGGCGAAACAGCATCGCCATGCTGGCGGCGCTGATGGCAATCACAGATGACATACTTGACATCCACGACCTCTTGAAGGACCTGGACAAACTCTCCTTCGGGCCCGCGGTCATTGAGGCGAACAAGCGAGCGGCGGCCAGGGCGTACTTCGAGTGGCAGGGGGAGAAGAAGAGGCAGTCGCGCGTCGCAACGGCGGGGGTTGAGGCAAAGGAATGATAATGACAAGGAGCTGGATATCGTGATTCATCTCGACAGAATAGATCCCACATACGAGGACAACTTCGTGAAGGTCGGCAGTTTTCTCGACATGGAGACGTTCCGTAACCGGCGAATCGGCGCGTATAACCTGGAGAGCGTACTGCTCCACGAAGAGGTTCCCGAAGTGGATACCGGCGACCATGATTACAGGCAGCTGGCGGGCGGGCTTTCTCCGGGTGTGTCAAGCTGCGCTGGATGTTCCGCGCCAGTGGTCTTTAACCTGGTCGCCAAGGCGGGCCGGATTCGCGACCTCTTTCTCAAGAAGGAACTGTTGAGAAAGGAGATCATCTCGCAGAAGTTGCTCGATCGTCCGGAGGTCATGAAGGTCCTGCTGGACGACGGCCCTGTTCCGGATAAACAGACAGAAGCAGTTGGGATTAACGGCTCGGTGATGAAGAAGGTCCGGGCGATAAAGGATCAACTCATCGATGACGGCCGCTATTTCAAACTCATCTTCTGCGGGGCGACGGGCTGCATGACAGTAACGACAGCGTCATACCCGAACAACATCTGGCGATTTCCCTATTTTCACTCCGCGTTCGAGAACCTGGGCGCTATGGTGTCGGGCATCGAGTCGGGAGCCAGGAGAAGGTTGGAGTCTGGAGCTATCAGGATACCCCACAAGGTTGTGGGCTTCGCCGGTGATGGTGGAAGTTTCGACATCGGCCTTCAGTCTCTCTCGGGTCTATGGGAGAGAAACCATGATTCAGTGACAATCACTTACGACAACGAAGCGTACATGAACACCGGCAAACAGCGTTGCAGTTCGACTCCGTGGGGCGCAAACACCACGACCGCTCCGGTTGGTGATAAGATAAAGGGGAAACAGACGAACCCTAAGAATATCATTGCGATCGCGCTTTCTCACAACATCCCCTATGTCGCCACCGCGTCACCCGACGACGCCGAGGATCTGATGATAAAGGTGAGAAAGGCGTTGTTGATCCCGGGCGCCGCCTACCTGAGGATCCTCGCCCCGTGCCCGCCCGGCTGGACATTCGAATCGAAGGACTCGATCGAGATGGCTCGCAATGCCGTGGACACGGCGGCTTTCTTTTCGTTCGAGGTCGAATCCGACATAGAGAAGCGCCGCCGATATTTCACTATCAACAACGTCCCGAGCGTCTTTTTCGATGGTGAAAAAGGACGCGAGGATATCGGTACATACGCCTCGTCACAGGGACGTTTTCGTCATGTATTCAAGAAAGATAACGCCGAGATGCTGACCGAGATGCAGGAACGGATGGATTCCGCCTGGAAGAATTTCGCGGAGTTCCTGGGGCTCGCGGGCAGTCCCTCGGGTTGTTGATCAGAAACCTCCATGTAACAAGTGAGCCGGATGAGAGATGGAAACTTATAAGAAGTTTTTCGAGCATCTGAAAGATGACAGCCTGCAGGAGTTATCGAAGACGGAACTCCTCGAAGTCTATCGTGACATCGAGGAGGTAAAGACGCGACTGCGCAACGAGGAGGGGTGGCGCTCGACAGTGCAGGGCCTCAATGGGGCGCGCACCGGCGACACATCAGAGGTTGTTCGGAACGACCTGTATCTCGATACGCATGAGGTGAACGAGGGACTCTCCTACCTGGAGGCGTTCCACAGGGCGGACTACTGTCTCGAGTGTGATGAGATCCCGTGTTCGAGCGGCGCAATCGACGAGGGGAATGATGTCCAGGGGAGCTGTCCGGTACTGATAGATATCCCGGCCTTCATAAAGCTGATCAAGGAAGGCAAGATTTTCCAGGCGTGGATGAAGCTGATGGAGAGAGACAACCTCCCCGCCATAACGGGTCGTGTATGCCCCCAGGAGGTGCAGTGCCAGTTGAGTTGCAGCCTGGCCATCAAGGACAAGCCGGTCGAGATCGGCAGACTCGAGAGGTTTGTGGCAGACTACGTGTGGGAAAACCATCCGGATGCCGTGATGCAGTATGTCGAGTCTCTCAAGGAGAAAAACGCGGGCGGTGATAATGCCCATCACCACATCGCCGTTATCGGTTCCGGGCCCGCGGGTCTTACGGTCTCCATAGATCTCGCTATACAGGGCTACAAGGTGACGATCTTCGAGTCGCTGCACGTTCCGGGAGGTGTTCTGGCTTACGGGATTCCCGTCTTCAGACTTCCATCGATGGTGCTCGACAGAGAGCTGAGCATCGCGAGGGCGCTCGATGTCAAGTTCGTTCATAACATTACAATCGGTCGTTCCATCACCGTCAACGATCTTTTCGATTTCGGATTCTCGAGTGTCTTCATCGGGACCGGTGCCGGACTCCCCCGTCTCCTGAAGATCCCGGGCGAGAACCTGAACCACGTCTATTCGGCCAACGAATTCCTCGTCAGGATAAACCTGATGAAGGCCTTTGATAAAGAAGCGGACACACCGGTCAAGGTTGGGAATAACGTCATCGTTGTCGGAGGCGGTTTCACGGCCATAGACGCAGCCAGATGGGCAAAACGTCTCGGCGCGGATAACGTCACGATCATGTACCGCAGATCCCGCGAGGAGATGCCCGCGAGGGTGGAGGAAGTAGAAAACGCGATCGAGGAGAATATAGAGCTGAGACTGCTGACTACACCAGTTGAACTCATCAGCAATGGTGAAGGTGAAGTCAAGGCGATGCGCTGCATTAAGATGGAACTGGGTGAGCCGGACAGTTCAGGACGCAGACGTCCGGTGCCGGTAGAGGGATCCGAATACGAGATACCGGCAGACATGGTCATCACCTCACTCGGCACCTCTCCCAACCCCATCATCCTGGAGACAACGGATGACCTCGAGGGTTCTAAGTGGGGAACAATCAAGGTGAAGGATGCCAAAACCGGCGAAACCACCCTGCCATATACCTATGCGGGAGGCGACGCAGTAACCGGAGCCGCGACCGTTATCCTTGCCATGGGCGCCGGCAAGTGGGCGTCGAGGGCCATCGATGAATCACTGAAGAACAAGAAACCCGACCTGGAGAGATTCAAGAGGTCATCCGCGCTTATCGACGAATTCAGCAAACCATACACGATTCGAAAGAACGAGCGGATCGTGGCCGATGTCTTCGAGATGGTAGTCCAGGCGCCCGTCGTGGCAACGTACGGGAGGCCCGGCCAGTTCGTTCTCGTCATGAGCGATGCCAGATCGGAGCGTCTGCCGTTGACCATCGCCGACTGGGACAGGGATAAGGGAGAAATCACACTCGTCTACCAGGTGGTGGGCAAAGGAACAGCGGACCTGGAGAGTCTGCGGCAGGGCGACGAGCTTTTCGCGGTTTCAGGCCCCCTGGGGAAGCCCTCCGAGATCAGGAAGATGGACGGGAAGGTGGTAATGGTCGCGGGCGGCGTGGGCCTTGCCGCCATATATCCCATCATGAGGGCCCACCACGAGATGGGAAACGACACCTATCTCGTATATGGAGCACGCAATCGCGAGCTCTTCTTCTGGCTCGACAGGATCAGGGAGTGGTTTCCTGAAGAGAAGATACTTCTCTCGACAGACGACGGCTCGGAGGGCACGAAAGGCTTCGTGACAGACGTCATCAGGGAGAAGTTCCTGAAATCGGGTAACGTCGCCTTTTCTGTCGTGATCGGTCCCGCGATCATGATGCGTGAGGCATCGAAGCTCACACTGGAGAAGGATATACCCACTATCGTAAGCCTCAACCCCATGATGCTCGATGGTTCATCCATGTGCGGTGGATGCAAGGTGTCGAAGAAGAGCGGCGAGATGGGCACCGAGGATTTTGCCTGCCATAACGGCCCGGACAGGCTGGCAACCGAAGTCGACCTCGATGAATTGATCTCGAGGCTCTCTATCTACAAGACTGAGGAGAGTGACGTCCTCGTCTATCACATAAAGAGGGAACTCGGGGAATTACTTGAGGTGGAGTCCGCGGTCTCCTGAGCTCTGCGGCTCTGCACTGTCATGCACTCCCACCACCGGACTCTATCAGGAGTGGATAGCCTCCTCGGAAGAACTCTGCTTCGATCCACCGGCCTGCACCGATTCCCATCCCCCGCCCGGAGGAGTTTCAGAATCGTATCAAGCGTGACGCCTTATCTCCAGCTCTGAGCCGGTAGGCGTATCTGGCGGGATCCGACAATTTCACACCGGGATTGTCCTCAGGATTGCCGAGATCTCTCTGGAACGATGTCATCACTCTGCCACCCTCATCGACCACTTCCACGGTTATTCTTCCATACTTCATGATATCGAGGGCGTCCTCGATCTCCGGCCGGACCGCCCTTGTCTCTGCCACACCCGACCTGTCACCCTCGAATCCTCCGCCGTCCCCCATATCCTGAAATGGGTAGTAGTCCACCCTGCCGGCCCCGAAATAGTAGGGGTCGCCCAGGTCATCGGCCTGGTTGTCCAGGATATTCCTCACCTGTTGGGCTGAGAGCCAGGAGGCATAGGCGAGGTAACCCGCAGCAACGCCGGCGACGTGGGGAGACGCCATCGATGTTCCGTCCATGTAGCCGTAATCGTATGGGAACGTGCCGAAGAGATTCCAGAAGGTCAGGTGGTCCGGGAGCGTAGAATAGATGTTCTGGCCAGGGGCTGAGACCTCGACGTTGTCATATCCGTAATTGCTGAACGATGCCCTGGTGTCACACGTACCGAGCGCCGCTACACCCACAACCGATTCAAAGGACGCGGGGTAGAAGTTCTGGCTCGTGTTGCTGTTCCCGGAGGCCGCCACGACCACGACGTCCTTGTCGTAGAAGGCGTTATCACACGCGTTTTTCATCGCCTGCGTGAAGGTCGTGGCACCGAGGCTCATGTTGATGACATGGGCGCCGTTGTCGGCGGCATAATTGATCCCGGCGACGATATCCGAATCGAAGCCGAATCCCATGAAGTTGAGGACCTTCACGCCCATGATTGTGACAGGCGCAAGGCCGGCGATACCGGTGTTGTTTCCTGTCTCGGCCGCGGATATCCCCGCCACGTGGGTCCCGTGCCCCATGTCGTCGTTGGCGTCATAGTCGTTGTTCGCGAAGTCTCTGTCAATGCCGGTATCGTAATGATTCTTGAGATCCACGTGGGAGACATCGACTCCAGTGTCGACGATCGCCAGGATGATGCCGGGGGCATTCGGCACGCGGTCCCAGGCCGCCTCGGCGTCGATGCAGGCGGGACCCCACTGGTTGCCGTACAGAGGGTCATTCGGCACGCCCGCCGGCTCTTCCCCTCCCGGCACACTGAGGCCTTGACCGCCCTCGCCCGGGAGTATGATATACATCAACAGCTCGGGGAGTTCCGGGACATATCGTATCACGTCCTCCTCGATATATTCGGTGATTGCGGCAAGCCGGGCGTCTACCAGGACTGTCTTGAGATCGACCTCCTTTATGATGAAGGTCATCAACGACAGGTCGTCAACTTCTCTCATCAGTTGAGCCCCGTAACTACTCTCCATGATGTCCCGGACCTGGCTCATCTCACGGTTGCCTGTGACACCGATGTTTATTCTCGCCTGGCCGGGATCAAGAAAAGAGAAAGACGGAGACGAATACGACGAGGGTACAAACGACAACAGCATTACTGACAGCGAGATAATAGTTCTCATATCTCTTCCCCTCCAAGTCATTGGAATATCTGGAAACAACCCGCACGATCAAACCCTGCCGCTCAACGATCCTTGTGCCCGCCTCCTTTCCTGAAGAAGCAATCTGGCGGTAGCGAGGGGTCACTGCCACTGATTATAGCACGCAGGTCGAGGGGATGTCAAGCGGCGCGCTCGGTTACCCCCTGAATGAGTTGACACGCCGACCGATACGGCAACACACCGTTTCACGAGTTGTTATTGCACTACACTGATTGCTTTCCCGGACCTCCACACCCCATGGAGATTGCAACGTGCCACGGCCTGCAGCGTGGTGTCTTCATTCAGCTTCAGTGTGAATCTGACGGGGGCTCCGCTTACGGTGGGTGTGAAATCCGCCCGGGCCAGGAAGGCTTCACCTGCAAACAGCTCCACCCACTGAATATGGTGCATTCCCTCATCGGGATGGGTGAGGCCCTTACCGATGCTGATGCTCACATCGAATGGTTCCCTGACCTTCACGGAATCCGGGGCATCGATCACGGGCAGGTGTTTCATCTCGATTTCGGTGAGGTTTGCCTCGTCCTGCACCTCATTAATGCCTGCAAATAGGTTGTCATCTGACATGGAATCGCACTCCTTTCACCTTTCTGGAAAACATGTGACGGGGCTTCCGGGAATTCACACAAGGACAGAAGTCAGGGAAAAGCCGCATCCCGCTCTTTCGGGATATTAATCTTCTTTCCCGATGTGTCAAGAGATATCGACATCCTGGAGTCTCCCCCGGAGAATCCGGGTACATCTCTATGACTCTTTTCTGCTGCTACAGATGACGATCAGAAAAATCGGAGAAGGTGCACATGGGAAATGCTCCTCGACGAATCATATTCAGCGTCATAAGTAATAACACCTCATATGTCGTTATCGCCTCATGTATCATTCCTGCTTCATATGTCGTTATCGCCCCATGTATCATTCCTGCTTCACCTGACGTTCCCGCCTCATATGTCTTTCCGCCTCACATGGCATTCCCGCCCCACCTGGCATTCCCGCTTGTCGGGAATCCCATCGCACAACCAGGCCGATTCCGGACAAGCCGGAATGACACGTTAGAAAGTGGGGAAACTCCAGCA
>CAZOAR010000065.1:0-11422 GCA_964577985.1 uncultured Gemmatimonadota bacterium | reverse complement strand
CTCACATGTCATTCCCGCCTCACATGTCATTCCCGCTTGTCGGGAATCCCATCGCACAATAAGGCCGATTCCGGACAAGCCGGAATGACACGAAAAAAATGGGGAGACTCCATCAACAATAATTCTCTTGACAGCATAACATAACTGTGATATAATAACGATAATCTACAAAAAAGTTGTCTGGTGTTGCCTGCTTCCGTCATTCCTTGAAGAGCCAGACAGTAGGTTTTCGCTGGATTTGCCTTTAACCCTTCAAACAAACGGAGGGGTGCGCCGTGAGGAAAAAGCTGGTTCTTGCAATTGCGTGCATCATAGTGACCCTTCTTGCCCCGCCTGATATCATCTGCCAAATCAAAGTAGATGATCCACCCATTGTGAATAGTGCCATTGCATGGCCTCACGATCATTGGTTTACGAGGCGAAAGGATAATAGCGGAAGATCGCATGACAAGCGTGGAAAGAACACGGAAGTTAGATCAATCAAGAAGAGCAAGCGCCGGGCTGAAGCAGAGATAGACAAATGAGTATCTGCAATTTGAATGCTATTCGCGCGCGATAGAAACGGAATACGACATGGCTACAGACATTTTATTTCCCGAAGGAATCGACAATCTGATGAGGGAGTGTGACTTCAAGAAAGCCCTCCTCCACATTGACCGCATGCTCGAGAATGACGATTGTCTACAGCAGGACAAAGAAGAATTGCTCTACCGGAGAGGTAAGTGTCTGTTTTTAATAGGAGAATTTCACGAAGCCTTAGATGTGTTCAAGAACTTGGAGAATTCCATTTCTACCACTAACCAGACTGGGAATATGGAGGGCAGATTAAAGGCAGCGATAGGTGTTACGACGTATGAGCTTTCTTGTTATGATTTGGCCTTTGGTGAGCTTACGGAAGCATACGAGTTATTGAGAGAAACCGGAGAAAACCACGAAGTTGCTAATGTACAGAAATACCTGGGTTGGTACTACGTGCGGAGAGGAAGACTGAAAAAAGCTAAGGAATATCTCGAAGATAGTATATCGAGTTTCAGAAGGCTGGGGGAGTTCATAGAGATTGCAAAAGTGAAGAATGACTTGGCTCACATTTGCTTCCTCAAGGCAGAGTGGACCAGCGCAATCGAGTATCTTGAAGATGCCATTCAGATCCGAAGGTCTGCGAAAATGTTCAAGGGGGTATTTGTATATCTCACAAACCTGGGATCGTTACACTTGTTCCTTGGTGACTTTGGGAAGTCTTTGCACTGTTATAAGAAGAGCATGCGGTTAGCTGCCAGATATGGCGATGACTATACCACCACACACAACAGCCTGATGATTGGAAAACTGTACCTGCACAAACACGTTTTCCGTGAATCGCAAGAATGGCTCACCAGAGGCCTCAAGCTAGCCACAGAAAAGGGGATGAAACGTGAAATCGCGATAGGGCACGAGTATCTGGGGGAGTTGGCTTTCGAGCAGGGAGATTACGAAAAGGCCGAACTGTATTACGAGGAGGCGAGGGAGATCGCGGAGGCGATCGCACCCGAAGGCGATCTGATAAACGAGCTCTATCGTCGTATCGCGGATCTCAAGGTCAGGACCGGGGATTCCAAGAAGGCGTGGAAGGCTTCGGAGCGCGCCCTCGCAGTCTCGAAGAGTCTCGGCGACAGGTTTGAAGAGGCGTTGACGATTCGGGTGAGGGGTATGGTTTTGAAAGAAGAGGGGAAGACGGAAGAAGCGTTGGAGCATCTCAATCAATGTCTGACAACGCTTACCTCCCTTGGAGAGAAATACGAGGCCGCCCGCACCAATCTCGAAATCGGTATCATGTTGAGTGAACAGATGGAGTCTGAGGAGAGTCTAATCCGGGCCGGGCAGCATCTCAAGCAGGCAAAGGAGCTGTTCGAGGAGCTGGGCTTAGACTACTACCTGGGGGAAGTTGCCATTGAGATGGCAACCGTGCATGTCGCTCTCGGCGAGGACAAGAAGGTGCTTGAATGTCTCAATGATGCCGCGGACTTCGATAAGAACAGGGCGGACAGAGATGCGAAGATAATCCGGGTCCGAGATATCAAGCGTTCCCTTGAAGAGGCGATCGTGGAGAGAGTGATCTCCGCGAGCGACGAAATAAGTCCGCTGACGGAAGTCACTACCACGGCGATGGGTTATTCCTCCAACACGGAGGGGCTTGAGAAGATCTTCTTCTATCTCATGAAACGCATCAAGGCCGACAGAGGTTTTATCGCGCGACGAGATGGCACCCGGGGAGACTTCATGGTCTCCATCTCAAAGGGGCTGGCGATTCCCCAGAGCGAGGCGATCCTGAATCACATTAAAGGCGTGGACGGAAGAATACTCTCCGCCATGAGACCGTATCTTTCCTTAGATGTTCCCGGGGACAGCAGGCTTGCTCCCATCAGGAATGACATGTTGCCCGGCATAGACTCGCTGGCGGCCGTTCCTTTCGGCGTCAAGGGGGATGTCGAGGGAATCTGTTATCTCGACCGGGAGACGGGATTACATGAACTGCCGATCCTCTTCGATGGTCTCAAACGGATCGTGAGCTTTTCGAAGTACATGGCGCACTTTGTCGTGGCCATCGAGCGCGATGAACTGCGAAGTGACAACAGATATTTGAGACGTCAGCTCAGGAGCAAATTGAGTTTCGATGATATCATCACTCAGGACCCGGAAATGCTCGAATTGCTGAGGACAGTGGAGAGGTTGAAGGACTCCAACATACAGGTCCTCCTGCTTGGTGAAACGGGAACGGGGAAAGAGCTCTTTGCCAGGGCGATCCATTTCTCGGGTATGCGTAAGAACAGGCAGTACGTAGCCGTCAACTGTGCGGCGATCCCGGACAATCTTCTCGAGAGCGAGCTGTTCGGTCATAAGAAGGGATCGTTCACCGGCGCGACGATGGACAAGAAGGGTTTGCTCGAGGTGGCGAACAGGGGGACCTTCTTTCTCGATGAAATTGCTGACATGGGGCTTGCTATCCAGGTGAAGTTGTTGAGGTTCCTGGAGAGCGGAGAGCTCATGAGGTTGGGTGATACGACAACGAGAAAGGTCAATGTCAGGATTGTGGCGGCGACGAACAAAGACCTGGAGGCCGAGATAGATGCTGGCAGGTTCAGAGAGGATCTTTTCTACAGGCTCGATGGGATCACTCTTCCCATACCACCCCTGAGAAATCGGCGGGCTGATATTCCGATCCTTATTTCTCATTTTATCGAGAAATATTGCGCGGAGGAGAAGAGACAAGTCAAGGGAGTCGCGTCAAACGCCTTGAACCTGCTCGTAAGTTACGACTGGCCAGGAAACGTCAGAGAACTCCTCAATGAGATCCGGAGGGCGGTGACGCTTGCGGAAGATGGCGACGAGATAGGCCTGGAACTCCTCTCCAGCCGAGTCAAGAGGCAACTCCGAGGCGGAAGCAGTTCGTCTGACGCGAAAGAAGCAGGAAGCACGCTCCCGGAACTCATGGCTTCCTTTGAGAGACAGCGGATATTCATGGCTCTCAAGGAGGCGCACTGGGTGAAGACACGCGCCGCAAAACAGCTGGGCATCCACGAAGCAACCCTCAGGGGCAAGATGAGACGCTATGGCCTCGAGAATCCCACCCGGGATGATTGACACATCTCCACGTTGAAAATCTGATCCTTACCGTATATACCCGAGCGCCCTCAGGCGGGCCGTTTGGAAAATCGAGAAGCCGTGGTCGGCAAGGTCGAAGCAGATCTGGATTGATGGAAAGACTCGGGCAGTCCGGGTGCGGATGCCTCCGGATGGCCGCGATTATTGATGTATACGGAGACGCCAGGATACTCACCCTCGACGGCTGGATCGCATTCACCGCTACTCCTTCTTCCCTTCTTGCGACCGTCCACGCGCTCAGAGGATTGATACCGAAAGCAAATGATTGCGCGAGGAATTACTTGACATCACCCTCGCTCCCATAGTATCGTCATGGTCAGGTAAACAGGGAGATCCCTATATTCCCGACGGTGTGTTTCACAAACAATCCCCTTTTCTGTAAGGAGGCCTTATGAGAACTGTATTTGTCGGAACGATCGCTGTACTGCTGGTTATTCTCCTGGGATCCACAGCTTTCTCTCAAGTCGATATCGGATTACGCGGGATAGGTGGTGAACTGGGCCTTGTGATTCCAGAAGGAGATATCGACAATACTTTTGGCCTCGGCGTGGTCGCTGACCTCGGTACCATCACAAGAGAGATCCACCTGGATGGGTCCGTAGATTACTGGGGGAAGTCGTACAACGAAACTCATTGGGATTTCAGCTTCAAGCAGATTAGTGTCGGCGGAACGGCAAAGTACTTTGCACCTGTGGCGGTGGCTTTCAAGCCATACGGAGGCGCAGGATTAACCCTGACCTATTCGAAAGCGGAGTCTGACTACACCGGACCAGAGGATGAGTATCTCACCGGTACCAGCACATCAGCTTCAAACACAGACATCGGGCTTCATATTGTGGGTGGACTCGAGAAGAGTTTAACACCTAAGCTGAACGGTTTTGCAGAACTGAAATATCACACTGACGGTGGTGACTATTTTGCCGTTTTTGTGGGGGCCGTGTTTCTGCTGGGTAAGTAAGAAGACCACTCGGGGTTCCCGACCAGTACTAATCCACATCAGAATAACAGATGAGCGCACCCCTTTGCGTCTCTCCTGTTGGGAAGGATCTCAAGGCGGCGTTTATAAGGCATCCGATTTGGCGTCACCGGAAATCCAGTAATCATAGAAACCCGTCATCAACCTGACCTGCCCGTTTTTCCATTTCAGTTTATCCTATCTCGCTCTTTATTCCACCCCGATACTATCTTTGATTTGAGTTTCTTCAAGTCCGAGGTCGCGGGCTGAGGGCTGTTTTTTGTTGCCACACGTCGAGGTGCTTTGACTTTCCCAACAAAATAGAGTATAATGGAATCAGTGGAGACCGAGGTCAGTATACCCGGATGAAGCGGTATGGCCTCCCGCTGACAACGATAGGTTACTGGGTACACCATGATGATGAAAAGAGCGATCCAGTTTATGGTAATGTCCTGTGCCGGATTATCCATATTCTCCGCGACGGCTCCCACCGAATCGGCCTGGCTTTGTGCATCCACCATGTGGCCGTCCGGACAGGGGGTGCCTGCGGACTTTATCGTATTCAACTCCAACCGTACGGGTAACTACGAACTTTACGTGATGCGCAACGACGGCACGGGGCAGGCATTTCAACTGACGGAGGATGCGGATTACCACAGCTGGTGGGGGCGTATCTCGCCTGATCGCAGGACAGTTTATTTCCAGCGCTCGCCCTCATATCTTCCAGTGAGTCGGTACAGCAATGAGTCGGGTTTGAATACGATCTGGAAGATCACCGCAGGAGATCCTACTCCACGGCTTATTTATGACGATGGAGATGACAGCCTTGAGATAAGCCATACAGATATATCTCCGGACGGTAGCGAACTCGTTGTCTACAGTGGAGACGACAGCGGGTGGCAGATATATGCCCTCAACACGGAAGGAGATATCGTCAGGCAGCTTACACCGTCCGAAGGCAGGTTCCACGGGGATCCGGGCTGGTCGCCGGATGGAAAGACGGTGCTCTATATCGACTGCCCCACTCTCTCGCACCTCAATCACTGCGAGTTATGTGTAGTCTCCTCTGCGAACGACTATCTCGATCCTGATGCGCCGCACGTACCCGGAGTTCGCCTGACATTCGATAATCGGTACGATCATGATCCGGACATGTTCCCCGACGGCATGTCGGCGGTCTGGACCAGCTGGATTCTTGATTCAGCACTCTTCGGTCTCAGGAGTGGAACGATCGATGGTGCGCAGGAATGGATAGTCATGAACGGTGCCGTTCCCCAGGTCTCGGCTGACGGTGAATGGATATACTACCATGAGTTTGTAGTGATCGGATGGAGCTGGGAGATATTCCGTGTGAGGCCAGACGGCACGGATGTCCAGCAGCTCACTTCACCATGGTCCCAGCACGGGAACAATGAATTCCCTTCGCCGTGACGGCATGATCAAGGACGGTCCGGGCGTTTCCTGCTTTCCTCCAGGCGAATGCGTGGTGAGCCGTGAGCCCCTTCCTCCACTGCAGGCATGAGCCAGGCCATCTATAACTTGCGAGGAAAACTAATAAGGAAAGTGGTTGACAATGACAACGGCACCGCGTGACTGGCACTCCGTCCAGCAATGGAAGAAAAGCAACCGCACGTTAACTGCCCGGGTTGAGCCGGTATGTTCGCATCTCCTGGCGGGCAAGAGTGTCCCGCAGAGCACCACCGACCAGCGTTGCTGTTTCGATTTCGGTCTCTATGTGTGTGGTCCTGATGGCGGCGTCGATAGTGTCGTACGGCAGCGCCAGGTCGAAAGTGACAGGCGCATCGGCAAGATTCCAGACACGGACGATGATCCCGCTGTCGATTCCCTCTTCCGCCGGTTTCAGCGCCCAGAGCAGGACGTTCTCGTTTGAGATCGACACGACGGTCATCGAATCGGCCGGCAGGGGAGCGGAAGGTTGACCTGTGATCGCGCCCGCGACCAGCGGGTTCTGATGCTCCATCGAGAAGCGCATGGCCGCCGCCTGATCATAGCTGCCGTGTGCCCGTATGGCAAAACGATCGACGAAGAGGGAATCTCCGCCCTGGTCGGCGATACCCAGGTAAGGCCCGTCGACGCGCATGCCGATCACTGCTCGAATCTCTGGAGTCGACCCGTCGAGTGAGGATACCGTGCTGTTTCCTGCCCTGAAGAACGGACTGTCACGATTCGATATCGTGACGCCCCGGTTGGTCTCTGAGAGATCGACGAAGTGGTTGAATGTAAGGTAGTCTGTTCGCGTGTCCTCGTCCGCGTAATCTCCGCCATCGACGATACGGCCGACACGTGCTATCATCCCGGTCTCCTCGTGCCGCATCTCTATCCCGGACAGATTGAAACTCGACGTGTATCCCTGGTTACTCGAGAAGTTCTCGGTCACCGCTCCATCGATGTCGACACGGTCGATTCCCGCGTAGAGCGTAACCCGTGTTTCATGCTCCGGGCTGCCCCCGGCCTGTACGAGGAGCGTCGTTGATACCGGCCCTGCACTCTCGACCACCACCGAACCGTTGCCAGTGCCGATATCATGAATGGATCCGCTCACTCCGACTATCTGGCGGTCACCATCCGTGTGGTCGATCAGGCTGGTGATCTCTCCATGGGTTCCAAGCGTAACCCCGTATATTGAATTGTCGAACGAGGGGAGGGAAATTGTCGCGGATGGCGGGAATATCGACCCTTCTCCTGTCCTGACCTCGTAGACGCGATACCCGCTGGAAGGGACCGCGTCGGCTATTATCCGGACCCGCTGATCACTATCAACATTTATCAACTGGCTGGGGACTTCGAGACCCGACGCGATGTCCACGACGTGAAGCGGTGGCTGCTGCGACGAGGGTAGATCCACAAAGTCGGTGCGTACCCACGAAAGCGGATTGAATACGAAGAATCGTTCCGTACCGACGGTCGAGGGGATGAGGGCGCCGACGGCCTCGATGCCGTCGTTCAACAGTGGATCGACGTAACTCTCCAGGTCAGTCAGCATATCGCGTTCAAACTGTGCCCGGTACTGGGTGCCTATCCAACTGTTAGCGCACCAGTCGTGGTCGTAAAAGAGCCCGCACGCGATGAACGCATCCTCCCTGGCGGCGTCCCTCCCATTCATGAAGGTCGTATCATAGATCGAAGAGACCGTAGCGAGCGCTTCGGCGGTCCGCAAGCGTTCAATCCCGTTGCGGAAATCGGCGGTCACTGCCGCCATGGATGCTGTGTAGAGATCCCACTCGTTTCCAAACGACCCGGAAAAGGTAGGGATCGCTCCGGAGTAGTGAGATAGGAAGTCCTCGAAAAAATCGATCTCGTTCGAGACGATGACCCTGAGATCCGTGTTGGAGAGGTCGACGGACGCGCGGATCAGCTCATCGGTATATGAGTCCAGATCGTCCCATCCATAACCGAAGGCCGCGGACACGCCCCATGGCCAGGCGGCAAGGAAATCGGAATTCGTATCAAGGAACGGGACAACCTCATAAGGGTGTCGCGCCTCGGCGTAGCCGCCTATGCTCTCATTGTTCCAGTTCCACATCGAATTCCACTTCATGCACACGGATTGTCCGTCAGGACCGGAAAAGAAGTATATCTCGTGCTGCCTCATGGTAGCGTCGATCCGGGTTGCGCAGGAGCATATCCCCTTCCACGAGTAGAGCGCGCCGCTTCCCGCCCACAGTGACGCGACCCCGGCGGGAAGGACCTGGTTCTCCATCGGGACCACGAGTCGAAAGCGCACTCCTTCCCGACGTTCAAGCATACCCGCGTAGTACATGTTGCGCAGGACCGCCTCGGCCGGCATTGCCCCGTAAAGGAGCGGCAGCGTATTCAAAGGCATCGTGATAGTGCCGTCACGCAGGTGATCGACCAGCCGATCGAATTCCGGCGCTGTTTTGTTCTGTTCGTATACCCTGACCCACAGGCTCCCATCGCAATTGAACCGCCCCCTCGAATCGGGTGGATTGACCGCCGCTGTGCTCTCGGCCTGGTCCATGTAAAAGTCGAGCATGCTCAGAAAGACCGTCCGGTAATCCTCGTCGGTGCCGCTCCAGAAGTAATCGGTGTGATCGTCGTTGGCGATGTAGATCCGTTTTCGCTGGTTCACTGAGATGGCGCCCCTCAGGTGAGAGGCATCGTCCATCTGGATATCCTGCGCGGCGGTCGATGAGCAGACCGTTAGACCCATGAAAAGAAGTGGTATGATTTCTCGTAACTTCATGCTTTCTGTCCATCCCTGCGACAGGCATTCGCGGATCGAGTCCGCGTGCCGTCCTCTGGATATTATGAATATCGTGTACACGATGATACCACAGGCGGTGATGTTTGTCAACAACACCCCTCACGGGTTACATTCTTAGATGGCTTGTCAAGGAACGCGCGGCTCCTGCGAGGCGTATCCGCGGCGGATGCGAAAGGACGACCAGGAATTGCCAGTCGGGCGAAGGTGATTTAGTGTTTGACAGCCCGTCGTTTTCATGGCAGTTTTAGGATGATGTACCTGCAGCTTCTATCTGACATTCTCCTCACGAAGGAGGCACTGATTTGACAAAAGAGGAACCGGCCGGATCGTCCGATCAAAGCGCCTCACGGTCTCCATCCGGATCACGATACGACGGTCGCTCGAGGCTCATATACGGTATCGTCGTCGCCATCATCGCGGGGACCGCAGTTGGAGGCTGGCTGCCCGATCTGGCCCTTAACTTTTCGATCCTCGGAGAGCTTTTCCTGAACTCGCTCATGATGATAGTTGTGCCCCTGGTGGTGCTGTCGATGATAGTGGGCGTAACCGGTCTCGGCGATATACGAAATCTCGGTTCCATCGGGAGACGAACCATCCTCTACTACCTGATGACCACCGGCATCGCCGTCCTGACAGGCATCGTACTGGTAAACATTATCCGTCCCGGCGACGGGATTTCCCCCGGGGAGAAGCACGCGGCGGCTGCTTACAGTGTGGTTGGTGAGAAGGGCAGGACTGTCATACTGCGGGACGGTGCGCTGGAGAGAAGGCGTTACGGCGACGGCTATCTCCTGGTTCTCCTGGATCAGCATGTTCAAGGAATGATCGAGTCAGTCTCCGAAGACACAGTCACCGTAAGATTCTGGGAAAGTAAGCAGACAGGTGAGATCTTTTACATGAGGGCGGATGACGGCACGCGACTGCCGTTTCACAGGGTTGGTGGAAGGCTGATATCGGCGGAACCCGCGATAAAGCCCGCAGGCACCGGTGTGGAGATCACGCTTGCGGTCGCCGGGAGAGTGCGGGGAAAGGAAGAAAGGAGTGTGGGGAGTACGATCGAGGAGGTACTGGTAGGCAACAGGGAGACCGGAAAGCAGGGCATGGTGCCGCGCAACATCTTCACGGCGATGGCTCAGATGGAAATACTCCCGCTGATCATCTTCTCGCTCCTGCTGGGCGCCGCGCTCTCGGTTCTTGGCCAACGTGTCCGCGCAACCATAGAAGTCATATCCAACCTCAACGACGCGGTGATGAAGCTCGTTCACTGGATCATGGTGGTGGCGCCGATAGGAATCTTCGGGCTGATATCGGCGCGCATAGGAAGGGCGGGTGGGTTCGAGGGATTCCTTCCAGAGCTTGCCGCGCTCGGCAGATATGGCTTTACCGTGGTGCTCGGCCTGGCGATCCACGGATTCATCGTCCTGCCGCTGATCCTGAAGATTATTGGAAGGCGGAGCCCGGGCGCCTATGTCAGGGGTATGGGCGCGGCACTGCTCAACGCCTTCTCCACCGCGTCGAGCTCGGCCACTCTGCCGCTCACGATGCAGGGAGTTGAAGAGGAGAACGGCATATCCAGCCGGACATCGAGTTTTGTTCTTCCGCTTGGCGCGACAATCAACATGGACGGAACGGCCCTCTATGAGGCCGTGGCCGCGATGTTCATCGCCCAGGCATATGGTATCTCCCTCAGTCCGGTGCTCCAGGGAGTCGTTTTTCTGACAGCGACGCTCGCGGCGATAGGGGCGGCCGGAATTCCGGAAGCGGGACTCGTGACGATGGTAGTCGTCCTTCATGCGGTGGGCCTTCCGGTAGAAGGAATAGGGCTGCTGCTGGCGATCGACTGGCTCCTTGACCGGTTCAGAACGACAGTGAACGTCTGGGGAGACAGCGTCGGGGCGGGCGTCATAGAGACACTTGAGCTGAGAGGAGGGGGCGAAGTGGCAGAGCCGTGAGTAACTTCGACCTCGATCGACAGGTGCGAGATCAATCCCCCTTGAGCTTTTCGATATCGCGTCGGTCCCGCTTGGTAGGTCTGCCCATCCCCTTCTCCCGCCGGGGCGTGGACGAGAAGAGCCAGGCATCTCTCGCCGGTGGTGGGGGACTAAGGTCTTCGTAAAGGAGGCGCGCTCCGGACGCGGGCTTTCTCTTCTCGGCGAGGAGCAGGACCTTCACCTTGCGTCGCCAGTCGCCAGTGCTGAACTCGATCATGTCGCCCGGCCTGACTGGCTTATGCGCCTTCGCACCGTGACCGTTGAGGTCCACCTTGCCGCCATCGCACGCCCTGGTCGCGAGTGTGCGGGATTTATAGAACCTCGCGGCCCAGAGCCATCGATCGATCCTGACGGTTTGAGGGGTCTTGTTTACGGGGCTGTTGGACATGTCAATATACTACACAATGTACGGCAATCTTTCAACAGAGGAGAACAACAGGGGCCTCCCCGAGAATCTGGCTGAATGTCTCTAACTCTTTTCTGGTGCAACAGATGACTACCACATATCATTTCCGCTTAATATGTCATTTTCGCTTCGCATGCCATTTCAGTTACGCATGCCATTTCCGCCTCATATGTCATTCCCGCTTG
>CAZOAR010000064.1:0-11534 GCA_964577985.1 uncultured Gemmatimonadota bacterium | reverse complement strand
TATCAATGGGATTGACTCAGCGAGAGGGATGATATGAAGTACTTTATTGGCGTTGTGTCCGGGATTCTCATGGGCGTTGTATTGCTCATGCTTACAGTGATGGGAGGTTGCCAGTTGCCCAGGACTCCAACAGATTTGAAGCCTGTGATTGACCAGTATGTTGAGGTCTGGAACACAGGTGATATAGATAAACTGGATGCGGTAGTCGATCCTCGGTTTAAGCTGCGAATGACACCGACATTTGAAGCTGCAGTGGGGATCGATTCATTAAAGCATGCTGTCTCTTATTGGCGAACAGCCTATCCTGACTTCCACATCACAATAGATGAAGAGATTTATGCGGAAGACGCGATAACAGCTCGCTGGACTATTACGGCCACGAATTCCGGGCCTGGCAGGTGGCCTCCTACAGGGAAGCAGGTTACGGTTCCGGGAGTCAGCATTCTTCATGTTGCAAATGGCAGGATTATCGATGAATGGATTGCAGGAAACAATTTGTTCTGGCTGGAACAGCTTGGTTTTACGCTTATTCCGCCGCAAGATGCCGAGGAATAACTGTGTGATGGCTATTCTGGTGACTGGTCTTGCCTGTTCTCTTTTCCGGCACGTATGCGTGGCAGGCAACTGTGGCGGAGAGTAAAGCTGAATGCTCCTCATGTTTTTGCCGGGTGGCTTCATTTTTGAGCGCTGCGTTGAAGATGACCGGGAGCTTGTAAACGACCGCGACGAGTGCTGGCTGACAACAGCATGTAGCGGACGGTGCTTCGCGATGCCTCAGATGCCAAACGTTTGACAGTGGAATGAAAGTCTGAGTTTGAAATAAATGGACTTATCCTTGAGAACTGAATACCGGGACGATCCTGAGGCGCTGTGTGCTTTCAAAGCGTTCATGATTCAGATCTTCGGTCTGGATTTCTCCGAGTGGGAGTCGGGTGGTTATTGGGACGACACGTATACGAAATACCGGATCTGGATTGTCTGGTGTTTTACAAGAGAGAGGGAGGTTGCTTGAAGATACTCGATATAGTGGGGGAGAGAGTCCCTCGTCTCGAGGAACTCTACCCATACCTTGCGGACGAAACGGACAGGACCATCGAGTTTCACTTCTATGCAGATAAACCGGGGCTGGACGAAATTGGAACCAGGCCGCTTTGCGGTAACAATCCCTTCGCAAAGGACGCGTTCCCGATCCGGAATCCTGTTTTCCCCTTCACCTCCAGGGCGTGACGACAGGAGGTGTTGGGGTGTGCTGTCAAACAAAACGCACGGGAGATTCAATGAAACAGGCACAACGTGGCCTTGCCATATTTTTTGCTCTTCTGATCGTTCTGACAATTCCCGCATACTGGCTCAGGATCAAGGGAATCAGCCCGTTCGCCATTCTTTTTCCACCCGCCATCGCTTCTATCATCACCAGATTGATACTCAAAGAAGGTTTCGGAGATGTATCATTCGGTCTGCGTGGTCGTCATCTTCGTAAGGTATATTTGATCGCATACCTGTTCCCCATGGCTGTTGCCTTGATAGCATACGGATTTACGTGGATGTCGGGACTTACTGAATTTGACTTCTCAGCCATACAATCCAGCTCCCGTATTCCTCTTCCAGGAAATCCTGTTTCGGGCTTTTTACTCTGGATGCTGTTGTCCTGGACCGTAGTCGCTGCTACATTCATGTTTTTCGTAGCCGGTGAAGAAATAGGATGGCGTGGTTACATGCTGACTCGCCTCATTGATTCAGGCGTTTCACATCCACTACTGATTCACGGTCTCATCTGGTCAGCTTATCACATACCATTGATCATAGCCGGGGCATATTCGGCTGTAGGCGGGCCATCGGTTGTCTTATCAGTTGTAGTGTTTACTGTTATTGCCACAGCCTTCTCTTATCTTCTGGCTTGGCTCCGTCTCGAATCCGGGATTATATGGCCTTCCTTTGTCGCCCATGCCACATCGAATGCATTGACACAAAATGCGTTCAACCCTGTAACGCACGGTGACAACGCAATGTTATGGATCGGCGAGTCAGGTATTGTCACTGCTATTGTTTTGATCTTACTATTATTGTTTATCAAGAGAACGTTTTTCAATACGCGATTCACAGGCCAGGCTGCCCGGCCATCCCACGACACCATGGTGGCTCCCTGCTCACGATCATAACAGATCATCGTTCCGTGTGAATATCCTCGCTGCCGCCCGCTGGATCAGGCTTCCTGGTCAACAAGCTCGCAGAGCTCGACGAGCACCCGACCGGTCATCTTCGGGTCGAGGAATATTATCTGTTTTCCCCCTGCGCCTTCTTTCGGCTCCTCGCCGAGAGTGGCGATTCCAGCCTCTCTGCACCTGCTGATTGCGTTGGAGATATCAGGAACCCTGTAGCCTATATGGTGCATGCCCTCCCCGTGCCTCTCGAGATAACGACCCGCGTGGCAGTCGCCGCTCAAGGGTTCTATGAGCTCAATATTAAGGTCGCCACACGGTATGATGGCGACCTTGATCGCCTCGCTCTCCACGCGTTCAATTCGCGTCACCTCGAACTGAAGGAGCTCTCTGTAAAATGGTATGCTCTCATCGAGGCTCCTGACGATGATGCCGATATGATCCAGCTTATTATTCATCTCTTTCTCCACTCCATTCTACTTGTTGCCGCTCCTCTCAGTTGACATATCCAGGCGCCTTCTGTTCATCTTCCACACGGGGGTCGATCTCCACCTTCTCCCGGCCCTACCCTGCAGGTGCAGAAATAGCTGATGCCTCCCCCAAATCGAAGAGATCGCTTATGATATGGTCTCCGTCTCAAACGGTCCAGAGGCCCCATTCCGGATGAGGTCACTCGTATGCGGGATCGTTCCCGTCTTCAGGGGCTCGTTCACGACTACATGCTCCGCGGAGTCGATTCCGATTATCATGAGCCGGGGAACATCGAGTCCCTTTCCCGAAACTGGAACGAAGAAGAAGAGGACCAGGATAATCCCGCGAGCACCCTGCCGGCCAGCAGGCACGCCAGCAGAGGGGACATGACTCCGAGGATGGTCAACAGTGCCAGGCTGTCCAGCATGTTCGGTAGTATGATGCGAACTCCGAGACAGAGGCTGAGGGAATAGAGCAGCGCTCGCAACAATGGATCAAGCCGGCCGTCGGTCCCTCTCAAATGGCACCCCTTACTCGTTCGCGTCCGAAATCTGCGTGGAATCAACGCTTACGCTTGCTAAATCAAATGTATCCAAAATCGGATTTCGTGTCAATCTGGAATGTGTCGAGCATCTCTTCGGGCGGCCTCCGCCGTCCCTTGACAAAGGCGTCTGAGCCATATATTATTAAAAAACTCTTTATGGGCTCGACAATTCCTGCCGGGCCAGTTCACGGTATGTTATAGAATAATTGGTAAAGGAAGAGTGGTGAAACATGTCTGATCAAAAGCCGCTGGCAGTTGAGGATTCGAATTTCAAGGATAGCGTTGAGAATGCTCAGGGCCTGTCAGTAGTGGATTTCTGGGCTGAATGGTGTGGCCCATGCAAAATGGTGGCTCCTCTCCTGGAAGAAATGGCATCGGAATACGCGGGAAAGGTAAGTTTTTTTAAGTTAGATGTTGATTCGAGCAGGGACACGGCGCAGCGTTTCAACATTCGATCGATACCTACTCTCCTGTTTTTCAAAGGGGGCGAGGTAGTCGACACAGTGATAGGGGTCAGGTCAAAGAAGGATTTGACCGAAATCGTAGACAAGCACTTGTAGAAGCTGGATTGTCGAGGACCTGGAGCCCTCTGTCGTTCTCCTCTATGGCAGGCTTGCCTCTTCTCTGAGATAATTCCGTATCGAAGAGATAAACACGAAGTATTGTTGTTTCTCGCGTGGAAAAGCTCACCCGATATAGCAGCGGTCTTCAGCAATTGACCGGGAATGTGTTCTATGCTGCCTGATTCAGTCAAAGACTGGTATGTCGACCTGGTTGATCCCGCGACCAGGTTCATGGCAAAGCACAGGCTGCACCCCAATATCCTGACAGCGACAGGTTTTTTCATAAGCATCTCGGCGGCTGTATCAATCTTCCTGGGCTCACTCTTCTATGGCGGCATACTTATCCTCGTCGGTGGGACCTTTGATATTTTCGATGGGAGGGTGGCCAGGTCGACGGGGCTGGCGTCGGCCTTCGGTTCATTCTTCGATTCTACGCTCGACAGGATATCGGAGATTGTCATTTACCTGAGCCTCCTCTACTACTTTGTTAACCACGGAGACAAGTGGACGTCCTTCATTATTCTGGTGGTTACGGGTGGAGCACTCATGGTGAGTTACACGAGGGCGCGGGCGGAGTCCCTTGGTTTCTCATGCCTTGTGGGGTTTTTCCAGAGGCAGGAAAGGGTCGTTTTTCTGGGTTTCGGTGCCATCCTGACCCTCATGGTGGGACACGTCAGCCTGATTATTGCCCTTTATGTAGTGGCGGTTCTATCTACTTTTACGGCACTGCAACGGATCTTTCATGTCTATTCCTCCTCCAGGAATGACTCCGGTAAAGGTTAGCGACGCTTTACCGATACTGACTCATATAGCAATACCAAAACCTAAGGAGGCGAGTGGTTAGATGAGTAAAGTGAGAGTGGGGATCATAGGTGTTGGCAACTGCGCATCTTCTCTTGTTCAGGGTGTGGAGTATTATCGGAATGCCAGAGACGATCAACTGATCCCCGGCTTGATGCATGTAAACCTGGGCGGGTATCACATCAGCGATATTGAATTCAGCGTCGCCGTGGATATCGACAAGAACAAGGTGGGCAAGGACCTGTCGGAGGCGATTTTCACCAAGCCGAATAACACGTACAAATTTGCTGATGTCCCCAAATCGGGCGTTCGGGTCTCCAGGGGCATGACGCATGACGGGCTGGGAAAGTACCTGTCGGAGATCATCGAGAAGGCGCCAGGCCCCACCGATGATCTTGTTCACATATTCAAGGAGACCGGGACGGATGTGGTGATAAACTATCTCCCGGTCGGGAGCGAAGAGGCGACAAAGTGGTATGTGGAACAGATCCTCGATGCCGGATGTGGCCTTGTGAACTGTATACCCGTCTTTATCGCGAGGGAGAAGTACTGGCAGGAGAGGTTCGAGAAACGAGGTTTGCCTGTGATAGGTGACGATGTAAAGTCGCAGGTCGGAGCGACCATCACCCACCGGATTCTCACCAGACTCTTCAGGGACAGGGGCGTGAAGCTGGAGCGGACGAGTCAGCTCAACGTAGGCGGGAATACGGATTTCCTCAACATGCTGGAGCGATCGCGCCTGGAATCCAAGAAGATCTCAAAGACCAACGCTGTCACCTCTCAACTCGACTATGACATCGGGGCTGGCAATGTCCACATAGGACCGAGTGATTACGTCCAGTGGCTCAGCGACAGGAAATGGGCGTATATCAGGATGGAAGGGACAACATTCGGAGATGTACCCCTGAATGTCGAGATGAAGCTCGAGGTCTGGGATTCCCCTAATTCCGCGGGTGTTGTTATTGACGCGGTCCGATGCTGCAAGCTCGCGCTGGACAACGGCGTCAAGGGCGCCCTGATCGGACCGTCCTCTTATTTCAAGAAATCACCGCCGGTGCAGTACACCGACGACGTGGCCAGAGAACTCACCGAGAAGTTTATCCGTGACATGGTCGCCGGAAAGAAGGAGACCACGGGAAAGAAGAAGAAGGTAAAAGGCTGAGAATCGAATCAGGGTATTTCTAAATGGACTCGAACGCCCGGGGTTGCCTCGTATCCCTGGAAGGAATAGAAGGGTGCGGTAAGAGTACTCAGGCCGCTCTTCTCAGGGACTGGCTCGAAGCAAGGGGATTGCCGGTGTTATTGGCGAGGGAACCTGGCGGGACCTCTATCTCTGAAAAGATTCGCGATATCCTCCTCGATCCGGCGAATGCTTCGATGGATCACCGTACCGAACTCCTCCTCTACCTCTCCAGTCGCTCACAGATTGTCAAGGAATTGCTTCTCCCCGCCCTTGCGGAGGGGAAGATAGTTGTCGTCGACCGGTATCTGGACTCGACCCTTGCTTATCAGGGTCATGCGAGGGGACTCGACGAGGGGGAGATTCGTCTCCTGAACTCCTTCGCGTCAAGAGATCTTTTGCCGGATGTCACCTTCCTGCTGGACCTTGATCCCGTGGAGGGCTTTCGGAGAATAGGCAGCGGGCGGGGAGAGAGAGCGAAAGGAGATCGCCTCGAGATGGAAGGTCTCAAATTCCATCAAAAGGTCCGTGCGGGTTTTCTTGCCATCGCGGAGGCCGAGCCCGACAGGGTTGTAGTCGTCAGGGCGGAAAGAGTAATCGGAGAGGTCCAGTCCGAGATACAGCGCGTCCTGGCCGGAAGATTCTCCATTCAGTAAGCGCGAGGGGAAGGTGAGCGGTTGGACCGGGCAGGAATCACAACAGGCGCATGCGGTGAAGAGCTTGCTGCCGCATACCTCGCGAAGAAAGGTTGCCTGATACTCGAAAAGGGCTACCGGTACGGCCACAAGGAAGTGGATATCATCGCCGAAGATCATGGCACACTGGTATTTGTCGAGGTGAAGAGTCGCCGGCGTGGTGGTGCTATCCCCCCCTACATGTCGGTCAACAGGAGAAAACAGACACATATCCTCAAGGTGGCGGGAGCGTATCTCGCCAGCCATCCCCGCTCCCGGGAGATGGATATCCGTTTCGATGTCATCTCCATCGTTATGCCCCCCGAAAACGACGCGCGCATCGAGCACATAGTCGACGCGTTCAAACCGTGGTGAATATCCGATAACGGTCCTCTATCTCCCTCTCTCCCGCAACCTGTCATGAAAATCAGAAGGGAGGAAGAGAGATGTTGTCAAGGGTAATATCGTGCTCTGTACTCGGCATTCACGCCTCTCTCGTGGGCGTGGAAGTGGACATATCCGCAGGCCTTCCGGCCTTCGCCACCGTGGGACTGCCCGACAGCACTGTCCGCGAAAGCAGGGAGCGCGTTTCGTCGGCGATCACGAACGCGGGTTTCAAGTTCCCCCTCAGGCGGATAACTATCAACCTGGCACCGGCCGATATCCCCAAGGCCGGTTCGTCATTCGACCTGCCCATGGCGATCGGCATTCTTGTGGCGACCGGGCAGATCGACGAGGCGCTCGTATCGTCGCATGTCATTCTCGGAGAGCTGTCCCTCTCGGGCGCTGTCAGGCCCGTCAGAGGGGTCCTCTCCATGGCGATGGCGGGCCGGGACGCGGCAATGAAGGGGGTCATCATCCCGGAAGAGAATGTCCGCGAGGCGTCGGTCGTCAAGGGCCTCGAGGTCCGGGGTGTGTCTCACATCCGGGAGATAGCGGAATTCCTCAACGGTACACGAGAGATCCCCGCGGCGGCGACCGACGTAGACGGCCTGTTCGAAAACCCTTCGAAATCCCGGCTCGATTTCAGCGATGTCAAGGGTCAGGAACATGTGAAAAGGGCGCTGGAGGTAGCAGCGGCCGGAGGACACAACCTCATGATGATTGGTCCTCCCGGCTCCGGCAAGACGATGCTTGCGAGGAGGATCGCGTCGATTCTTCCTCAGATGACACTCGATGAGTCACTTGAGACGACCAGGATACACAGTGTGACGGGTCTGCTCAAGAGGGAGCGGGCGCTCGTTACGACGCGACCTTTCCGATCACCGCATCACACCATCAGTGACGCGGGCCTGGTAGGTGGCGGGTCGATCCCCAAACCGGGAGAGGTAAGCCTCGCCCATAACGGAGTACTCTTCCTCGACGAAATGCCGGAGTTCAGAAGGAGCGCGCTGGAGGTTCTGAGACAACCGCTCGAAGACGGTCTTGTCCGGATATCGAGGGCGAGAATATCCATCGACTATCCCGCCAGGTTCATGCTCGTCTGCGCGATGAACCCCTGTCCGTGCGGCTATCTGACCGACGCGGGCCACGAGTGCACCTGCAGTCCGGTCGAGGCGAGGCGTTACAGCTCCAGGCTCTCCGGGCCACTGCTGGACAGGCTTGACATCCACGTCGAGGTACCCAGGGTGTCGTATAAGCAGCTGTCTGAGGAGAGGAGGGGCGAGAGCTCAATTGTCATCCGCGAACGTGTGAAGGAATGCCGGAGGACACAGTGGGAGAGGTTCAGGTCTGAGAGGCATCTCTTCTGCAACGCCCACATGGGCACACGCGAAATAGAAAAATACTGCGTGATCGGGGATGATGCTCACCGGATCCTGCGCGAGGCGATCGACTACTTTGGCCTGTCCGCCAGGGCGTATCACAGAATCCTTAAGGTCTCGCGCACAATCGCCGATCTTGACGGCAGGGATTCGATACGGGTCGCAGATGTGAGCGAGGGTATTCAATATCGCAGCCTCGACAGGGAGGGGAGGACGGTGCGGTGACCATGGCCCTCTGGCCGATTCAGAGTGCTGTCATTTCGAGAAACGGGAACAGATCCAGGACCTGTCCCCGTTTTCCTTTCCTTTGCTCACGAAGTCCCGCGGCATCTGCACGGGAACTTCGAGGCCGGATTCGTCATTCGACCCCGGTAGAATTATCCGCCGGGGCGATAACTGTGACATCGAATGACGACTGACTCGAAATGTAATTCGGATAGAAACCGCTGTAGGCGATGAAGCTGTAAGTGCCCAGCGGCGCGTCCGATGGAACATCCTGCTGGATCCCGTCCACCTGCAGCACCTGGTCGGCGGTGAGGTGGATGTCATTGTAGACCTGTACGGGGCCCCTCAGATCGCTGTTGGGGAGCATGACCATTATCCACGCATCTATGGTCTGCGGCTCGCTGAGATTGTTTGTCAGTATCCCCGTATAGGTGAATGACCCTCCCTGAGGCACTATCACGGGCGGGTTGTCGGGGATGATCTGGATGGCCACATCAGCGGGGAGGCACTCGTAGGTGACCACCTTGAATGCGTCCACGGCCGATTCCACGACCGATCCGGCGTTCAGGTCGGATGCTTCGAATCTGACCTTGACCTGGCTCGTCGGTGTCACGTAGTCATCAATCATGAACGAGTGCTCGTTCCATCCGGAAGACGATACAGGACCAATTGTCTCGGCCAGCGTCCAGTTTGCGCCATCGTCATTTGACACGTAGGCGTAGAAAAGATCGTTGTAAGGGTCGTTGCCGTAGTCGTTCGTGTACCAGAGCGCGTATTGCACCTTCGCGCTTCCTGCTCCAGTCAGGTCCATCAACGGTGAGATGAGCCAGGTCCGGCCGCCGTCGATATCGGAATCGCCCGCCCTGTTGTCTGTGAGATAACAGGATCCGGATCCATCATAATCGGTCGGCGGATCGCCACGGCTCCCGCCTCCCACCGGAACGCCGCGCTCCCAGGCACCGGAAGTCAGACCCGGGTCATTCGTCACGATCCAGCCGAGGTCGGTATTGAAATCATCGGCCATGGCGATGTTGTAGCCATACGCAGCGACTGCCGAGTAAGGCTCATCCGGGGCACTCATGGGCCAGAACTGTGTCTCTCCGGTGGTGGTCTCAGCCGTGAAATAGAAGAGGACCTCTCTGCCGCACTCGGCCGGTGGGAATGTGGCCTCGTACTCGTTTGGATTGAGCTCTGTCATCGAAGAGGAGGTCCATCCGAACCCGTCGTTGAAATACATTATGCCGGTGCCGGGCTCAGGCGTTTCGGTGACTCCACTGACGATCATCCTCAGCGTGCTGCCGCCTTCCGGCAGGACAACCTCGGGCAGCCCGTCAGGAAAATCGAAGGAAAGAAACGCAAGCTGAGGGGCGTCCAGATTGTGGGCACCGAAACCTGCGGCTATCTCCGAGTAGTGAGGAGTCCCGTCGTAGATATCGCCGTTGTCATCGTCCAGGGTCAGGTAGTCGATGGTGATGCTCGGGTCGATGTCCGAACCCGTGTGGAGCAGCATCGCATTGATGGCGAGATTCGAGAGGATGTCGCGATATGTACCGGGGTTGGTGGCGAGCAACTCGTTGCGTGTACTCCAGACCGCTCCGGAGATGAGGGTCCCGCAGTCGTGGATTTCTCCAACGCATGGATATTGCATGTTGTTGTCCGCGTTTCGCAGTGGGACGTTGCAATTGCCGAAAAAGCCATAGGCAAGACCGGGATCGTCTGTTATGAGTACCCCCATGACGTCACCCATTCCCTCGCCGTAGGCCCCCTGACCGCTCCCGGCCAATTCGACGAGGTGATGCCCGTATTCGTGATAGATCACGGTCGAGAAGCCTGTGTTAGGATATGAGCCGCTTGACCTGCAGAACGTTATAGAGACACCGTCATACCATGCGTTTCCAGGGCAATATCCGCCGGTTGCGTTGACATTCACCGGGAACTCGCTCTGCTGCAGGCCCGGATAAGCGGGGGAGTAGGTAAGTGTGTACTCACGGACCGTGTTCGCCTGCAGGTAACCGTTGACCTGCGCCCTGTAGTACTCATCGGTGTTTGGCCCGTTGTGGATGAAGTTCGCGGGGCCCGGCGGTATGACGTTCTGAGTGAGCAACGCGTCAGATCCCGCCTCATTGTATACGCGAAACCAGAGTCCACGGAGACGGGACTCCACGGTGACCTCGCCGCCTCCTGAATTCGGGATCACGAAATAGCCAATATCGTCGGCGTAAGAAACTGTGGTGCCGATATTCACCCGCGCCCACGGCATCGCATCCGCCACTTCTTCATTACAGATGTCGGCAGCTCCGCCCTGGGTCGCCTTGCCAAGTACGTTACCTTCCACGTCGACGAACATTATGAGGTTCTCCTGGTAGAGGAGTTCTCCCGTGACTGCGTCGGCGACGAAGAGTACTTTCTCGGGTTCCACATCGCCGAGAACGTAGTCATTGTCTCCGATAAACGTATAGGCGAGAACCGGCTCCACGAGCATCTCATCGACCCCCGCCCAGATAACCAGTTCCGGCTCGGAGAAAGCGGAGAGGTCGGGCGAAGCGTTTGCGGCCCGCGAAATACCTGAGCTGGGATTCACAATACCCGATTCCGCAAGCGGGTCGAAATCACCCAGGTTCCTGAGATCGACAGAGGCGAGGACCAGCGGGAAGTTCTCCGTATTCCTGACGAGAAGTACCAGCCTCGATCGGAATACCGGTATGTCACCCTTAAACTGAGAATAATTGATACCATAGAATTTGTGCTGGCCAGTATCACGGTCGTACATGATCGGCTGGATAGAGGTCTGCTTCAGGTCTCCGGCGTCCACGCCGAGCCGGAGAGCGTTCGATCGGAGGAACGCATCGGCGCTTTCCCCGGGGGTTGACCCGCTGGAGAAGGCCTCGCCGTAAAGGCGTTTGATGCGGCCTTCGCGCTCATACGCGCCGACGCGGGCCGTGGTTCCCTGGAGTTGAATTTGTGAGTGACGTTCGCTCAATGGGCTGAGGTCGCCCGATCCTATCAGTTCAGGCGCAACGATAGCCATGAGAGCGAGTAAAAGAATACACGAGAGCGCGCAGCGCTTAAGGCTTGAGACATGTAACACGGTCTTCCTCCATCTGTGAGGCTGTGGATGAGGGGGGCTGATCAGTTAAAGCCATGATATCACAAG
>CAZOAR010000063.1:0-11535 GCA_964577985.1 uncultured Gemmatimonadota bacterium | reverse complement strand
GTTCTGGGAGCAAAAAGCCGCCGAAGGTTAAAACCCCCTTTCATGTCGCAGGCCCCCTTAACACCCGCCACTTGCCATCACCCGGCAATTGTGATAAACTCTTTGTGTTATCCGCCCCGATTCGGACCTTGATCCTTTGAAGCAGATTTCGCATAATCTTCAGGGGGGTTATAGTCATGAATGCAGTTATGATAACCGTGATCGCGCTTGCGTGGTTGTTCCTCGGGTACTGGCTCTATGGCGGTTTCATAAGGAAGAAGCTGATCGGGCCGGACGATACGATTCCAACGCCGGCCCACTCGATGGATGATGGAGTGGACTTTCATCCCGCAAAAGGTTTTGTCCTTTTCGGCCACCATTTCTCATCAATCGCGGGGGCGGGACCTATCATCGGACCAATAGCCGCCGTTGCCGCCTTCAGCTCATGGGGGCCGGCCCTTGCCTGGATTCTCGTGGGCGTCGTCTTCCTGGGCGCCGTGCATGACTACGTTTCGCTCATGGTGTCTGTACGCAACAAGGGCAATTCGATCCCGGAAGTGGCCGGGGAGGCGGTGAGTCAATCCACGCGCATCTTATTTCAGATTTTCGTCTGGCTCGCGCTCGTTCTCGTCATAGCCGTCTTCGTCGCAGTCGCGACCAAAAGCCTTATGGCTAAACCGGAGATAGTATTGCCGACCTTCGGTCTCATACCCGTGGCGATGTTCTTTGGACACCTCGTCTACAGGAAAGGGGTGCCTCTGGTCCCGGGGACGATAATAGCCCTCGGGCTGCTCGCGCTTCTGATCTGGCTCGGCGCTGAGGTCCCGATAGCCCTCCATCAGCTACCCGACGGGAGCGAAGCGGCATGGTCTCTCGGACTTTCGGAGAAGACTGCCGAGATGAGCTGGTATGTCATACTCTTCCTCTATGGTTTCCTGGCTTCCGTTCTCCCCGTGTGGCTTCTGCTCCAGCCGAGGGACTACATCGCCAACTGGGTCCTCATACTCGGAATGGGACTCGGCCTTTCCGGTCTCTTCTATACCGGCGGCACGATATCGGCCCCCTTCAGCGGATCGTTTCTGGGTGTCGCCCAGGTCCCTCTCTGGCCTATGCTTTTCATAATGGTGGCGTGCGGAGCTATCTCCGGGTTCCACGCCCTCGTGGCGAGTGGAACAACAGCCAAGCAGCTCGACAAGGAGAGCGATGGCCAGGTAGTTGGATACGGCGCCATGATCCTGGAAGGAGCCCTGGCGGTACTTGCCCTTATATGCGTTACTGCCGGATTGCCGTGGGTGGGCGGGAAAGCGCCCGCCATCCTGGTGGCAAACGGCGGGAATCCCATCGTGGCATTCGCCGAAGGCTTCGGCCATTTTACCGAGGTATTTCTCGGCAGCTTCGCGGTACTCGTGGGGATGACGATGATAAAGACCTTCGTCATGACTACGCTTGACACATCTATAAGGCTCGCCCGCTTCGTGGGGACCGAGCTCGCCGGCGAGAAAGTCCCACTCCTCAGGAACAGGTGGGTGATGTCCCTCGTGACGATTATCCCGGCATTCGCACTCGCGGTCGGAGACAACTGGAGACGCATCTGGCCCATCTTCGGTGCCTCCAACCAGCTCGTCGCCGCGCTCACGCTCCTGGTCCTCTCCTGCTATCTCGTGGCAAGGGGCAGGCCGAGCATATACACGCTCGCGCCGGCTGTATTCATGATAATAACCACCATAGCGGCACTGCTCTGGCAGGCTAAGAACTTTCTTCTCGGTGATTCACCGCAGTATCTGCTCGGCGTCGTCTCTATCGTGCTCCTGATCCTGGCCATCGTGGTCTGTTTCGATGCCGTCGGAGTCTTCAGGACAATGCCGTCCCGGGAGAAGGCGGTTTCATAGGGCTGGATCGAAGTGCAGCGTACTCCGGGCGACACCGAAGGCAGAGCTGGCCAGAGACCCTCCAATGTGGTAAGGGATGCGGAGCCTTTCAAATATGCCAGCAACAGAAAGAGCAACCTCGATGATATCAGCCGATTTCATTTCATCTTACACCTGATTTGAGCGATTCTGTCGGGAAGAGATCCGCCAGGATCGACTGAGAGAATAGCTCAACTCAGGGTACAATAAGTAATGAACTTGTCAAGAAGAAGCGCACCAGTCTAACGTGCGGGGAGGTCCTCTGACCGCAGGCCTCGCAAAGCGGCAAAGGCTATGGCATAAATCATCACTGCTGCTGAAAGCACAAAGCTGAAACCGAGGTTCATCGAGACGATAACCGCGAGGAGCGATCCAATTACGGTGCAGAAACCATTGACCGCCCATGCCCACGGGACGATAGTGGGGTTGAACATGTTGACGAGGCGGATCCCGTAGGCGAAAGGGATTCCGAGCACAAGTGAGACAGGAGCGAGAAGCCCGACGGCTATGGCGATACGCCACGACAGAGACAGACCTACGAAGTGCGCTACTATCTGACCCGAGAATAACATGATCAGCCCTATCAGAACGGCCAGGGCCACAGGGACGAACCACGCCCTCCTGCCCGGAGAATGGAACCATCTCCCTGATATCAGGCTGCCTGCTCCGGTGAAAACGAGGACCGAGAATAGTGTCACCGTGATAGAATAGAGCGGGTGGCCCAGAAAGAGTGTCAGCTTCTGCATGAGCGATATCTCGATCGCTATGAACCCGATCCCCAGACCGGCGAAGTAGACCATGAACCTCTTGAGACCAGAACGCTCCACCTCTTTGCGTTTGGAAATGCCCAGCGGGAAGAGGATGAACGCCAGGGCGATAACCAGCGACACCGCCAATTGTCCGATGATGAAGAAAGGGTTACCCTGCGAGACGTGCGTGGGCTCCTCGACAAATCGTCTCGACGAGAAGGGGTTGCTCCATTTCGTAAAGTTGAAAAAATAGGGCTGATCGTCCGTTGTCGGGGAGATGTCCCGCGGAAAACTCCTGATGAACCCGGCCTTGTCATCGGTCCGTATAAACCTGGCCCACAGGTTCTCTGTTCGCCGCCCAGGGGAATATACGGTTTCGATGCCCGCCTTGCGCGTAAAGTCTGTCATGCTCGATAACTCGGCCTGCGAGTATTCACCCTTTTTCACGAGCAGGGCCACGAGATTGTCAGACGTCCGCAGACATATGACCGACTTGTCGAAGCTGCCGACTCCCATCGACTCAAAAGCCGAGCTGACGTTGGAGAGGAGCCTGAGTGCCTCCATGTCGGCCGCGAAACGTGTTATCTGCAGGATGCCTCCGGGCGCGAGCCGGTCATACATCGTCTCGATCGCCTCTCGCGTGTAGAGGTAGTTCTCCGCCAGAACATACGCGCCGGACGTGAGAGACGTCCACGTGTCGATGCCGGACATCTGTATGATATCGTATCTCTCCGTCTCGCGCATCAGCGCGTTGCGACCTTCCGCGCAGACGAACTCTATGCGCTTGTCATCGAGCAGCGACCTGCTGAAGTCGGGCAGCAGCTTATAGTGAACATCGATTATCGGCTGGTTCAGTTCTACCCCTTTCACATAGCTGGCACCGTTTATCCGGGCTGCCCAGAGATCGTTGCCGCCCCCTGCCCCTATGATAAAGACCCTCGGGCGATCCTTCGTCTGCATCGACGCAGAGTAGAGGGAGTTCCTTATCACCCTGAGGCCATCGGGATTGTCAGAGAAATTCAGGATAAATGTGCCGGCGGAACCATCCTGCAGAATCAGCTTCTCCTCAGGCAGCGGGAGATTGACGACGCTCCTTCCCCGGGCGAAAATCATCCGGCTTCGAGGCGGTATGGCAACCACGTCAACGCGACTCGTAGCGCTCCATCGGGAATATTCTATATGTTTAGATATCTCGGCCCGATGGCCCTGTGTCAGGTCGAGTGCGCCCTTGCCGGGAATCGGGAATCGCTGGTCCAGGGTTGGCATCACCCACAGCAGCAGGACCGCGAGCAGCAGTCCGACAGCGGTGGAGCCCTTTCTGAACCCTGCGGGCGAGGCGAACACCGTACCCGCGACCGCGAGCAGCGTGAGGAAGGCGAATGTGCCGCCCGCTCCGAACCTTGCGAGAAGGAAAGGGCAGAAGAGACACCCCAGCCCGGCCCCCAGCAAATCGGCGAAGTAGACCTTGTTGACCTGCTCGGAATTGAATGTGAGAATCAGCCCTATCACACCACCGGCGAAGAAGAAAGGAAGCGCCGCTACCAGATTGTAGATAGAGAACTGGACAAGGTCCTTCGCGTGAAGGAGTTTCAACTCGGCCGGGATCGGGTAGGTCAGCAGGAAGGCATACGTAGCCGCGAGGCTGATTATGAAGAGAATACCGGATCGCCAGATCCATCGGACAGTATCCCGCTCGAATCTGTCATGGAATATGAATATGAGTGTTCCGGCGGCACCGATCCCGAGGAGACAGTTACTGATGACCAGAAAGCCGAAATGAAAGAAGAGCCTGAGGGCGCAGATGCGCGTGAGCAGAATCTCATATACGAGCATTGAACAGGAGATCAAGCCGATTATCAGAAGCGAACGAGAGAGTTTCATTTTACCTGGACTTTCTCCGACATTGTATTTCCACACTCCGCACAACCACCTGCAGATGGCCGGACCCGGCAGATTCAGGGAGTGATTATACCACAAGGGGTTAAGGCTGTCAAGGTATGGATACTGGACTGTCCATATTCGACATCCGAGTAGAGGGACAGGATAGCGTGATTGAAAACAGGTGATGCGGACCTGGTTCGCCCGGGAAGACGAGGTATAGGCCAGGATGAGGCAACTCCATCTCCGATGATTCACGGATCTGACAACATCCTGGAATCTGCACGGGTACTCGGCACCATACGGAAGAACGACCCGGAGTACATGGAGCGGTATTTCCCCGTCGTCCGGGATTTTCTGGACGTGATGCCGGGAAAGTTCCAGGAGCAGGTCCCGGACGACGAGTCCGACGTCGCCCGCCATCTCGAGGAGCGGCGTGAAATGTTCCAGCGCAGCATGATGTTCCTGCGATTAGAGTCCCTTGCGGAGCCCGCATTCGAGTGGGATTACGCCCGGCTCGTCGAAGCCGATCGCCGCCCCAGGCCAAACCCTCGATACGAGGAGACAGGAAATGAATGGGATTCTCAGCCGCGACAGACTATATTTCTGCTGTCTTCATAATTCGATTTCCTGTTGCGAGCAAGCATCTGAAGATGAACAGCGGCAATTCCGGAGGAACTATGAACAGATCAGGAAGATTCACGTGGATCGTTGATGTTACCCTGACGGCTATGCTTGTGGCATTCACCGCACCCGCCCTGGCGGACGAGAATATCCACGAGACACGTGAGGCCGATGAGAAGTCCGAGGTGTCAATCGTCAATTCAAGAGGACTTGTAACGGTGACCGGTTGGAATCGGGAGGAGGTATATGTCTCGGGTTCCCTCGGGGAGGGCGTGGAGCGTCTCGACATCAGCGGGGACTCAAAACGGATGGAAATCAAGGTGGTGGAGCCCGCGGACACCGTCAGGGTCGAAGAAACGCACCTGCTGGTCAATATGCCGGAGGGGGGCAGCGTCGAGGTTTCCACGGCAGCGGCAGAGATAAAGGTCGACAAGGTGAAGGGCCGCATTGTGGCCACATCGGTCTCCGGAAACATCCGGGCTCGAGGGAAACCCGACGAGGTGAGCGCGACGAGTGTCAGCGGCAACATCGACATCTCAGTCGTTTCGGATCGCATCGCGGCGGACAACGTGAGCGGGAATGTCAGGCTATCCCATGTGAGCGGCGCCATATCCGCAACCACTGTGAGTGGCGACGTGAGGATCGAGGACGCCCTCTTCAGCAATCTGAGCGCCCGGACCTTCTCCGGCGACATCGATTTCGAAGGTGACCTCGGAGTGGGGAGCACGAGCCATATAAACAGCCACAGCGGTGGCGTGACTCTCACCTTTCCCGGAGACGTGGACGCGGCATTCGACGTGAGCACGTTCAGCGGCGATATCGAGAACGATTTCGGCAAGGATGGCGAAAAGGCCAGCGAGTTCGCCCCGGGTTCCACGCTCAACTTCACCGCCGGGGCGGACGAGGCGAACGTCATAATAGAGACCTTCAGTGGAGACGTCAAGCTGAAGAAGGATTAGGCGCTGGCGGAGATCGGAATCAACTGTTTTCCTTGACTTCCCGGCAGTGCCGGTGATATCATATCGTGCGGGCCTGTGAGCGATCCTCCGGGGCCACGCTCGACCAGCCAGGTTCTTCTATTATATCATGAACCCATTGAAACGGGATCGCCATGCGATCTCAAGACGCCGAAAGGAGAGGGCTCACAGTGCAGATCCTATTGAACCAGGACGAAATGCCGAGGCAGTGGTACAACATAGCGGCGGACCTTCCCACACCGCTGAGACCTCCTCTCGGCCCGGACGGGAACCCGGTTACCCCGGATCAACTGACCCCGGTCTTTCCCGGGAACCTGATAGAACAGGAAGTCAGCCAGGAGCGGTGGATCGACATCCCGGAAGGGATCCTCGAGATGCTGGCCCGCTGGAGACCGTCACCCCTGCACCGTGCGATACATCTTGAGAAGGCGCTCGGAACCCCTGCCAGGATATATTACAAGAATGAGAGTGTCTCCCCCGCAGGCAGTCACAAACCGAATACCGCCGTGGCACAGGCGTGGTACAACAAACAATTCGGCATCAAGAGGCTGACTACCGAGACGGGTGCCGGGCAGTGGGGAAGCGCGCTGGCATTCGCCTGCTCCCTCGTGGGGCTGGAATGCAAGGTGTTCATGGTTCGCATCAGTTTCGACCAGAAGCCGCTGCGCAAGGTCATGATGCAGACATGGGGCGCGGAATGTGTAGCGAGCCCGAGCGAGGAAACCCAGGCGGGGCGGGCGATCCTTGAGCAGATGCCCGACACGCCGGGGAGTCTGGGGATAGCGATCAGCGAGGCCGTCGAGGCGGCGGTTACAGACCCTTCCGGTGAGACTCGATACTCGCTCGGGAGTGTCTTGAACCACGTGCTGCTGCACCAGACCATCATAGGCCAGGAGGCGAAGAAACAGCTCGATAAGGCGGGCGAGAAGAAGGTGGATGTCGTTATCGGCTGTGCTGGAGGCGGGAGCAATTTCGCCGGCCTCTCATTTCCATTCGTAAGTGACGTGATCAACGGCGCGGAGATCGAGATTATCCCGGTCGAGCCCGCTTCATGCCCTACCATGACAAGGGCGCCTTTCGCGTACGATCATGGCGACACTGCCGGAATGACGCCACTGCTGCCAATGCACTCGATCGGCCACTCATTCGTCCCGCCCCCCATCCACGCCGGTGGGCTCAGATATCACGGCATGGCGCCCCTGGTCTCGCACCTGATCGTTGAGGGACTTGTCACACCACTGGCCCTCGATCAGACCGAATGCTACGAGGCGGCGCTGAAGTTCGCCAGGACCGAAGGGATAATAGTGGCGCCGGAGACCAGCCACGCGGTAGCGGCAACGATACGCAAGGCCGAGGAGGCGAAGGAGGAGGGTAAGGAAAAGGTCATTCTCTTCAATCTGAGCGGCCACGGGCTGATGGACCTGACCGGCTACGACGCCTTCATGTCGGGACGTCTCAAAGACTATCCGCTTCCGGAAGAAGAGATGGCTGAATCGCTGCGTGCAATGGAGGGCCTGCCAAAACCGGGAGGCGCAGCGGGAGACACTGTTTCCTGAGCGGGATGCCCGAATCGAGCTCGGCAGAAACGGTGGTCGGATGAGAATCCTCCTGAAATATCGCCATCTCTACACCAGATACGGCCGGGACTACATAAAGGGGCTCGCAGCCCTTCTCGTCACAAACGCCCTGCTCCTCACTATTCCATGGCTGATCAAGTACGCCATCGACGGCCTGGAAGAAGGGGTGGATCCGCGGACTCTACTCGGGTATGGTCTCGCCATAGCCGGACTCGGGACGATCCAGGCGGTGTTCCGTGTCCAGTCACGTCGACTGATCCTGGGCAACAGCCGCAGGGTGGAGCGAGACCTCAAAAGTCTGCTTCTCGAAAGCCTTGAGCGCCTGGCACCATCCTACTACCGCAGGACCTACACCGGCGACCTCATGTCGCGTGTCGCGCACGACGTTATCCTGGTCAGGGCGCTCGGCGGCCCCGGCATACTCTATCTGGCCAACAGCTTCTTCATCTTTATCATCGCACTCCCCATGATGGCGGCGATAGATCCGTTCCTGACCGCCGTCCTCTTCCTCCCCTTTCCTGTCATGGCCTACTTCGTCCGGGGAATGGTAGACAACCTGAAGCGCTATTCGTTCATGGCGCAGGAGACGCTCGGCTCTCTCAACACGGTGGTGCAGGAGACGCTGAATGGGATCTCCGTCATAAAGGCCTTCCGCATGGAGAAGCGGCAGGAGGAGCAATTCCACGAGCTGAGCGGCGTGTTGATGTCCCGGAACCTCGACCTCGCGAGGACCATGGGACGGATGATCCCCCTTGTGATCATCGCCGGCGGCACGGGCGCGCTTGTCATCCTTTATGCAGGAGGAAAGAAGACGATAGAGGGGTCGATGTCGTATGGCGACTTCGCGGCGTTCTTCGCCTACCTCTGGATGCTCCTGCGGCCGACGGTCGCCCTCGGCTGGATCCTCAGCCTGATACAGCGCTCCAAGGCAGGGCTGGAGCGACTCGACGAAGTGATCTCGGCGGATATCACCATTCCCGACCCGCACTCCCCTCTCCCACTTCCCTCCCTGCCTGCGGAGATAGAGATAAAGGACCTGAGCTACAGGTACGACAGCCTGGCTGAAAAGAGATCAAACGGGGGAAGAGACGTTCTGAGGGGGATATCGCTGACAATATCTCCGGGGGAGATGACAGCCATTATCGGCCAGGTGGGATCCGGCAAGACGACGCTCCTGCGCGCCATGGTACGCCTCATAGAGGTCCCTCCAGATTCGGTATTCCTCGGCGGGATCGACATCAACCTCCTGCGGCTGGCGGAGTTGCGCGGCGGGGTCGGGTACGTGCCTCAGGATGATTTTCTCTTCTCCACTACGATAGCCGAGAATATAGCATTCGGCCGCCCGGGGGCGACGATGCGGGAGATCGAGGAGGCCGCTCGACTCGCTTCCATTCATGCAACCATCACCTCCCTGCCGGATGGATACGAATCTGTAGTGGGGGAGCGTGGCCTGACGCTCTCCGGAGGAGAAAGACAGAGGATCGCGCTGGCCCGCGCTTTTCTCATCGATCCCCCTCTCCTGCTCCTCGACAATGCCCTGGCACATATCGACACGGAGACGGAAGAGAAGATACTCACCGGGATAAGACGCTATCGGGAAGGCCGGACGATCCTGCTGGCTACCAACAGGCTGGCGGGACTGGGTCTCGCGGATCGCGTGGTCGTCCTCGAAAACGGAGCGGTCTCCGCCATCGGCACCCATCGCCGGCTCATCGAGGAATCGCGAATCTACAACGAGCTGGTTGAACAGCGGAACCTGACGAAGGAACTCGATGAGCTCTGAGAACTCGACAGGCGGAACACGAAAGACAAGGATCAGCCGCGGCGATCTCATTATCCTGCGCCGACTCGCTTCCTATCTGACTCCCCAGCGCCGGCTGATCGCTCTCTCGCTCTCCCTGACGCTCGTCATGACAGCGATCCAGCTCGCGCAACCATACCTGATAAAGGTGGCGATCGACACATACATCCGGGGCGGTGACCTGGCGGGACTCCGGCTCGTGGCCTCCGCCTTTCTCGCCCTTCTCCTGGCCGAGGCGCTGCTCAACTACTTCCAGATATACATCACCCAGCTAACAGGTCAGCGGATCATGAGGGAGATTCGGGAGAAGGTCTTCGCCCACACCCAGACGCTCTCCCCATCGTTCTTCGACAGGACTCCCATCGGGAAAATCATGACCCGGGTCACAAGTGACGTGGAGACCCTCAATGAGTTCCTCTCCCAGGGTGTGGTAGCGATCATGCAGGACCTTATCCTGCTCGTGGGGATATTTGCCGTGATGACCGCGCTCGATCTCGAGCTGGCGCTGGTGACATTCGTGGTGATCCCGCCGCTGTTGATCGCCGTCGGTCTCCTGCGTCAGAGGCTCCGCTATCTTTACGACCGGGTGAGGACATTTGTTGCCCGTATCAACGCGTTCCTCCAGGAATCTATCTCGGGAATGGATGTGATCCAGGCATTCGTCCAGGAGGAGGATAACCTCGTGCGTTTCGACCGACTCAACAGCAGGCACCTCGACGCCGGCCTGCAGTCGGTCTTCTACGCCTCGATCCTCTCCGCGGTCATCGAGCTGGGCAGCGTCCTCTCCATCGTTCTCGTCGTCTGGCATGGCGGCCGTGGGGTCCTGGCGGGGACGATCACGCTCGGGACGGTGGTCGCATTCATAGATTACGTGCGGCGATTCTTCAGGCCGATCGAGGACCTGAGCGATCGGTACGATATCATTCTGCGTTCCATAGTATCCGCCCGCAGGATATTCGATCATCTCGACACGGAGCCTGAGATACGGGACCTGCCGGAACCCGTTTCCCTCTCCTGCTTCAATGAGCGGATAGCATTCGACTCCGTGAGTTTCTCATACCTGCGGGGAGAGCCCGTCCTGAAGGATGTCTCGCTTACGATTGAAAAGGGTGAGAAGGTAGCCGTCGTGGGGGCCACGGGCGCCGGAAAATCCACGCTGATAAGGCTGCTCAACAGGTTCTACGACGTCACTGAAGGGACGATCCGGATAGACGGGATCGACATCCGTGATGTCAGGAGGGAAGATCTCCGCTCGCTGATGGGACTGGTTCCGCAGGACGTCTTTCTCTTCAGCGATTCCATAGAGGAGAACATCAACCTGAACGGACTCCTTCAGCCCGGTACGATTCGCAACGCGGCAAGGGCCGTGCAGGCCCACAGGTTCATAGAAGATTCCGAGAGGGGCTACTCCGCTCCGCTCGGCGAGAGGGGGACAAGCCTGTCGTTCGGGGAGCGACAACTCCTTGCGTTCGCCCGCGCACTGGCGGTCGATCCACCGATACTTGTACTCGACGAGGCGACATCGAGCGTCGACGCACGGACAGAATCGCAGATCCAGCAGGCGTTAAAGGTGTTGCTCGCAGAGAGGACCGCGTTGATCATCGCGCACCGGCTCTCCACCATCCGCGAGGTCGATCGTATCATCGTAATGCACAAGGGGGAGATCAGGGAGGAGGGCTCACATCGCGAACTCCTCCGCCGCAACGGCATATACACACGTCTCTACCGCCTGCAGTACGAGCTTGGGCCGGAGAGGAAGGTGTCGTGACATGCGGGATCGAACGCGGTCCCCCATCCTGGTATTTAACGCCTGAACGATCTATTTCCCGGGGAGATCGACTTCCATCGAGGGATAGTCATCTAAGGAGTCTCCCCGGACAATCTGGTCAAATTGCTATAAATCTTTGCTGGCGCTACAGATGACGATCAGAAGAAGCGGAAAAGATATGCATGGGAAATGCTCCCCGACAAATCATGTTCAGCGTCATAAGTAATAACGCTTCACATGTCATCTCCACCTCACATGTCATTCCCGCCTCACAT
>CAZOAR010000062.1:0-11632 GCA_964577985.1 uncultured Gemmatimonadota bacterium | reverse complement strand
ACATGACATTTCCGCTTCACATGACGTTCCCGTCTCACATGTCATTCCCGTCTCACATGTCATTCCCGCCCACATGTCATTCCCGCTTGTCGGGAATCCCATCGCACAAAAAGGCCGATTCCGGGCGAGCCGGAATGACGCGTAAAAAGTGGGTAAACTCCTGGCTTAGTAGCGGAGACAGAGCCGTTCGATGCGGTTGGAAGAGGGCATATGTACAGGAACCAACAGAAGATCGCCAGGGCCGGGTCGGCCAGGGAGGTAAAACGAATCCCCCGATCAGGGAGTCTCCAATTTGTCTATCTTGGCTTGGATTGCCTGGTTCTCCGGATCGGTGTCGAGTGATTTCTGCCAGACCCGGTGCGCCAGCTCATAGTCTCCCCTCGAGTGGTAGTAGTCACCCATCAGGTCGAGACACCTGGCGCTGAGGTCCCTTTCCGGGACGGCTTCATCAAGTAACTTCCGACACTCATCCCACTCCCCTGCGATACAGAGCATGTCGTCTACGTTCGCGTAGGCCTGCTGCAGACTATGGTCGAGCCCCAGTGCTCTCAGCGAACACCGCAGGCCACGCCGGAAGTCGCCCGTTTTCTTGAAGACAATCCCGAGGTTGTTGTAGATTACCGGGTTGTCGGGTGAGAGCTCGAGACTCATCTCAAGGTATTCGTCGGCTTCGTCCCACATGGAAAGTTTCAGGCAGGTCATTCCCAGGTAGAAATAGGCAAACGCCATACCCCTGTTGAGGTGAACAGCGCGCTCCAGGTTCTCCCGCGCCCGTGTGTACTCCCCCCTGCGATAGAATAGCACACCAAGATTCGCCAGGATCTGAGAGGCAAGAGGAGATATCTTCTCGGCCTCCCTGTAGAGAAGTTCCGCCTCCTTTTCCATTCCCAGTTTTTCAAGAGTAACAGCCAGGTTGTTGTAAGCAGCGAGATCCTCGGGATTCTCCTCAAGCAGCTTCTTGAATCTAACGGACGCCTTCTGGTATTCACCCTTCCTGAAATATATCATCGCGATGTAAAACAGCGACAGGTCGGCGGTTTCGGAGTTCTCAGAGCTCCTCCTGAATTTCTCAAGCGCCTTATCGAGCATATCTGTCCGGTAAAAGGCCATGCCGACGGAATAATCATCGCCCCGATTCTTTCCTTTTTCCAACTCTTTCTTCTCTTCCACGTTTCTCATAGGTCGTCGAGCAACCTGTCTTCCTCTCTATCCCATTCCAGGATCAGTCTCTCTGTTTCATCGATCAGGTCCGCTGCATCCACCTCCACACCATCGATCCCGCCAACCGTCTCGCGTTTATCGGTGACTCCGACGACGGATGCCTCTTCCGACTCCGATTCCTCCACGGCAGGCTTCTCATCCGTACCTTCCGGGAGTTCAAGCTCTTCGTCCATGTCAGGCACTTCGATAACAGGCGTGTCCGGTACGCTGGAAATGTCCTCCCTTGTGGCTTCTGCCCACACGGGAGGCGACACCGCGGCGGGTATCTCCAGTCTTCGGATTTCTCCTCTGTCGGCCATCCGGCGGAGCCTCGCGGCGCACCATGAGCTCGTGAGGCGGGCATCCTCGGCCTCGAGGGATAGTAGAAGGCGGTTGATTATTCCAGTCAGCTCTCTCACATCTGCCACCGGTAGATCCACCAGATGCTCGATTGCCTCCTCTTCCGGCCGGACACCTTTTTCCTCAAAGGCGCGGAGGATGATCTCCCTTCTCACGGTCTTGCCACCACCCCGGAGATATACTACAAGCCCTCTCTGGACTCGGGCGAGAAACCTCCTGTCGATCGGGGTCATCTGCAGGAGAGGCCGGTTAGAGGTAAAGACCAGCTGCTTCTTCTCCTTGATGAACCTGTCTATCCAATCTATCATCTCATGCTGGAAGCGAACCCAATCCTCGTCCACCACAAGATCGTCGATAAGGATCACATCATGAAAAGAGAGCCGGCTGAGGAAAAGCTGCCGCTCTCCTGTTTCTACGTATTCATCCGATCCGCTCACAAAGGCAGAATAATTGTCGCAGTAAAGCCGTATCGACGGGTCAGCTCCCACGATCTCCTCTGCGATAGCGTTGAGAAGATGGCTCTTACCAGTTCCAGTTCCTCCGAAGATGAAAAGCGGGTTGTATCGTACACCAGGATTCCGGGCGACCTCCATGGCTGCGAGGCGAGCCACTCGATTCGTCTCTCCCTCGAAGAATGAGTCAAACGTCTGTAGCGATGGGTGCATCAAACTTCTTTCCCCTTGATCCTTAGTCTTGTTTCCAGGGCCCGACGAGGTTAGCTTTCCAGCGGTCCTTGAAGATTAAACAGACAATCCATAACCGATATGAAAACAGACCGACAATCGTTCATCAACGAGATACACCGCCGTCTCGTGATTGAATACGGCGAAAGATCTATCTCGTCCAGAAAACCTCCCCTCGACGAACTCATCTTCACAATCCTGTCTCAGCATACGAGCGACCTCAACAGGGACAGGGCGTGGGCTGGCCTGAGAAAGGACAATATGCCCTGGTCAGACATAGCGGCCCTGCCCGCCCGGGATATCGAAATGAAGATAAAGCCCGGGGGACTCGCCAGGCAGAAAGCAAGGCGAATACTGACGATCCTCAACAAAATCAGGCAAGACCACGGTTCGCTCGATCTCGATTTTCTCAGGGAGCTGAATGATGAGGAGATCACCCGCTATCTCATCGCTTTTCCCGGGGTCGGGCCCAAGACAGTCTCCTGCGTCCTGCTCTTTTCCATGGACAGGCCCGCCTTTCCGGTCGATACCCACATCCATCGCCTGGCGACCAGATTGGGGCTCATCCCACGTGGCACATCTGCATCAAAAGCGCATCAGATCCTTGGGCAGCAAGCCCCTACGGACATATACTTAACCTTTCACATGAACCTGATTTCCCACGGACGCAAGATCTGCCGCGCGAAAAGTCCTTCATGCTCCGCCTGCTCACTCGATGCCATCTGCCCGAAAAACATCTGAACTCGGCGCCATCTATGCAGTATATCAAATGTACAGAAATTTGTCAACACCCGCTCAAGACAATGTCCGGCTGAATTCGAGGAAGAACCGCGTATGGGGGACCGTCATCAGGCGTGTTTTCAGCTATGATGACGGTGCAAGTGAAGGCTGTACCACATGTTCTATGACTAATCTCACGTTACACTTCGGATGTCACGCCCCTGTAAACAACCCTCGCGTTTCCTCTGAGCGTAATCTGAGAGAAGTCTTCGCCTCTTCTCTGGAAGGAAACCGTCAGGTCTTCGCCTGAGGCCGTCTCTATCGTGACAGGGCCGGGCATGCCCGTCCAGAGCGAGGCCATGGCCGCGGCGGCGACAGCACCCGTCCCACAGGAAAGCGTCTCGCCCTCCACTCCCCTCTCGTAGGTCCTTACTCTCAGCCGATTCTCTCCCAGGACCTCCAGGAAGTCGACATTGGTTCCTTGCTCCTCAAACAAACTGTGGCGACGGATGCTCCTTCCCATATCCTCTACACTTATAGCCTCGAGCCCCGTGACTTTCAGTACTACATGAGGTACCCCGGTGTCGATGACACCGCATATCAGGGTCTCCTCTCCGAGCGCGAAGTCGACCTCCCGCTGCACATCGACAGGGTCGCTCATGGAGAGGGTGACCTCCGCCTTTTCCCCCTGAATGCGGTCCAGAGTCGCGGAGTGAATCCCGGCTCTCGATCGGAATGTCATCGACCTGCCGGATATGCCCAGCAGGTGCGCGAAAAGCGCTATGCATCTCCCGCCGTTCCCGCACATCGATGCCTCAAAACCATCGGAATTAAAGTATTTCATCGAAAACTCGAATTCATCGTCTACATCGAGAAGAATCAGGCCATCCGCGCCCATTGACATCCTGCGCGAGCAGATTCGCTCTATCCAGGCTGCCTCACACGAATCCAGCTTCCCATCCCTGTTGTCGATGACAATAAAATCGTTTCCAGCAGCGCACATCTTCGCGAAATGGTATTGCAATAGCTACTCCTTCTTCCCGCCATGGAACAGTTCTTCCCTGGCGATCATTGCAAAGGTACGAATCAGGATCTCGATGTCAAGGACAAGGGAATAATTCTGTATGTAGTAGAGGTCGTACTGCACCTTCTCCCCGAGCGTAAGTTCGTATCGTCCATGGATCTGGGCGAGACCCGTCAAGCCTGGCTTGACCGACAACCTCCACTGTGTGAGCTCCGGGTGCTGCTTCACGAAAAAGGACCTCTCCGGGCGCGGGCCGACGAGACTCATCTCCCCGCGCAGCACGTTGATCAGTTGCGGAAACTCATCCAGGCCAGTCCTCCTGATAAAACGGCCCACCCTGGTGACGCGATTGTCATCCCTTTCCGCCCAGACAGGACCGGTTTCGCCTTCGGCGTCCTCGACCATCGATCTGAACTTGTAGAGCCGGAAGACCCGACCGTTCTTGCCCACACGTTTCTGCACGTAAAAGACTTCCCCCGCGCTCTCAAGCCTGATCAGAAGCGCCACAGCCAGGAACACTGGGCTCATCGCGACCACAACAATCGTTGATAAGAGGAGATCAAATCCACGCTTAACCACCTTGTCAGACGATGTCAGCGGATCCATAAGATATTGCATCGAAGGAAAATAATCGAGCTGCTCGGGCTCGCTTCTCGAGAGAAACAGGTCCACTCCATGGGGCACAATCCTGAAAACGGGGCCCTGCTCCACTCCGGCCCCAACGAGACCGATCCATTCTTCCACGGGAAGGTCATCCTGGGTGATTATTATCTCGTCTACGGCATGTGCCCTGATCAATTCACCCAGTTTATCAGGTGGTCCCAGAATCCGTTTCTCATGAGGGTCGACTGAGTTTTCTGTTACGTTCCCGGCAAATCCTATCACGTCGTAGCTGGAAAAAGGGTCCTTGATCATACGGCGGTATACGAAATCAGCGTCGTTCCCGAGGCCCAGAATAATTACCCTCCTGCGGAACTTTGTCCGGCCCCATCTCGAGTCAACGAGGAGGTAGTAGATGATTCGCCAGAAGATCGCCGTGGATAGAAAAAATAAGCTGAAATAGAGAAGGGCGAGCCTCGAGAAAGCGAAATCCTTGAAATACAAGAAGAACACGTTGCTTATGAGCAGGGTAAGCAGAGCCGCCTTGAAGACCGGCGCCACCGGGTGATACCTCCCCCTGTATGCTCCCAGCCACGAGAGCGTCCCTATGGACACGACGAGCGCGACGGAAATATAGAGAGGGTAAAGATTGATATCCGGCAGTGGAGGAAGTGCCAACAGTTCGCCGAAGCGCACATAGATACCCATGTACCACGAGATCGTTACCGCTATCCCATCCAGTATCATGTAAGGTACGATGCTCGATCTGGGTCTGGTAATTATCCAGCCCTCCGTCCTGGTCTGAGCGGCATCATCACAATTGAGATGACCATTCTGAGGCTTATCCCCGCTTCGACTATCAGGTTGACCACCGGGTTCCTGTATACCGCATAGTGCTTTCTGTAGAAGGTCCGCATCGCATGGTAAAAATCCAGAGTGGAAGAGTATCGCCTCTTTCTGCTCGATTCCCCATGGTAATGAACCATGGTGGCTTCGGGGCAATAGTAGACCTTCCAGCCTTGTTTCCCGGCCCGCAGACAGAGGTCGAGGTCTTCGCCATAGAGAAAGAAATCTTCGTCCAGAAGGCCTGTGTCATCGAGGACCTGTCTTCGGATCATCATGCAGGACCCTGATATCGCACCCACCTCGTGGGTCTTTCCCGGATCAAGATGATCGAGTGAATACCCTCTTTTCCCCGAAATGGCACGCCTCAGTCCGATCATCCTGAAGAGATAGAAGAAGGCGTCTCTTATGTCCGGAACTGCCCTCTTGCACTGGGGATAAAGCGTCCCGTCGGGGTACTCGATTCGGGGACCGACTATGCCGGCGGACGAATCATCTCTGAGGAGGGAGAGCAACGCCTCTATGGCGCCCGGCTTCAGGATGGTGTCGGGGTTAAGCAGCATTACCGCCCTGCCGACAGACCGCCGGATCGCAATATTACTTGCCTTCGCAAAGCCCAGGTTTTCGCTGTTCTCTATTATCGTTATTTCCGGGCGGGCCCGCCTCGCCCATTCCAGGCTGCCGTCCGCGGAGTTATTGTCAACAAGGAAAACCTCAGCCTCGATGCCCGGTGTGTTCCTGTCGACAGCATCGAAGCAACCAGGGAGATAATCGCCTGCGTTCCAGTTGACAATAATGATCGAGAGGTCCATCTCCTCCTCAAATCCTGCCGAGAAGGCTTTGAATCCTCAGCCACCACACTATGAAAATGGCTTCGATAATGATGCGCCGACTCATCTTCGAAGAGCCGGTATTCCTGTCGACGAAAACGATAGGGATTTCCTCGATCCTGAACCCTTTTCGCCAGCACCAGTAGTTCATCTCGATCTGAAACGAGTATCCATCGGAGTAGATGCGGTTGAGGTTGATAGACTCCAGCACCTCTCTCCTGAAACACTTGAATCCACTAGTGGGATCTCTTATCGGAAGTCCGGTGATGAGGCGCGTATATATGCCCGCGCAATAACTTATTATCAGTCGCAGCATCGGCCAGTTCACCACGTTGACCCCGGTGAGATAGCGTGAACCTATCACCAGGTGGTTCTCATCCATGGCGCTGAGAAAACGGTTCAAGTACTTCGGGTCATGGGAGAAATCGGCGTCCATCTCGAATATGTAGTCGTAGCCCTCCTTCAACGCGAAACTGAAGCCCTCCAGGTACGCGGATCCAAGGCCTAGTTTCCCCTTCCGGTGTATGACCTTTATCCTGAAATCAGATTCCGCCAGGCTGTCGGCAAGCTCGCCGGTGTGATCCGGTGAGCTGTCGTCGACAATAAGGACATCCATAATATCATTCGTTTCGAGCACTTCACGAACTATCGCTTCAAGGTTGTTCTTCTCGTTGAAGGTGGGGATCACCACCAGCGCTCTCTTGTCCGCTTTCTCACCCATCTTGATCTCCGACAGCAGGCATCGTGTTCTCACTGAACTCGTCGGGCACTTCGCCCACACCAAGGTATCGATTGAGGATGCTCCCTGCAATCCGCCGGGCGGCGATACCATCCCCGTAAGGGTTCTCGACCGGAATCGCCAACCCATCCCTCTTATTCTCCGACAGGCATTCGATAACAGCCTGAACAATCCTCGCCCTGTCCATTCCGACAAGCCTGGCGACTCCCGATTCTATTGTCTCGACACGCTCGGTCTTATCCCTCAGCACTATGACCGATTTCCCGAGAGAGGGAGCCTCTTCCTGGATCCCCCCGGAATCGGTAAGGATCAGCCTGGACGCTTCCAGTAACTGGATGAGGTCTCCATATCCAAGGGGGTCAATAAGATGTATTCTATCCCTCCCTCCAAGTTCCCTCGTTACCGGTTCCATAACCGATGGGTTCGGATGGACCGGGTAGACTATGTTTACGCCGCTGAATCTGGACGTAATCTCGATCAACGCCCCCATCAGCTCGCATAGTGGTTCCCCGAAACTCTCTCTTCTATGGGCAGTTACAGTAATCAGATCCCCCTCTTTATTAAGGACCTCTTCGAGCCTCTTGTCTCGAATCGACGGTTTCCTCTCAAGCGTCTCGATGAGAGTATCGATCGCGGTGTTTCCGGAGATTTGTATCGAGTTTCTGTCTATCCCCTCGGCAACCAGATTTTCCATCGCTTTCCTGGTCGGCGCGAAATGAAAATCGCTCAACTGCGCGATCATCCTCCGATTGACCTCCTCAGGGAAAGGACGCGACGGATCCCCGGTTCTCAAGCCGGCCTCTACGTGATTGACGGGAATCCTGTGATAATAAGCCACGAGTGCGCCAACCAGAGAACTTGTCGTGTCACCCTGGACAAGAACGAGTCCCGGCGAGACTTCAGCCATGATCTCGTCCAGCTTGAAGGCCAGCCGCCCCGTTAACCGGGAGAGCTGCTGCTGCTCCACCATTACTCCGAGACTGTAATCAGGGAAGAAATTGAGTTCCTCAAAGACCTGGTCGAGTAGCGCGGAATGCTGCGTCGTGGAGACCATAATGGCCTCCAGGCCCGACCTCCTCACTTCTCTCCAGACCGGGTACATTTTCAGCGCATCCGGACGAGTCCCCACAACGACCATGATCCGCAACGGGTATTTCACTCCTTGTCTCTCCCGTCCCCCATAGCTTCTTCCAGTCTCTCAATCCTCCCCTTGATGTCGGCCATCACCTCCGCGAGAAAGCCCACCGCGAAAAGAAGAAGGCCGGACACAATGAGAAGAGACACGAGATACGCCAGCGGCCTGTATCCATGCATGAGAACGAACCTGATATAAAGAGCGTAACATCCTGTAAGAAGACCTAATCCGATCATGACCATACCGACGGAGCCAAAGAGAAGCATCGGCCTGAGCATGAAGGAGATTTGAAATTTCACGACGAGCAGATCGAGAAAACCCACCGGTATCCGCCATACGCTGTACTTCGTGTCCCCATACTTTCTTTCCAGCAGCCTGATCTTTATCTCCCTGATCTCAAAGCCCCTGTCGGCCGCAAGCGCCACCATGTATCTATGCCAGCCCTTTCTCAGATTCATCCCCTCGATGACTTCCTTCCTGAAGGCCTTCATGGAATTGAGGTCATGGACATCGAGACCGAAGAGATGTCTGGAGAGGAAGTTGTATGTGGCCGACACTAACCATTTTTCATATTTTCCCTGCTTCCAGCCCGTGACCAGGTCCGCACCTCCCTCGATCTCCCGCACCATCCGAGGTATGTCATCGACATGGAACTGCATGTCCGCGTCATAGATAAGATAGACATCTCCGCTTGCCGCCTGAAACCCCTTCAGGAGCGCCGCGGTTTTTCCCCGGTTTCGCCTCAAACGTACGGCTACAAAATTATCGTGCCTCTTCTGCATATCGAGGGCGCGGCGCCATGTACCGTCTGTGCTGCCGTCATCTACAAGGATTATCTCACCCTCCATCCCCTCCCTCTCCATCATTGTCGAGAGACAGTCGGCAAGCGGGGGAATGTTCTCCTCCTCATTAAAGGCGGGGACGATAATCGATAACTTCAGGCCTTCCGTACCCATCGTTCGCTCCAGAGCATCATCTTCAATTCTTTCCCCTGCGCCATCCATAAACGAGAAACGCGATCGCTGCAAACGAGAAAAGCGTCAATACCTCCCCCACCCGAAAGGGCAGAGAACGGTAGACAAATTCCACCTCGTGCCTCCCCTTCCCCACAGCCACACCCTTGAGGACATAATCAGCATGGAGCAGTTCCTTCTCTTCGCCATCTACAAAAACCCGCCAGTCGCTGTGATAGTTCTCGCTGACGACCAGGACACCCGGTTCATCGAGATCTACCGTAGAGATCAGTCGGTGCGGATCGTGCTCCGTGATCTCGACCGGAGAGAGAGCATCTCTCACGGAAGAGCTTTCAAAGCCGGGATCATCTTCAAGTACGACCGACGAGTGGTGATCAAAGCCCGGCGAAACGACGAGAGCCAGAGCCGCTTCTTCATTCTCAACAACCGTATATTTGTGAGCGACGAACGCGCGCGGCAGAACGTCAGGATTGCTGTATACCGTGTAAGAGCCTGAAAAAACGGTCGTGTAGCCGGACAGATACGCCCTGAACGCCTTCACCCGTCCTTTTTCTACAGGTGAAAGGCTGGAAAGGTCCGAAGGAACAGGTGGTACAATAAGATACCTGACGTTCAGAATGTCCAGTAAGCCCTTGTCCTTATATAGGTTAACTGGATTGAACATAACGCTCTCGCCGGCTCCTATGAATCGTTGATATCGTTTCGGCGGATTGGCCCCATAGCCCCCGATGCTCTCTATATCGTTGAGTAGAAGCAGACCGTCCTTGTCGTGCCGGTACTGTATGGGAAAGACCCTGTAGATATCGGGATCTCTGTTGAGAAATGTCACGACATCATCGTTGGCAAAGAGACGCTCGTGAGCCGGCGATGGCCTCAGATAGTGCCTGTCGAGACTCCATTGATCTACGACAGTTACAAGAATAAGCGCCACAACCAGCTGTTTTTTTGACACTGTCCCCTTCTCGAGAAGATAAAGGCCCCCAAATAAGGCAAGCGCAATGAATGACGCTATCCAGAGCCTCCCCTGGACGGACGGGAGATTCTGCTGAAGGAGATTCATTCGCTTCATACGCTCCGCCGCACCGTACGATCGCTCTATCGTATCTGCCTCCAGCCCCGTTATCCACGCGACCACGGTGTCGCCCATAAATGTCACGAGAAGAGAAAGCGCAAAAAGCGATATGACGGCAATGCCGATCGTTCTCCGCATCTTCTCTCTATATTTGTCATCCGATATGACCGTGTCGAGACCTATACCCGACAGGACAACCATACCGAATGAGACCATGAAGAAAAGCATCGCGGGGCCCCTGAATTTCGACACCAGCGGTATCAGGTGGTAAGGCAACTCATAGAACGGCGTATTTCCGCCGTAAGAAAACAGGAGAAAAAGGAGCGAGTAAATCGCGAAAAACGTTACCCATCGCTTCCTCCACAGAACGACAACCGCTACCACAGCAAGCAGAAGTGGCAGGATTCCAGGATATTCGTTGCCGAGCTTGAAGTAGTTGAGTCCCCAGTAATTATCGAGAATTCCTGAGAAATTGGGTACCACCAGGTCAAATGTCTCCGGCAGTGGCAGCGACCAGGAGGTAGCATATTCATAGCCCCTCTCGACTCCGCGAGCACCCTCACCCAGGCCGGCATACATAGGCAGATACTTGACCGCGCATACACACGAGGCGAACAGTACGGCCAGCCCGAAATTGAGCACGACTCTCAGGCGCCCGCTCCAGTCATTCTTCATGTGGCTCATAATATAGTAAACGGCTGAGAAGAACATCGATACGAGCGCGAGATAACTCATCTGGAAGTGGCCGCCCAGCAGATATAAGCCGAGGAACCCCCCGAAAAGGAGAAACGCCCTCAAAGAACGGTTCCTGAGCGCACGAAGGAGAAGATAGAACGAGACGGGAAGCAGGGCCACGGCTATCATTCTGCCCAGGTGACCGGCGTAGGTAGTCGTCATCATGACCCCGGTGAACTCATAGGCGACACCTGCAAAAAGGGCGGGGTAGAGACTGCAACCGACGAATCGAAGGAAGAAGAAGGTGCCCGCGCCTCCAATCGCGGCATGGACAGCGAAAAGAAGGACCCTCTGAAAGTCAAGTGGGAGCACCGCCGTGAGGAGGTTCATCGGGTAGAAGAAGGTGTCTCCATAGGCGGTAATGGACGAAAAACCGCTGAAGAGCTGGGGCATCCACATCGGAAGCGACAGATTGTTGAGAAAGAACTCCTTCTGCCACAGAAACCTCGCATAACCACCTGTCGGTATCCAGTCAGTGCCGAAAATCATCCGGTCGGTATCGGTAAGATATGGAAAGAAATACGCCAGGGGAAGGAGCAGAAGGATGAGGAGGCAGAACCCGTAACCGTCCGTAAAGTCCGGGCCCGCGGATTCCCGCTGTGTGCTTTGCCTGTCAGGTTTCCTTTTCTTCTTCTTTGTCAATTGACGAACCCTCCAGGTGTTTTCTACCCGGATATGAGACTCTTCCCGTCCATGTAGTCAGGAATGGGCACCCCC
>CAZOAR010000061.1:0-11929 GCA_964577985.1 uncultured Gemmatimonadota bacterium | reverse complement strand
AACGGTCGATCCCGGATAAGCCCCGCCCGGTCTGGACGAACGACCGCGAGCATCAGAGATCATATTCTGGTGCTGCGCAACCTCAAGGCGTTTGTCACCACGGAGACGGAACTGAAACTCATCGCCGCCGCGGCGATGATGGGGCTCAGCAGGATGCCGAAGATGGGATAGAGAATCCCGGCAGCCACTGGCACGCCGAGCGTGTTGTATACGAAGGCGAAGAAGAGGTTCTGACGTATGTTCCTCATCACGGCCCGGCTCAGTTTGAGTGCCTTCAAGATCCCCCGCAGGTCTCCTTTGACAAGCGTTACACCCGCACTTTCGATTGCCACATCGGTGCCCGTCCCCATGGCGATTCCTACGTTCGCCGCAGCGAGGGCCGGTGCGTCGTTAATGCCGTCTCCCGCCATTGCCACGATGTGATTGCCGGCGCGGAGCGATTTGACGCGTTCATTCTTGTCCTGAGGCGCGACGCCCGCCTGGACCTCATCGATGCGCAGCTCTTCGGCCACACTCTTCGCGGTCTTCTCGTTATCGCCCGTTACCATGATGACCTTGAGCCCCAGGTCGTGGAGGTCACGCACCGCCCGGGGGGTCGTCGCCTTGACCGGATCGGCCACCGCGACGCTTCCAGCGGCCTTTCCATCGACCGCCACGAAGATGACGGTGTTTCCCGCTTCCAGCACAGGAGCGGCCTTCTGCCGCATTTCCTGCATCCCATCGACGCCTCGCTCTGTGAGGAAGGACGCTTTGCCGACAAGGACCTCGCGCCCCTCGACAGTCCCCGTGACGCCTCCTCCTGTGACGGACTGGAACCCGGACACGTCGTGCAGCTTCAGTGCCCTCTCCTGAGCCCCGCGCACTATGGCGGCGCCGATAGGATGTTCGCTGTTCCGTTCGACGGATGCCGTGAGTTCAAGGACTTCTTCCTCGCCGAATCCGTTTTCCGGAAGGCATTCTGTCAGGACGGGCCTGCCCTCTGTCAGTGTACCGGTCTTGTCGACTATTATCGTATCGACCTTCTCCATCACCTCGAGCACCTCGGCGCTCTTTATCAACACGCCGTCTCTCGCCCCGCGTCCGACACCTACCATGATAGACATGGGCGTTGCGAGGCCGAGCGCGCAGGGACAGGCGATAATGAGCACCGCCACGGCGTTTACCAGTGCATAGGCGAATCTCGGTTCCGGCCCGATCCACGCCCAGATGATAAAGGAGATGAGCGAAGCGCCCACCACCGCGGGGACAAAATAGGAGGCCACCCTGTCCGCCAGTTTCTGTATCGGGGCGCGGCTCCTCTGCGCTTCGGCGACCATCGTGACGATCTGAGACAGGAGCGTATTCCGCCCCACTTTTTGCGCGTGCATGAGAAACGATCCCGTCTGGTTGATGGTGGCACCGGTCACGGAATCTCCCGGCCCCTTATCCACGGGTACGGGCTCACCCGTGATCATCGATTCGTCGAGTGTGCTGTTGCCCTCGACGATTTCGCCGTCCACAGGCACCTTTTCACCCGGTTTCACACGAAGGATATCGCCTTCTACGACTTCATCCAGTGGAACATCCCGCTCCTCATCACCCCTTATGACGCGGGCGCGTTCAGGCGCGAGCTCCAGGAGTTCCCTGATCGCACCGCTGGTCCTCTTCCGAGCTCTTAGTTCGAGCACCTGTCCAAGCAGGACGAGAGTGATGATCACGGCCGCTGCCTCGAAATAGAGCGCCACTTCCCCCCCGCTGCGGAACGACTCGGGGAAGATGTTCGGAAATAGCAGGGCGATCAGGCTGTAGGAATAGGCCGTACCCGTGCCGAGCGCGATCAGTGTGAACATGTTCAGGTTCCATGTCACTATGGAACGCCAACCACGTTGAAAGAATGGAAACCCCGCCCACAGCACTACCGGTGTCGCGAGGATGAGTTCGATCCATTTCGACATTCCATGAGGAATGAGCCGCGCCAGGGGGTCGCCCGGGATGATACTTCCCATCGCGATAATGAGCAGGGGCAGGCTCAACCCGAGACCGACGCGAAACCGTCTCTCCATGTCGAGCAGTTCCGTATCATCCTCTTCCGTCTGTCCTTCCTTCGGTTCAAGCGCCATGCCGCACTTCGGGCACTCCCCCGGTCCATCCTGCTCGATCTCCGGGTGCATGGGGCAGGTATAGACGAGATGTGATGTTGCCGTTTCCGTGAGCGCGGTCTCGAGTGCCATGCCGCATTTCGGACAGTTGCCCGGCTGTTCGCTTTCGATACCCTCGCACATCGGGCAGAAGTACATGGCGCGGTTCGAGCTGCAACAGGTCTTATCTCCCTGCTTTTCAGGAGATGTGTGATGGGACGGATGTCTCTCTCCGAGGAACTTCTTCATGCAGTGCTGAGAGCAGAAGTAGGTGGTTTCACCGTCTTTCTCGGCCTTGAGCCCGGTCGATTCGTCCACTTCCATCCCGCATACAGGGTCTACAGCCATGTTTCACCTCGCTTATGAAATAGAAGGGCGTGATCGGAAAACCCTCTGGCGCGTTATCGGGATTCGTTCCACAAACCTCCCGCGTTGCCCGGACTGCGGGCTATTTCAACGCAACCAATTTCCTCGTCTCAACAGATGTTCCTTCAGGGCCGGTCACACTGAGCCGGCAGATGTAGACCCCGGAAGCGACGCTCCGCCCGTCGGACCAGGAAGCGTCCCACGTTACGGTGTGGCTGCCTGCCGACTGCATGCCGTCCTGGTCGAATTCCCTGCGGGTCACCATGCAGAACATTTCCTCCAGCGGGTTGACAGCCCCCACCCATGGGTCGTCCCCATGCACGAGCCCCTCGGCGAAGGCCCTTGTTCCCTCTTCAAGGAAAATAGACCCCGGACGGGGCGGCGCCAGGAGACAGACATGTCCATCTCCCCGCGAGACGTCGATGTCGTTGCTTGATCGCTATATCTCTGTGCCCGCCGGGATCACCATCCCCTTCGGGATCACCGTGACCCCATCGCGCGCCCAGAAATAATCTCCCTTGATCTCCCTGTTGTCTGGCCTCCTGCGGATCACAACGCCGTCGCCGATGCGCGCGTTCTTGTCGATGATGGCCTTCACTATCGTGCAGTTCCTCCCTATTCCGAGCGGCGGGAGATCGTCTCCTTTCGGAGCGGGTGTGTCGATCATCGGAAAGTCTTCGTAGTAATCAGCCCCCAGCATGACGACCTCATCCAGACTTGTATCTTCTCCTATGATGCTCCTCATCCCTACGATAGAGTCGGATATGCGGGCGCCGATTATGTCTGAGCCCTCGACAAGCAGGCTGTCGCGTATCTCCGATTGGATTACACGGCTCGGCGGCAGGGAGCGTGTGCGGGTATAGATTGGAAAACCGGGCTCGTAGAGATGAAATGGCGGATCGGAATGGGCAAGTTCGATGTTAGCCTCGAAGAATGTCCCTATCGTTCCGATGTCGCGCCAGTAGTCGGTGAAAATGTACGCCATTACCCGCCGATTCCCTATCGCGGCGGGGATGATCTCCTTGCCGAAATCTGTCTGCTCCCTCTCACTGAGCATACTGATCAGGACCTCGGGCTCGAATACATAGACGCCCATGGACGCCAGGCAGCGCTCCGAACCGATCTCCATGCCCTCCTTTCCGGGGAGATGATCGGGCGCGCGGAAGCGGTCTATCACAGCGGGGTCCTGTGGCTTTTCGACGAACTCCTTCACCGCGCCCTTTCCGTCCACCTTGAGCAGCCCCATGCGCGGGGCCTCCTCCCGGGTCACGGGGTATACGCAGAGGGTGACCTCCGCCCTGGACTCCCTGTGCCGGCGGATCAGTTTCGTATAGTCCATACGGTAGAGGTGATCGCCGGAGAGGATGAGCATCTGGTCGCTTTTGTAATAGGTGGTATGCTTCATCGTTGCCCTTACGGCGTCGGCCGTGCCCTGGAACCAGTCGGAATGGTGCGGTGTCTGTTCCGCCGCGAGTATGTCGACGAAACCGTCGGTGAACGTGTCGAACTGGTAAGTCTGCATGATGTGCCGGTGCAGGCTCGCGGACATGAACTGTGTCAGGACGAAGACCCGTTTGATCCTTGAGTTGATGCAGTTCGATATCGGGATATCGATGAGGCGGTACTTCCCTGCGAAACCGACGGCCGGCTTTGCTCTTTCGAGGGTCAGAGGATAGAGACGGGTGCCTCGCCCTCCGCCGAGGATGATTGCCGTGACATTGTTCAAGAGGTTCCTCCTTCTTCTCAAAATATACGATTATTTCGTGGCAGGTACAATGCCCTGTTCGAACGCCGGTTCAAACGTTTTGACAAATCGCTCATCAGCATGTATAATGGGAGGAATCGAATCAACCACGACGGATCGATCCGATATATTCCCTTTCAAGAAGACCAATAGCCCTGCAACATAGCGGGAGACCGGTAGTTGACCAGACTCACCAAGGCGCTTGCTGAAATCTGCGGAAAGCATCTTTTCGAGGAGAAGTGGCTTCTGGCGAGGTCTCTTCGCGTTGGACACCAGTGGCTCGACACTGTCGCCCGCGGTGGTTCGTCCATCCTCAATGTTCATGTCAAGACGCTCAATTCGATTGCCCTCGAGCTGGCGGCCGTCGAGATGGTGGCTCGCGGCGTAACACTGTTCCCGGGGCGAGCCGGAGTGTTCTTCGTCGACCGTATCCTCCGGGAAGAGCTCTCCGATCGTCTCGAGTACCTGAAGGCCGCGCGACCCAGTGCCAGGCTTGCTGAGATCGTACTCGCGGGCATCAATGCCATGCGGATGGTGGACATGTCACCGGCGGACGTCGACAAGGAGACGTTCGAGGTGTCGCTCAAAGGGGAGGATCTTGCAATCATCATGGAAGCATACGGCAGGCTCCTCGAGGCGGAGAAGATGATAGATTATGCCGATGTGCTGAAACTGGCGATCGCGAGGCTCTCAGAAGGAGCCGGCGCGCCCGGCGATAACATCCTGATCCTGCAGCCGGAAGACCTCGAGGCGACCGGCCTCGAGAGACGGTTTCTGGAACGTCTACCGGCGGAGCGCAGGCGTATACTTCCCGTTGAACAATTGCCCGGTCCGTCCGACTCTCCAGGCGAGGTCAAAACAGATATCGAATTGTTGCGATGGGTACTCCACCCGTCCGGCGGTCCAGAAGCGTCCCGAGATGGATCCGTGACGATCACACGGGCGATCGGGGTGGTGAACGAGGTCCGCTCGATTCTACGCCGGTGTGCGGTCGGAAGGATTCCACTCGACGAGGTCGAGATACTGCATACCGACAGTGGAACCTACGTCCCTCTTATCTACGAGACCCTTCTCGCCATGGACCAGGGCGGCAATGGAGAAGGTGTGGGGTTGCCGGTGACATTCCGCGAGGGTATCCCGTGTCGTTACTCTCGTCCTGGTCAGGCTCTGTCGGCCTGGCTGAAGTGGTCGGCCGACGGGTATCCGCAGCATCAGCTCGTCAGGATGATAAGGGAGGGACTGCTCGAATTACCCGGGAGTGAAGAGGAACATGCCGGCTTCGAGCGTCTTGCCGCGCTGCTCAGGGGCGTGGGGATAGGATTCGGGCGCGATCGCTACCTGCCGAAAATTTCTGAGCTGATGGACGAGGTCAGGAGCAGGAGGAAAATAGTCTCGGAGTCGGTGGCGGACGACGCGGAGATGATCGTTGTCAGGCTGGAGAGCATCGATCGTGACCTTAGAGATCTGGGCCTCCTCAAAGACCTCATCAAGGGGCTGCTCGATATTGCACGGGACCCGGATGAGGAGACACGGCAGGCGGGCATGGTCTCGATGGCGAAGGAGTTCCTCGAAAGGGCCGCGCGCTGCGTCAACCGGCTCGATCGTTTCGCACGGCGGCGGCTTGTCGAGGAACTGGACGACATGCGATACTGGCTCGCTCGCGAGGAACGCGAGACGGGAATCGACATCAGGGAGTGGCTCGAGACGCTTCCCTCCGCGGTGACTGTCCTCGGGAGCGGCCCCCGGCCCGGCTGTCTCTACGTTGACAGTATATCTTCAGGGGGCCACAGCGGACGCCCGAACACATTTATCGTGGGTCTGGATGACAGTCGCTTTCCCGGCGCGGGGCTGCAGGATCCTCTCCTGCTCGACAACGAGCGCGGGCGCATCTCATCCGAGATACCCACCGCGGCGAAGAGGCTGGAGAGGCGAATGGAGGACTTCGTGCGGCTGTTGGCCAGACTGCGTGGCAGGGTGTCACTCAGCTTTCCGTGCAGGAACCTCGTGGAGGATCGTGATATGTTCCCGTCCCCGGTGCTCCTGTCCATTTACCGCATCCTGACTGGCGACGTCGAGGGGGACCAGCAGGACTTCTTCGAGTGGCTGCCGACCCCGGCGTCTTTCGCCCCGGCGAATCCAGACGGATCCCTCGACGGTGTGGAATGGTGGATGTGGCGAATGACGAGTGATGAGGCGGTGGAAGATCCGGTTGCGCTTGTGGAGTCGAGTTTTCCTCATCTCGCCGGGGGAAGGATGGCGGAGGAAGTCCGGGCGGGCACGAAGTTCACCGAATATGACGGTCATGTCCCGCTCGCGGGAGAGGAGCTCGACCCGACGGCGGAATCGGCGCCCGTCATGTCGTCGAGCCGCCTGCAGACTATCGGGGAATGTCCGCGGAGGTTCTTCTTTCAGTATGGGCTGGGGCTGTCGTTGCCCGAGGACCTTGCAATCGATCTCAGGCAGTGGCTCGATCCGCTCGCCCGAGGATCGATGCTGCACGAACTCTTCGAGCGGTTCATGCGCGATCTTGTACGGGAGGAGAGAGCCCCGAGCAGGAGCATCGACGGCAAGCGGCTTGAGCTGCTCCTCCGGGATAAGGTTGCCGAGTACAGGGAACGCTTTCCACCGCCGAGCGACACCGTTTTCGGGGCCGAGTACGCGCGGATCATGCGGACGGCGGAGATGTTCTTGAGCGAGGAGGAGATCTATTACGCAACCAGCGATTGCCTGCCGCTCTACCTCGAAGCGTCGCTCGGGCTGCCGGCCGACGGGCACGGTACGCCGCTCGATACCGAAGAGCCGGTGGATATTGAACTCCCGGGCGGGAGATCGATCCACGCGCGCGGCCGGATCGACAGGATAGACCGCATGGTAGAGAAGGCCAGGCACGAATACGTGATATGGGACTACAAGACAGGAAGCGCCTGGGGATTCGATAAAGCCGACCCCTTCAGGCAGGGACGAAAGGTGCAGCCGTATCTATACGTCGAGATGGCGACCCGCCGGCTGCGGGATTCAGTATCCCCGAAGGCTCGGATAGCATCCTTCGGTTTTTTCTTTCCCGGCGATAGGGCGGCCGGAGAGAGGATCGTATGGAAGCCCGACGAGCTGTCCGAGGGAGGCGGGGTGATAGAGAGGCTCTGCTATACGGTGGCAAACGGCGCGTTTGCGGCCACGAACGAGAGCGGGGATTGCAGATACTGCGATTTTATCTCGATCTGCGGGGACGTGGAGTCGGTCGCGGCGCGCTCCGGGAGGAAGATGGAAGAGGCCGCCAATACGATGCTTGAGCCGTTTAGAAGTCTGCGCGGCATTGAAACGGTTTGAGGCGATGACAATGTTGGGATTCTGGAGCGAACGGGGTTGGGTCCTGCCGGATATGACCCCAGCCGGAGCGCTCATCCTTCGTGCCGGCAACAACCGGAGGGATTCGCTCCGCTGAAAAGGGTCTCCGTACTCTGTCGGGATATCTACTTCTGCATGGCCCTTTTCAGGAGCCCGGGAGGGGCCATACCCGGCGGGACATTATAAACGGATAGTGCTACACCGCCTCAAGGGACAGGAGATAAGGAAAACGATGCCAGAAACAGCCACGCGCGTAGAGAACGAGCCTCCAGACCAGGAACAGCGCCGTCGCATCGCGGAAGAACTCGACACGACGATGCTTGTCGAGGCGGCTGCAGGAACGGGTAAGACGACGAGCATGGTCGGGCGGATGGTCGCCCTTATCCGTGAGGGTCGCACAAGGATCGACACGATGGCTGCGATCACCTTTACAAGAAAGGCGGCCGCGGAGCTTCGAGCCCGTTTTCAGATGGAACTCGAGCGTGCGGCGAGGGAAGCCGCCGGTGAGGCTGGAGAGCGCCTGAGAGAAGCGTTATCGCACATCGAGCGATGTTTCATCGGGACGATCCACTCCTTCTGCGCAAGGCTCCTGCGCGAACGGCCGATAGAGGCCGGGATCGACGTCGCGTTTCAGGAACTGGAGGGCGAGGACGACAATCGACTGCGTGAGCGTGCCTGGGACGAGTTCGTCGCAGACCTGTCCGCCGCAGACGACAGCCGTCTGGAGGACCTCCACGAACTCGGGCTTGACATCGACCAGTTGCGGACCGCCTTCATCGCCTTCGCGGAATATCCGGATGTCGAGGAGTGGCCCGCGGAGGATGTTGAACTGGACGATCTGGATGGCGCCCGGGAACGGTTGCGCGACTATCTGCGCCACATGAAGGAACTGATCCCGACATTCCCCATCGACCGCGGAACCGACAGGCTCATGAACACCTGCGAGCGGATGGTCCGACTGGCCCGCAACAGGGATCTCAAGCAGGTGGCGCAGTTGTTGGAGCTTCTCGAGGCGTTCGAGAGATCCCCCGGAGTCACCCAGAAGTGCTGGGCAGGCGGGAGAGAGGAGGCGAAGGCCGAGAGGGCAAGGTGGGAGGAGTTCGCTGAAGAGACGGCGCGGCCTCTGCTACGGCAGTGGCGTGAAAAGCGCTACGCCAGGGTACTCGCGATATTCCACGACGCGGTGGAGATCTACCACAGGAAGAGGTCCGATGATGGAAAGCTCAATTTCCAGGATCTCCTCATGATATCCTCCTCTCTCATGAGAGATAACCCGCAGGTACGACGCTATTTCCGAAGGCGCTTCACGCACCTTCTGGTCGACGAGTTTCAGGACACCGATCCCGTGCAGGCGCAGGTGATGATGTTCTTGACCGCCTCCGACCCGGAAGAGAGGGACTGGCGCAGGTGCAGGCCCTCACCAGGATCGCTTTTTGTGGTTGGCGACCCGAAGCAGTCTATATACAGGTTCCGCCGGGCGGACATAGTGACCTATACGCAGGTGAGGAGAATCATAGAGGAGAGTGGTGGAGCCGTCATACCGCTGACCACCAACTTTCGTACACTGGGAGATCTGGTGGAATGGGGGAATGACTTCTTCAATGAGATCTTCCCGGACGAGGCGACCGAGCATTCTCCGGAGGCGCGTCCGATGCAGGTGGGCAGGGAAACGGGCAGCGGGGGCGAGCTTGAGGGGATCAGGGTGATCGAGGTTCCGGCGGAGAAATCGAAAAAGGAGGACGTGGTCGCTTACGATGCGGACGTTATAGCCGGCTATATCAGAGCGGCACTCGACGAAAGGCGGACTGTCCCGAGAAGCAGGAGGGAGCTGGACAATGGAATCGCCCCCGAGGCGACGCCGGGAGACTTCCTGATTGTTACCTGGACGAAGAGCAATCTTGCCGACTACGCGCGCGCGCTCCAGAAACTCGGTATCCCGCACCAGGTCTCCGGGGGGAGTATCCTGAGCCAGGTGGCGGAGCTGCGGCTCCTGGTCGACTGTCTCTACGCGGTTGCGGAGCCAGACAACCAGGTAGCGCTTGTCTCCGTTCTGAGAGGCGCGCTCTTCGGAATCAGCGATGCCGACTTATATTCTTACAGGCGAGCGGGCGGGCACTTCTCGTTTCGATCGACTTCTCCCGACGGCCTGGCCCCGGAGACGGCACGGCAGTTCGAGGAGGCGTTCGGCAGGCTCGCTCGATACGACATGTTGACAAAACAGCTCCCCGCGGTCCCGGCGATCGAGCGTATAGCCGCAGACCTGGGTCTTCCTGTGAGCGCGCTCTCCCGGCCGGGAGGTGATGTGCAGGCGGGGAGCATGGCGAAGGCCTTTCAGATGCTCAGGGCTGCGTCGGGTGAGTTCAACACCGTCGCGGAACTCACGGAATATCTCGTGGACCTGATAGGGGAGAAAGTGGAGTTCGACGGAATACCCGCGAGGGCCAGTGACGAACCGGTCGTGAGACTCATGAACCTGCACAAGGTAAAGGGGCTCGAGGCGCCGGTGGTCTTTCTCGCGAATCCTACCGGTAAGTGGAGACCCACGATAGGCATTCATATCGACCGGTCGGGTGAACAGGTCCGCGGCTACCTGGGAATCCACGATCAGATAGGGGAACATAAGCACCCGCTCATCGCATGCCCGAGCGGCTGGGAGGCGCACCAGGAGGAAGAAAGGTTGTTCCACGAAGCGGAACTCGAACGCCTCCTTTACGTTGCCACGACACGAGCCGGCACCCGACTCGTCGTGAGCCGAAAGGTCAAACGACCTGCTGACAGCTACTGGCACCCGTTGTCAGAGGCGCTTGAGGAGTGTGATATCCTGGCCGATCCAGGCCCGCGCGAGGCGCCCGCTGGAAAGACGATAAGGGTTACCAGGGAGGAGATAGAGAGCGCCATGGAGCGGATATCCGACACGTGGAGGCCCCTGACCCTCGCGACTTACAAGACGGCCGCCGCCAAAGAGATATCCGTCGATTCAGACGCGTGGAAGCGCCCCGCATCGTCGGGAGAGCATGGGACCGAGTGGGGGACCGTGATCCACATCCTCCTCGAGGAGGCGATGAACAATCCGGGCGCCGACCTTCACCCGCTCGCTTACGCCACGGTCAGGGAGCAGGGGCTGGAGCCGACATCCGTGTCTCAGGCGCTCGAGACTGTAGAATCGGTGATGGAGTCAAGGATCTGGGCGCGCGCGGCATCAGCCGAACGAAGGCTCGTGGAGGTCCCGTTCGCGATCTGCCGGGAGACAACCGGTCGGGTGCCGGATGAGACGGGCTCGCAGACCACTCGCAAGCTCTCGATGATCGTGAAGGGCGCTATCGACCTTGCCTTCGAGGAGACAGATGGCTGGGTTATCGTCGATTACAAGTCCGACAGCGTTGCGCGCGACGCTCTTCCCGATCTTGTCGCGCATTACAGCGGACAGGTCGCGACATATGCCGAAGCATGGCGGAAGATTACCGGGGAGCCCGTCAAGGAAGTCGGGCTCTATTTCACGCACGAAGGAGAGTACATGACGGTGGAGGCGGAGCTTTGATAATCGTAGCCGCCTTCGTTCCCGCGTTCTGCATCGCTTCGATATTCTATTTCCTTGACAAGAACAGGGAGCCGTTGAAGGCGGTTATCTGGGCGTTTCTGCTCGGTGTGGCCTCGGTATTCCTGTTGATCCCGGCCATCTACTACGATCCCATAAGCAAGCCCGCCATGGATGGCGATCTCGTCCACTCCCTGGTCCTTTCTTTCTATCACGCCGGGTTCCTCGAGGAACTCGCCAAGTTTATCGCGTTCATGGTGGGTATTTACGCGCACAAGGCGTTCAATGAATGGTATGACGGCATACTCTACGGTGTAATGATTGGTCTCGGCTTCGCTTTTGTTGAGAATATAGAGTATTTCAGGAGGTTCCTCGGGAGCATGGGGAGCGAGATCATTGTCATGCGCAGTCTCCTCTCGATGCCGCTTCATGCGCTCGTCGGCGGGATAATGGGATTCTACCTGGGAAAGGCGAGGTTCACGCTGGACAGGAGAAAGGTCCCGCTCTTCATGGCGATGGGACTGATCGTGCCCATCTTCGCGCACGGGATCTTCAACTTTGTGGTCTATTATATGGTCTACCTGAAAGCGCTCGTGATCCTCATCGTGATAGTCCTCTGGTCAAAGGTCCTGGCGATGAAGAGGATGGCGCAGAGGGAGCAGGGCTCGCTGACCACACATTGATGAGCGTACGTTGTGTAGCCCCGGGCTGACTGATCATCCGTTTATTCCGGCAGGCGACATGAGAATGCGGGCGTATGCGGATGGGAAAGAAAAAGTGAGCCGTACTGGGATCGAACCAGTGACCCTCTGCTTAAAAGGC
>CAZOAR010000060.1:6747-11961 GCA_964577985.1 uncultured Gemmatimonadota bacterium | reverse complement strand
TCACCAACAGTGAACTGGTAGAATTGAGACAAACCAGCAAGCCGCCATACAGTGATGAACTCATCGCCCGAATCGTTGAAGCGGGAGAACGCGAGGGCCGTCCCGTCTATTTCTCTCATACGCTCTATCCGTCTCCACTCCTCGACCCGATTCGCGACAAGGGGCGCGTGCTCGGTCTCGCGACGCTCGTAACCGCCCCGAAACGCTCCTACGCGGATCAGTTGGGAGATGTGGCGGATGTCTGGATCAACGAATACAGAACAGGAGGCATGGACGGCTGGCGTGTGCGCTTCGCGCGGAAAGGAGACGCAAGCCGTATGATGCTCCGGAACTATCCCGCGAGTATCAACATTATGATTGGCCCGCTCAAAAGCTATGTGCCTGAATATCTACCCGGCCTGTTTCACTGGTACAGGGAACACTGCCTGCCGCTGATGTCTCACAAGGAGGCGGATGAAATAGGCGCGATGTGGCTGGAGGCGAACGATGTGGACGAGATACGGGAGTGGTGCGAGGCGCAGGGGTACGTTAATTGACCACTGACTGGGAACGTCTGGACAGGGCGTCAGGCGGTGACGAAAAGGCCTGGGGCGAGCTTGTCGCCAGACACGCCCCCGGCTTGACCAGAATGGCATTTCTGATCACCGGGTCGGAGGCTGAGGCCGGGGACCTCGTCCAGGAATCGTTCATGGATCTCGTGAGGAGAGAACCTGGTCACAGGAGGGGCAGCCTCTTCGCTTATCTGTCGACGGCTGTCTACCACCGGGCGTTGAAGCATAAGAAACGCGCTGGGAGGAAGCGTCATCTGGACGCGGAAACTCTGGAGGACGATAAAGCCTCACCCCTGGACGAAGTCCTTGCCGGGGAGCGCGATCGTGCGATCGCCCGCGTGATAAGGGCACTCGACGAGAATCACAGAGATATCCTCGTCCTGCGCTTCTACGGTGGGCACAGTTATAAGAGGATCGCCGAGATGACGGGCATTCCACTCGGAACCGTCAAATCACGTATGTTCCACGCCGTAAAGAGTTGCAGAAAGAGACTGAAAGAGAAAGGGTGGTTGGAATGAGACATCCGGATGAAGATACGCTGCTTGCCAGGGCCCTCGATCTCCTTGAGGGAGAAGAGGAGGAGAGGGTCGTGGCCCATGTGAGTTTGTGTCCTTCGTGCGCGGGAAGGCTTGAGGAGCTCGAACGGGATACTGCGATGCTCGGGGAGCTGGAGGCTGACATACCAATTCCCCGGGTCGACATGCCGGCGCGAAGGAGTCTGCGGCTGGCTCGCGCCTTGAGGATAGCAGCGGTGCTGGCCGTAGGATTCGTGTCTGGATACGGGATTTCCTTCCTCTTACGTCCCGTCGATGTGACCGTTATGCCGAGTTCTCGGTCGGCAACCACGCCCGCTCATGCCGCAGGCCAGTTCACCTCATGCGAGTCGCTCGACCTGAGTATAAGATAGCGATTTGACCGCGCTAACAGGGCGTGTGAAAAGCACTGACACTTGCCAACTGCCCTGAAACCTTCTAAACTTTATCCGTCGCAACCCCCTCATTGCCGAAGAAGTCTCATAGCGTGCCGACACCCTTCTGCCAAAGGAGTACACATGATGTTATTTCGAAGCTTGTTCATGTTGACGCTGGTCGCCATTCTCGTCTCCTCGTCCAGCACACCCGCAGCGGGCGCCGGCGACCGGGGCCGAAGTCCCGCCGAAGCACCACGGCAGCTGGAGCTTCCTGACGACGAATACGTGCCCGCCCTGCGCGAAGAACATGACAGGTCCCCGGCCTACAGCTACAGAGGTGGCAGTTTCTTCACGACACAGGTGAATATCGACGAATTCGGTCAGAATATTGTGGGCGACGCGGCGAATGAGCCTTCCATAGCTTTCGATCAGACGGACTCGAACAGGATAGCCATCGGATGGCGGCAGTTCAATACGATCTCAAGCAATTTTCGACAGGCAGGCTGGAGCTACACGACTGACGCGGGTCAAACGTGGACATTCCCCGGCGTGATCGAGCCCGGTGTGTTCCGATCCGACCCGGTGCTGGACTCGGACTCTGACGGCAATTTCTATTACAACAGCCTGACCGTGAGCGGGGAGGATTTCTGGTGTGATGTCTTCATCTCATCCGACGGCGGGGCCACATGGGATGCGGGTACGTTCGCTCAGGGCGGAGACAAGCAGTGGATGAGAATCGACAAGACGGGTGGGATAGGTGACGGCAACATATACGCCTTCTGGTCATATTCCTACAGTATATGCAACCCCGGTTTTTTCACGCGCTCGGCCGACGGTGGCGCGAGCTACGAAGCATGCATCTCTGTTCCGGGTAACCCCTTCTGGGGCACTCTCGCCGTCGGGATGGATGGCATTCTATATGTCGCCGGAGCGGCGGAGGACTTCGTCGTCGCCAGGTCTTCGACCGCGCAGGTACCCGGTATGGATATCACCTGGGACTTCTCCACCACGGTGGATCTCAACGGCTATATCGGAGCGGGAGAACCGCCCAACCCCGGAGGGTTGGTCGGGCAGACATGGGTAGCGACCGAGCCGTCAACGGGTCCCAACATCAACAACGTATATCTCCTCTGCTCTGTCGTCACGTACGGTGCCGATCCCCTCGACGTCATGTTCGCGCGCAGTACAGATGGCGGCACGACCTGGAGCCCACCCGTCAGGGTGAATGACGACCCCGACAGCAGTGCGTCTCAGTGGTTCGGGACTATGTCCGTGGCGCCGAACGGCAGGATCGACGTCATCTGGCTCGACACACGCGACGATCCGGGCGGATACGATTCATCGCTCTACTACTCATACTCCACAGACAGCGGAGACACATGGTCCGTCAACGACCGGCTCTCAGATTCGTTCGACCCCTGGGTTGGATGGCCGCAGCAGAACAAGATGGGCGACTACTTCGACATGGTCTCCGATAACAGCGGCGCGCACCTCGCCTGGGCGGGCACCTTCAACGGGGAGCAGGATGTTTATTATACGTTCATATCGGCCGATGTTGTGGGGACAGGAGACGATGCTGACGGGCCGGCTTTGCCGAGGGGTTTCTCGCTCTCTCAGAACTACCCGAACCCCTTCAACCCGTCGACTACCATAGCCTTCGAGATACCGGATACCGGGGAGACCGGCGGGACAGTGCAGCCCGTGAGCCTGAAGGTGTTCGATATCCGCGGCAGGTTCGTAAGGAGTCTCGTTGATTCCAGGCTGGCTCCCGGCAACCACACTGTGCACTGGAACGGCAGGAACGAACGGGGCGAGACGGTTTCGTCGGGAATCTATATGTACACGCTGAAGACCGGGCCGGATGCCAGCACGAGGAAGATGACCGTCATGAAATGACGTCCCGGAACAGTGCGCGCGTCTCTTACGATACCGACAACGGCTGATCACGTCGGGGTTCATTGCGTAGCCCTTGCGGGAATGATCAGACGGGTTGGTGCCGGCCTGTCTGCTGAGAGTGCCTGGCCGGTGTGACCGTTTTCGAGGAAGTGCTTATGGCGAAGAAACGTCCGCCACTGAAGGAATATCTCAACCGTGGAGAACGACTCACTGGCACGTTCTGTGCGACCTGCGGGCAGGAAATCTCGACTACCGCGAGTCCAGCTGGCGCGCGGCCGCATTTACCAGTGGCCACCAGTCGTTCGATGTCTGATTGAGCGTGCCGACCATTGTCACATCCCTGTTCGGCCAGTAGTACATCCAGGAATTACCGTATCCGTCATGCCCCCAGATCTCTCCCCGACCGTCGTCGAGCCAGGTCCGGAAGAGCCCCAGGCCATACTGAATCCAGGGAGTGCCGGTCCCGATCCAATTCGTCATCTCGGCGATCGTTGCCGGGTCGGAGAACAGCGAATCGTCGGCCAGAGCGCGCATGAATGTCTCCAGGTCCCGGGTGCTGCTGACCAGTCCGCCACCCGCCCAGTCGGCGCTGTTGTGCCGGTTGCCGTACATGTCCCCGGTATCCTCATAGCGGTGTGACTCGACAAGACCGGAGACAGGCGTCTCCCGCCAGTGAAGCCACGTGTCCCCGATGCCCAGCGGCTGGAATATCCGTTCCCGGTATACCTGCTGCAGCGACTTGCCTGTGAGTTCCTCGATGATCAGGCCTGCGAGTATGAATCCGGTGTCCGAGTAATGCCAGCCGGTGCCGGGTACGAAGGCCGGCTCCAGGCCGGGAATATAGGCGAGGATGTCCTCCGGCGTCCAGAATCGTTGCGGGAAGAGGATATACTGGAAAAGAAAGGCGTTGATGCCTGGCAGGATGTATGGGGGATCATACCAGTAGTCGGGCAGCCCGGAGGTGTGAGACAGGATCTGGCGGACGGTGATCTCGGGCGTGTAGTCGTGGCCCTTGATTACGAGCAGGCCTGTTGTGTACTGGGGCGGGAGCAGCTCGCCGACAGGCTGATCCAGCGTCAGCATGCCATCCTCCATGAGTATGAGGATCGTCGCGGCCGTGAAGGCCTTCGAGGTGCTGGCTATCTCGAAGGTGGCATCGGTGACCATTGGCTTGCCTTCGTGGACGGAATTGCCCGAAGCGCCTTCCCAGAGAAGCCCGAAGTCACCGGACGCGAGCCGGAAGATGCCACCACCAAAACCGTTGTTGAGGGCCACGATCTGATCGAGATCGTCCTGCAGATCCAAATGGGGAGGGACCTGCACAGGAGGTCTCACATGTTTCCCGATCGGATTGCTGTGTGCGACCACCCCGTGGGCTGACGCCACAGCAGGTTCGTCAATAACAGCCGTCAATGCGGCACCTGTGGTGGTCAGCGCGGCGAGGAATGCGAAACAGATGATAGTACGGCTCATAGCATCTTCGACAATCGAGGTTAATCTCTTCCAGTCTTCATAAAGACATTATACCATATCCCGCCCCCAACTGCAATGGGCCGCACCATCGACCGGCGGTCAGCGGACCAGAGGATCTTTCTCCGTTGCGGATGTCGGATCACCGTTCTCGCCCAACCCAATACCGTCTCCCGAACAGCCGATCAGTGCGGTGAACAGGATCACGTATCCGGTCTTGATCACCCGGTCAATCCGGACCGAGGCGTACGCGTACATCCCGAAAAGATTTCGATCAAACTGTACCATGATGCGAATAGTAAACCCGTGTCGTAGATCACGCGAGACATATTTTTCAGGAGATCCCCTGGCGTCGAGCAACCTGAACCGCCTATTGATCGACAAGGG
>CAZOAR010000060.1:0-6647 GCA_964577985.1 uncultured Gemmatimonadota bacterium | reverse complement strand
GGGTCGATTCCCGCCGGATCGAGGCTTTATTCAGATCACCGGGACGTCGAATTCGAAGTTGGTTTCATCGACGACACCGGACGGATACGTTCCAACCTTGGCCCTTATCTCGTAATGTCCCGCCGGTGCAGTCAAGGGCACGGAAATCGTCACGAGGAGATCCAGCCGATCCATTGCCGGTACCATCCCCGACATCGGATTGCTCGGCAGGGAGAGGAATGAAGCGGGGATATTGATCTCTCCGCCGCTGGGAAGAACCACGGTAAACCACAGATCACCCGATTGCTCGACGGGAGTGAAGTTGAAAACCGATACGTCCACATCGAGATTCGAGAGCGCCGCTGAACTGATATCATCCGGAGCCATGGCAACCTGAACGCCCGTCCCCCCCACGATGATCTGTCCGAACATAAGCAGGGTATGTATCGAACAAAAGTAATCGAACTCGTCCGCGGAATTGAAAATGAAACTGAACGTATCTCCGGGGCTTATGAAGCCTGAATCCCAGATGAGGCCGGGCACGGGATCGAATGGCCCTCCGCTGGTCGTCGTGTGAGGAATGAACGTCGAATTATTTGTCCAGCGAACCGTGTCTCCCGGCTGGATCGAGATGATCGGAGGGACGAAATCGAAATCAACGATCGAAACGTCTACCGTCGTGTTCCCGCCGAACGGAGCGGGTGCTGTCTCGTTTGCGGAATCTCCAGATACATGGAAAATAGCGGTCATGACGAGGCCCATGGTCAGGACTCTGGATGTGAGAAAATTCATGCCTCCTCCTGTTTCGAGATTCATTGGACACTTGCTGTTTTCAAGGGATGGCCTGCCTCCCCGGAAAACCGGCGTCGTTGTGTTATCCATTGTATGAGCATTCCAGGCCCCGTCTGTCAAGGAGGATGGCATCGTCGCAACCTGGCACTCCCCAAGAAATCCAATATAATGAGTTGTCAAGTCATATTCTTGCCGTCCCTCGTCCGAAACCTTGCCGGGACATAACAACAATTCTGAACCGGCAATGACAGAGCGAGTCATTCCGGCTTGTCCGGAATCAGTCTGCCGCCAGAGGCACACCGGGATCGATCCTCACCGGGCTGTAGACGGCTGCTGCCTCGCTGATCGCTGATCCACAGGCTACCCCACGGGTCGAAAGCCATACGGCCGAGCTGGTAGTACGGCAGGCAAGGAGGACATTATCAAGATCGATGGCAGGAACCGCCGTATACGGAACTGTACCCATGTCGATTTGCACATATGTTCTATCGTCTGACGCGGATAATAATGGCAGGAACCTACCAACAACCACGAAAAATCGAACGAGAAGTTCGATCTTTCAGGAACAATCCCCTTGACTTATTTGAACCATTCGATTATCATTCATGAAAACTCGAATGTTCAATTCGATATTTCGTGATATTATGATGATGATCCATCGTAAAACCGAGATTCGCGATATCCGGGAATTGCTTGAAATCTTTCCGGTTGTGACCATCCTTGGCGCCCGCCAGACCGGGAAAACGACGCTGGCCAGGCAGTTTCCGTTCCAACACTACTTCGATCTCGAAAATCCCAGAGATCTGGCCCGGCTGGACAATCCGCAACTGGCGCTCGAGAGCCTTCGGGGATTGATCGTTATCGACGAGATCCAGCGCGTGCCCGATCTCTTTCCATTGATCCGCTACCTGGTCGACAACCGGGAAGGTCAGAAATACCTGATTCTGGGCAGCGCATCCAGAGACCTGATCAAACAGAGCTCCGAGTCCCTGGCAGGCAGAATCGGGCATTATTACCTGGGTGGATTCTGTCTCAGCGACGTGGGCATCAAGAATATTCCGAGACTATGGGTGCGTGGCGGTCTTCCGCCTTCCTTCCTCTCGAAAAACGACCGCGACAGCATTCTCTGGCGCGAGAATTACATCTCGACATTCCTGGAACGCGATGTTCCCCAACTCGGTATTTCGATTTCGGCTCAAACGCTTCGTCGATTCTGGGTGATGATCAGCCACTACCACGGACAGATGCTGAATTATTCGGAGCTTGGACGATCATTCGGCATTTCCGATGTGACGATTCGCAAGTACGTCGACATCCTCGAGGGAACCTTCATGGTTCGGGTACTGCAGCCCTGGCATACCAACGTGAAAAAACGGCTCGTGAAGAGACCGAAGATCTACCTCCGGGATTCCGGCATTTTTCACACTTTGATGTCGATCGCTACGCAAGAGCAACTCATGACCCATCCCAAACTCGGTGCGTCCTGGGAAGGATTTGCGATGGAGTGCACGATCGGGATGCTCCGGAATCTGATTCCAGAGGCATACTTCTGGAGAACCCACGGCGGTGCGGAAGTCGACCTCTTCTGGCGGCACGGCGGCAGGAGTTGGGCAATTGAATTCAAATACGTTGACGCCCCCAGAAAAACCCGATCGATGCAAATCGCGGTTCAGGACCTGGAGTTGGAACATCTGTGGATCATCTACCCGGGCAGCGAAACGTACGCCCTCGGAGGGAAGATTACGGCTCTCCCCCTGGTAGAGGCGAACCACATACTTTCATCACTGGAATAGAACAAGCCCTCACGCCTCGTCGAACATGGATTCGTCAGGACGATCAATCCGGCCGGTCCTGCGCGCCGCTGCGGGCAATTACGGTAAGATACTCCCCGGCACCCGGTATCATCACATCCATCCAAACGTTCGGCAACCAGACTGCCAATTACCATCCCCATCTTCATTGTCTTTGCACCGATGGACTTCGTCACTCAGGACGAGCCTATCCACAAGATCCTCGATCAAAAGCAGGGGCATACGCCATTTCGGCAGAGTGAATGTTACCGGACCAGGAGAACCTTCCTTGACTCCCTGATTCCGCCGGCCTCAAATCGAATAAAGTAAACGCCGGATGGTACCCTCAAGCCTCTGTAATCCTTTCCCTGCCATACGATGTTGTGCCTTCCAGCTTCGCAGGGCCGATCGGAGAGAGTCGATACTTTCCTGCCGTGGATATCGTATACCGACATGAGAACATCCTCAGGCCCCGCGAGTTCGAAACATATCGTCATGCTGGGGTTGAAGGGGTTGGGGTAAGCTTGTAGAAGCTGTCCCGAGGCTCGCAGCGTCTGGTGGCTTTCTTCTGGTTCTATCCCCGCGCTCTCGACACCCTGGTATAGTCGCACGAGCCCGTCACCCGAACCGATCAGCACGTCGAGAAGCCCATCGCCTGTCCAGTCGCATACGAAAGGGCGCGACCTGGCCAACCCGTCGAGATCGATGGAGTCGCCGTCCGACTCGACGAAGAGATAACCCGAGAAGGCGGGGGCGGTGTCAGAAACTACGTTGCTGTAGAAAAGGAGCTGCCCGTCGGTGTTGCCCGTCAGGAGGTCCTTCATTCCGTCATCGTCGAGATCCAACACCACAGGGCTCGAGCGTACCGAGGGAACTTCCAGGTCCGCTCCATCCTCCTGCGCGAACTGCTCCACGCGGAAGTCTGGCGCGCCGTCGCTCCCATCGTTCAGGAATATGTGGATCCTGGCGTCACTGGAACCCACAACGAGGTCCTTCCTGCCGTCATTGTTCCAGTCGACGGCGATGGGCGTCGCCCTCGAGCCGATGTCTATATCCACCCTGGATCCCTCATCTCCGACCTGAAGCGGGGTGCCTCCGTCGAATTGCGGGTCGTCGTCACTGGCCGTGTTGAGGAATATCTCCACTGTCCCGTCCGCCAGTCCGATCAGGAGATCCTTACGATTGTCCGCGTCCCAGTAGACCACTCGGGGGAAGAGCCCCAGTCACCCGCTCCCTGGACAGACAAGGTCTGCGCCCTCCGATTTGGCATAGAAGTAGTCTCCGAAGCGTGGGCTCGAAGCAGTACCCGAGTTCAGATAGACCCTGACCTTTCCCTCTGGCGCTCCGCCTCCGCCTTCTCCCACTATGAGGTCCGGGAGAGAGTCGCCGTTCCATCGGGCGAAGGAGGGGACTGAGTAGCCGGGCACCTTGATGATGGAGCTGTCGGTCGCCACGTATCCCACCGGGCCAAGGTTGAGCTGCGCGATGGCGGGAGAGGCAGCGAGATGAAAGAGGATGGATGTGCATGTGGCGGCAATAAGAGCAGATACTTTCATCGTCAGTAATCCATCGGTCCCGGGTCGTGCAGGACCTTCATCTTGGCGTTTATGAACTGCTTGTGCGAGATGTGGAGGAGCGTTGAAAGCTTGCGTATCAGGTAGTCCTCGTGTTGGTCGAGCGTGCCGTCTACATAGACGATCCTCCAGATCATCTCGATTATCCAGAGCTTCTCCTCTTCCGAATAAGACTTGTTGATTCTGTTCGCGAAGTGCCAGAGGTCGATGCTCTCATCGAGTTTCTCCATGGCGAGGTTCATCAACTCTGCAACATCCGCCCTTGAGAGCTGATACTCCCTCTCGAGGATCGACGCAATGCTGGCCTGCTCCTCTTCACTGAACTCACCGTCGATCTTTCCCATCTCGAGAAACAGGGCACACACGGCTATCCTGGTGTCGTGCCCCGAGGCGTCTCCGCCGGGCGTCTCCTCGTGCGCGGGGCCGGCGTCGAAGAACTTCCTCATTCTATTCATCATCTTAAGATTCCCTCCCGTGATCTGATATTACCCTGTTAATTGAATATGTTTCGCGGTGAATTGCAAGTATAACGATCGACGTGGTGGGTGTGGTCAGCAGAGCTCGAAAGCGCAGTCTCAACAGGCACTTTGACAATTGGGCCCAGCCATGGTATAATGTACGCAAATGAGAACCTTCCGCCTTTCCAAGTCGAAATACATGGCCGGCCTCCAGTGTGAGAAGCGCCTCTGGTACGAGGTGCACAGGCCGGAACTCAAGCCGGAGCCGCCCGCGTTCCAGCAGCGCATTTTCGACCAGGGCACACTTGTGGGCGAACTCGCAAGGGAGCAGTTCCCTGGCGGCGTCCTGATCGAAGCGGACTATCGCCATCTCTCTGAGGGCGCACAGGAGACCATTGACGCTATCGAGATGGGGGCGACGGTCATTTTCGAGGGGGTCATCTCGTATGATGATATCCGGGTCAGGCCCGACGTCATCAGGCTCCTCGACAGCGGATCCTGGGAGTTGATCGAAGTCAAGTCGTCCACTGGAGTGAAGAAGGAATATGTCCACGACATAACGGTCCAGACGCACGTGCTCAATGGGGCCGGCATGAAGGTGGAAAAGGCCTGCCTGATGCACGTAAACAGGGAGTGCGTGTATCCTGATCTCTCCAACCTCTTCGAGATCGTCGATGTGACGGAGCGCGTCCTTGAACTGCTCCCGTCCGTCCCGGAAAAAGTGGAAGCGTTCCGGGAGATGCTTGCCACAGACGAGGAACCCGACATCCCGGTGGGCCGTCACTGCGAGAAGCCATATCTCTGCTCTTACAAGGAGTACTGCTGGAGGAACGTGCCCGACTATTCGATCTTCCGGATTCCACACATGAGATGGGACGAGAAGGAAAAACTCCTCGCGGAGGAGTGCGTCGAGCTGGACCTGCTGCCACCCGAGGTGGTCCTGAGCGACGATCAGCACAGGTTCATTGACAGTTATGTGCGAAAGGACGCGGTCATCGACATCGTCGCCGTGCGGAAGATGCTCGCAGGGCTCGAATATCCGATCCATTATCTCGATTTCGAGACGGATAACCCTGCTGTCCCACGCTTCGAGGGGATGAGTCCGTATGGCATGTTCCCGTTCCAGTGGAGTTGCCACATCGTGGAAGAGGAGGGGCCTCTCATTCACATGGAATACCTGCACGATTCGATGACAGATCCGAGACGCCCGCTCACGGACTCACTGCTTGAGGCCATCGGCCCGAAGGGATCGATAGTAGTATATCACGCTCCTTTCGAGAAGAGGGTCCTGGGCTACCTGGCAGAGTGTTTTCCAGGACATGCGGAGGTGCTCAACTCGCTCATCGAACGGATATGGGACCAGCTCCTGGTCTTCAGAGATCATTACACCGACTACCGATTTCGAGGCTCGAACAGCCTGAAGAGTGTACTGCCCGTCCTCGTCCCGTCGATGGGCTACGAAGGGATGGATGTCAGCGAAGGAGGTGAGGCACAAACAGCATGGAACGAGATGATCCGCCTGCCTGAGGGAGAAGAGAGAGACAGGCTTGCTGCGGATCTAAAGGAATACTGCGGGATGGATACCCGGGCGATGGTGGAGATTATGAGGGTGCTGGAGCAGATCTGAACCCCGTGGTCATTACCCCCCTCCGTGTGCGCCATGGAAGAGGGGCCTCGTAAGGGGATGACTGCTCCCCGCTGACTGTTAACGAAAGAAGACGTTGAAGTACGCGGTTCCCGTATCGCTGCCCCCGAAATCGCTGTCTCTGGCATCGAACTCGTCCCAGGTGGTGCTGTAGGTGCTCATGACCACGACATAGTCACCGGCGGGCAAGTCCGTGGGCCACGGTACAGTATTATTCTGCATCGTGTATCCCTGGTAAGGATCATCGTTGCCAACGCGCGGCGTGCCGAAGTACATGAGACTGGAATAGGCGGGGTCTCCCCAGAAGCCTGTCTCGCCGTCGTCGTTGCCCGCGCTTAAGGTCAGGCCTGCGGGGCCGTAGATGGCCATTTCCCTGCCCGTGCCGGAGGCGCGGCTGTGGGAGCAACCG
>CAZOAR010000059.1:0-12264 GCA_964577985.1 uncultured Gemmatimonadota bacterium | reverse complement strand
TCGCCATCCTCCCGCTTTGAACGCGGGATCGAGCCTTGCGTTTTCCGCACACCCTTTTATATCACAAATCGTCATTTTTGTCAACTTCCTGACCGGGAGAGGGCTGCCAGCGCGCAGAGCCTGGCCTCGGTTTCAGAGAGAATCCACCCGTTGACTTTCACTACCCGGTCGTGCTCGAAGTCGGCGCGAACTTGTTCTCCAGGGAAGGCATGTGGTCCTTTCGAATACTTCTCGACCGAACTCTCTCGACTCAGAGGAGGAGATTGACAAATAAGGTCGATCAATGCCTGCACGCGCGCCTCCTCATGTCTGCCTCTGAGGTACTCGTTCCCTATTACTCCCGCGCTTCTCCTGTTCCTGAATATGCCGGGGAGCCTCGAAGTCAGATCGACGCCTGGATGAGCCCACCGGGTGTCGGCCACCAGCAAGGTTGGCCGTACAATGCCGAGCATGCCCGCCCAGCCGGCCAGCCGCAGGAAAAACCGCCTGGAGATCTTGCGTTGACTAATCATGTCATGAACGCCTTTACGTGGTCAGCCAGCCTTATCGACAGCGCGACGATTGTGAGCATCGGATTGGCGTACCCGCTTGTGGGAAACACCGACGGCCCCGCGATAAAGAGATTCGAGATCCCGTGTACCCTGCAGTTCGCGTCCACCACTCCCATCGCTGGATCATCATTCATGCGTGTGGTTCCCAGGTGATGGCATCCTCCCGTAAGCTCGGGCGGCCAGGTCTCGTCGCTTTCGTCGAGTTCGATCCTGAAACGTCCCAGCCCGGACAGCCCCAGCTCCCGGGCAATGATCCTGTGCGCCCTTCTCATGCTGCGCTTCTCCAACACGCTCAGCCGCCAGTCCAACCTTGCCCTCTTCATGCCGAGGCGATCCCTGGTTTCTGACAGCGTCACGCGACTCTCCGGGTTCGGCGCCTGCTCCGTTCGGTTGAAGACCCTGTAGACCGGCAGATCGTGTTTGAATGCATCTCCGTATATGACGGTCGCGACGTCATCGATATCCGCGAGGACATTGCCGAGGTGATTCCAGAACTCATCCACGTACTCTCCCCTGCGCATCCTGCCGTAAAGAAACTTGAGAGATTCCACACCGGCCGACCTGTTCGCCGCCTCGTACCGTTCCCCTTTCGTGGTCGAGAGCGTGGCGCTGAAACCGACTATTCTCTCATCCCGAAGCGCCTGTTCCCTCATGGCCAGCGCTCCGTAGATCTCTGTTCCATGCACTCTGTGCCTCTTGTAGAAATCCATCTTCCTGTCCGGGTCCGAGAGGAGGATCACCCCCGACTCGAGGTGCGGGTGTTCCATGAAGAAGCGACCCACCAGGTCGTTCCGGTTGCCAAGCCCGGACGGCATAACCCTGTTGGACAGCAGGAGCAGCCGCGGCGTCTCTATCCCTCCGACGGCGAGTATGAATACTTTCGCCGAGACCGAAAAGCTCCTTCCCTCGAGGGTCGACAATACCAGGCGCTTCACTCTCCGTGCGGATTCGTTCGTTTCTATCTCGACAACATTCGCAAAGAGGTAGCATTCAATGTTGCCTGACGCTTTCAGAACGTCACGATAGACTTCTCCGAATCTGGTCGGTGGGCTGAACTGGAAGACACTGGTAACTACCTTTCCGCCTCTGAACGGGAGGCAGCGCTTCGCGGGACTGGTCTCCCATGTTGCCGCGTCATACGCGAAAGGACCAAGCCGGCAGATCAACTGCGCGCGCTCGTAGTAGGGGTCGAGGTCGGACCGCGAGAAGGGCCATCCGCTGTACGGGATCCAGTCACGCTTCTCGAAGTCTATCCTGTCCAGAGGTCGACACTGTCCGCTCCATACGTTCGTCGTGCCTCCGAGATATCTGAAGCGAGTGTATTCGAGCGGCACGTATGGTAACCCGATGTTTTCGCCTTCGCATAGAGACTGCGTAGCTCCGTCGAAGTCAAAACCGCCGCTCTCCAGAAGGCAGACGCGAAACTCCATTCCGGCCAGCTCGCGCGCGACTGTTATTCCCGCCGCGCCTGCACCGGCGATGCAGACCTCGGTATCTATGCTGTGATTGTCGGGTAACGATCTGGAGTCTATGAACATCCGCTATCATCCCTGATTCTGTCGAGACTGAATACCCTGTTCAACTTAATCGCGAGGATCACCTTTTGTCAATTATTCCGCCCGACCCCCTGGACTCCCGCGGTGCCTCTTTTGGTTGACATTCTCGCATCCGGCGTATACATTAATCTTCTCTTGGTCTTGACTATTATCATCTGTGGCACTTATCACTCGACGGAGCCGGTAACTATCATTGTTCTGAAGGCTCCCATCTTTTTTCATGAAGGAGGCAACATGCGGCTCATAAACGAGTCTTCGCGAAACGTACTTATGGTTATAGCTCTTCTACTCGCCTCGATGATCGGTTGCTCGCCATCGGAGCAGATTGATGAAACTGACGCGGCAGCCGTCGTCAACTCTACGGTCATACCGAAAGCCGATGTGCAGAGGTCGCTGGACGCGTTCACCAGCCAGTACAAGATGATGGGAACAGAGATCGATTCCGCGAAGACCGATTCTCTCAGCGGTAAGATCCTGGAATCGATGATCAATGCGGAACTGCTTTACCAGAAGAGCCAGGAGGCTGGTTTCGCCGTCTCGGACGAGGAAGTGGCAGATGAATTCGACGCGATGACCAGCAGGTACCCGAGTAAAGAACAGTTTCTGGAAACTATAGCCAAGCAGGGGATAACAGAGGAGATTCTCAAGAAACAGATGGCTCAGAATCTCTCTATAAAGAAATACGTCGATGAGAAGATTGTAAACGAGATAGTAATCCCGGATGAGGACAAGACGAAGTACTACGAGGAACATAAGGATGACTTCACTCATGACGAGCAGGTAGCCGCAAGACATATCGTAGTTCGGGCCGGTGAGGGCGATGCAGCCGATTCTCTGGCACGGAAGAAAGCGATGCTTGAGGGCCTGCACGAGCGCCTGGTCGCCGGGGAAGACTTCGCGGCCATGGCAGTGGAGTATTCAGAGGGTCCGTCGGCGTCCAAGGGTGGTGATATAGGATACATAACTCGCGGTCAAGTGGTAGAGCCATTCGCGGAAACAGCGTTTTCTTTAGACGTGAACGAGATCAGTAAAGTAATTCAGACAAGTTTCGGATTCCATATCATCCAGGTATACGACAAACGCCCCGCGGGAACTCCCAGCTTTGAAGAAGTAGAAGACGGGATCGAAGAGACGCTGAGGCGTCCCCTGATAAGCGAGCACATCGATTCACTCGTCCAGGAACTCCGGGCAGCGGCCGACATCAAGATCCTGCCGTAGTAGCGCACCCGAATATCGCTCACGGGGAGTAGTCGCTCGCCTTGATGCCGCGCTGATCATGGGCGCTCGCGGGCACAGAGTTGACCGCAACCCGCGCCAATGTCCAGGCCTCGCCTCAGGCGAACCGTTGCAGGGATTCCCGCTTTCTCCAGGACAGACCTGAAGCCGTCTACACTTCGCTGGCTCGAAGCGGAGTGCGAATAGTCTTCGACGGGATTGACCGGTATGAGATTGACATGACACAGCAGGCCGCGTACCAGGGCGGCCAGGTTCTCAGCCTCTTCCCGCGAATCATTCACGCCGCTTATCATCGCCCACTCGAATGTCACACGCCGATTAGTCTTTTCGATATAGCCCTCAACGCTTCGCAACAGGTCCGCGAGTGGATATTTCCTGTTTACGGGTACTATCCTGGATCGCAGCGTGTCGCTCGCTGCGTGGAGCGACACGGAGAGGTTCACCTGCGTGCCCTCTCCTGCAAACCTGTCCATAGCCGGGACGAGGCCGACCGTCGATACAGTTATTCGCCTTGCCCCCATGTCGAAGCGGCAGGGATCGGTCAGCGACCTTATCGCCTTCATGGTGGAGACATAATTCGCGAATGGTTCTCCCATTCCCATGAACACCACGTTCGTGACACGGGAGTGGTCCTCATCGTCTTTCAGCGCGCGTGCGGCGAAACGGACCTGCTCAACTATTTCTCCCGATGAGAGGTTGCGCGCGAGCCCCATGTGGCCGGTCGCGCAGAACACGCAACCCATGGCACATCCCGCCTGTGTTGAGACGCATACGGTCCTCCTCTTATCGTAGCACATCAGAACGGTCTCGATTCTGACGCCATCAGGCAATTCGAAGAGCCACTTCCTTGTGAGGCCATCCGGGGATGAACGCATACCCGCGAGACTGAGACCGCCGAGAACCACTTCACTGGCGAGCCTCTGGCGGAGAGAGACGGGAAGATCCGTCATCTCCTCGAAGTCGTTGACGAGGCCGCGATAGACCCAGTTCGACAGCTGTCCGGCCCTGTAGGAAGGCTCCCCCCACTCCTCGATAAGGGCGGCCAGATCAGCGTGAGTCATCTCCAGAACAAAGGGTTTCATCGTTTCTGTTTCTCGCCTGGCCAGGGGAACGCATATGTAGACGGCATCCGTGAAATCGCGGGTGTTTCATCGTTCAGGTTTCCCGCCTGCTCGGGGAAAGGCCCGCCAGATCCAGGACCGACCGCGCGCCGGAGAAATGAGGCGGACCCTCAGGTTGATACCATGAATGATTATCCTAAGCCCCCGACTCGCAAATGTCAACGCATGCTCTCTCTGAAGTTGCTCAATCTTATTCGCATCGTCCCGACTCGTCCGGAATCTGCCTGATTGTGCGATGGGATTCCCGACAAGCGGGAATGACATCTGAGGCACCGATGACATGTGAGGCACCGATGAGATGTGAGCCGGCAATGACAGGTATGATGCTGTTACTTGTGATTCCGGTTTATAGTCAGCCGTGAAGTATTCCCTGTGTACACCTCTTTCATTTCCTCTGATCGTCATCTGTACCGCCACAAAACACCTATGGAAATCTAACCAGGTTCTCCGGGGAAACTCCTGGTTCTCTTCATGGGTGGCCCCACAGCCTTCAACTTCATTGCCATCCGCGGGTCATTCCCTATATTTAGCGGTTTGCCTCCTGACATCCGAGCGCGGTTTGAAGGGGGAACTGAACCACATGACAAGCAGAGTGGAAGATGACGTTCGCAGAACTACAGGTGAAGTTGCCGAGGCTGAGGGGAAAAGGAAGCTACATGGAGATATGGCTCCTTGCCTACCCGGCTATCATCATGATGATCTCCCATACGGTGATGAGCACGATCGACACGCTCATGGTCAGCCGACTGGGCACCGCCGAGATAGGAGCGGTAAGCCTGGGAGCCCTCCTCGTATGGACGTTCTATTCGCTGTTCAACGGCCTGATACAGAGTACCAACACCTTCGTCGCACAATTCTACGGGGCGGATGACAGGGAGGAGTGCACTCGTTTCACATTTCAGGGAGTCTATCTCTCTCTGGCAGCCGGGGTCATCCTGTATTTCCTCAGTTTCTCCGGGGGCTTCCTCTTCAAGGTCATGGGTCCATCGGAAGAGGTGCAGCTCATCGGCAACGGATATCTCAGGATATCGCTGATGGGTGGGGGGTTTTTTCTCGTATACCTGACGCTGAGTTGTTTCTTCAGGGGCATCGGGGACACGAAGACGCCGATGAAGGTTGCTATAGCCGCCAATATCGTGAACGTCATAGGCGATTATCTCCTGATTTTCGGCCACTTCGGTTTCCCCAGGATGGAAGTCGAGGGGGCGGCAGTCGCAACCGTCTTCGCGAGCCTCACCGGCGCGTTGATCTTTCTCGCCATCTTTCTCCGGGGAAAGTACCGGGAGGAGTTCAGGAGCCGGTCTCTCTTCTCCTTCTCGGTGGAGAGGACATGGAAAATGATACGGCTGGGTATTCCGATAGGGATACAGTATCTGCTGGACATCGGCAGCTTCCTTGTTTTCTCTGCCTATATCGGCAGGATGGGCGACAATCAACTGGCGGCGAATCACATCACCATCAGGGTCATGTCGTTCTCATTCATGCCATGTTTCGGAATCTCAATAGCCGCAACGAGCCTGGTAGGCCAGTACCTGGGCGCCGGAGACCTGGAGAGCTCAGAGAAGAGCGGCAACAGCGCGCTTAAGATTGGATTGCTCTACACTGCGGGGATAGCCGTGCTTTTCCTTACCTTCTCAGGGCCGATCGCCCGAGTATTCAGTCAGGACCCTGAGGTGATCAGCTTCACGCGGAACATCCTCATTATGGCAGCGATATTCCAGGTTTTCGACGGCATGGGCCTGATAGCGTCCGGTTCGCTCAGAGGTGCCGGAGACACACGCCGGCCCATGATCATCGCTGTGGTCTGCGCGTGGGTGCTGTTTATTCCACTGGCCTATCTATTCGGTGACGTCATGAAGGGTGGTGTCGTTGGGGCGTGGGTCGGCGGGACTATCTATATCATCACCCTCGGGGCAATGCTCCTTCTCAGGTACAGGAGCGGCGCGTGGAAGAAAATGACCATCCTTTAGTCTGCGAACCATCAGAACGGCAGCACGTCACGCCACCTGATCCTGACGGGGTTCGCTCTGCCGGAAACCATGTACAGCGCGAAGAGGAATGAGAAGAGAAGCACCACGGATATCAGGTCCAGGGTCGCACCTTCTCCCGCAGGCGGTACCGCCATATGACTCAGGGGGCCAGCCGTAACCACCATGTATACCTCGGAGAGGTAATCCAGGATTGGAGGGATCAGGAAGGAGAGCCCGATTGAAACAAAGATCGCCGCCGCCGCGAGTATTCCGACCGGGAGGATGTCCTTTCTCAAGTCCAGCTTCCCCCTGCCCCGGACGATTTCCACCATCTTCGACTGGAACTCCTCCCTCTCCAGTCGATGCACCGCCCTCATGATATCTTCCACCAGCCCGGGCCGGACCGGGAGCAGTGGGCTCTTCGAGAGCATTTCCTCGAGATCACGGGCCGCCGCCAGTTCCGCCCTGCACGAGGGACAATCGCGGACATGACTCTCCAGTTCGGCCGCCAGCGGTCGGGAAAGATCAGAGGAGGCGTATCGGGTTATCAACTCCCGCTTCTCAGGACAAACCATCTTTCACCTCTGTTATCAGCATCTTTCTCAGCTCCGCTTTTGCACGGAACAGGAGGGTTTTCACCGTTCCCATCGGCACATCCATGATGTCGGCTATCTCCCGGTAAGACCTTCCCGCCGTATAATAGAGCGTCATCGCCCACCGCTGTTCCGGTTTCAACTCCCGCAGCAACCCCCTGACCCTCTCTATCGCCTCTTCCCGATCGATCGCGCGAAGGATTTCATCCTCACCGCTTTCTCCGGTCTCGGCGGGAGCCCTCTCCAGGACCTTGCCTGCGGGATCACTCGCCTCTCTTCCATACCTTGCCTTTTCCATCTCCGCGAGCGCGACATTTCGGGTGATCCTGTATATCCACGTCGACAGCGCGGACCTCCCCTCGAAGCCGGGAAGGGCGCGATATATCCTGATGAAGACATCCTGCGTGAGATCCTCGGCGAGTTGGCTGACCTTCACTACCAGCAGATTCACATTGTATATCATTTCGGCATAAGCAGAGACGAGAACATTGAAGGCCTCCCCATCCCCTGCCTTCAGCTTCGCGATAAAATCTCTGTCTTCATCCAGTGCCCTGATGTAGCGTGAGTGACTCACAGGCAGATTCCCCCGGGAGAAACGGGCTGCTATTTAGACTGGTTATGCCCCGGACTTGTTTCACTTTCCAGGAAACCGGCTTTCCTCTCATCATTATTGAAACATTCCTGCCGTTCGCCCTGTCTAATGGAACGGAAGAGATGGACCACCCGGAACCGAGAAAAGGAGGAGCCGAAGATGATTATGGGTTTCATGGGTCGCCTGATTCCAATCATAGCTATCATCATGGGGATATCCTGCGCCATAATCGCCATGTATTTCAGCGCGAGGAGGCACAGAGAGGAGCAGGAGACTATCCGAATCGCCATGGAAAAAGGGGTAGACCTTCCCAAGGATCTGTTGAAGCGCAATGATGAATGCTGCTCCAGGTCCAATCCCTTGAGACGCGGGATTTTCTGGACCGCCCTGGGGCTTTCGCTTTTCATAGCCCTCTACGCTAATGACGGTCTCGAGGACGCGGTGTGGGGCCTGATCCCCCTGGCAATCGGGATCGGGAATATAATATACCACAAGTTCTCCTCGAACGGTACAGGCGATAGCGTCGCGAGTTAAGGACTCGTCACGGTGTCAGGACAGTAAGCAAAGCTACATGACACATCCCCCTCGGTCAACTGGAGATCCCCCCGGGAGTTTCCCCGGTATTTCCATGCATTGGGGTGTCAAGTGTCCCTCTCGCTCCAGGGACCTCTTATTTGACCCGTTCTAACGCTCGGGTTCACTCGCTCCAGAACGCCTCGGGTCGGGACCTCATATCCAGGCGCCCTATGGAGATTGCCCGGCAATTGGTTATATTAATACCAGGCAACGACCCAGCGTGAGGTCGTTGACGACTGATCGGGACTGATGGAACTCAATTGCCGACCTGTAGCTCGATTCAGTCCAGACCTGTTCCCCTGGCAGACATGAAAGAGAGGTTATGAATTGAGCGGAGAAGATATCTCTATCGGAATAGAGCAGGTACGTGACTTCGTCTTCGAGGTCGACTTCGGAATGGAGGGTGTTCCGAACCTGCTCCTCGATGAACCCGAACCGCTGGGAAGTTCAAGCGGACCCAATCCGTCGCGTGTTCTCGCGGCGGCCATCGGGACCTGTCTGAGCGCGAGCCTCCTGTTCTGTCTTCAGAAGGCGCACGTTGAGACAGATGGCGTGAAGACACGGGTTCAAACATCCATGTCGAGAAACGATAACGGCCGGCTCAGGATCGGCGGGATGAAGGTGCTCATAGACATCGACTCCCATGATGCGGAGGAACACAAACTGGACAGATGCGCGGATATCTTCAGGGAGTACTGCGTCGTCACCGAGAGCGTGAAGAGTGGGATACCGGTTGAGGTGGAAGTCAGGAAGAGAGAGGGCTGAAGAGCCCTGCAGCACTCCTTCTTCAGCATGCCGTGGCTCCCGGCTGCCTGTTTGATCTCCTCCCTCAGGCCTGGATGCCCGCGCAGATAGATCGTCATATTATCGGACGATGACCATCTTTCGCGTAGAGCTGTAGTCTCCTGCTTCAATAGTGTATAGATAGACCCCGGATGAAACCGCCAGGCCGCTCTGGTCCCGGCCGCTCCAGTGCACCTGGTAATAACCCGGCACTCTCTTCTCGTCCACCAGCCTGTCTATCAGCCTTCCCCTGACATCGTAGACGGAAAGTGTGGTGGCCACCACACCTGAACCCTCTGGTATGGCATAGGTTATGGTCGTGCTCGGGTTGAAAGGATTGGGATAGTTTTGTCCAAGTGAGAAGACTCTCGGTAGTCGGTTCCCGCCATTGGGCCCGGCGCCATCCACAAGTGACGGTCCCTCTCCCAGATTCGCCATGGCGTTGGTGATGAGCGCGAGCGCGTCTGCTTCGTTCATGTAATAGAGCGGAAAGTTGAGCACTGCCACGCCGTACCCTGATCCGATGTACTCGAGCCCCATGCCATCCCCCTGGTACTCCGAGCCGACAGAATCGGACGAGGAGTAAGAGTATATCTCCGCGCCCGCGACCGGGTCGGCATCGAAGACGTTGAGACTGAACAACCCGTCTGTGGCCACCTTCCCATCGTCTATCGATATGTCGGCGTAGCCTTGCCCGTGTCCCCTCGCTCCGATGAAATCCATCTCCGATGACAGGGTGGTCACATACGAGGCAATCTTCAGGTAGTCCTGGAAGAAAGAACCTGGCTGAAAGTCCTGCTGTCCACCCGAGAGATTCGTGAGCAGAGCCCAACCACTGAGGAAGAGATTCCCCCCGCTGTCGAGGTGCTTCGCGTAGCTCAATGTGTCCGACCCGATCGCCTCCCCGAAGCGGTCATCCCTGTGCAGAACAACCGTCGAATAAATCGACATGTCCGCGTCAACCGGCCGGCGATCTACCGCGATGCTGTCGGCGTAATCCCACTCCGCCATGAGATTGAAGTCAGAGAGGAGCCCCGAATAGAACAAATCGACGTCTTCATCGGTTGGAGAGAATGGTGCACCGGTCCCATCCTTCGTGGCATCGATCACCAGTATCCCTGAATCGTGTGTCGCGAGCCTGCCCCTGGCGACGGTCGACGGGTCGCTTTCAGTGCCGCTGCTGTCATACGCAGTCAGGTGGTACAAATAGTAGTCGTGAGGCTGGGCGCTCTGATCGGTATATGCGGTGGTCCCGGCCGGAACCGAATCCAGCGCCGCATATGCTCCCCCGCCGCGATTCATCCTGTATACGATGTAGCCCTCGATATCGAACTCTTCGTTCTCGCCCCACGCGAGATCGATCTCCGACTGCAGTGACGTGATGTCAACGCCCCCCGGAGCCCTCGGTCTCACAAGCGGGACCGCACCGAGCGGGTCCGAAAGAACACTCTCCATGCCGTCTGTGTCGAACGCCGATATCGCGACGTATATGCTGTCACCGGCGATCAGGTTATCGAGGAGGAAAGAGTTCACCAGGGTGGTGTCCACGTTGTCATACTCCCCCTGTGACGGGCCGGTGTAGACATGATATCCTGAGAGGTCTGGCTCGGTATTCGCCTCCCAGCTCAGGCTTATCCGCTGACCATCCCCATGGTCCGCGGCCGCGAGACCGGTGGGAGTCGCCGGCGCGTTCGCCACCATCCGAATCGTCGGGAGGATCATGTCCTCCACCTGCACGAGATACGGTATGTCTACGTTGTCGAGGATGTCACTGCAGTGATGCCAGTTGGGGCTGAAATCACCCTCCTCCACGTAGACATAAGTGAAGCCGTACTGCTGGAACGGGTAGTGGTCACTCCCACTGCCGGAGTTCGATATCCTCGGAATGAGATCTGTGCTGTCCAAGGCTACCTGACTCATGAATTCGGCGTAGCTCCTCGACTGGTTGTCCGTGTACACGTTGACGTCGAGGTATGAATCAGCGAGGTTGCCGAGCATATCCATGTTCACCATGAGCTTGATATCCATCCCGGAATTGTAGGCATCTTCCGCGAAATGCCAGGAGCCGAAGAGTCCCTGTTCCTCTGCCCCGAACGCCACGAACTTGACCGTTACCTCGAGGTCCTCTCCCGCGAGGATCCTCGCCATATCCATCGTCATTGCGGTACCGGTTCCGTTGTCGTCCACGCCGGGAGCCCAAGTATAAGCGCTGCACGTGTCACCATACACCACGGAATCATAGTGTCCTCCGACGACAAGGACCTGGTCCGGATTGACGGTCCCCGGCTTGGTCGCGACCACGTTTCTCTGCCACGTGCCGTAGAGCTGAAACGAGTCATATGCCACGTCGGTGAAACCAAACTCGATAAACTTATCCGCTATCCACTCGGCCGCTGCCGCAACGGAATCCGAGTATGAGTATCTCGTGTGAAAATTCTCGAGCCTCTGAAGATATCTTGTAATGGTGGAGTCGGAAGCTGCCATCCTCGCCTCTGCTCCTGAAGACATGAGCCCGTGGCCCTGTGGGAAAGGAACCACGGTATCGGGATTATCCATCGGGAGAGGGTGAAGCGTGACGGCTGAGATCCTGAATCCCTCCTCCCCGAAGAGGTGGACAAGGTCCCGTGAGGCCTCGACGAGATACCAGGTGTCTCCTTTGAAGAGGATCCTTCCTGAGGATGGAGGACTCCCGAGGGACCGGCCGGCAGGGCGCGTCAACACGAAGAGAGAACGTCCCGGTATCATCGAGCCGAGCCGCATCGCCTCAAACCCTCTCTCCTCCATCTCACCTTTCAACGAGGCAGATGCAGAGACTAGATAGTGTGGCGGGATCCTCAGGTAGAGCTGAATCGAGAGGTCTCTTAGTGCCGCGATCCCCTTCCCCTGCTCATCTCTGAGCACGAAGAGTGTTCCTTCGCTCTCAGGCCTGGAACCGGCGATAGACGCCGATCCGACCACCGGAAGCAGCAGGCACAGGAAGAGGAGCATGGCTGCCACACCGGGGCGGTCCGGCCGGCTCATCAGCCTTCTCTTGACATTAGAGTCATGCGGGCGTATTTTGCAGTTTCTCAACAGTCCCTCCCTGTTCGTTTTGCCCTGGATTGCTCGTCTCGATGTATCCCGTACCACCTTCACATGCTGAATATAGTATTGTTGTGCCACATGTTTCACAGGCTGAGGAAGCAGCGGTCTCTTTTCGGTAGAGTCGAGGGGATTGCCGCGAGTGAAAAGAAGATGCCGGGGCGCGGAATCGAACCACGGACACAGGGATTTTCAGTCCCCTGCT
>CAZOAR010000058.1:0-12854 GCA_964577985.1 uncultured Gemmatimonadota bacterium | reverse complement strand
CCACACGTCATTCCTGCCCCACACGTCATTCCCGCTTGTCGGGAATCATATCGCACAATAAGGCCGATTCCGGACAAGCCGGAATGACACGAAGGAAGTGGGGACACTCCAGAGAAAGGAACCCTCCATTGACAAACCGGCCCGAAAGTGCTAAAACCTCTCTGGCCACTGAGGCCGTGACATTCATGAGCGACACGGATGAACCTCGCGGAGATTACCATGATCTTTCTCGCGGTACTGATAATCGGATCGTTTCTCTCTTACGCCTACGTCGGCTGGCGACTCATTATTCCATCGCGTCTCAGGCCGACATACAAGCGGCTCGCCTGGTCGATACTCCTGCTGTTGCCGCTGCTTATCCCCCTCTATTTTCTCTTTCTGATCACGAGAGTAGAGGCACCGTGGGTTGACCTGCTGGCATGGGTCGCCTATCTTACAATGGGGCTCATGTCGATCCTGTTTGCACTCGTGCTGCTCCGCGATGCCGCGTGGGCGCTCCGCGTCACGGGAAGAAAGATAGTTGCCGCCGTCCATCGATCTGTTCCTTCTGTTCCCCCGGCGGCGACAGTCGATGATCCGGGCCGCAGAGCCTTCCTCATCAGGTCGTGCAACATGGGTCTGCTCGGGGCGTCGGTGCTCATGACGGGGTACGGCATCTACGAGGCCAGGCGCCGACCGACCGTCGTCAACGTCCTCGTCCCCCTGCGAGACCTTCCCCGGGAGTTCGAGGGTTTCCGTATCACCCAGATATCGGACATTCACGTCGGCCCGACCATAAAGCGCGATTATGTGCAGATGGTCGCCGATCAGGTCAGCGCGATCGGTTCAGACCTGATAGCCCTGACGGGCGACCTGGTGGATGGACCCGTGGCGAGTCTCGAGGATGACGTGGCTCCCCTGAGTGAGGTCTCGGCACCGTTCGGCAGATATTTTGTTACCGGAAACCACGAATATTACTCCGGTGTGGAACCGTGGATCGAGGAGATCCGCAGGCTCGGCTTTGACGTTCTCACGAACGAGCATCGCGTACTCCGCAGTGGTGACAGTTCGGTCGTGCTGGCTGGCGTCCCGGACCACCACGCGGGGCGATTCATAAAGAGTCATACTCCCAGGCCTGACCTCGCCCTGGAGGGCGCGCCAGCCGGGGCGCCGAAGATTCTCATGACGCACCAGCCACGTACGATCTTCGCGGCCGCCAGCGCAGGATTCGACCTTCAGCTCTCCGGCCACACACACGGAGGCCAATACTTCTACGGCAACCTCCTCGTCGCTCTGAGCCAGCCATATCTCAGGGGACTTCACCGGCACGGCCACACAACCATCTATGTCAACAGCGGCACGGGATACTGGGGACCACCACTGCGTCTTGGAGTCCCGTCGGAGATAACTGTTATCACTCTCACCCAACACAATGATCACGCTATTCCCGCATAAAGGGGCGGCTGTCATGGAAACGGTTATGACCAATCGCTGGAACTCGTGCACGACAACGTTGCTTCGATCACAGCCGGGAACCGGGCGTTCCCACTCCTGACTCAAGGCAGATTCAAAATATTCGGGTGTATTACTGACGGGCGTTGTGTCAAGCATCACAGGCTACGCGGCGTCCGAGTCAGACATCCTCACGGTTCGGGAATAAAATTAATTACAGAATAAAGCAACAAAAGTATTGACAAACAGGAAAAAGAAGTATAGCTTTACTGAAGTTCTATTGGAGGGAGTTGATATCTTTAACCGCAAGGTGTTGAGGCGCTCACCTTGGGGTTTTTTTGTTTTGCGTCGTTCTTTTCAACATTCAACATTCGAAAGGAGGTGACTTTAGTGGCAAAAGGAACAGTCAAGTGGTTCAGCAACCAGAAGGGCTATGGCTTCATTACTCTCGAAGGCGGCAGTGACGTATTCGTGCATCACAACGCTATTCAGGGCGAAGGCTACAAAACCCTGGAAGAAGGTCAGGACGTCGAATTTGATGTCCAGGATTCTCCCAAGGGCGAACAGGCAGTTAACGTAGTGAAGTTGTAACCTGAACATGGCTCGGCCTTTTAGAGGGCCGGCCCGCTCTTTTATCCTAAGAAGGGGAATGTAATGCAGACGGGCACAATCAAGAAGCTGATCCGAGATAGAGGTTTTGGTTTTATAAGTGCTACGGACGGAAGAGAGATCTTCTTCCACCGGAGCAATCTTGTCGACACCAATTTCGACGATCTGAACGAGGAACAGGAAGTAGAGTTCGAAGTCGAAAAATCACCAAAGGGTCCCAGTGCGACAAACGTTCGCTTGTCCAGCAGTTCTGAGTAGTATCTGGACACGGTGCTGCGCGCTGTAATGCCAGGACCGCATTCACCATCTGATGACAGAGGCAGGGTTTTCTTAGAAGGGAGCCCTGCCTTTCATATTCCCACGCCGCATACCCCCGGGGCATCTTCGCTATCACCCATTTGAACAGTGTACTTTGCGGCTCATATGCTTTAGATTTGTACATCGATTGTGCACTGGAGCGGGTAGAGCCACCGATGCAACGCTGCAGATCAGGAAGTCGGCCGGCGATCGATTAACAATGGAGGAGAACGTGACCATAGAAGAAGCCATCAGAATGTCGGTTATCTACGAGACAAAAGTCCGTGCCGCTTATGCGGACGCGGCGGAGAACTCCCGGGACGAGACCGGCAGGCGCGTGTTCGCGGTCCTGGAAAGAGAAGAAAAAGGCCATATCGAATATCTGAATAACAGGCTGGAAGAATGGACCAGGACCGGCGATATAACACTTGCGGCGCTCGAGACGGTAATACCCGCCTTCGAGGTCATCGACGATGGTGTATCCAGGCTCGACGACCACATGACGGGCGCGGTTCACAAGAATGAAACAGATATGCTCGAGACCGCTCTCAAACTGGAGATAGAGACCTCCGATTTTTACAGGAAGATGGTCGAAGAAATGGGGGAGGAAGGGAAGTTGTTTGCGCGCTTCCTGGAGATAGAGGAGGGGCACCAGGCGCTCGTCCAGGCGGAACTCGACTATCTGAAAGGGTCAGGTTTCTTCTTCGACTACCGAGAGTTCAGCCTCGAGCAGTAGTCTCCTACCGACAAGAGATGTTCAGACCTTCGCTATCTGAGACTGCCCTGGTCGGGCAGAGACGACTGCCACGGCCCCCGGGCCTGGTTTAGAAGGAGATGATCGATGAAGACATACATCTTCTCAACCATGGCTACCGTGGTCATTCTTGCCATGCCCCTCCAGCTCTTCGGTCAGATCACAATTACCAGCTCAGATCTGCTGAAACCGGTCGGATGTACCTTTGCGGAGGAGAGTACTGGTGACGGATACTATTCTGTCGATCTCGGCTCGACCGGCGGGCCTCAGACCTGGGATTTCACGTCGTACAGCACACCATATCGGAGTTATCTCGAGGTCGTCGACAGAGACACGACGCCCTTCGCCTCAGACTTTCCGACCTCCAATCTCACCATAGCCGTGTCGTGGGATGGCACCGACGACAATCGATACGCCCTCCCCTCAGGCACGTATCTATATCGTCTCACATCAGAAGGGAGGAGCCTGACCAGGAAGATGATACTGGCGAAATAGCACTCGTGCTTGACAAATCACACCGATTTATGCTATTCTGACATAGATAGAGGAACGAACAATACATCATCCCCTTGTTGAGGACTCTTGCTTATCAGGAGGTTTGCCGTGAGAGTTATCCTTATCGTACTGTTCTTTCTTTCGGGCTCGAGCGCACTGATATATCAGGTCGCGTGGTTGAGGATGCTTACACTCCTCTTTGGTGTCACCAGCTTCGCGGTCGCGACGGTTCTGAGCTCGTTCATGGCCGGCCTCGCAATAGGGAGTTACTACGGGGGCCGTTTCGTGGACAGGTGGGGCCGCCCGCTTCTACTCTTCTGCATCCTGCAACTCGGTATCGGGGCCTTCGCGCTGCTCTTCCCACTCCTGTACGAGGGGCTTTCTTCAACATACGTTTTCCTTTACCAGACGTGGCCTACGAACATATACTTCTCCGGCCTGATCCGATTCGCGCTGTCGTTTGGTCTCCTGCTGATACCCACCACGATGATGGGGGCTACGCTACCCGTCGTCGTCAAACATTTCGTGCGGGACAGGAGCAGGCTCGGTTCGAGGGTGGGGATTCTCTATTCCGCCAACAACTGGGGCGCTGTCCTCGGCGGACTTTCGGCCGGTTTTCTGCTCATCGAGGCCATCGGCGTGCGAGAGACATCCTACCTTGCCGCGGCGATAAGCATATCTACAGGCATTGTCGCTTTCTTCATGCATGGACATTCACCCGATGCTGAGGCAGGGACAGCCCGGGAGGACTCCACGGTGTCCGGGCAGGAAGCGGATACGACCTATCCGCGCCATGTGATACGAGTGGTCCTCTGGGTATTCATCATCGAGGGCTTTACCTCTCTCGCGTACGAGGTCGTCTGGACGCGGATCCTCGCGGGCTCGCTCATCGTTTCGACCACATACGCTTACAGCCTCGTCGTGGCCACATTTATCGCCGGGCTTGCCCTCGGAAGCCTCCTCATAGCGCGCTTTGTAGACAGCCGCAGGGACCTGCTCTCCTGGCTCGCAGGGATCGAGGTTGGCATAGGGATTTCTGCACTGCTCCTGCTGCCGCTCTTCTCTGCGTCGGACGCATTTGCGACATTGCTCGGCCAGCCCTCAAGCTGGAGCGACTGGGCGGGTACCACTGCGGTGTGGCTGGCGATCCTCATGCTTGTGCCCACGACGCTCATGGGCTCGGCGTTCCCGCTCGTCGGCAAGATCTACACCGGCAACCTTCGCGAACTCGGCCGGCGTATCGGCAAGATCGGCTGTCTTGATACCGCCGGCTCCATATTCGGTGCCTTCGCGGGAGGATTCATTCTCATACCCCTCCTGGGGATGCAGACAAGCGTCCTGTCACTGGCCCTGATCAACATAACGTTAGGCATGGCCGTCGTGGTTGCCCACCCTGATCTGCTCTTATCGAGGAAGGCGGTCATAGCGGTCCTGCTGGCACTGCTGGCCGGCGGGGCGTATATGCTCACGCCACACACGGTCGTCTTCCAGCCATGGTGCATCGCCAGGGGTGACATAACGAAAGGCGAGGGATGGCATGTAGTCGACTATTACGAAGGGGTCGGCAGCACGGTGACCGTGAGCAGAACATTCGCGGACGACGCGAAGCTCATCCAGGTGGACGGGAGTGACGTAGCAGGGACGGGCCGTCCCCTGGAGACCACCCAGATAACACAGGCCCACCTGCCTATGCTCATCTATGAGGCCCAGAACGGGACTCAGCCGGAAAGGGCCCTGACGATAGGTATGGGAAGCGGCGGGACATGCTGGTCTCTAAGCCGATATGACCTCGAGGAGATCCATTGCGTAGAGCTCGTCAGTGGCATCCTGAAGATGGCGAAGAAAAATTTCAGAGAGGTCAACCACGATGTCTTTTCCGATCCCCGATTCAGCGTGTATATACAGGACGCCCGCGCATTCGTACGTGCCGCAGACCAGCAGTACGATATCATAATGGACGACTCCGTTCACCCGGGTTTTCAGGGCAACGCGAGCCTCTACAGCATGGATTTCTTCAGGCAGTGCCGGGAGAGACTCACCGAGGGTGGAGTGATGTCTGTGTGGATGCCGATATTTCTGATTTCCACCAATGACCTGAAGATGATCTTCAGGTCGTTCCGCGATGTCTTCCCGCACGCGACTCTGTGGCGGGCTAATAACGATCTGAACAAGCACATGGTCTTGATCGGGACGCAGGAGAAACTGAGCCTCGATTTCGAGAAGTTTCGTGATCGCATGGCGGTGCCAGCGATCCGCGATGACCTTGCCCGGGTGGATCTTGAAGATGTCTACACACACCTCAACTGCTTTCTTCTGGACGAGGACGCGCTCGCGGAGTACTGCGGGGATGGCCCTGTCCACAGTGACGATCACCCGTATCTCGCCTTCTCAGCCGCGCGGAACTTTCGACGATACTGGAATGACGATCCATGGATGGAGAGAGTAGCCGAGATGAGGGCGTTCGGCTGCACGGTTCTTCCTTATGTGACCAACCTCGGCGAGACCGAGGAAGAAGTGGCATACAACACCAGCCGTATATCCCTGGAGTTCGAGGTAGCCAACAGGATCAACAACGGCTACCTCGCCTTCCTGAGACGCGATTTCCAGGATGCCTCCCGTGAAGGAATGGAGGCGGTGAGCCTGAACCCGGACGATAAGAGCGCAAGGCTCCTACTCAGCCAGGCCAGATACAACATCGCGGTGCTCGACTGGCTGCAGGGGAGAAAAGGAAAAGCGGAGAGCGAATTCGCGAGCATCATAGCGTCTGATCCGAACTTCTATTTTGCCCATTACAGGCTGGCCATGTGTCACTGGCAGAGGAGAGAGATAGATGATGCGATCAGGGAACTGCAATACGCGATGAGAGTGGAACCGGGACACGAGAGCAATCGATACTGGCTGGCGGGCTTCTACGCCGCTAAAGGAATGCGGGACGAGGCAAAATCGCAACTCGAGAAGGTCCTCGCCGCCTTCCCGGGCGAGCCCCATGCCACTGAAAAGCTGGAACAACTGGCAACGCTCAGAGGTCAGTAGCGTGCCGGACGAGACGGGACCGCGACGGAATAGTCCTCCGAATCAACCTCGCGGATTGAGGACCATCATGCCGGCCTGTCCTGCATCCTCTCATATAGCCTTACGGCACCAGCTCTCACGTCCTCCAGGATGCTGTAACACGATGGCACCAGTATCAACGTTATGAGGGTGGCGAAGACAACACCAAACGCGAGCGACGTGGCCATCGGAATAAGAAACTGCGCCTGAAGGCTCCTCTCGAGGAGGAGCGGCGTCAACCCGGCGAAGGTGGTCAGGGAGGTAAGCATGATCGGTCTGAACCTCGCCACACCAGCGTTTCGTATCGCTTCGTGGAGTGACACACCCGTGGCTCGCGCCCTGTTGATGAAGTCGACCATGACCAGACTGTCGTTGACAACTACACCCGTTAAGGCCACGATCCCGAAACCAGAAATAATCGTCAGGTCCATCCCCATGAGGACATGCCCCCAGACGGCTCCTACCAGACCGAACGGAATGGCGCTCATGATGATCAACGGCTGCGAATACGATCGAAACGGGATCGCGAGCAGGATATAGATGAGGAGCAACGCGAAGAGGAATCCCCGGCCCAGACTGGCGAGGGTGTCCTGCTGCTCGGATTGTTCCCCCTCGAGTGAATAACTTATCCCCTGGTACTTCTCGAGCAGGGGAGGCATTACATTGTCGACTATGTCCGCCACAATCTCATCAGGATCTGCTTTGCTCAGATCTACATCCGACGTGATGTTTATCGTCCTCTTGCGGTCCGTTCGGTTTATGGAAGCGAACCCGACACCCGTTGTGACCTCGGCCGCCCTGGAGAAAGGCACCTCGCCGCCACCCGGTATGCGGATACGCATGTTCTCCAGGTCACCAAGCGTCTTGCGCTCCTCTTTCGGGTATTTCACCATGACACGTATGTCATCGCGACCACGCTGGATCCGCTGAGCCTCCTCACCATAGAAGGCCTGACGCACCTGTCGTGCCAGCCCGGAGAGTGACAGCCCCAGGGTTTCGGCCTCGGGCTTTATCTTCAGTTTGATCTCCTTTTTCCCTTCCCGGTACGAATCTGCGATGTCAAACACACCCGGATACTCGGCTATCCTGGCCTTGAGCTCATTCGCCGCAAGCTGCAGCTCCTCATAATCAGCCCCTGCGAGCTGAACGTTTATGGCCTCACCCATCGAGAAGAGAGAGGAGGTGAATACGACTTCCTCCGCGTCAGGAATCGCGCCGACCAGCTCTCGCCAGCGACGAGCCAGGTCGGAACTGGTAACATCCCTCTCCTCCGAAGAGATCAGCTGCAGGTTTACCTCCCCGAGATTGGAACCGCTGAAGGAGCCTCTACCGGGTGCTGGGCCGCGACGGGAACGGTAGGGCTGGTCGCCGACAGACGCGAGGAGATGCTGTATCGGACCTCCTCTATCGTCGTCGTATTCCGCCTGTAACGCCCTCGCGTTCTCCTCCAGCTTCCTCACCGCCCGGGCCGTCCCCTCGGCCGGAGTGCCCTGAGGCATGGTGATCAAGGCAACAACGTTATCCGCCTCGATATCAGGCATGAACGTAAAACCTATCCATCCACCCGCGACCATTCCAGCAGTCAGGATGAGTATGCCGAGCCCTGAGGATACAGAGAGATACCGCCAGCGCAGGGCCATGTCGAGCACGTTTCTATACTGGACCTCGCTGAACGTTTTTATCCTGAGCGCCAGGCGATCCTGGAAGGCCTGCCACCATATCCATCCCCCCGACTTTCGCCCCTTCCTGCTCCCCCTTGAATGGGACAGATGTGCGGGGAGGATAAGGATGGATTCAGTAAGTGAAAAGAGGAGTGTCGATATCACGATTATGGGTATCACACGCATGATCTTGCCCATGAATCCATCTACCGAGAGGAGCGGGGTGAATGCAGCCACCGTTGTGAGAACCGCAAAGACTACCGGGACCGCGACTTCCCGCGTGCCATCGATAGCAGCACGCAGGGGTTTCTTTCCATTCTCCACGTGCGTATATACGTTCTCCCCCACCACTATGGCGTCGTCCACCACAATTCCAAGGACAAGTATGAATGCGAAAAGAGATACCATGTTCAGCGACACGTCAAAGGAGGGCATCGCCCAGAAGGCGCCGAAGAACGAGACAATCATGCCAGCGGTCACCCACCACGCGAGGCTTATGCGCAGAAAGAGCGCGAGTGCGAGAAAAACGAGGATGAAGCCATTCCTGCCGTTGCGAAGGAGAAGGCTGAGCCTGTCTCTGAGTATCAGTGAATCATCCTGCCAGGTGGTCAGATGGATTCCCTCGGGCATACGCAGCTGTGCCCCCGCGATGTACTCCTTGACCGCATCCGCCACTGTCAGTGCGCTCTCGTCTCCCACCCTGAAGATCTGCACAAGCACCGTGGGCTCACCGTCGAACCGCGCGGATTGATCGGTCTCAGCGAAGCCGTCGACCACCGTCGCAACATCGCCGAGCCTTAGCCTGGTTCCATCTGGAAAGGAGCGCAGGACCAACTTCTCGAACTCTCTGCCGTTGTAGAGTTGCCCCTTTGTGCGCAGCGATATCTCTCCTCCTTCCGTCTTGATCGAGCCACCGGGCAGATCGAGGGAAGACGAGCGTACCGCGCGGGCTATCTCGTCGAAGGTGAGGCCATAACGTCGCAGTGATGCCTCGGACACCTCGATGGAGATTTCATAGGGCCGCGCCATGGTCAGTTCCACCTGGCTTATCTCGGGCAGGTCCAGCAGTTCGTCCCGGATGAGTTCGCCCATCGACTTCAGGCTCTTCTCGTCTGTCTGGCCCGACACGGCCACGTTGATGACCTGCCGCCGGTTCAGGATTTCCTGCACGACAGGCTGTTCCGTCTCTTTCGGGAAGGTGGATATACCATCGACCCGGGATTTGATGTCATCCATGAGCGATCTTGTGTCGTGACCCGTCTGCACCTCGACGCTAACGGTGCCCAGGCCTTCCGACGCGGTGGAGGTGATCTTCTTGATCCCATCGAGGTCCTGGATCGCCTCCTCGATGCGGACGCACACACCCTCCTCCACCTCCTCCGGAGCGGCTCCGAGATAGGGAACAGATACCCTGACCATGTCCACTGAGAATTCCGGAAAGACTTCGAGCTTGATCTGTGAGACCGATAGAATCCCGGCCGCGAGCACGGTGATCATCAACAGATTCGCCGCGACGCTGTTTTCTGCGAACCAGCCTATCGCACGGTTCATCCTTCCGCTCCCGTTCCTGCTCCTTCGTCAGAATGCTCTGTCTCCTTGAAGACCCGGACCGACATGCCGTCCACGACGGCAGGCAGTGGAGATATGCACACCCGTTCACCATCCTTCAGGCCTGATTTCAGATATACCTTGCCGGAATCGAAGCGGAACGGCTCGACTGACCTGAACCTCAACCGCTCTGCCGCGTCGACGACAAGGACCTGGTCGTTATCCCGAAGAGCTGAACGCGGTACGATGAACAACCCGTCGACAGTCCTCCCCTCGATCTCCGCGTCGACGAACATGCCGACGGTCAGCGGTGGGCGCTCAGAATCAAGCCCCACCGCATAAGGATTGTCAACCCTGGCGACCGCGTGGATCATTCGGCTCCTCGGGTCTACCTCCCCCTCCACGCGTGCCAGATAACCCTCCCATTCATATTCTTCTCCCGCGAATGTCGACCTGAGGGTGACCCGTGTTCTTTCCCGGTCACTCTCCTCTCCCGCCAGGTCATGAGGAGTATCGAGGAAGGCGAGGTCCGAGTCGGGTATGGGGAGACGAACCTCCGCGTAATCGACCGCGTAGATAGTGGCGACCGGCATCCCTGGTGTGACGAACTGCCCCACATCCACATTCTTGAGGCGCACGCGGCCTTTGAATGGCGCCTTCAGCCTGGTCCTTTCGAGGTTCAGCTTCGCTTGAAGCACACCCGATCGAGCCGCCTCCAGTGCCGTCCGCGCCCTCCGGAGCTGAGGTTCCCTTGCAACGAGCTCCGGTATGTCACCATCGTTCAGCTCCCCCCATTCCTCTCTCGCGACCTCGCCCTGCTCCTCCTCGATTTGCAGCGCGAGTTCCGCCTGCGCGACCTGGTCCTCGGCCCGCGTCAGCGCGAACCGATAGTCTCTGGGATCGAGCGTAACAAGGATATCCCCTTCGTCGAAGAAGCCGCCAGCGGCAAAGGATGGTGATACGGACGTAATGATCCCGGAGACCTGCGATACCAGAGCGCTCTCCGTACGTGGAGTGACCGTCCCCTGCGAGTGCACGGTCATCCGAACGTTCTCTTTTCTCACAGTCGTCGCGCGGATGATCTTTGGCGCGGAGTCGGGAGGCGCCGGCTTGACGTCCGGCCGCGAGGCCACGATGATGATCGCCCCGAAGACGCTGATCGCCAGGACCAGTAGCGGGATAAGATATTTTCGTCTATCGGCCATACGTGTTTTCTCCTGGTCCCTTTTCTGTCTCAATTCATCGTTCGCGAAAATCCACCACCAAGCGCCAGGTAAAGGTCCACCCTGGCGTCAAGGCGCTGGCGCCGTACCGTGAGCAGTTGCTGCTCGTTCCGGTAGGCGGATCGCTGCGCTTCCAGCATCGTTACGAAGTCTATCAGGCCCCTGTTATACTGCTCCTCCGCCAGACCACGTGCGGCGATGGCCTGGGTTGTTGCTTCCTTCAAGGCTGCCTCGCGATCATTCAGATATCGCTCGCTCGCCAGCGCGTTCTCCACCTCCGCGAACGCCAAGAGAACGGCACGCTGATATGCCGCCAGCGCGGCGTCCGCCTGCGATCTGGCCAGCTTCACGTTCGCCCGCAATCGTCCACCCTGGAAGAGTGGCTGCAACAGACCCCCCGCAAGGCTCCAGACATTGAAGTCTCCGTTGAGAAGGTTTCCCAGTTCGTCGCTCGACCTCCCGCCGGAGCCGGTCAGACTGATCCGCGGCAGGAGCGCCCTCCGCGCGCTTGACACACCGGAGTATGAAGCTGCAAGGCGCCTTTCGGCCGCCGCCAGGTCCGGCCTGCGGAGGAGCAGGTCGGCGGGCAGGCCAGCGGGGATCTCTCTCGAGACCTCGGGGAGCAGTGTACCTGGAGCAAGACTCGCGGAGGGGTATCTTCTCAGCAGCGTCTCGAGCTGGCGTATCACGCTGTCACGCTGCAGTCTGATCGAACTCAGGTTCGCCTCGGCCACAGAGAGGCTTGAACGCGACAGGCGGAGATCGAGCGATTGAGCCAGTCCACTCTGGTAGCGCCTCTCTACACGATCGCGAGAAAGACGCCAGTTGTCCACCGTCGCCTGCGAGAGTTCGAGTTGCCCCTGAGCCTCTATCGCCGCAAACCAGACCTTGGTGACCTGAGCGGCCAGAGAGAGTCGCGCCGCTATATAATCGGCTTCGGCGGCCTGCATCCGGGCCACCGCCTGGGCCTGACCCGCGCGCAGTCTCCCCCAGAGATCGAGCTCCCAGCTGACGTTCATGGAGACACCATATGAATCACTGGTGCTGCTGAGAACCGTCCTTCCCGCTCCAGGGATCGGAAACCCTATGAAGTTCTGTTTTCTCCTCGACTCGCTGAACGAAAGATCCGCCTGTGGATATACCGGCGCCCCCGCGATTTTCGCCTGGGCTGCTGCCGCGTCAAGGTTCGCGGCGGCAATTGCCAGATCGTAGTTGTTGTCGAACGCCTCTCCGAGAATCTGGTTCAATTGTTCGTCATTGAACTCCGACCACCACGCGGAATCGACCTCCGCGGTGAATTCGTCAATCAGCAGGCGATCGTCGGGCACGCTGACATCGGGCTCGATATCCATTTCATGCGGCGCGGAGGCGCACGAGACGAGGAGGATACCCGTCAGAAGAATGCCGGATCTCTTTATCATGGTCGTAAACGCCACGGGCTCATCTTGTCTTCGGCGCTTGAAAGCCTGCGACAAGGAAGGGAATCGTCTGAGCGAGGATCCCCTCCAGGTCCGGCTCCGGCTCCTTGAAGAACCTCTGCCTGTGAAAAGGAGGTTGCGCCACAATCGTATGCATGACGCCAAGCATGAACTTGAACCGCCAGAAGAGCTCCGCGTGAGAGAGATCGGGCAGAGCTTTCTGAAACGATGAGAAAAAGCGGACCGCCACACCCTCGAAGAGATCGAAGATCTGTTCACGTAACTGGCCGGAATCTATCTGAATATGGGCCATGAACTTGAGCATGAACCTTATCCGCTGAGGCTCGTCGAACCGGACACGTACCGC
>CAZOAR010000057.1:0-14237 GCA_964577985.1 uncultured Gemmatimonadota bacterium | reverse complement strand
TTGTCCGGAATCGGCCTTATTATGCGATGGGATTCCCGACAAGCGGGAATGACATATGGGGTGGGAATGAGGCGTGATGCGGAAATGACATGTGAGGCATTAATACCTATGGCGCAGAATATGATTCGTCGGGGAGCATTTCCCGCGCACACCATTTCCGCTTCTTCTGATCGTCGTCTGTAGCGCCAGCGAATGTTCACAGAGATTTAACCGGATTTTCCGGGGAAACTTCCGGGAATCCCTCATCATGGGGCAAGTGATCAGGTTGACATCCCGCGGGGATTACGTGTATATTTCACTCGTGCCCGTGAGGCAGGAGGTGGAAGCAGAATGAAAGTTTCCCGGGAAGACCTGGAAAAGAGAGTAAAGCTGTATGAGCAGGGGGAACTGCTCCTCAATAAGATAAGTCCTGATATCGTCAGCGCGATAGATCTGGACAACTTTCTGAGAGCTACGGTAAACGAGCTCGGAAAGATGATGGGGGTCAGTCGGTGTGATCTGATGGTGTATTCCGAGGATATGACTCTCAAGATCAATTATGAGTTTCGCGCGGATAATGGGCTGCCCTCGAGCCTGAATACGGTTGTCCCGGTTGAGAACAGGCGGCTTGTGGATTTTCTGCAATCGGCCGATCTGCCGATCGAGATACGGGACGTGTCGTCGGGGGAATGTCCGGAGATATTCAGGAGCCTCCTGTCGAAGTTCGAGACCAGATCAGTCCTGATCGTTCCGATTTTTTTTCAGGATCAGTTGCTGGGCATTCTGGGCCTGCACCATTGCGGTGGTACGTATACCTGGTCGAGCGATGAAATCAAGTTCCTCCGTTCGCTGGGCAGTCAGCTCGCGATCGCGTTTCAGTATACGCGTCTCTACCATGAGAAGCAGAAGGAGGTGGAGGTCGCCAAGACACTCCTCGAAATCGCAACGGATCTCAACTCAAAACTGGACATCGACGAGGTATTCTCCTTTATCACCAAGAAATCACTTGAGCTGCTGAAGGCCGACCGCTGCGGCATAGGCCTGGTCAACCGTGCCGGAGGTATGATCGAGTTCCCCGTCGGATCCGAGCTGGTGCCTGAAACAGGTCCGGGCATCGATCATCCCGCTGTCCCGGTCGCCTCTATCCAGAGCCTGAAAGGCATGTTCGGCAGGCCAAGGGTGATTCCCCTGGAAAGCCCTGAGGAGAGCGAGTTCTCAAGATATCTGTTGTCTGAGGTTTTTCACGGGTCATCGGCGCTCCTCGCTCTTGTCCGGGTCGACGAAAAGATCTTCGCGACTCTGGTCCTTGTCTGGGACAGTCCGGGAAACAGTCTCTCTTCGTATGAAATCCAGCTGATGGAGGGAATAACGAACCAGACCGCGATTACAATCGAGAATAATAAGCTGAGCTCAGAGGTCGTGAAGTTGAGACAGGAGCTCAAGGGGCTGGAGGCGCAGGAGAGGACAATCGGGAGGAACCCGAGGCTTCGGCATTGCGTCGATATGGCACTCGGCGTTGCGAGTGGAACAACTACCGTGCTGATCCTCGGGGAGAGCGGGACCGGCAAGGAACTGATCGCCAACCTCATCCATGAGAACAGTCACAGGGCGGAAGCGCCATACATAAAGATTAATTGCGGCGCGATTCCAGAGGGCATCCTGGAGAGCGAACTCTTCGGACATGAGGCGGGGGCATTTACCGATGCGAGAAAACAGCATCACGGGAAATTCGAGCAGGCGGATGGGGGGACGATTTTCCTGGATGAAGTTGGAGAAATGAGTCTCTCCGCCCAGGTCAAGCTCCTCAGGGTTCTGCAGGATGGTGAGTTTCAGAGGGTCGGGGGGAGCAGGACCCTCAGGACAGACGTAAGGGTAATAGCCGCCAGCAACTTCTCTCTCGAAGATGCGGTCACTGAGGGTGTCTTTAGAAAAGACCTGTTTTATCGGCTCAACGTTTATCCCATCTTACTCCCGCCGCTCCGCGAGAGGAAAGAAGACATTCCACTCCTGGTGGGTCATTTTATAGAGGTGTTCCGGGAGAAGAGCGGGAAGTATGTAGTCGGCATATCGGATAAGGCCATCGAGTTGATAAAGGCGTACAACTGGCCAGGGAACGTCAGGGAACTGGAGAATGCAATCGAGAGGGCGATCGTCGTTGCCGAGAGAAAGGTCTTGAGCGTCGCGGACCTCCCTGAAGCGGTGAGGCGCACGGACAAGGGCCTCAGGGAGAGGAATATTGAGATCGAAATCGGGTTGAGCATGGAGGAGATAGAAAAGAAGATAATCACAGAGACGCTCCAGTTTTCCGAGGGTGTCAAATCAAGAACGGCCGAGATCCTGGGGATAGGAAGACGGACTCTCTATAGAAAGCTAGAGCGCTATGGTGAGGATGGCAATTGAATGGTGATATGTTGATCGGGCGGTAACGATACAGCCATCACGCTGCTGTGTCATAGCGGCACTATAATTTGACTCCCCCTTGTATTGTGATGCATATTGACACAAATAGACCTGCATATATTGTTTAAGTGTCATGCTGGCTCACTTCACGCACGTTCGTTCAATGATATACCATGGCCCGGTGCAATTGTTACATAAACCGCCCTGGGGAGTCTATACTAAAACAGAGAGGTTATCGGTGTAGCTAATGAAAATTATGATACACCGTGGAAATGGGGAACGCTTCTTGCTCAGGCGGGGTTGTCGTTCTCCAGGCCTGGAGTCAATCGTAGAGAAGAATGGTTTTTTCTGCGGCGTCCATGGGTCGGAATTCTTGAATGGAAATCACATCAGCGGATATGAGGGAAGGGGAGGAACCGATGGCTGGACGATACACCACGACGGAACTGGAGGAAAAACAGGGGGTGAGTTCAAGACACACATATCAACCTTACTCCACCTATATGGGAACGCCGATTAGTCCGAGGCCCACTGGACTGCCAAAGGATACTCAGTCTCTCTGCCCGGAGTGTTCGTCTCTCATACCGGCGACGATCCTTGAGGAGGATGGTCGGGTGGTGATGACTAAGACATGCGTCGACCACGGGGACTTCAAGGATATCGTATATTCAGATGTGAAGCTCTATCTGAAGATGGAGGATTATGATTTCGGGGACAACAGAGGCCTCATGAATCCCAGGGTTGCCAACGCGAGCGTGTGCCCAGATGACTGCGGTCTGTGTGACATCCACACGAGTCATACGGGACTCGCGAATATTGATTTGACCAACAGGTGCAACCTGACGTGTCCCATCTGTTTCGCCAATGCGAACGCGGCGGGATATCTCTATGAACCATCGTTCGATCATGTCCTCAAGATGCTCCAGACCTTGAGGGATGAGCGACCCGTGGCCGGGAGGGTCATTCAGTTCTCCGGAGGGGAGCCGACGGTCTATCCCAGGTTCATAGAGGCGCTCAGTGCCGCTCGGGACCTGGGGTTTACGCATATACAGATCGCCACAAACGGGCTCAAATTCACCGATCTCGAATTTGCCGAGCGGTGCAGGGAGGCCGGTCTTCACACGCTCTATATGCAGTTCGACGGTCTGACTGATGATGTGTATCTGCGGACTCGTGGAGAAGCCCTGATCGACAAGAAGCTCAGGGCGATGGAAAACGTGAGAAAAAGCGGGCTGAAGATTGTCTTCGTGCCAACGATCGTGAAGGGTGTGAACGACGACCAGATCGGTGATATCCTCAACACCGCTATCGAAAACATCGACATAATGAGTGGAATAAGCTTTCAGCCGGTTACGTTTACAGGCCGCATCTCGTCCAGAGAACGAATGGAAAAACGATTTACACTCTCAGACCTCGCAACCTGTATTGACGAGCAGACAGGCATGATAAGAAGCCCTGACGACTGGTTCCCTCTGTCGTGCACTACGCCTTTCTCGAGATTGCTCGGCTGGATTCGTGGAGAGGAGACCGTCACACTGTCATGTCATAACCATTGTTCGATTGGGACGTATCTCTTCGTGGATAAGGAGAAGAATGCAACTCCCGTCACGAGATTCGTGGATGCCGTCGGAATGCTGCAGAAGATGAACGAGATCGTACACGAATCAGGAGGTTCTACTCCTCGCATAAACAACCTCGCCAAGGCCAGAACCTTCCGCTCTCTGAAGAAGTTCTTCGATGAGTCGAGGTCGCCTGAAGGATTGAGCTTCACACGCTTCCTCCAGACGCTGGACGGTTTCGTCGACCACGACAGGGGTAGAGGTAAATACGACGGTGAATACACATACAAGACTCTCATGGTCGCCGGTATGCACTTCATGGACAGCTACAACTATGATGTAAACCGTGTCAAACGTTGCGTCATCCATTACAGCACGCCGGATGGAACGATATATCCGTTCTGCACATACAACTCGGGACCGACGTATCGTCGGAAGGTCGAAAAGGAGTTCGCTCTCAGCCATGAGGAAATCCTGAAGATTTCTGAGGCAGAAGGGAATCCGAAGGAATTGAGTCGCCTGGTTGAAAAGATGAAGGACTGATGGAGCCGCAGAGGTGGGATATATGACAGAGAAGGCTGCAGGCGGAAAGAAAGAGAATACGCTTAGAGATCTGGACATGACCGGACGATACGAGGCGATGCTTGTACTCGGTGACGAGAGTCGGTTGCGGATGGACACCCTGGAACACCTGTGCCTTGAGGATGGGGAGCCCTTTATAAGGAAAAGGGCCTTGCGGATGATCTCGGCGAGGAAAGAGAAAGGCTTTGTTGATGTCCTCTGCAAAGCGCTTGCGGATGACGATCCGATGATCCGAATCATCGCGGCAGAGCATATCTATCACGCCGCTCTCGAAGGGGAGATGGTGAATCTATGTGAGGCTCTGAAACCGCTCCTCAGTGACGCCGATCCGAGTGTGCGCCTTAGATCCGCTTCCCTTCTTATCGATTCCAGGGAGAAGAACGCAATGGGGCTCGTCCTGGGCTTTTTTGTCGAAGCCCTTGAGACGGATAAGGACGAGAGAGAGATAGTCAGGATCGCATCTCTCATGGGCCGGACCAGGGACAGGAAGATGACCAGGCTCCTGCGCAAGATGATGGACAGTCTCGATGAGAAGACGAGACTGAGGGGGATGAAGACACTGAAGCGGGAAGGGATAGAATTGTCACGCTCTTCGTGGTTCTAAAGAAGATCGTATCGACTCCAGCTCGGGCATGCGCGGGATTGTGGCGCAGCATGCCGGCGCAGGAACCGGATCTTTCGTTCCACTTGATGTTGGCCGAAAACAGGAACCTGCGACTGGACAGACTTTTTCTGATTTGTAAAACCAGAGACATAGGAGAGATGAATCGATGATCTATCTTGGTATAGATGTGGGTTCGATAAGTGCCAAGGTGGTGGCCCTTGGTGATCGGAATGACCGGGGGGTTCTGGAAAAGGCTGTCAAGAGGGAGAAGTCGGGGATGCGCATGATTTCCGATACACCTCTGAAGGACGGCGGGTTTATCATCGTCTCCAGATACAGGAGAATAAAGGGACAGCCCGCGGCGGTCATCCTCGAGATTCTGAGTGAGCTGAAGGAGACAATCCCGGATGAAGCCATTGGGGGTATACGGACCACAGGCTCCGGAGGGAGGCAGATATCACGTCTTCTTGATGTCGGCCATGAGAATGAATTTCTTGCTATCGTGAAGGGGATTGGAGCTCTTTATCCCCAGGCGAAGACCGTCTTCGAGATGGGTGGAGAAAACTCCAAGCTTATCGACCTCGAACCGGGGGACGACGGTTTCATGGGGATCAATGACTATGCCACGAATGGAGATTGCGCCGCAGGCACCGGCTCCTTCATGGACCAGCAGGCCTCACGTCTCGGTTACCGGATCGAGGATGTCGGGGAGATAGTGGCAGGTGCCGAGAAGGCGTCAAGAATAGCGGGGAGATGCTCTGTCTTCGCCAAATCAGACATGATTCACGTGCAGCAGAAAGGTGATCAACCGCCCGAGATCCTGAGGGGCCTCTGTGACGCGGTCGTCAGAAATTTCAAGGGAAGCCTCACGAAGGGAAAGAAGGTGGAAGCTCCAGTGGTGATGCTGGGGGGAGTAGCGGAGAATAAGGGAGTCGTAGCCGCGATGAAAGAGGCCTTCAAACTGAACGATAATCAACTGATCATTCCTGACTACTACGCGTGGATAGGTGCTGTCGGCGCCGCTCTTATCGACAGGGACGCCGCCGCCAGCGCGCGTTCGGACTCCTCTTTTCAGGGTGTCAGGCTGGAGAAAATCGAGGATTTTCTCTCGGGTGAAAAGGCAGATTTTTCGGTCAAGGAGCCCCTCCATCTTGAGAACACGGTCCTTCTGCGTGACAGGGTGGAGGATTATCCCATTGAGAAGATCGTAGCGGGATTCCCGGTCTATCTCGGGATCGACATAGGTTCGGTAAGTACGAATCTGGCGTTGATAGATGAATCTGGAGTGCTCATCCATGGCATTTACCTCAAGACCAACGGCAGACCTATCCAGGCGGTCAACCAGGGGCTCCACGAGATCGAGGAACTCTATAGCGATAAGATCGTGATCAAAGGCGTGGGAACCACCGGCTCGGGCAGGGAACTCGTTGGGGAGCTTATCGGTGCCGATACGGTCAACGATGAGATTACCGCACACAAGACAGGCGCGATGATAATCGGGAGAAAGTTCCTTGATCTTGAGGTCGATACCATCTTTGATATCGGAGGTCAGGACGCCAAGTACATCAGCATCGACAACGGCGTCGTGGTCGATTTCCACATGAATGAGGCCTGCGCCGCCGGGACCGGTTCGTTCCTTGAAGAGCAGTCTGAAAAACTGGGCATCAAGATCATAGGCGAGTTCGCCGAACGCGCGGCTCGTTCAAAAGCCCCGATGAATCTCGGCGAGCGCTGCACCGTCTTCATGGAGAAGGACGTCAACTTCTGCCTCCAGAATGGTGGAACAGTCGACGATATCGTGGCCGGGCTGGCATACTCCGTCTGCTATAACTACATAAACCGCGTCGTGAAGGGAAGGAAGATAGGCGATGTTGTCTTCTTCCAGGGCGGGACGGCCTACAACGACTCAGTAGCCGCGGCGATGGGGATGATCCTGGGTGAAGAGGGGAAGAAAGTGATCGTACCCCCTCACAATGGCATTCTCGGCGCCTATGGTGAGGCGATCCTGGTGAAGGAGAGAATGGAACACCTGGCCGAGGAGTCGAGTTTCCGGGGATACGACCTTGAGGCCGTGGACTATACGATCAGAGAGATCTCATGCAAATCGTGTTCGAATTTCTGTGACGTGCAGGTCTTCACGGTGGAAGAGGAGAAGACGTACTGGGGCGATAAGTGCTCCTACAAGTTCAGGAAGAAGGCCAAGACAGACAGAAGTCCCGTCATACCAGACCTGATCGCCGAGAGGGAAGAACTGCTCATGGATGGATATGATCCGGATGGCGGCGATGGTCCCGTAGTTGGGTTTGCCAGGAGCATGTACTACTATGACAGGTTCCCGTTCTGGAACACGTTGCTCCGTGAGCTGGGGTTCAGGGTGCAGCTCTCCGACGTAACAAACAAGAAGATCAAGCGTGACGGGCTTCAGGCCTGCATATCCGACCCGTGCTACCCCAAGAAGATCGCACACGGGCACGTCCAGAATCTCCTCGACAAGGGGGTGGAATATATCCTCAGCCCCAACCTCATCAACTCGGAGACTCCCGACATGAAGGTCGAGTCGTACCTCTGCATATGGGGACAGAGCCTTCCTTTCGTGCTGCGTCTTTCTCCCATCTTCAGGGAGCACGCCGACAAACTTCTCATCCCTACGGTCCATTACCGCTATGGAAAGCAATTCGTGCAGAAGGAGATCAGGGAGTGGATTCGAGGCTCCGGCCTTGGCTGGAAGAGATGGCTGAAGAGTGACAGGGCGGTCAACCTTGCCTATGAAGCGCAGGAACGCTTCGAAACAAGAAAGCTGGAACTGGGCAGGGAAGCCCTGAGACTGCTCAATGAGAAAGAGGACAATGGAGTCGTCTTTGTGGGCAGAGCGTACAACATCTACGACCGCGAGATAAGCCTTAATGTTCCCGACAGGTTGAGGAGCGACTATGGCATAAACGTCATCCCGATGGATTTTCTGCCGGTTGATAGTGTCAACATCCGCGACATCAACAGCAACATGTTCTGGAACTATGGCAGGCGGATACTTGCCGCCGCCAAGATTGTGGCTCGGGAGCCCAGGCTCCACATGATCTATTTCACGAACTTCAAGTGCGGTCCCGATTCTTTCATCAAACACTTCGCACCCGATGCGTGCCGCAAACCGTATCTGACCCTGCAGCTCGACGAGCATGGCGCGGACGCGGGCACGATGACGAGGGTTGAGGCTTATCTAGACAGCAAAGGATTCCTGAGATGGTGGGCACAAGAAAACATAGCTTGAAAGGAAGAAGACTCTACATCCCGCACATGGACTTCGGGTCGGCGAGGACATTGTCGGCCGCGTTCCGGTCGATCGGGATAGACGCGCAACCGTCTCCCGATTCGGACGGGAGGACACTGCTGCTTGGGAAAAAGTACACATCCGGCGAGGAGTGCTATCCGGAGATTGTCACGATAGGTGACTTCCTCAAGGTTACCGAGATGCCCGGTTTCAAGCCGGAAAAAACGGCCTTCTTCATGCCGACCGCGCCGGGTCCCTGCCGTTTCGGGCAATACAGTCAGTTCCAGAGGAAGATATTCAACGAGCTGGGTCTCGACGAGGTCATGATTCTCTCGCCGACGAGTGAAACCGGATACGAGGAACTGGGTGAACACGCAGGCAACTTCGTGCGGACGGCATGGTGGGCGGTCGTTACCTCGGATGTCCTGAGGAAGATGCTCCTCAAAACCAGACCCTACGAGGTGAACAGGGGTGATGTCGACCGGGTGCATGATCGAGCCCTGAGCAGGCTCTCGGACGTGATCGAGGTGGAGGGTGAGCCTCTCAAGGAGAAGTTCGGTCGAATCGTCACGGCGTTGAGCGAGGTAAGGGACTGGTACAGAGATGTCGTCGTCGACCACAGCGCGGTGAAGCCGCTGATAGGCGTGGTGGGGGAGATATTCTGCCGACTCAACCACTTCAGCAACGAAGAGTTGATCCGGAAGATCGAAGCCCACGGAGGTGAGGCCTGGCTATCGGGAGTTACAGGCTGGGTGTGGTACACCAACACGGAGCAGCGCTGGAGAATCAAGCGGACGATGAGTGGAATGACGCGCTTCAAGGCGTTGCTCAAGTCGGGAATCAAGACGCGATTCCAGCGACGGGACGAAGCGCTGTTGATGGCGCCATTCGAAGAAGACTTCCAGGGTTACAGAGAACCCGGGACCGAGGAGATACTTGAGAACTGCCGCCCGTACCTGCCGCCCGAAAAGGTGTCGGGGGAGAGTGTTCTCAATATCGGAGAGATAATATGCTTCTATCACCATGGAGCGGACGGCGCGATTGACATCAGTCCATTCACCTGCATGCACGGAGGGCTCGGTGAGGATCTCTATCACAACGTGAGCAGGGATCATGACGGGATCCCGGTGAGGTCCTTCACGTGTGACGAGGCGCAATCCGATATCGACGACAACGTGGGGATATTCATGAAGCTCGCCGAGACCTATATGCGCAGGAAGGTGATCAGGAGGGAACTTCCGTCTTCCTTCAAAGTCGGAGCGGAGAAGGTGGCTGTGTGAGGAATGTGTGATTCGTCTCCTCGACAGCCGCGGTTGACCCATCCCGGATTCAACGATCACATCGGTTTCCGACTCCATCACGATAACGATTATTCCCTCCAGGCCACGCTACGCTGCGCCTCGCGGGGCCCGTATGGCCTGGGATGGAAATAAACGACCATCCGATCCCCCTGATCGCGGCCGACGAGCGACCAGGATCAATATGAGAGTACCGGATCCGAGCCCGCCGGTACTCGACGACTCACCACTCACCGGGTATAATCAATCCGGGAATCGCAGCAGTCACTGTCAGTCTATCCGTTGATCATTCCAGTATCCTTCAGCGATTGCGAAGGGAATGGAAAAAAATCCGTACCTTCGAACACGAACAAAATATCTTGTACGCGTCCCTGTTTTCTCTTATTTTTATTGAGTCTGATCGCTCGAGGTGATTCCCGTCCTTCCCCTGTCGCGAAAGAAGGAGGAAACCGTCATGAAAAACAAATCTCAGTGTGCCGCTGCAGCCACCATTTCGATCTCCGTTCTCTTTGCGGTCCTGACAGCCGTCATCCTCGTTGATTCCCCGGCATGGGCCTCCGATTGGTCGATGGCGGGACATGACCCGGCGCACACCGGGTGGAACCGCACGGAGATAGACTTGTCTCCGCCCTTCGTCGACGTCGAGTACCCGATGCTCCCCTACACGGCGGGCCTCTCCGCACACGACGGGATCGCCTATCTCACCTGCCGGGAGGACACGAACTCCGTCGTCGCCATGGCGATCGAAACAGGAGGCATCCTGTGGGAGACCCTCATCCCTGGCTCAGGAGGTTCGGCCAGCAACACGGCCGCGATAGCGGACACGCTCCTCTATGTGGGTGGCCAGCACGGCGATGCCCTCCTCTGCCTTGACACCAGGGACGGGCACATCGTATGGCAGCGCGAAATGGGGAGCCTCTACATGCTTCAACCGGTGCTCCAGGATGGTGAGATCTACACGAACGCGTGGCACGACTCCCTTTACGCCCTCGACGCCCAGACGGGCAGTACCCTCTGGGGCCGGCCCTCCAGCGGGAGCCCCACACCCGCCGTCGTGGGTGACACCCTGTTTGCCGCTGTCGGGCCCGACAGTCTTTACGCCTTAGACCGCTTCTCCGGATCGCCCTTATGGGGAGTCTCTCTCCCGGTCGCCCGCTGTCTTCTCGTCGCGGGTGACAGCCTCCTCTACTTCCGGAGCGGATTCGATACCGTCCACGCAGTCCGGCGCCGGGACGGCAGCGTGAAATGGGCCCGGACATTTCCCGGAGAATCGATCTCCGACGATACTTGTGGTCCCTTCGCGATCGCGGGCGGCGCGCTCTACGTTTCGATCTGGACTGATGGCGCGGGCTTCGGACGGGTCTACCGTCTCGACGCATGGACCGGTGGGACCGAGTGGGAGCATGTGTTCGACCAGGAGGGAACCTTCACGCCGGTTGTCGCCAACGGCCTCCTTTACGTTGGCACCTGGGGGGGGCAGACCTGGGATGCGCTCGAGATCTACGTCCTCTCCGCGGAGACCGGGGACGAGGTGGACCATTTCCCCGGGATGGGGGCCAATTACATCGTCAGCGAGGGGTCTCTTATAGTACGCGGGATCTCCGACAACGTCTGGATCATGAACGCGAACACGACCGGACTGGGTAAAGGTCCATCCAGCGGCCCCGATCTGCCGCGAGGAACCTCCCTCGGACAGAACGCCCCGAACCCCTTCAACCCGAGCACCCGGATCAGCTACCGAGTGGCGACGAAGGGGGCGAGAGTCAAGATCACAGTCTTCGATCTCCGGGGACGGTGCGTACGAACCCTTGTCGATGGCTATCGTCCGTCGGGGGATCACGTCGTAGTCTGGAACGGCCGGGATGACGATGGTCGGACCGCGCCGAGCGGTGTCTATCTCTACCGGATGTCGACATCGGACTCGAAGAGCCCCGGTACCGCGTCTACTACCCGGAAGATGGTCCTGCGGAAGTAGCAACCCGCAAGCGGACCCGCTCAACGAACGAAAGGAGATCGCCGATAACGGGAACCCTTGTGCGCGAAGCCCGTTGAGGTGTTTTGTGACAGAGGACGTTCAGTAGACCGGTCATCTCCAGGGTGCCGGCGAGCCCCTCAGCGCTGATGGTACCGCACCGGTCACGGTGTGGGAGAGAGCAGGAATTACCTCAAGCGGGATGATTCCCTGAACCTGCTGTTGTCCTGAACCGGTTCCTGGATCAGCACGATATTCCCCGGCTCGCAGTTGCTCAGGTCGAGCGCCTGGATGACGAAATAGGTGAACATAGGATGAACACCCCATCAGCGTTATGTCCCGTCTATCTCCCACGGATTTGGCGGCTCAACCGTAACAAAGAACCCGTTTCGGTCCATTATCTGGGTGGGATGGCCTCCCGCTAATCCGACTATCCCGTACGATCCTGACGGAACATCACCAGGGATTGTTATAGTCACGACGGTCTCCGACGTTTCGTACCCGTCGATCGATTGAAGCAGGGGAGACAGTATCTGGACAACTCCGCTTCCGGGTGTTGCCGCAACCGCCCAGAAATCAAATGTCAGCGGAGTCGATAGACTGTTCGTGAATGTTACATCAACAAAGAGATCACTGCCCGCGGTAATCAGGCTGTCGGCCGATGTCATTCTGATGGATACGCCCTTCAGTTCGGGGACGGCAAGCAACGCGGCATCCGCCTGAATCAAGCCGGAACCATAGTCGTTGTCCTTGCCTGCTGTTCCAAGATCGAGAGCTGTCGACTGAAGTATGCTGTCTATAAGGGCTGGTGTGAGTACCAGGTTCTTCGACAACATGAGCGCGATCAGCCCTGAGTTGTGAGGTGCCGCCATCGATGTGCCGTTCAACCGGTCACCGCTGTACCCGCCGCCGATGATGGTTGAATTGATCCCGTTGCCCGGTGCGCATATGTCCGGTTTTGTGAGCCCCATCTGAGGGTCGAACGGGTAGTCGTAATACGGCACAACAGAGTACCAGGATGTAGGTCCGGTGGAGCTGAACCACGCGCAGGAGTCTGATAGATAGTCCGTCGCTCCCACTGTGACCACCGCGCCCACTCCGCCTGCGAGCGCCTGATCCGGATGACGCCATGGCGAAGGACAATCACCAGGGGTTCGTATGTCATCCGGCGGGGCATACCAGCCACGTTCGTTTCCCCCCGCGAATGACATGATGGATCCAGCGGCGAGTACATTTGTGCTTAGATAGCGCCATGCGCTCCTGTTTGGTGCGTGCAGCTCGTGAATCCAGCCGATGGATCCCTGCAGGATCTGGGCTCCGTTGTCGATCGCGTATTGTATCCCCTCCCAGGCATCCCATTCATATCCGTATCCGTTGTCGTCGAGCACCTTGCAACCCATGAGTTTTGCCTCAGGTGCCACGCCGGTGATTGTTCCGCCGGTTCCATCTCCCGCGACGGTTCCGGCGACGTGAGTTCCATGCCCGATCCCGTTCTCGGTCGGATCGGGATCATCTGCGTTGAAATCGAATCCATGATAGTCGTCGACGTAACCATTGCCGTCGTTGTCGATGCCGTCTCCGGGGATTTCCCCCTTGTTGGTCCAGATCCTGCCAACGAGATCGGAGTGGCTGTACCAGATCCCCGTGTCCAGTATGGCAACGAGCGCGCCCTTTCCCCTGTAGCCCATCTTCCACGCGGCCGGGGCGTTGATCCACTTCACTCCCCACGAGGTGTCGGGTGGCGCAGACGCTGGATCCTCTCCGCGCCTGGCGACATCATCGGACACTCTCCTTCGGAGAAGTGGTAGTCGGGCATCTCCGGAGAGACCGGAGAGCGCATAGACCTCTTTGTTATAACCTATCCAGGCCACCTCCTCGTTTCGGCAGAGCCTGTCGAGGACTGCTCTGGTCACTTTCGCGTTCACGGCGTTGACAATCCAGAGAGCGGAGATGTCGGCCGCCTGGCCGCTCATCTCCATCAACCTCAGGTAGGAGACGATTCCCGCCTGGGTCCTGGTGGAAATGGATCTCAGCACACTCTCCACATGCTCTCTCCCGGCTTCTCTGCTCAGTCCTTCGGTAGAGGCGGCAATCCCATGCTGTGCAGCCTGTTCTTTGAGGATGATGTTTATGGAGAGGAGCTCGGTGTCACCGGATCTGTCGAATGCCTCCAGCAGACTGGCATCCACATTCTGCTCCGAGGCCTCGCCCCCGATGGGGAGGATGAGAAGAGCCAAAACAAGTATTACCGGCGTCATAAGGCAGCAAGGGCTTTTCATGGATCATCCTCTCAGTGTTGGTGAAAAAGTACCGTAGTATAGCTCGCCGTGGTATTCACCGTAACTAATTGTACCATACTCTCCTGCCTCTTGTCAACTCTACGTGTGGCAGAAGTTTACTCATAATATCTAGCTGGATCTCTATAACTCTTTGCTGGCGCTACAGATGACGATCAGAAGAAGCGGAAAAGGTGTGCATGGAATATGCTACCTGGCGAATCATATTCGGAGTCATAAGTAATTACGCTTAACATGACGTTCCCGCCTCACATGTCATTCCCGCTTGTCGGGAATCCCAT
>CAZOAR010000056.1:0-14239 GCA_964577985.1 uncultured Gemmatimonadota bacterium | reverse complement strand
ATTGTGCGATGGGATTCCCGACAAGCGGGAATGACATATGGGGCGGGAATGACATGTGGGGCGGGAATGGAGTCAGTCTCGCGGCGCGAAAGGTGGAACGATATTTGCTTATAGATAAGGAACAGGCGTCATCCGGCACACAGTTCTTGTCGACGCCCTCATGCGATATCTCGAGTATGGAGGAGAGGGATGAACAGAGTGGCAGAGAAGGCCAGGACAAAGATATACATGCTGGCGGAGAGAGCGGAAGACCTCGACTCCCGACCTTTCGACGATTCGATTGAACTGACGGTGGACCACGAGATTCCCCCACCGGGTAGCCTGGCGGCATCCGCGGATGTCATATCAATGTATGTGCGAAACGAGAAGTGGGCCGAGGACACGGCGAGATCTATCAGGGCCAGATCGGATCTCTTTCTCAAACCTCTCTTTACACTTTCCGATTTCCAGCTGAGCAATCTCGACAGCATTGTGGACGAGAAGATGGAGCTTCCCATAGAGGGGGGGGCATTGAACTCCCGACTTGCGAGGCTCATGTCGATCTCTCAGAGAATCGGGGAACTTCGCAATGTCCCCGCGGAACCCGGCGCGGGAAGGCTGAATGACATCCTCGTACTCCGCTATCTTCTCACACGCAAGAGGAGCCATCTGAGGCCCGTCAGGGATCTCTCCTCCAGCATAGGCTACTCCTATCCATCAATCCAGTCGTTGGCAGGGAGTACCCCGGGCGAAGAGACGAGATTGCTCGAGGACCTCGAAGACGCTCTACTGCTGAAGGGGAGCGTTATCGACAAACTCCACGTCTGCCCCTTTTGCAGGCACTTCCAGATCAACTTCCGCGAGACTTGTCCCGACTGCAGGTCGATGAACATAAATGAAGAAAGGACGCTCCATCACTTCAGGTGCGCCTATGTGGGAAAAGAAAAGGACTTCAAACATGGGAGCATTCTGCGCTGCCCAAAGTGCGGCAAGGAGATCCGCCACATCGGGGTTGATTACGACAGGCCCGGGACGAATCTGTGGTGTGGAGAATGTAACGGGAACTTCTCCGAACCCCGGGTGGACTGTTTCTGCATGAACTGCGCGAAGACGTTTTCACCCGAGTACGCGCTGCCGGAGACGGTCAAGTCGTTCACACTCACACAGGAGGGCGAAAAGGCTGCCCGGGAAGGGCTTCTCCCCGAAACAAGCCTCACGGAGTTCCTGAAGAAGGAATTCGGGTTCTACAAACTCGAAATCTTTAACGAGTTTCTGCGCCTCGAGGTCGAGCGCTGCAATCGCAACAACTTCGATTCCACGCTGGGGCGTGTCGCGATCCGGAACATTGACAAAGCGGCCGATGAAGGCGGGATTGTGAAGGCTCGCCAGTGGCGGGAGGACGTCGCGCTCATCTTCAAGGATATGTTGCGGGAGTCGGATATACTCACTGAAATCGCGGGCGACGAGATCCTGGTCATCCTCACTCACACAGATACCCGCCAGGCGAAGATCGCCCTCGGAAGAGTCCGGGAGAAGAGCGAACGGCAGTTCAGGAAGCAGATAGAGATCGAGTGCAGATTCCTGCCTCTGAGAGGCCGATCTCCAGACCCCGACGATATCATGGCTGACATCTGATGGTATCCTCTTTTTTCGCAGACGTGATATACTACGTCCTGAGCCTCGACTGGGACCGGAATATCCGTGTATTCTGGCTCTTCTTCCTCTTCGATGTGCCCCGGTATGTGGTCCCGGATTTCATGATCCTGGTCTATGCCATGTACCGCCGCATCCGGCCCGACAGTAGAGAGGCCCGATTCCTGTCGCAATTGACGCGCAGGCCTCCGCTCGTCTCGCTCATAGTTCCTGTCCTGAATGAAGAAGAGACGATCGCCTGGACTATCCGGTCTCTCAAGGAACAGACCTACAAGAACCTCCAGATTATCGTGGTGGACGACGGCTCAACAGATCGCACTCCACAGATCTGCGCCCGCCTGGAGCAGGAGAAAAGCATTCGCTTTCTCAGGTTCGCGGAAAGGGCGGGAAAATCTGCGGCATTGAACTACGGGCTCAAGTTCGCTACCGGGAAATATGTTGTATTTGTCGACTCCGATACAACCTTCGACCGGGATTCCATGCTGAACATCATCAAGACCTTCGCGGATCCGGAAGTGGGGGGCGTGTCGGGGAATGTGAGGCCGAGGAACACAGACAGCAACCTCCTGACGACGCTTCAGCACATTGAATATCTCTTCTCGATCTCCGTCGGCCGGAGGATTCGCGCCTGGTTCGACGTGCTTCCGATCATTTCGGGCGCTTTCGGGGCATTTCGCCGGGAGCTCATTTCCCTTGAGACTATCGGAGGGCATGAGCCAGGCCCCGGCAACGATTCCGACCTTACAATCAGGGTCAGGAAACAGGGCTACAAGATCGCCTTCGCGCCTGAAGCGATGTGTCTGACCAATGTCCCGGAACAATTCAAGGCACTCATCAAGCAGCGATGGCGCTGGGACCGAAACCTGATAAAGAACCGGCTGATGAAGCATGGAGACCTTTTCAATCCATTCTCTAAGAACTTCATGCTCAGGAACACTCTTTCGTCACTCGACTCCATCTTCTCGCACCTTGTGATAGCGCTGTTGACCGTTGTCTATCTCGTCGACATGACGATCCATTTCCCACATATGCTCCCTTTTCTGTTTGCCGTCAACCTGGTCCTCTATTTCTCGGCGGAAGTAGTGGAGTTGCTGATCGCGGTCATACTCTCGAAGAGGTGGCATGACTTATGGTACGCCCTCTATCTGCCAATCTTTCACCCCTACAAGATGATGATGAAGGTCTTCCGCCTCATTGGTTACTCCCAGGAGCTCGTTTTCAGTTTTTCTTACCGTGACCCGTTCGCCCCGCTCAAGGTCAGAGAGAGAATGATTCGATGGTAGTCCTCTGCAGGACAGCAATTGTCGCCGCCATAACTATGTCACTGCTCATCTCGTGCCTGGAAGGCCGGGAAGAATCGGCCGACCAGGGACGATACAGGCTGGCAGACATCGAGAAACTCGTGTTGGACCGAGACCCGGGGGTGACTTCACAGATCGAACGCATCAACGAGACCCGGGGAGAGCTCGCCGAAGCACGATCCCGCTACGGACCGGACTTCACCGCCTATTACAGTCGTTACCCTTCCGGAAGCAATCTGCCCGAGGAGGAGAACGTGAGCCACTGGCTTTCGGTAGGTTTGAGGCAGGACATTGTAGATCTCTTCAAGGTGAGGCCAGCGAGGATAAGGGAGAAGGACGCAGGGGTTGAAGGGGCGGAAGCTGCCCTGGAAGAAGCACGTGCCAAAGCGCTCTACGAGCTGAGGCGTCAATACCTGGATCTCTTGAGAGAAGACGCCAGGATCGCCTGCTACCTGAATTTGACGACACTTTACGAAAGCTTCTTCAACATCCAGAACACCAGGTATGTCAAGCAGACGGCTCTTCTTCCCGATCTGCTCGAGGCGCAGAGACAACTGATCGAGGCCGAGAGCGTCCTGCGGGTCAACAGGAACGATCTGAGAAGGGGAGAAGTCCTGCTCGCCGGCTCGGTCGGGATTTCTCCTGAGGAGCTGCTCCTGGAACAGCCCGATATTCCCGCGCATATTCTCTCAGAGGAAGAGCTGGTCGACCTGGCTTTCAGGAATCGCGGAGAGATCAGGCAGTACGATTCCAGGGCCAGAATGGACATGGCCAGGGCTTCCAGCGTAACCTTCGACGACATTCGCCTGTCGACTTTTGTCGGCTACCGCATCAGAGACGACAAACTGTCCAGCCCGGCGAGCGGCCTGGCGATAAGTGTCACGTTTTCGATGCCACTGCGCTTACGCGGAATCAGGAACGGTCGTTACGATCGCTTCAGCGCGCGGCAGGGGTTCTGGCAGTCGGAGGCAGAGAGGACTCGATGGCGGATAAGGAGAGAAATCCACAGGGCGTACAGCGAATACAGCACCGATAAAGGCAGGCAGGAGGCCGTCGGAAGGTCGATAGTCCTTGCAGAAGAACAGTTGAGGATAGAACGGTTGAAGTTGGATAAGCCTGTTCAGGGAGTCACTTCACAACCGGGAGCGGTCCTGCAGGCGCAGGCGGACCTAGCCGGGCGCACCCTGGAGAGGGACGTTCTCCGCTGCGACGTGGCGGAACAATTCTTCGAACTCCTCTACCTGGCGGGCCTTACACTGCCATCGGAGCTTGACATGGAGCCCGCCGAGATAGCCATGCCCCGTATGCAACACGAAGTTGCCCGGGACGATGACATCAGCATTGAATCACTCGAAGCTTCGTGGGACGATCATCTCAACGAGCTTCCTCCATTCTCTCAATTCAGTGCCGGCAACAATTAGGGGGACAAGATGAGGTTCAGAGGTTTCAGAAAGCGGAACGACATCGCTTCCAGAGGCAGGGCCGAAGACGCGAAGAAACATATACCATGGGGTAAATATGTCTATCTCCTCTGCCTGGCGGTTCTACTCATCGGCCTGGCAAAGTGGGGGACTCGCAGGCTTTTTTTTGTTGAGGGCTTCGGACTGCTCGACGCGGAGCGGATAGATGTGGAGGGCAACCTTACGGGAAGAGTTCTCGACATAAAATGCAAATTGAACGACAGGATAGAAGGAGGAATGCCGCTTGTGATCCTCAGCCTGCCGGAGCTCGAGCACGAGTTTACCGACAGAGAGGCGGATCTCAAGAACGAGTTGAAGATCCTCGAGGAAGAGTCTCAGCACAAGGCGGTCGAGACAGCATCGCTACGCGAGGCGCGTCGGCGCGGGGCGGAACTCCTCCACAGCGAGGCAATTACACTTCCGAGTTTCAGAGATATCGAGATGGACCTGGAACGGGGAGAGCGGGAACTCTCTCTGCTTCACACCCGGGTCGCACTGACCCGGAGCAGGCTGAAGGCGCTCAGGGCCGAATACTTCGACAACCAGGTCGGATGGACTGCAGACGGCCACAATGGTAACCATCTCAAGGAAACCGTCCTCTACGCGCCCACGGACGGGTTGGTAACCCTTATCCGCAAACGCGAAGGAGAAGTTGCAAGGGTGGGAGAGCCGGTCCTCGAGATCGCCGACCTGTCGGAGACCTTCGTCGACGCCTACTTCAAGGGTTCTGCCGAGAACGAGATATTCGTCGGAGAGAGGGTCACGATATTCTTCGAGAATGGTGAAGAGACTACCGGGCGGATCACAAAGGTCTACCCCGCGGCACTACCTCTGCCGGTTGAGTTTCTCAACCAGTACGATCGCAAGGAGAGGTACATACTTGCCGAGGTCGTGCCGGAAGGAGGCACTCGGTGGCCGGGTATCCTGAAGACGCGTGCCAGGGTGGAACTCCACAGGAGCTGGCTGTAGGGAGAAGGTCCGTGGTCTCCCGGCCCTCTCCTGGAGTCTCCCCGGAAAATCCGGTTAGATCTCCATGTCATTCCATCTCCTCTTGACGTGACAGCACAGTGATTTATATTCACGTTTTCCGCCGCCTTCCGGGCAGTTCTTTCTTCGCCTGCAGGAAAAATGATGCTCCCCGGTGGACGTCCTCGAGAGGAGATGGGCCGAATTGCCAAGGGAGAAACCCGCAGTAAAAAACGCTCTCAAGCTCTTCGAAGATCGCCGTACGACTTCAGAAGAAGCAGTAAAAATGATACGCTCAGGCCAGCGAATACTGGTCGGAAGCGGCTGTTCGGTCCCTCAGGAACTGCTCCGCGCGCTCGTCAGGCGGGCCCCGGAACTGGCTGATGTCGAACTGATCCACCTTATGACCTTCGGCATCGCGCCATACGTCGACGAGAAATACGAAGGCAGTTTTCGACACAACGCCTTCTTCATAGGCTCCAACGTCAGGGACTCGATCCGCGAGGGACGGGCCGACTACACGCCGGTATTCCTGAGCGAGATCCCGGAACTGCTGAAATCACGCCAGATGCGCCTCGACGCCGCACTCGTGACGGTGACCCCTCCGGACCGGTTCGGGTACTGCAGCCTCGGCATTCACCCCGACATAGTAAAGGCGGGCATCGACGCCGCAACCACGGTAATAGCCCAGGTCAACAGTAACATGCCGTGGATTCATGGCGACACATTCGTACACGTCTCGGAGATAGATTCCTTCGTCATCCAAGAAGAGCCCATCCTCGAACTGCCTGAGTTGCCCTTCGGCGAGACCGCCATGGCTATAGCCCGCCACGTCGCCTCGCTGATAGAAGACGGCTCCACCCTGCAGCTCGGAATCGGGAATATCCCGAACGCCATCCTGAGCCTTCTCGGTAATCATCGCGATCTCGGGATTCACTCCGAGATGGTGAGCGACGGCGTCGTTGACCTGTGCGAGCAGGGAATCATAACGAACAAACGCAAAGGCCTTCATCCGGGAAAAGCCGTTGTGAGCTTCGCCATGGGTACCAGAAAACTATATGAATTTCTCGACAACAATCCCTTCTGGGAATTTCATCCGACCGAATATGTCAATTCCCCCCGTGTGATCGCGCGGAACTCACGAATGGTGAGCGTCAATTCCGCCCTGCAGATAGACATTACGGGACAGGTGTGCGCCGATTCTATCGGCCCGGACTTCTATTCGGGCATTGGAGGCCAGGTCGATTTCATAAGGGGAGCGGCAATGAGTCCGGAAGGGAAGCCGATCATCGCTCTGCGTTCCACCGCAAAGGGGGGAAAGCTCTCACGCATTGTTCCCTCGCTCGACGAGGGCGCGGGCGTGGTGACCAGCCGGGGAGATGTGCACTATGTGGTCACCGAGTATGGAGTGGCCTATCTGCACGGTAAGACAATACGCGAGCGGGCGATGGCCTTGATAGAGATCGCCCACCCCGATTTTCGTTCGGAGCTTCGGGATGTCGCCGTCGCCAGACATTATGTTCCCGTGGAATGGGAGCTTCCCAGCGAGACGAGCCGCTATCCCTCCGAGATGGAGGAACACCACGACTTCAAGGGAAAGAGCCTGTTCGTGAGACCGCTGAGATCGGCCGATGCGGATCGATTGATGGAGTTCTTCTACTCGCACAGCCCCGAGACGATCTATGGACGATACAGGTATCCCAAGAGGAGCCTGCCCCGCAAGGAGGCAGTCCGCCTCTGCAGCCTCGATTACGTCAGGAACTTCGCGCTCGCCGTCTTCGGAGAAGAGGGACGTGACGAACATATCATCGCGGTCGGGAGATATATCCTCAATGAGCGCACACAGCTGGCCGAAACAGCACTGGTCATCCACGAAGACTACAGGCGCATGGGCATCGCGACCTATCTCCTGGGCAGGCTCCGTGAACAGGCCGAAGCAAGTGGCATAATGGGCTTCTACGGAGAGTCATCCCCCGGCAACATGGTCACTATCGCCCTCCACCGGGCCATCGGCCACCCTGTAATCTATGATCCGGAATCGGGTGTTTACAGATATACCCTGAAGTTCGCGGAACACCCGATCAGAGAATAGTGAGCGCTGGCAATTCCCGCGTATGCCCGCCGAGTCTCTGTGATCAACTCTCCGGCAACAGGAAAAGGGAGATCAGGGTCAATCCGGCCTGCTGTAGCTGCACCAGTGGCAGCCAGAACAGAAATCATTGCAGGGAACACGGCTTGCTTCACTGAACACCTCCCGAATTCGTCTTGTTGCATGGACGATCTCTCATAGCGCCTTCGATCAGATCCGTCCTGCAGGAGACAGGCCTGTCGGGGCGCAAAGGTCGCCTATCCAACATCAAAATTGCTGGAATATGACGCTACCAGCGGTTTGATCGGAGTGTTCCTGCCAGTTATGCAGTTATGACATAATGTCCCCTCGAGTTTCGAGATCAGGTGTCTTTTTCGCATGTTGACCGCTATTTCGGATGTCCACGCATCGTAGAGAGAAACATTGTTCAAATCGGCAACCGCAAGATAGTTCTGATAATCGACACAGCACAATGTGAAATATCCTTCATGGCTGACATGGAAACGATTGAAAACCATGGGGCAGGGTGCCGACGTTACAATCTGTGGAATGTCTTCTCTGTTCATATATCCACCTTGATTTCCTTCTTCGTGGAAAACAAGATCATCCACTATCCTCCCGATCGTTTCAACCGCCAGATCTTTTTCATGGCGATTGGCTCTCGTCAAAATGTAGCTTGCACCGATCTTGACATCGGCATCATTATCATCCCTGTATTTTCGCAGGTGCCTCAGGTTTTCCATGACCTTGTCAAAGTCATCCCTGCCATGCACCAATCTGTAAGTTTCTCGCGTCGCGGCATTTATCGAGAACTTGATCGAGTCAATACCCGCCAGGATAAGACTCTCATTGGTGCCGGGAGAGGAGAGGGCACCATTGGTCGTTAAGTATATGTAGTCGTAGCCAGTCTGCTTCGCCGATTTTATGCATCTGTCGATGTCCCTGTACACGAGGGACTCACCTGTCATATACAGGCCTGCTTCTCTCGTCCCCAGTTGGTAGGCGTCCTTCAACACAGATATCGCAAGATTGACGTCAATACTGCCGATCCTGCGGGTCGAATGCTTATTAAAGCAAAACGAACATCTATGATTACATGCGTTGGTCAGTTCTAACATTATGGTTCTGGGAAACGGTGGAAGGGCCACCAGCGTTTCAACAGGAAGGTTGCAGGTCTCTCGTTCCTTCTCTTTAAGGAAACCGATGTTCTCTCTCGATCTGTCGGTCATGGTCATTATCCTTTCCGAGTTGTCAGATGTATGGTATCTGAAACAACAACTTTGATATCAAGCGTACGTCAGGAACGTTGTCATTTCCCAGACCAGATTATACCCGGGTAGCGGAGAGGTGTCAAGCAAGGCAGGATTTGTGAATCAACTCAACGCAAGACGGCAGTCTGGATCTTCGAAGGCAGGGCAGCTCTCTCAGGAATTCAAGGGCTGTACGAAACGGGACCGGGAAGATCCAGTCCCTCGCGGCGAATGAGCACGTGCGCCCTCAACCCGGGTCGCCCGGGGACGATTGATGACACCCTCGAAACACCAGTCGATCACTGCCCGGATAAAAACATCCGTGTGACATCGTGCCCTGCTTGACATCCCCCGAATCTTCAGGTATTATCTGTTCCGGGAACCACGGAGGACCTCATATGGAATTCTTTCTGCCACTTATCATCGGCCTGGTGCTGGGAGCAGCCATTCTCCTCATCGCAGGCAGGCTGAGGAAAAACGACACAGAGGCGCTGAACAAACAGCTCAGGGATTCGTTCTCGACCCTCTCTCTCGAAGCGCTCTCGAGGAACACGGAAGAGTTCCTCAAGCTCGCGGGCGAGAAGCTCTCGACGCAGACCGATCTGGGAGAGAAAGAGCTGGAGGGCAAGAAGAAGTTGATCGACCAGAGCCTCGATTCAATGAAGAAGGAGCTCAAGAACGTCGAAGAAGTCGTCAAGGACCTCGAAAAAGACCGGGAAAAGAAGTTCGGAGAGCTCTCCTCGACGCTGAAGATGACCGCCGCCGAGACCGCGAAACTCCAGGAGACGACCGATCAGCTGCGCACCGCCCTGGCAAGCACCACGGCACGTGGACAATGGGGAGAACGGATGGCCGAGGATGTGCTCAGGCTCGCCGGTTTTGTGGAGGGGATAAACTACCGGAAGCAGAAGGCCCTGGAGAGTACGGCCACACGCCCCGATTTCACGTTCTTCCTGCCACAGGACCTCAAGGTGAACATGGACGTCAAGTTTCCTCTCGACAATTATCTGAAGTACCTGGAAACTGATGCTGAAACTGATCGAGAGAGGCTCAAGACCCAGTTTCTGAGAGATGTCAGGAGCAGGATAAAGGAAGTGACTACAAGGGATTACATCAATCCCGAGGAGAACACCCTCGATTACGTAATCGTCTTCATACCCAACGAGCAGGTCTACTCCTTCATCAACGAGAACGACCGCACAATCCTCGATGACGCCATGGAAAGGAAGGTTGTTCTCTGCTCCCCGCTCACGCTTTACGCCATTCTCGCGGTTATCCGTCAGGCTGTCGACAACTTCAACCTCGAGAAGACCGCCGCGCGCATACTCTCGCTGCTGGGGGCATTCAACAAGCAGTGGGAGAAGTTTGTGGTGTCTATGGAACAGATGGGGAAGAAACTCGATGCGGCGCGGAAGGAATTCGGCCATCTGACAGGCACACGGCGAACCCAGCTGGAAAGGCAACTGCGGAAGATAGAAGAACTCAGGAGCCAGAAAGGAATCCCCGTCGACGAAGCGGCACTGGCGGAGATCGAGTCAGTAGACGCGAACATTGAGGTCCTCCCGGGCACCAGGGAGGAGGGTGGTGACTGAACGCCTCACCACAGGGTCGATCCCGTACAGCGCGCGTTCCCCCGCCTGAGGGTATGCCGCAACCGGGGCCACGCCAACTTCACAGAAGCAGGGCCATCACAAGATCGTCTTTATATTTCCCTCCCTGGTAAACCGCGTCCCGTCTTCGTCCCTCGACCTCGAAACCATACTTTTCGTAAAGACGAACAGCTATCTTGTTGCGGGCATATACCGTCAATTCGATACGCTTTACGATTTCCGTCTTTCTGGCCCACTCGATCGCTTCGGTCATCAGCGCGTTTCCGATCCCCAGATTTCTCCAATCCCTGTCTATCGAGATCCCGAGCGTCACCGCGTGCCTGGTGGCCATTCTGCTGTTTCCCCTGCAGTTGAGCGCCCCCACTATCCGTTCATCCGCCTGGGCAATCAGAAAGAGACAGTTCTCGGTGGCGATATACTCCGCGAGAATCATCTCCTCTTCATAGAGCGTGATATCAAACTCCCCGGGCGCGAGCGGGATGTTTATGTCAGGCTCCTCGGAGAGGCGATGAATGTAGGCAAGTATCTTCTCCGCGTCCGCTGGCAGAGCCTCTCTAAGGATCACTCTATTGTCTTTCATTCCACTATATTCTCCAGAGAAGCCGATTCCAATCCGAGCCCGCAGCAAAGGCGGCACTACTCTACAGATTCAGATCGAGTCTATCTCTCCCCGCTCGAACGTCTTCCCGAGTTCCCTGCGAGCCATTCTCACCCAGCCCTTTCAACCTGGCCAGGCGCTCGGGCTCGTTCGCCACCAGCCAATCGTCCTTCGATAGGATATCATAGGCGAGCTTGAAATAGCCTGCCGCTTCCCCGGCCCGGTCGAGCGACAGCAGACACTCCCCGATCTCATCCATCCTTTCTCCTCCGCTTGTGCACGAGGATAAACTCCTTCGCCGATTGGCCGATCTCGGACGCAATTTCTTCGGATAGATGCACCTTCTCGAGGTACTCTTTGTCCACGGCGTCGTTATCCGGAAACGTCGCCTCGATGATCGCGAGGTCGGCTCCCTCTACCAGCTCCAGCAATGATTCGCAACGACCCGTGTCACCGCTGATCGCCACGGATTCTCCCCGTCGGGAAATACGATATCCCATCGCTGGAAGGGGCGCGAGAATCCCTTCTCCGACAACACTGCCGCAGTGGACTACCGGATATGCCTCGACGGACATCTCCCCGAAGCCCGTGACCTCCCCTGCACGGATTTCCATGAGAGAGAGCTCGAAGGGGATCGTGTCTGAATATCGGGTGCTGAATCCATTCACCGTCGAGAGGACTTCTGTGCATCCTTCAGGGGCGACGATCTTTAGCGGCTTCCCCCTGCCCATCATTCTCAGAAAACCGAGAAGCGAGTAAAGCCCCCCTACGTGGTCGTAATGGCCGTGAGTGAATATCATCCCCGTCAATTCGTCAATGTCATGATTGCCTGCGAGGATGTCTCGAAGCACCCCATCGCCCGCATCGACAAGCAGAAAGCTCTCGCCATCGCCTACAAGGATACTCTGCGCCACTCCCGCCACCGAATGGAGCACCCGGGCGGTTAACGATCTCCCGGTCCAGACCATCATCTCCTTCTCCACTCGCCGGCCCTCCTCAACTTCGATAGATTTTCTGCATCATTAAGACATCGAGCAACTTACCAAATTTCCGGCCGACCTCTTTCATCACGCCAATCTGCTCGAAACCGACGGAGGAATGGAGGCGTACGCTTGTGTCATTCCCCTCGGCAATTCTTGCTATCAACGTGTGGAAGCCCGCCTGCTCTCCCTCGGCTACGATGGTTTCGATGAGCTTCCTCCCGAACCCCTTTCTCCTCTCTTTCTCCCTGACGTAGAGCGATATCTCGGCCGTGTCAGAATATGCGCATCGATCCGACCAGTTACTCAGAGATGCCCAGCCAACCACGACACCATCCAGCACGGCCACGATGATCGGGTTCTTCGAGCCATGCTGCACGAACCACGGCCTCTGCTCTTCCACGCTCTTTATCTCCGTGTCGAAAGTCGCAGTCGTGGTGAGAATCGCCTCGTTATAGATCTCGACGATTGCGTCCAGGTCCGTCGTCACAGCTCGTCTTATCGTCAGCATATCCTGTCCTGAAACATGCCATCTCACAGTTCAACGTTCAAGCGCACGAGTCTGATCAACCCGCCCCCGCGGGCACGGTTTTCATCTTACAGAAATCTCGAGACATTGTCAACCTTATTCGGAGGGATCCCCGCTTTTCTTCCTTGCACCAGGCGCCGCTCCCTGATAATATTCCCTGTGCCGTGAGGCGTGCCGAACCAACCAGCCGGAGGTAGAAGTTGTCCAGAGACAGGCACCGGATTCCGAGCATCTCGCTGATAGCCGGCCCGCTTGTCTGCATTGCGATAATCGCCTCCACTGATCTCGCTCCAGGCCATCCCGCTGTCACGCGCACGGCGGGGGTCGCGCTCTGGATGGCGATCTGGTGGATCAGCGAGGCCGTTCCCCTGGCAGTCACATCTCTGCTCCCTGTCATACTCTTTCCGACACTCGGGATAATGAGCGGCCGCTCGGTGGCGCCGGTCTATTTCAACCACATCATCTTTCTCTTTATCGGCGGCTTTATTGTCGCCCTTGCCATGGAGAAATGGAACCTCCACCGCCGGATAGCGCTCAGGATACTCCTCTGGTCAGGCATTCGTCTGAAGGGGATCCTCCTCGGCTCAATGGCGTCAACGGCCTTTCTCTCGATGTGGATCTCCAACACGGCCTCCACGATGATGATGGTACCGATCGCACTTGCGCTTGTCATGAAGCTGGAGGAGAACCTGGGGAAGGAAAGACTCCGCAACTATTCCACAGGCATCTTCCTGGGCATCGCCTACGGCGCCTCCGTCGGGGGCATAGCAACGCTGGTAGGAACACCACCAAACCTGTCGCTCGCGCGAATACTCACGATAAGTTTCCCGGACGCCCCTGAGATCTCCTTCGCCTCATGGTTCGTCTTCGCCCTTCCGATTTCCATCCTGATGCTGATCTTCATCTGGCTCTACCTTGCGCGACGTTACTGCCCCCGTGACGAGACAATTTCTGTGGACCCGCAGATTTTCGGAAAAGAGTACGAGGCGCTGGGGCCGATTTCCTTCGAGGAGGGGATAGTGCTGATCGACTTCATCCTTCTCATCCTCCTCTGGCTCTTTCGCCAGGATATTCAGTTCGGTGGCTTCACGGTCCCCGGCTGGTCGAGATTCATGGCGAGCCGCGGATATCTTGACGACGGGACGGTGGCGGTCGCAATGGCCGTAATCCTCTTCACGATACCCGCCAGGCGGGCGCGGGGTACGCGGATAATGGACTGGGATACCGCCGCCAGGCTGCCCTGGAATATCGTACTCCTCTTCGGCGGTGGATTCGCACTGGCGACCGGCTTCAAGGAATCGGGACTCTCGATGTGGCTCGGGAACAATCTCGAATCTGTGGGGGCATTCCACCCCATCTTCATAGTGGGGACTATCTCAGGCATGATCACGTTCCTCACGGAGCTGACATCGAACACTGCGACGGCGGAGATGATCCTCCCGATACTCGCATCCATGGCCACGGCTATCAGGGTGAACCCTCTGCTGCTGATGATACCGGGCACTCTCGCGTGTTCATTCGCCTTCATGCTTCCCGTGGCCACACCTCCGAACGCGATTGTCTTCGGCACCCGCAGGCTGAAGATATCGGATATGGCTCGAACCGGCCTGATCATAAACATCGTGGGTCTCATTGCAATCACCATGGCGATCTTTCTGCTGGGGCGATTCGCATTCGGAACGGGCCTCGACAGCCTTCCCGCCTGGGCTGCCATGAAGTAGCGGAATCGGGCCGCGGTAGCACATCTTCCCGCCCATCATTGCGGACCGCGTGAAGCTTCCACTCACTTCTCAGGAGTCTCCCCGGTGAATCTGGTTAAGGATC
>CAZOAR010000055.1:0-14783 GCA_964577985.1 uncultured Gemmatimonadota bacterium | reverse complement strand
TGCGTAAAGCTGGATGTCGCTTGACAGCCTGTACAGACAGCAGTACTATGGGACCCGACGCGAATAGCAGCTATCCATTGCATGAGAATATCTCCGTAACTATATTCTGACAGGTAAGGAAGAGAATGAGTAAGACGGCTATATCCCGAAGGATATGAATTACATCCTGTGAATAAGGAAGAGTTCTGTGTTTGGGAGACGGCACAGAAACACCATTCTTGAATATTTGGGGAAGATCACTCTTATGCCTGTCATCTCAACTGTGCGGGACATTCCAGGCGAAGTTTCCCTTTCCAGAACGATGGTATGATGCGTGATTGTGCTATCAACATAGACCATATCCAGACTGTATCCATAGGAAACAAAGAATCTCTCATCACCGCGCTTTCCGCTGAAAAACTGGCCCACGTGAGCGGACCAACAGCATTCGCGCTCGATTTATGGTTACGGGCGTCCAGATATTACGGGGCGATGAAGGCGCCTCTCACAACAAACGGTGACTGGCAACAGCACATGACCGAAGATGATCGCTTTCATCCAGCAATATGATCCTGTCACTCAGGCGCTTATCGCCACTCTTTTTACCTGGGGCGTCACCGCGGTGGGGGCGGCGGTCGTTATATTCACGAAGACGGTAAGCTCCAGGCTCATGGATTCCATGCTCGGCTTCGCCGCAGGCGTCATGATCGCCGCGAGCTTCTGGTCACTGCTCGCGCCGGGCATAGAAATGGCCGGGCAGATGGGTCACATCCCATGGATGACAGCAGCCATAGGATTCATGGGAGGTGGACTCTTCATGAGACTCACCGATCGCCTGCTGCCGCATCTTCACACGGGCCTGGAACCGGCGCAAAGCGAGGGAATCAAGACATCACTGCACAGAAGCACGCTGCTGGTACTTGCGATCACACTGCACAACATCCCCGAAGGGCTCGCGGTCGGCGTCGCTTTCGGGGCTGTGGCAGCCGGCCTCTCTTCTGCTACGATCGGCGGCGCGATTGCGCTGGCAATAGGAATCGGCCTCCAGAATTTTCCGGAGGGAGCCGCGGTATCGCTGCCGTTGAGGAGAGAAGGAATGGGGCGCGCGAAGAGCTTTTTTATGGGGCAGGCATCCGGTATTGTGGAACCTGTGGCCGGTGTGCTGGGCGCGGCATTTGTTCTCCATATGCGGGACATACTGCCTTATGCGCTCTGCTTTGCTGCCGGGGCAATGATTTTTGTGGTGGTGGAAGAGCTGATCCCGGAATCTCAACGAAAGGAGGCAAATATTGACCTGGTGACCATGGCAACAATGGCAGGTTTTGCGGTGATGATGATTCTCGACGTGGCACTGGGCTGACAGACCTTGTGGCCGGCGCTCAGCGATCACGGAAAGTCGCTCTTCAGGAGAGCCTGCCGCATCGCACCCGAATCTCTCGACAGTGTCAACCATCTGGTCTGTCGCCAAGGCGTCAGGCGCAGAAAGGAGGAGGTCATGCACGTCCAGATTATCAGTTTTCAGCTGAAGGATCTGAGTGAAGAGGAGTACGCGGGGATGGCCACGGAACTGGCTCCGGCTTTCGCTGACGCGCCGGGTTTGATTTCCAAGGTATGGCTGGCCAATTCCTACACCGGAACATTTGGCGGTGTCTATTACTGGAAGGACTATCAGGCACTGGAAGAGTTCTCCAGAACAGAACTCTTTAACAGTGTGGCGACACACCCGAATCTGGTGAATATCACCTCAACAGATTTCGCGGTGATGGACGAGCCGACCAAGATCACACGTGGGTTCCCTGTTACCGGCTGAGTCTCCAGCCGTGACCACGTGGATTGCCTGCACTCGCTGAAAGGGAGGCAGCTTCCCTTTCTTGATGCCTTTCTGTGCCAGAATGATTGTATGAGCTGATGTCAGTATTATATGGTGGGATCAGCCTTTTATGACACCCCGGGAGCAAGAAAACGGGGGATGGCGAGAAAAGCAACCCTGCTGGCAACCAGGCTTTGAATGCTGGTTCCAGGGCGGCATAGACTCTTTGTGAAGAGCGAAGGCAGTCTGGAGGTACAACCGATCAGGGTGGGCGTCGCCGAGAAGGGCTTGACATCCTCGTCCCGATTCCTTATATTATTTAGTACGAATTGATTATAGAACATTTCTTCTGCGCTATCATTTCTCTCTTCCCTGTTTTCCCCGGCTCCTCCTGGAGCTCCCCCACTACCCGTTACACCCTTATTAATCCCCTGTGACACCCATTACCTCCCCGGCGACAAGAAAGCCCCTCAAGGTGTCCCGATCTCATGTGGCAAGGAAATGGATCGTGTCACGCTGCCGGGAATGCCGGAAACGTGATCGGGAGAATGCCTGTTGAAAAAATGACCCGGTGCTGTTTCAATGCCGGGAAGATATCCTGGTGAAGGGAGGTGAGAAAAGACGCTTGATACGAATCATTGTTTTACACTCCTCTCGAGAACTTTTCATTTGTCGAAATACGCTAATGAGGAGGAAAGATCATGTTCGGAAAGATACTTTCGCCATTCATCATGATATTCCTGATTGCGGATCTTGCCCACGCGCAGGTTGATACATTGTCTGCAATGCGGGTTGACAACCCGCCTGTCATTGACGGTGTCGTCGACGCCCTGTGGGACGGCGCTACGGCGGTGACCATCAACCTGGGTGAGACATACGATGTCCACGATCCCGCGAGCATCATGGACTGCACGGGATGCCACAACTTCGATAGCTCTGTAACAGTAGACCTGAAGGCCGTTTACACCACGGATCACTTCTATCTACTGGCGACATGGCCAGACCCGACGGCGAGTTTCACACGTGGAGGTTCCTGGTCTTTTGCAAACGACTCCTGGGAGAAGCCGAACTCGGACCAATCGGAAGACCGTGTCGCGCTGCTCTGGCCAATGGGGACAATCACCGGCAATCCCTACGACACGGGCGGTTGCATGGCCAAATGCCACAATTACTGGCCGACCGACACGGATCCTCATGTCAGTGAACACGGTATCGTCGATGACGCCTGGTTTGAGAGTGGCAGGGCGGACATCTGGCACAGCAAGGCTGCACGCTGCGCGGGATATCTGTCGGCATCCGGCACGGATCTCGTCATCGACCCCGTAACGCACGAGGTCACTGGCGGGACCTTTTCCATGCTTGGATTCGCCGACGACAAGTACGTGGATGTGTGGGCGCCAGATTCGATCAATGGTGAAGATGGGGGCCGCTACGGCGACCAGGGAACGAGCACATACTCACACAACAGGATCGGCGACCATTCCAGGCCCAAGTATATGGAGACGGCCCCAGCCGATTTCGCCGATGCCATGATCCTGACCCAGGATGAGATAGATGGCAGCGAGTGTGTCGGGGATGCCACACTCGGGGTCAGCGACGCGGACGCCGCTACATATTGGCCCGCCTACGAGGCACTATACGCCGTCGTACCGGAGCGGATTCTGCGCCAGCCCGATGGAAGCCGTGGAGATCTTGATTTCGGATCGGTCTGGAGCAACGGAACCTGGACCGCCGAGCTCGGGCGAGAGCTTCAGAACGGCAACGCGGACGACGTCCAGTTCGACACACAGAACGATTATCTCTTCGGTGTCGCTGCCTTTGAGAATTCACGACATGGGTACGAGCACCGTACTTCGGACATGTATCTCCTGACGTTCGCTACGGGGGCCGGTGTGGGCGAGCAGACGCCAGACATCCCGCACTCATACGCGCTGGCACAGAACTATCCGAATCCGTTCAACCCATCTACCACCATTGCCTTCGAGATAGCAGACGTGCCAGGGAGAAGCCTGGACGGGAATGCTGTCGCTGGACAGCGTGTCAATCTCACCGTCTTCGATGTGAGGGGCCGTTCCGTCAGGACGCTGGTCGATCGGGACCTCATGCCGGGGAATTACAGGATTCAATGGGACGGGAGAGATGATGGCGGGCAGCAGGTCACATCCGGAATATATCTCTACACACTGAGGAGTGGTGAGCGGACGATCACCAGGAAGATGGTTGCGCTGAAGTAGGATTCAACGCGCACCGATCAGATGGCTGCAACGTGAAAGCCGGGCTGCTACAGGCCCGGCTTTTCACGTGGGAGTGGGCCGACCATGAGATCCTTGTGACTGAGAACGAAGTCCATGCAGTCTCACAAAGAGGCTGCTAGACTCCGCGCGGGAAGCGTCCCGGCAGAGCGTGGCTCATCCTTCCCCGTTTTGGCAAGGGCCGACGCTCCTTGCTCCACGCCTTTACCAGGGGTGCGGCAATAAGTCCCGGATCAGCGTCAGCCGGTCACAGGGGAAACAAACACACTTACGATAATCCCGGACTGAAACGTCCGGACAGCCCGGCCGACAGGCTCTCTGCAAGCACCTGGTCACCTTGTTTCACGCAATCCCGCGCGAATTCACGCCAGGCGCTCCTGACCCCGAAGATAATCCGGGTTCTGGTGTCCTCCGACCAGGTATCGTACATCCTCCGAAAGGGCTCTCCCCGCAGGAGCGAAAAGACGTGGCGAAACTCTCTGCTGGCGAATTCCCACTCATCTGCCCTCAGAAAGGCATTTGCCTGCGCGATCCCCTGATTCCACTCATCGTAGTCGGTAGTGAGATAGATCCCCCGGTTGAGCAGTACTCCACCATGCAGGTTCGGGTCTACCCCGAGCAGGTGACTCGGAATCCGCAGTGCCTTCCTGATCCTCACAAGGAGGTGTGAGAGGTTCCTCGACGGGTATTTCGTGTGTCCCCAGAAATTGGCGTATAGATCGTCGAGCAGGAGTTCTTTTCCCGGTTCTCCAGCCCGCAGGGCGAGATGGATGAAGAAAGCGAGGTCTTTCGGCGGCAACCTCTGACGCAGGTACTGCCCGTTCCGGTAAAGGACGGCCTTACCAAGGAAGTTGAGGTGATATACGGGCGCTTCTTTGCTGAAAAGCGGCAGTCTCAGTACGCTACGGGGAAGGGACGTTGATTTCCCCCTGTCAAGAAGCCCGATCACCGTCTCGGGGAAGAACAAGACGTAGCGGTAGAAGTAGCTGAGGATGCCCTTCTTCCTTGCCAGAGAAAGTGCCTCCCTGTATCTGCCGTTCTTCAGGAGCAGGGCCATCCGAACCGTGGGTAACTCCCCCGCTCCCCCTCCCGCACATCGTCCGAGCAGAGCGATGTCGGAGGAACAGTCGGATCCAGACAGGAGGATGCGTACGATGTACAACTCTCGAATCATTCGATTCTTCTCAAGATAGGGAAGGAGCCGTCGAAGGATTCGTTCGGCTTTTTCTCTCTCACCCAGGGCACAACGCGCGTTCGCCAGGGTGAAATAGGTGTAGAAGAGCCCCAAATTCAGCTCCTCTCCTTCCATCGAGGAAAGGATATCAAGGCAGAGAGAGATCGCCCGCTGCGGCATCCCGCGCAGTAGCGCCAGGGCAGACTGGAAGATCCGGAAAAGTTGCGAGCCTTCCCACTCTCCGAACTGCGCTGATTTCCCGAGCGCAGCCGCCTTCCTGTAATCGGCCTTCATGAATGATACGAAGGCCTGTTCGGCCCTCAATTTCTTTGCGGTGTCTTCATCGACCCCGTCGATCGACTTTGAGAGCAGTTTCTCGGCAAGCCGGTATTCCTCCAGGGAAGAGTAGAGGACAGCAAGGTCTCCTAGCAGGTAGGGAGACCTCCGCTGTCGCCTGTTCAGCAACCGGGCTGCAGCCCGTGCCGTTTGCCGCCCCTCGCGGATCCGCATCAGGGAAGAGAGTGCTATCCCGCGGGAGATCAGGAGCGTAAAACGTGGCTCGAAGAGGAGATAGGATCCCCTTTCCTCCCTGCTTCCCTCACGCGACGAGCCCGCGAATCCGCCTGCCTCCAGCATTGTCGAGAGTTCGCCAATCCTCCGCAGTTGCTGCTCGACATTGCCACTCCATTCGAGCGCAATTACCTCCTTGATTCCGACGCGCAGCGCTGAGTATAGAAGGTTTCGCTTCTTCAGTTCCCGAAACAGCGCCGGTGCCTTCCTCAGATAGTCCGACAGGGAAATCTTTCCCAGCGCCAGATCCATCTTCTCGGCGCGTCTTCTCGCGTTCAGGTCACCGTCAGGAAGTTTGAGCAGAAGTTCGTTCTCCGGCAGGGCGGGAATCGAGTTCAGAATGTCTGCCGCTCCCTTCGGATCTCCGGCAGAGAAGAGGATCCGGGCAGAGCGACACTTTTTTTCCGCCTCCTTTGACCAGGGACAGTAACTAGTCCAGTCGTTGGTCAGCTTTTCCTGTGTGAAGCCGGCATATCCGTACCGCTTCCAGATTCCCCAGATTCCCTTGCACGAAATCTCCACACCTTCCGCCTTGAGAAGCCGCCTGGCGGCCGTCAGTGTGAGGGAAGGCTCCTGCTCCTTCAACTTCACCACGTTCTCTTCCAGATCGCGCGCAGCCCTGTTCCATGGTCTCCTGTAACCATTGAGGACGCCTTGCGACCCGCCCTTACGGTATCGATCGACCCACTTGAAGACGCTCCTATATGAAACATGAAACGTTCGGGCTGTCTCCCGGAACGAACCGTGATGAAGGTAGTATCGAACGACCTCCAGGCGATATTCGGGTGAGGTGTTGTACATACGCGGAAATATTATAGCATATTCCACCAACAGCCGTCAAGTTCTTATCTGACCATTCATAACTCGTTGCGCATCAGCGAAATACCATGCTTGATCCCTCCGGAACACAGACACAGCTCAGATTATCTTATCAATAGACACTGGTCAGGAGCCGATACACAGCGCGCATTTTGACAACAGAATTGGAACTGACGGTCCTCGTGTTGTCGATCTGCGGCTCAATCAGTCTCACTTGACAGGAAGAACCGGGACTACCTTACTATCCTGTGTTATTTACAGGAAGGGGAACATCCAACCGGCAGACAAGGCATTGAAAGAGGAAGGAGCATCATGAAGAGGATATCTGCAGTCATCATATTGCTGCTTGTCACGATTCCCATAGCCCTCTTCGCCGTAACGGAGGAGTGGGTATATCGGTATGACGGACCCGAACACCTCGACGACAGGAGTTCCAGCGTCATGTTCGGCACGGATGCACAGTTGTATACGGCGGGGTACAGTTACGTGGGTTACGCCTACCGGGCGCTTATCATCGGTCTCACCCGCTCGGGGGGACAACGGTGGTTCTACTCGTATGACGTTCCAGGTTACGAGGACGCCTTCAACGACCTGGTCGAAGGGGCCGGTGGGGACATATACGCCGCGGGATACAGCGACGCGGGTGGTGCGTGGGACGGCTATGACCTGATCGTGGCTGCCGTGGACACCGCCGGAAACGGGCAATGGACCTACCGCTATGACACCGGCCCCGACATGTCAGATGTTGCCTTCTCTATATGCTCGGACTCCGACGGCAACCTCTACGCGGCTGGATACAGTTGGGATCTCCAGCAGTGGGGTACGGCTACCGTCCCTCTGGTCGTGAGCGTCGATTCAACGGGCCAGTTTCGGTGGGCCTATCACCCGGCCGACCTGCCCGGATCCGCCAACTCCCAGGTATGCGGACCAGACGGGAATATCTACGTCGCGGGTTTCTTCAACGGAGACTCGGGGGGAGAGTTCTGCGTCATAAGCCTGACACGCGACGGGGCGGAACGCTGGATCTACACCCCTGCTCCTTCGCAGCAGGGGGGGTCGATGTCGATCACGTTCGACGCAAACGGGAACCTGTACGCGGCGGGTGATATCGGCAACCGGCCGGCGATCGTTGCCCTCGACACGGCAGGGGTGGAGCGCTGGTCTTATACTTACGACGATTCCACGATCTTCAGCGGCAATGCTAATGCCGGTATTGTCTGCGCCGGTGGGAATATCTACACAGCGGGAACCGCTTATTATCCCATCGAGATCAGCTACTACGACTGGGTCGTCGTGAGTGTGGACACGGCGGGGCAGGAGAGGTGGACCTATCGCTACGATCACCTGGGGGGGAACGACCAGTGCAGCGCGCTGGTTTATGACTTCCAGACGCGCCTTCTCTATGCCACGGGCTACAGCCAGCAGACTATCCTCCCCGTTGTCAGCCTCGACACGAACGGCCAGGAGAGGTGGGTCTATTCCTATGACTACGGGCCTTACGACGACGCCTACGCAATCGCCGCGAACGGGGGACAGATAGCCGTGGCAGGGGAATCCGGCGATTGGAACACCGAGGACCTGACGGTCATCCGGCTCTCCGAAGGGGCGATCATCAGGGGCAGAAGAGGTCGCGCCCGCAGCGCCCTGCCTTGATACCCTGCGACCATCCGCGCTAAACGCTCACGACAAGCACTCTCCAGGCCACCTTTACGTCGCGGGCAGGAAGCAGGCTTGCCGGTGAGATCAATATGCTCTGACACCCTGATCCACCGCCGGGACCTCAATCTCCCGTCCCTGCTCATTTCAGGAGGCCCGGGGTGCCTCATGCGAGGAAGAGTCGACCGGACCTCACCGGAATCTCCTTGACAACAATACATGCTCCTGCTATCATCACTTCTGATGCGGCAGGGGAACTTCTCCGTTTCCAGACCGCGGAACAATCGGGTCGCCAGGGTCGGCCTGCCGACACGTGGACATCAACAGCTTTGAACAGTGAGGGCGGGACTGGATGAGCAGTGGTCGTAATACACCTCGGATCCTTGTGAAGATCGTACTGGTTCTTGTCATTATTCAGGCGGTCCCGTATGGCCGGGATCACACCAACCCACCCGTGAAGGCCGGACCTGAGTGGGATTCACCCCGGACACGGGATCTTTTCTTTCATTCGTGCGGTGATTGTCACAGCAATACGACCGTGTGGCCGTGGTACAGTTCGGTCGCGCCCGTCTCGTGGCTGGTCCAGCACGATGTGGAAGAGGGTCGATCAGAGCTTAATGTGTCCGAATGGGGCCGCGCCAGGAACGAAGGTCCCCACGCGGCGAAGATGGTCAGGGAGGAGGAGATGCCTCTGATATACTATCTGCCGCTCCATCCTGAAGCCCGTCTTACATCAGCCGAGAGGAAGGAACTGGTTGACGGTCTGGTCAGGACTTTCGGGGAGTCAGATGAAGAGCACGAGCATGGTGGCGATTCGGACGACGACTGACGGGTCTACTCGCCTACACGGAACCACATCAAAGGGCATCACAGGGATGAGAACCCCCGCAGCGACGAGAATGCTGACCGTTTTTCTGGCTGGAATGCTGTTCCAGTGGATCGGCTGCTCTAATCCCACGGACGATGAAGAGCCCCCCGCAGACCTTACGGGCCAGCTTTCCATAGACTTGACGGGCAGCCTGCAAAACCCGGCCTGGTCGCCGGATGGCAGCGAGATCCTCTTTACTCGATTCAGGAACGGCTATAATATCGAGCCGGCTGACCTGTTTGTCTATAACCCAGCGACCAATGCAACGAGGCTGCTGGTCTCCGATGGAAGCGGCAACATAGACCTTCCGGGTGCCGCCTGGAACTCGACGGTGAGGCAGATTGTCTTTTCTTCCTCGCGCGATCCGCATGACGAGATCTATCTCATCAACGAAATCGGAGTACCAGGCGATGAGTTACGTGTCACGTCACGCGACAGCAGCGTGGCTTACGAACCATCGTTTTCCCCGGACGGTCAGTGGGTGGTCTTTGAATCGCACCTTCTGGACATGGAGGAGGACGGTGTGATCATGAAATACAGGATAGACGGCTCAGGGGACTACGTCGCGCTGACCCCTCTCACGGATGATTGCCGTCAGCCCGACTGGTCGCCGCACGGTGATCGTATCGTCTATCAGAGATCAGCGGGCGGAAAGTGGGATCTGTGGATTGTCAACACAGATGGGTCGAACGCGGAGCAGATAACCTCAGGAACAGGAGATAAGACGGATGCCTCCTTTTCACCGGATGGTGACTGGATTGTGTACAGCACGGATGCAGGCGGACTCGACCTGGCAACCATATTCATCATGCCCGTCTCTGGAGGGACGTCCGTTCGCGTGACGGATTACAGCGGCTACGCGGGCGCCCCGTCCTGGTCTCCTGATGGGACACAGATTGCCTTCGAGGCTTCCCCTGGTGAGCCCGACAATTCGGCGGGAACGACCCTGCGGCTCGCCGATGTGCCCACGCACTGAGGCTCACTCGCGGCTCTTGCTGCTGTCATATCTATTGTAACCACGGGGAACTGCCAGGGCCAGCCGCCCATCAAGATCATATTCGACATCCATTCGGACCCTCTCCCGCAGGCCTCCTACGCGGAGAGGCTCGACTACTATACAATGCAACTCGACAACGGGAACCGGGTAGATAGTAGATTCTTTAAGACTGTCATGCCGGCTTGTCCGGCATCGTCATTTCCATCCAGACTGTAGTGGCCCAATTCATGAACTGGACCACTCTGGCAACCAGACCGCCAATACCAATCCGCATATCCACTGCCTTGCCGCCGATGGACTTTTTCTCCCGGACGGAGCATTCCACTCTACCTCATTTATCTCTACCGTGGACATCGCCGAACTCTTCCGGAGAGAAGTCCTCAAGGCCTTCGTCAAAGAAGAACTCATCACAGAAGATGTCGCCCGGAGCATGCTCTCATGGCCTCACTCCGGGTTCCATGTCCATATCTCTTCCCGGCTCCTTCCCGATGACGGCGACTCCCTACAGGCCACAGCACGGTATGCCGCTCGCGCACCCATATCACTCTCCCGGCTCCACTATGACAGAAAGAGAAATAAGGTCGCCTATTCCTATATCTCCGCCTACGACAAGCGGGAACATATCGAACGACTCGCTGCCCACATCCCGGGCCGTTACGAACGGTTGATCCGCAACTATGGTGTCTACTCAAGTCGATCTCAAGGGGCACGACGACGGGCAGAGACACCCGGACTGGAGACGGACTCGAGTGGGGTCAAGCTACAACCCACGCACTGGAGGAGGCAATGGCAGCAACTCCTCCAGCGCGTCTTTCACGTCACGCTCATATGCCCAACATGTGGCACGGAGATGAAGATCCTCTCATTCATCTCAGGATCAGAACCTGTACACAAGATCCTCGCTCACCTCAAATCCAGGAAGATTGACCCGCGCGCAGGACCCTTTGCCGATCAGGAGGCCTGAGCCGCAGGGGATCAAAGAAAAAACAGGACGGTAAGGATCCAATCCTACCACCCCGTGAATCCGTACGCCACAATGCGCAAGAAACCGACAATTCCACCCTGTTGACGATACCCGCACATGAACAACCGACCACGATCCGGTTGAAAATATCCGGATCTGCACCCAGTGCGGCTTGACAACTCGCCGCTCATCGGGTATAATCAAATTCGGAAATTATAAGACTTCCTATGGACCGACGGCGAAGAAGACGGTGACGTTGTTGATCAGCCGTCGTCTTGAAAAGCTGCTTACGAGCCTCGCGTACAGAGGCACGGCAAAGAGGAGAAGAAAAGTCTGTCCCGCGGACATGTAGCTCTTGAGCTCGGCGCCTCCTCCGACAAGTATGAGCGCCTCTCTGACCGGCTTCATGATATAGTACGCGGTCAGAATGAGGAATACGTTGAAAGTCAACAGCAGGGCCGTGCCAGACTCTCCAGCCCGAACATCCGCGAAGAGATTAAGAAAGCGGTCTATGGCTGTGGCTCGATCAGCCTTCCTGTCGCCCAGAGCCTCATTCTCCTTTCAGGCACCCGCACGTGGATGCTTGCTGCCGGGAAATCACCGAGGGTTGGTTGCTTTGCGCCATTCTCTTCATCTCCAGCACCTTGGACCAGAGGATCACAACGAAAGGAAAGACCAGCAGTTTCAAATAGACCATGTAGGAAGCGACAAAGTCGTAGAGACCATGCACAAAGATCGGGACGAGCAATCCCATCGCTATGAAGACCGGGACCTTTCGCCTGTCGGGCGTAAACCTCGCCTTTCCGAGATAGAAACCCATCACTCCACCGATCAGCGCGTGGAGCGGCATCGAAAGCAGGCTGCGCACGATGATGATCTGGTTGCCCATATCTTCCAGGAACCTCCTGAAGTACTCTACGTTTTCGAAGAAGGCGAACCCGAGACCGATCATTACCCCGTAGAGTATGCCGTCATACCACTCATGAAATGCCTTGTGCGCATATATGCCGACCATGAAGACTGTGAACTTGGATAACTCCTCCAGAAAGCCGGCGTGATAGAACGACAGAACGAGGGAGTTCACGAGGTCCCCGTCCTGGGCCGGTTTCGTGAAAGGATCGAAAACAATGACGGGGATCAGGAGAAAAACGGATACTATACCGAGCAGGAAAGCCCATATCACCGCTTTCATGGGTTCCCTGTTATCGTCGAGAAAATAGAATATCGAAGCGATGCAGAACGCCGGAATCAAGGCCGATACTACTATCATTCTCCAACCATCTCCGTAATCAATAGAACGTTGAGGTCACATGGAGGTTCCCGGAGCAGAGAGTCGTGACGTCGCCGCGCTCCTGATCCGCGTCGACGGGAAATAAGATAAATCAATCCGCTGAAAAAACCAATAGAATAATGCGCGTAGCGACGATTTTATGGATATGGTCGCTTGACACCCCTTTTCTTATCGCGTATTATTCCGCTCAATGTCGACGCTGTTCCGGGATGAGAGCATTCAAGACTCTCCGGAACGTCACACAGGTCTTTTCCGGTCGAACTATCCACGACAAGGAGAAAGGATGGTCCCGTCAACACGTTTTTCCACCCTTGGAACCAGGGGATCGCTTGCAGTAGCCCTCTCCTTCCTCGCTGTCGCGGCCTGGTTTCTGGTCGTTACGCTTCAGACCAGATCGGACCCGCTGATCGAACCTCTCACGACACGAAACGACATCGAACACTACCAGGCAATCGTCGACCGACTCAAGGCGGGCGAAGACTATTATGTCGCGCTTGGTTCGGAATTGCGCGCGAGGAACTATCCCACAATGCCCGTCTTCAACTGGCGAACGCCTCTACATCTGATGTCGATGGCGGTGCTCCCTTCCTTCATCATACAGGCAGCCCTGATCGGGGCGCTGATCGCCAGCATCATGCTCCAGTATCGATGGATGATACGTCTCGGCCTTAACAGGGCCTTCACCGCTTTCTGCTGCTTCCTCACGATTTCGGCTCTGACGGCCGTCGGAGTGCCCAGCGCCCAGTATTTCTCCGAAGTGTGGGCGGGGCTGTTCATCTGGCTCTCAGTCGGATGTTACGCCAACAAGTGGATAAGGCTGGGGATCTTCTTCGGCCTGCTCGCCCTGTTCACGAGAGAACTCGCCATTTTCTATGTTCTGGCCGCGGTGATAACAGCATTTCGCAGACGGGACTCGGGTGAGGTCAGAATATGGGCGGTCGGCCTGGTACTCTATGCCGTTTACTACGCCACGCACTACTACTTTGTGCATTCGAGTCTCACGGAAGCCGATCACGCAGTTACGCGAAGCTGGCTGGCGTTGGGTGGACCGGCGTTCCTGGTCGAGACGACCAGGATGAACCCCTTCGCGGGTTTTCTGCCGTTGTGGGCGCGGGCATTGATCATTCCGATGGCGCTCTATGGGGCCATCGCGAATCAGGAAGAGCGCACGGAGCAGGCTCGGTTGAGCCTCTTCTTCTACATGGCCTTCTTCACCGTTGCCGGCCTGCCATTCAACTTCTACTGGGGAGCTGTCTATTCCGCACTCATCGCCTGGGCCTTCGCCTGGGCTCTTCCGGCACTCTGGGATATCGCTTCAGGACTCATATTTCATCGAAGTCCCGGGCGAGCGTAAAGCGCGGCCACGCGGATCGCCCCCGGGAACGGTCAGGCAGATGGCGCCGCGGGACGTCTTGAAGTGAGAGAAGAGGAATCGATACTACTCGGTCACGGTCAGGTCGAACAACTCCTCGTCGACGACCGTCGCCAGATAGAGTCCCACCCTGCCTATTATCTCATAGGTCAGAGTGTCCGCTGACTCTGGCACAAGGATCTCCTGTGTGAAGACAGTCGACGTCATCGACAGGATCGGACCCGCGATCGGATTGTCCATGTTGAGCAGGACCTGGGGAATGAGGATTTGACTGTTGTCCGGCATCCGCGCGGAAACCCAGTAGTCACCAAATAAGATCACCCTCTGGAGCGACCGGCTTGTCGAGGAACTCCTCGAGTCCGTCGCGCACAGGATGTTCACACTCACAGTACCAAAGCGAATACGTCCCTTCTTCCTGTGGGATCGTAAGCTCCTGGGCCTCCTTGCACGGTGCGCTGCCGAGACCATTCGGTCTTTCTACCGACACGTACTCCAGGAGCCCAAGGGTACACCTGGAATCGTCACATCGATACAAACGTTTGGCAACAGGGCTGCCAATTACCACCCCCATATTCATTGCCTTGCCGCCGATGGCCTTTTTCTCCGGGACGGCGCCTTCCGCTCTACCTCTCTCCTCTCCCCGGTCGATATCGCCGAGCTCTTCCGCAGAACGGTCCTCGAGGCATTTGTAGAGCAGGAACTCATCCCACAAGAGGTCGCAGAGAACATGCTCTCCTGGCCTCACTCCGGGTTCCATGTCCATATCGGCTCCAGGCTTCACACGGATGACCACGATGCCATCGGGGCCACGCTGCGCTATGCAGCACGTGCTCCCATATCACTCCGAAGGCTCCACTACGACAGAGAGAACCAGACGGTTACCTATCGCTACACCTCCGCCTACGATAAGCGGGAACATCTCGAACAACTCTCTCCGCTGGAGTTCATCGCACGACTCACCACCCATATCCCGGGTCATTATGAGAGACTGATCCACTACTACGGCGTTTACTCGTCCCGATCACTCGGGG
>CAZOAR010000054.1:0-14887 GCA_964577985.1 uncultured Gemmatimonadota bacterium | reverse complement strand
ACATTTACGTGCGGCTTCGTCCTCTCATACTTCTGCTTCGACATCATTTACCTCCCTTAGCTTATCACGCACCGCTATCAGGTATTCTCTCTGTGACCGGAAGATGAGCCCTCTCTTCTTCATCTGACGGCGCTCTTCATCTGGCGGCGGAGCCGGCCGTCACCCTCGATCTTCTCGCGCTTGACTATCTGGTAATGCGAGAATTCCATCGAATAAACAGCCCTGCCCTGTGTAATAGACCTCAACGTTGTGGCATAGCCGAACATCTCCGCAAGTGGTACCGAAACGGCCACGACCTGCGCGTCCGGCCTGGGGATCATCCCTCCGACCTTACCCCTGCGGCTGCTGATATCTCCCAGGACCTCTCCGAGATATTCCGGTGGTACTACAATTTCAACCTTCATGACCGGCTCCAGGAGACAGGGTTTCGCCTTTTCGAGCGCGTTCCTGAGGGCCATCGAGCCTGCAATCCGGAAGGCTATCTCTGAGGAATCGACCTCATGAAAGCTTCCGTCCTTCAGATCTACCATCATGTCAACCAGGGGATATCCTTCCACGATCCCGCTGTTTGCCCCTTCTTTCAGTCCCGCTATAGCGGCCGAGATAAATTCCCTCGGTATGGCACCTCCTCGAATATGTTCTTCGAACACCAGACCCTTTCCTCTTTCAAGGGGAGAGACCTCCACGACCACGTGTCCATATTGACCCTTGCCGCCACTCTGCTTGACATGCTTCGCCTCGCCGACGGCCGCACAAGTGATGCTTTCTCTGTAGGACACCTGAGGCCTTCCAATATTAGCCTGTACGTTGAACTCTCTCATCATACGATCAACGATAATCTCCAGGTGAAGCTCTCCCATACCGGAGATAATCGTCTGACTCGTTTCCGGATCGACGCGAACCTGGAAGGTAGGGTCCTCCAGCGCTAGTTTTTCCAGCGCCAGTGACAATCTTTCTTCATCGGCCTTTGTCTTCGGCTCTATGGCTACCGCTATCACGGGATCAGGAAAATGCATTGTCTCGAGGACTATCGGGGCTTCAGGGCCACACAATGTATCCCCGGTACGCGCGTCTTTCAGGCCTACGATCGCGACTATATCCCCCGAATACACGGACTTCTTCTCCTCCCGCTTATTGGCGTGCATCTGCAGTATCCGACTCACCCGGTCCTTCTTCCTCGTTCGAGAATTCAGAACGGCGGAACCCGCCTTCATGTGTCCGGAATACACACGGATAAACGTCAGCTTTCCCACATAGGGATCAGTCATTATCTTGAAGGCAAGTGCTGAGAAGGGTTCATCATCAGACGCCGTCCTCTCGACCATGTCGTAACCATCCGCCGTGTGTCCCGTAACCGGCGGGACATCCAGCGGAGATGGCAGGTATCTGATTATGGCATCCAGGAGCAACTGAATTCCCTTGTTCCTGAAGGCTGAGCCACACATAACCGGCGTGATTTCGACTTTGATTGTTGCCTTGCGCAATGCTCGATACAGATCATCCGAGGGTATATCGCCGCACTCTACATATTTCTCCAGCGCCACGTCGTCATATTCAGCGACAGCCTCTTCCAGTTCACATCTCAACCTGTCAGCCTGTTCCCGAAGATCGTCGGGAATCTCAACCTCTTCCAGCCTTCCACCCTTTATATCATTGTGGTATACTATGGCTTTTTTCTCAATGATATCAATTATACCAGTAAAAAGATCTCCAGCCCCCATGGGAATCTGTATCGGCACCGGCCTGGCACCGAGACGGTCTCTGATCATGTCCACCGCCCTGAAGAAATCCGCACCGGTCCTGTCCATCTTATTTATGAAGGCCATGCGGGGAACCCCATATCTGTCGGCCTGCCGCCAGACGGTTTCTGACTGCGGCTCGACCCCGCCTACGGAACAGAAAACGGCCACAGCCCCATCGAGCACGCGCAACGACCTCTCAACCTCAACGGTAAAATCAACATGGCCTGGAGTATCGATAATGTTGACGCGATGATTATCCCAGTAACATGTAGTCGCCGCAGAGGTGATAGTGATGCCTCTCTCTTTCTCCTGGGCCATCCAATCCATGGTCGCCGCACCGTCGTGCACTTCGCCCATCTTGTGGACCTTGCCGGTGTAGAAGAGGATCCTCTCCGTCGTCGTGGTCTTACCGGCATCGATGTGCGCCATGAAACCGATATTCCTGATCTTATTCAGTTCAACTGTTCTAGTCATTCCAGATCTCGTATTCTCTCCGCGACTCAACGCTGTCAGACGTCGCTACCATCGATAATGAGCAAACGCCTTGTTGGCTTCCGCCATCCTGTGTGTGTCTTCTCTCTTCTTCATGGTGCCGCCTTCACCTTTCGAGGCATCCAGAAGTTCCATCGCGAGTCGTTCATGCATCGTCTTTTCATGCCTTTTCCTGGCAAAGTCAATCAGCCACCGAATGGCCAGAGCGGTGCTTCGACCGCGCTTTATCTCCATAGGGATCTGGTAGGTAGCACCGCCAACACGTCGCGATTTTACCTCGAGCAAAGGCTTCGCGTTTGACAAGGCCTGTTCAAAAGCAGCCATTGCCGGTTGACCGGCCTTTTCCTCCATGATCTGCATGGCGTCATAAAATATCTTCTCTGCGACGCTCTTCTTTCCGGCACTCATTAATGAGTTAATAAACTTACTTACCAGCACGCTGTCGTACCTGGGATCCGGGTCCGTTTTTCTGGTTCCTGGCGAATTTCTTCGTGGCATCAATTCCTCCTCGACTGCCTGTACTCGAAGGGCACAGGGAACAACTACTTCTTAGCTCCATACTTGGACCGGCTTCGTTTTCTCCCCTCAACACCACTGGTATCAAGGGTCCCGCGGACGATATGATATCGCACTCCCGGCAGGTCCTTGACTCTCCCGCCCCTTATAAGCACGATCGAATGCTCCTGGAGGTTGTGTCCTTCTCCGGGTATGTACGCGGTCACCTCATAGCCGTTCGTCAACCGGATCCTGGCTACTTTCCGGAGAGCGGAGTTCGGCTTCTTCGGAGTCGTGGTATATACCCTGGTGCAAACACCCCGTTTCTGGGGACATCGCTCCAGCGCACGAGCCGATGTCTTCTTATGAATCTTCTTCCTGCCCTTTCTTACAAGCTGATTGATAGTTGGCAATGTTACGCCCCCTCCTGATACATGATTGAACTGCACACACCTGATTGTCAGGCTATCGCCTTGTTCGATTCCACATCTTCCCCGGTTCTTCCGTTATCTCCATCTCCGGTTTTACCGCCTCCGTCATGTTCTTCCTCCACGTCTCCGGCGGCCGCCGCAGGAAACTTGATATCCGTTATATCAAGAGAGCCGGTTCCCGCCGGTATGAGATGGCCGATGATGATATTCTCCTTCAAACCGAGGAGATTGTCCATGGAACCTCTCACAGCCGCCTCGGTCAGGACGCGTGTCGTCTCCTGGAAGGAGGCCGCCGAGATAAAACTATCCGTGGTAAGAGACGCTTTTGTTATCCCAAGGAGCAGAGGCTCAGCCTTGGCGGGAGTCCCGCCGGTCTTCGCGGTTTTCTGGTTTTCCTCTTGAAACGTTATCTTGTCGACGTGCTCATCCTCAAGGAAAACCGTGTCCCCGGGGTCTGTAATCTTCACTTTCTGAAGCATCTGTCTGACTATAATCCCGACATGTTTGTCGTGGATCTTGACGCCCTGGAGCCTGTAGACCTCCTGCACCTCATTAAGGAGGTACTCCTGGACCTCGTTGGGCCCCTTGATCTTGAGAATATCGTGAGGGTTCACCGGTCCCTCCGACAGTCTGTCTCCAGCCTTCACGACGTCTCCCTCATGAACGAGAAGATGTTTACCGTGTGGGATAAGGTATTCCCTAGCGTCCCCCTTGTCGGGCTCCACGATAAGCTGACGGTTACCCCTGACAATATCTCCGAACTTCACCCTTCCGTCGATCTCGGTTATAACCGCCGGGTCCTTCGGTCTCCTTGCCTCAAACAACTCCGCAACACGGGGCAATCCACCGGTAATATCCCGTGTCTTGTAGATCTCCCTCGACAGTTTTATGAGTACCCGTCCCGCCTCGACCTCCTCGCCATCCTCTACCATCAGGTGTGCGCCGGTAGGTACCGCGTAATCCCGTATCTTCTTTCCTCCCTTGTCGAGGATCTGGATATGTGGATGATAAGCCTTCTCTCGGTCCTCAATGACCACCTTTACCTTATGACCTTCCTTGTCCGGTTCCTCGCGAATAGTAATTTCATCCACGATGTCTACAAGCCTCACGGTACCATCCTTGTCAGTGAGGATTGGAGTCGAATAGGGATCCCAGCGGAAAAGCACTGTCTTCTCCTTCCCCACCCAGAATATCACCTTACCAGCTTTCACCTTTTCCCCGTCCTCGAGAAAGAGATGCGCCCCATTGGGAATCCGGTAGTCTCTTATCTTTTTCCCACTCTTGTTGAGGATCCTCACCCGGGGATAGTATGTCTGCACCTCAGCGTCTGGCTCCTCCGATGCGTCCACCTCCTTGATATCTATAACTCTGACCTTCCTGCCTCCAATTTCCATCTCCCGCATCGTTTCGCCTTCCAGGATGTCTATCAACTGCACGGTTCCCGCCTTCTCCACCTTGTAGTTGAAGAGGCAGTCGTCAAGCTCGGCGCCGTAGGGAACCATCACTTTCCAGACACGTTTTTCGTCCCCCTTGACGTGAAGCTCTCCATTTTTCCCGGTGACTATCCTGATTTCCCGGGTTTCCTTCTTGTCACCTTCTACCTCGACGTCAACCGTTTTGACAACGAACTGCACATTGTTCAGGATGACTTCTCCGGTCGATGGAGCCGACTTTTCCGTCTGGACTGCTATTCTTCCCGCAGTTCCACCAATGTGAAATGTACGAAGGGTTAACTGAGTGCCGGGCTCTCCGATAGATTGCGCAGCGACGATTCCAACCGCCTCCCCGATATCAACCGGTTTTATTGTGGCAAGGTTCCTTCCATAGCACTTGCGGCACAAACCGCGCTTCGCTTCACAGGTCAGCACGGACCTGATCTTCACCTTCTCTACTCCGTTTTCTTCCGCTCTCCTGGCAGCAACCTGAGTAATCTCTTCTCCCCCTTTGAGTATGATCTCTTTGCTCATGGGGTCTTTGACATCGTCCAGGGCAACGCTCCCGACTATTCTATCTCTCAGCGGCTCGATTACATCCTCACCCTCTTTGAGGGCGCTCACATCCTGACCCCTGACCGTCAGGCAATCGTCTATGGTGATCGTCACATCCTGAGTGACATCTACGAGCCTGCGAGTGAGATATCCGGCGTCGGCGGTCTTGAGGGCAGTATCAGCAAGGCCTTTCCTGGCTCCATGGGTCGATATGAAATATTCGAGGACCGAAAGACCTTCACGGAAATTTGATTTAATCGGAGATTCGATGATTTCTCCTACCTGTCCGGTTATCTTCTTCTGAGGTTTCGCCATCAGTCCGCGCATGCCCGCGAGCTGTCTAATCTGATCGCGACTTCCCCTCGCACCGGAATCAATCATCATCCACAGTGGATTGAAACCATCCTGAGAACTCTTCAACTCCTCGAAGGTCTGGTGCGCAATATGACTGCTGGTATGCGTCCATGTGTCTATAACGCGGTTGTAACGTTCACCATCGGTGATGACTTTGTCGCGATATTGTCTGGTGATCCTATCGACCTCCTTGTTCGTCTCCTCGAGGATCTTCTTCTTCTCTCCCGGGATGACAATGTCGTCTATACCAACGGATGCGCCTGCGTATGTCGCATACTCGAACCCGAGGTCCTTGAGCTCATCGAGAAACTCCACCGTCTTCTCCACTCCGGCCCTGCGATATACGTCGAAAACAATGTCTTCCAGGGTACCCTTGTCCATCTGTTCATTCACAAAGCCCAGTTCCTCAGGTACTACCTGGTTGAAAATGATCCTGCCCGCCGTCGTGGTGAGAATCTGTCCATTCTTTCTTAACCTGACTGGCGTGTGGAGGCCGATGTAGCCGTTGTTATACGCAAGCATGACTTCTTCATCGCTGATATAGCTACGGATATCGCTCCCATCTCCGCTCTCTATTTCTTCCTTGGTCAGGAAATAGCACCCCATAATAATATCCTGTGTCGGAGCGGTGACAGGTTTGCCGTTAGCCGGAAGCAGTATGTTGCTGGATGACATCATCAAGACCTTCGCCTCCAGCTGAGCCTCGAACGACAGGGGGATATGTACGGCCATCTGGTCCCCGTCGAAATCCGCGTTGAAAGCCGTGCAGACGAGGGGGTGAATGCGTATGGCCTTACCTTCAACGAGAACCGGCTCGAAGGCCTGGATACCCAGTCTGTGCAGTGTCGGAGCCCTGTTCAGAAGGACCGGGTGGTCCCCGATAATCTCCTCGAGTATCTCCCAGACCTCCGGACTCTCCTTTTCAACCAGTTTCTTCGCGCTCTTCACTGTCTGGACATAGCCCTTCTCCTCAAGTTTCCTTATGATGAAAGGCTTGAACAGCTCCAGGGCCATTGCCTTTGGTATTCCACACTGATTCAGCTTCAACTCGGGTCCCACGACGATGACCGAACGTCCTGAGTAGTCGACTCTCTTCCCGAGCAGGTTCTGACGGAATCTTCCCTGCTTGCCCTTCAACATGTCGCTGAGAGACTTGAGGGGTCTCTTTCCTCTGCCACGCACCGCCTTTGCGCGTCGTCCATTATCAAAAAGGGCGTCGACAGCCTCCTGGAGCATCCTCCTCTCGTTCCGGAGGATTACTTCGGGTGCTTTCATCTCTTTCAACTTCTTCAGACGATTGTTCCTGTTTATCACGCGTCGATAGAGATCGTTCAGGTCCGAAGTCGCGAATCGACCACCATCGAGAGGCACAAGCGGTCTCAGATCAGGCGGTATGACTGGTACGACGTCGAGTATCATCCATTCCGGTCGGTTGCTGGACTGACGAAAGGCCTCCACAACTTTCAATTTCTTGAGGAGGGTTTTTTTCTTGTGCTGAGATGTCTCGACCTTTATGTGCGCACGCAACTCCCTTGATAGATCTTCTATGTCTATGTCCGAGAGCATTTTCTTGATCGCTTCCGCGCCTGTCATAGCCAGGAACCCTTCCGGATCCTCGACAATAACCTCTGTATACTCCTCTACAGTTATAAGTTCTCTCGGCTTGTAGCTCGTGCTGCCTGGCTCCAGAACGATATAATTCGCGTAATAGAGGATCTTGTCGAGATCGGTCATCGTCATATCGAGGAGGTTGCCGATTCGGCTCGGGAGACTCTTGAAGAACCAGATGTGGGCAACGGGCACCGCAAGTGTGATATGTCCCATCCTCTCCCGCCTGACCCTCGAAAGCGTCACTTCCACCTTGCAGTGTTTGCAGACTACCCCACGGTATCTGATCCGCTTGTATCGTCCGCAATGGCACTCCCAGTCCTTGACGGGGCCAAAGATCCTCTCGCAGAACAGGCCGTCCTTCTCAGGCTTGAAAGACCGGTAATTGATCGTCTCCGGCTTGGTCACCTCTCCCTTGGACCAACTGCGAATCATTTCAGGTGAAGCGATTCCGATTTTTATGTAGTTGAAGTCCGTCGGTTTCATCTCCCTGGCCAGATCTCTATATTCACTCATCCCAACAATCCTTCCCTTGAGAGTAAAGGATGACAGTCAGATGGTTTCGATTCACTTCTTCTCGTCATTTGTACCAAGCTCCACGTTCAATCCGAGGCTCTGGAGTTCCCTCATCAAGACATTAAAAGACTCCGGAATACCGGGTCTGGGCAGATTCTCGCCCTTTACGATCGCCTCATAGACCTTTGAGCGTCCGGTAACATCGTCCGATTTCACCGTCAGGATCTCCTGCAGCGTATGAGCGGCACCATAGGCCTCCATCGCCCATACTTCCATCTCTCCAAACCGCTGGCCCCCAAACTGGGCCTTGCCGGCAAGCGGCTGCTGCGTGACCAGCGAATAGGGGCCAATGGATCTCGCGTGAATCTTATCCTCCACCAGATGAAACAGCTTCATCATGTATATGTAGCCGATAGAGACCTTCTGTTCGAAAGGCACACCCGTCTTTCCGTTATACAATACGACTTTTCCGTCCTCCGGGAGATTCGCTTTCCCCAGCTGTCCTTTGATCTCATCCTCGGTCGCTCCATGAAAGATCGGTGTTACCGCCCTGAAGCCCAGTTCCTGCGCGGCCCATCCCAGATGTGTTTCCAATATCTGGCCAACATTCATTCGAGAAGGCACGCCCAGGGGATTCAGCACAATGTCAACCGGTGTGCCGTCTGGAAGAAAAGGCATATCCTCCTCCGGCACTATATGAGCAACAATCCCCTTGTTTCCATGACGTCCAGCCATCTTGTCACCCACCGCCACTTTGCGCTTCTGAGCCACATAAACCTTGACGAGTTGGACAACTCCCGGCGGGAGTTCATCAGGTTGCTTTATCTTCTCAGACGACCTCTCCGCGCTTTCGATCACTCTGTCGGTGAGCTCGCCCGCTCGTTCAACAACCTTTCTGATCGCGGCGTTTTTCTCGTCATTCAGAACCTCGAACATGTTGAGATCGATGTTGGAAAGTTCCAGCTCCTCGATCATCTTCTTGTTAAGTTTTGTTTTCGGCTTTATGACGTCCTTCCAGGTGCGTTTATCCACACAGTGACGAATAGACTGCAGAGGCAACAGTGATTTTATCTTCTGGTCCCGCACATCCGCGATCTTCTCCAGCTCTTCCTTCTTCCATGTCATAACCGCTGCGATCTTGGCTTCTTTTTCTTCTTTTGTCAGGTCCCTGTCATCATCTACGCCGATCTTTCTGGAAAAGACCTTAACATCGATCACGACACCCTGGAGACCGGGAGGCACCTTAAGGGATGAGTCTTTTACATCGCCTGCCTTGTCTCCGAAAATAGCCTTGAGGAGCTTCTCCTCGGGGGAGAGTTCTGTCTCTCCTTTCGGCGACACTTTGCCTACGAGAATATCGCCCGGGCGAATATATGCTCCGATCCTTATGACTCCCCGGTTGTCCAGGTTCTTCAGCGCCTCCTCACTGACGTTCGGCACTTCCCTGGTTATCTCTTCCTGGCCCCGTTTTGTGTCTCTCACGCGAGTCTCAAGCTCCTGGACATGGATCGATGTGAATACATCGTCCTTCACCATCCTCTCACTCAGCACTACGGCATCCTCGAAGTTGTAGCCGTACCATGGCATATAGGCCACGAGAACATTTCTTCCGAGAGCGAGCTTACCCTGGTCTGTTGCCGAGCCATCGGCCAGCGTGTCACCCGTTTTGACCTTGTCGCCGATTCTTACCAGAGGACGCTGGTTGATCGCAGTGTCCTGATTGGTTCTCTGGAATTTTCTCAGGTTGTATGTGTCCCTGCTTGAGAGCTCAAAGAGCGGGTCGTCTTTGTCCTTCTTCTCTTTCTTGTTCACCCTCACGACAATCCTGTCGGATGAAGACCGCTCAACGACGCCGCCTCGCCTGCAGATCACCACGGCCCCCGAATCCCTCGCGACCTTCTCCTCGAGGCCTGTCGCAACAATCGGTGCCTCGGGTTTCAAGAGCGGGACTGCCTGTCGCTGCATGTTGGATCCCATGAGCGCCCTGTTCGCGTCATCATGATCCAGAAAAGGAATAAGGGCCGCCGCAACACTTACCAACTGATCCGGCGCCACGTCCATATAATCGATATCTTTCGCCCGGACGAAGGGGAAGTCTCCCCTCCTGCGACAAAGCACCTGCTTGTTCTTGAAGCACCCCTTATCGTCCAGCGCGGCGTTTGCCTGCGCGATAATATGGTTGTCTTCCTCGTGTGCACTCAGGAATTTCGTCTCCCCGGTCACCCTCCCGTCCTTGACCACTCTATAGGGAGTCTCTATAAAGCCCTTGTCGTTTATGACGGCAAAGGATGTCAGAGATGTGATAAGCCCTATGTTCGGGCCCTCGGGCGTCTCGATAGGGCACATTCTGCCGTAATGAGAGAAATGCACATCCCTGACTTCAAAACCCGCTCTTTCTCTGGTCAGTCCGCCGGGGCCCAGCGCGCTCAGCCTGCGTTTGTGCGTCAGTTCGGCAAGCGGATTGGTCTGATCCATGAACTGGGAGAGTTGACTGCTGCCAAAGAACGTGTTGATCACTGCGGATACCGTCCTCGCGTTGACCAGGTCATCGAGCGTGATCTTATCGGGATCCTGGAGACTCATCCTCTCCTTGATCAGCCTGGCCATTCTGGAAAGCCCGAGGCTGAGCTGATTCGCGATAAGTTCACCCACAGACCTGACCCTCCTGTTCCCGAGATGGTCGATATCGTCGATGAAGCCCACGCCATCGCGCAGACTGTTCAGATAGCGTATTATCTCTATAAAGTCCTTCTGGATCAGCGTGGTCTTTTCTTCGGGGATATCCAGCCCGAGCCTGCGATTGATTTTATAGCGCCCCACCTTACCCAGGTCGTAGCGTTTGGGGTTGAAGAAGAGCCGTTCGATCTGGTCGAGGGCAATACGCAGGTTTGCGGGTTCGCCCTGTCTCAGAAGACCGTAAATCTTCACGAGCGCATCGTCCCAGCTCCGCGTCGGATCCTTGGCCAGAGTGTTAAGCATGAGTCGTGACTCGATCCTTGAATAGGTATCGAAGACGATGATCTCCCTGCCGATTTTCTTTTCCTTTATGGTCTCGAGAAGCTCGGGCGTTAACGGCTCCCCGATCTCACTGATAACCTCTCCTGTTATCGGGTCTACTATATCCTGCGCGAGCGCCTTGGATGAAAGTCCTCTCCCCTTTCTGCTTTTCGCCTCTTCTTCGAGCTTGTCTATCCTGACCTTGATCCGCTCACAGAATTCATCAAGAATATCCTCGTTGCTGGAATAGTCGAACGCATCAAAGATCTCGATTTTGTCAGACACACCTCTCTTCTTGAGATCCTTGAGAAGCTCCGTCGTCACCAGATCTCCCGTCCTGTAGGCGACACTGCCCGTCATTGGATCGACTATATCTCTGGCAACAGCCTTCCCGCAGAGTCCCTTCTTCCCCCATCCATCCTTGGCGTCCTCCAGAAGCCCATCGATGCTCGCCTTCTCGATGCTGTCCTTATAATCGGCTATGTCGTTCTCCTCGGGAGAGAACCTGAAGGTCCGCAGGAGTGCAGTCACAGGGAATTTCTTCTTCTTGTCTATATGCACGTAAATTATGTCGTTAATGTCTATGGAAAACTCGACCCAGGAGCCCCTGAAAGGTATCACCCTGGCAGAATTGAGCTTCTGGCCATTCGGGTGCGTGTTCTCCTCAAAAACTACACCCGGTGATCGATGCAGCTGGCTGACAATCACTCTCTCGGCTCCATTGATTATAAACGTCCCGAGCTCAGTAAGGAGAGGCAGCTCACCAAGAAAGACCTCCTTTTCGAGGATGTCCTTTACCTGTTTGGATTCCCCGACCGATTCCTTTATCACAAGCCTGAGCAGGGCCTTGAGTGACACAGAATACGTCATGTCTCTATCCCGACACTCATCCACGCTGTATTTCGGCTCGTTCAGACGGTATTCAACGAACTCAAGTGAGTAGTTTTCGTTGATATCTGTGACCGGGAAGATCTCCTTGAAAACACCCTGGAGCCCCTTGTCCTGGCGACTCTCAGGAGCGACCGTAGCCTGAAGAAAGTCCTCGTACGACTTTCTCTGCACGTCCAGGAGATGAGGATACGGATATTCTTCCAAGACTAGTTTGTTCTTCCCTTTGTCTGCTTCAGGAAAGATCTTTCTTTCAGCTTTTTCTGTTCGCAAGGTCACACCCACCTTTGCCATTCCGTAATTGAACAAAGTAGCCGGATTACAGGAATCACCCTCTTCTTCGCAAGACACAATGGCGTCTAAGACAGAACTACTTGATCTCCACAGTGGCGCCGGCTGCTTCGAGCTTTCCTTTCATCGCCTCGGCCTCCTCCTTCATGATCCCCTCCTTGACGGAGTTCGGAGCGCCATCGACTAACTCTTTTGCTTCCTTCAGCCCCAGGCTTGTCAACTCCCGCACCACCTTGATAACCTGAATCTTCTTCTCTCCAACCGCGCTCAACACTACATCGAACTCGGTCTTTTCCTCTTCCGCCGGGGCGTCCCCTGCACCCTGGCCACCGGCAACAGCCTGGACAACCGGTGCAGCAGCGGAAATACCGAACTTCTCCTCCATCTCCTTGACAAGTTCGGATAGCTCAAGGACCGTCATCTGCTCTATCGCCTCGATGATGACCTCTTTGTTGCCCTTCTTCTCCTCTTTCTTCTTTGTGGTCTTCGCAGTTGCCATTACTGTCTCCTCCTTTAACGCAACATTAATCGCCCGAATTTTCTTTCTCAGCTCTCACGGCTTCGACAGCCCTCGCGAAACGATTCATCATCTCCTTCATAATAAAAGCAAAGCCATTGAGAGGCGAAATCAGCCCGCTCGCTATCGTGGCAAGCAGCACATCCCTCGAGGGCAGCCTTGCAATAGTCCCCAGCTCCTTACGGTCATAGAGATGGTCATCAAGCAGGCCGATCTTGACCTCCGGTATTTCTTTCTCACGAATGAAATCGATGAGAATCCTGGTGCCTTCGACGACATCTCCACCCAGAAAAACCAGGGAGCTCGGCCCAGTCAGGAACTCTTCAATCTGTTCCTTGCCTGTCTCCTTTATCGCCAGCCGGGCGAGAGTATTCTTGATCACCTGGTATTCTGCGGAGGCACCTCTGAGCTTACCCCGCAGAGTCGTAACGTCCTTGACGTTCAATCCAGTATGGTCCGTCAGTATGATCGCCTTCGATTCGCTGAGTTTTGTGTGAAGATCCTGGACTATTTCCTTCTTTTTGGCTTGACTTATCGGCATTTCCGTTACCTTCCGGCGTTTTATACAACAGAGGATGGGTCAATAGCCACGGATGGCCCCATCGTGCTCGACAGAGAAATTTTTCTCAGGTAGACACCCTTGGCCGCACTAGGCTTCGATCTAACAATCATATCAAGAAATACGGACAGGTTTTCCCGCAACCGGTTTTCCTGGAAGGAGATCTTACCTACCGGAGCGTGGACGTTACCGGTCTTGTCAACTCTGAACTCGATCTTTCCTGCCTTCACATCTTCAACAGCCTTCTTGACATCAAACGTTACGGTCCCGGACTTGGGATTGGGCATCAAGCCTCTCGGACCCAGAATGGGCCCCAGTCGCCCAACATCTGACATCACGTCGGGGGTTGCGATCACTACGTCCATTCCTACCCACCCCTCCTTGATCTTGTCGAGATAGTCGTCCAGACCAACCATGTCTGCACCCGCATCTTCCGCCTCTTTCTGTTTCTCCCCCCTGGCAAGAACCAGAACCTTGACCTTCTTACCCGTACCATGCGGGAGAACCACAGTGCCTCTCACAATCTGATCGGCGTGCCTGGGGTCCACACCCAGACGTATCGCAACATCAACGGTTTCATCAAACCTTGCACCTGAAGTACCTTTGACAAGAAAAACAGCTTCTTCAACTGTATACCGTTTCTCACTATCTATCTTTTCGAGGTGTTCCCGATATCTCTTACCCCTTCTCGGCATTATCACCTCCACCTGCAATCTGAATTCCCATACTCTTGGCCGTGCCCTCTATAATGCGAGCGGCTGCCTCAATCGTCACGGCGTTGAGATCCTCCATCTTCACCTTTGCAATAGCTTCCAGATCCTTTTGCGTGACGGTTCCCACCTTCTCGCGGTTCGGTTCTCCCGATCCCTTCGCCAGGCCTGCAGCCTTTTTCAGTAGTACCGACGCGGGGGGGGTCTTTGTTATGAACGTGAATGAACGATCCACATAAACGGTAATCTCCACCGGGATGATCATACCTGGCTGGGACTTGGTCTGCTCGTTAAAGGCCTTGCAGAATTCCATTATGTTCACTCCGTACTGACCCAACGCCGGACCAACTGGTGGAGCGGGATTCGCGCTGCCCGCCGGCACCTGTAACTTGATAAATCCTGTGATTCTCTTTGCCATCAGTATCCTCTCATTATCGCCCCCTCAGGGGCCGCCCTGAGGTCTTACATGGTTTTCAATTGTACGCAGTCGAGTTCGACAGTCGTCGGCCGCCCAAACAGAGTCACTACTACCTTGACCTTCCCCTTTTCCGGAAAAAGCTCATCCACCGTGCCGACAAAACCCGTGAAAGGCCCATCCACCACCTCCACGACGTCACTGACCTGGTATGGCATATCGGACATGACGGGAGTTGTTCTGACCTCTTCCATCCTCCCCATTACCCTTGCCATTTCCTTTTCGGTGAGCGGGTTAGGCAGTTTTCCAGAACCAACGAATTTCATGACTCCCTGTATACTGTTAACCACGTTTATAGTCTCGTCGTCCATCTCCATTTCAACCAGGATGTAGCCAGGGTACAGTCTGCGCTCCACCTTGACCTTCTTGCCAGCCTTGAGCTCGATTACCTCTTCCGTCGGCACGAGGACGCGCGACACCTTCGTTTCGCCATCCCTGTCTTCGATATAGCGATCGATTCTCGACTTAACCTTGTTTTCATGACCCGCATAGGTCTGAATTGCATACCATCGCAACGTCATCTTGAATATCCGGCCCTTTAGCCCAGGAAAAGAAGATCCTGCAGCTTTGTTATTATCAGGTCTACAAGACCAATGAAAAATGAGATGATCAGGACAACTATGATAACGACTACAGTTGCCCCTTTTACGTCGTTCCAACTGGGCCACGAGACCTTGGTAAGTTCGAGCCTCACTTCCTTCAGGAACTTCCTGCTCTTTTCAACAAACGTATATGTCATAACCTTTCTGCTTCATAAGTTGGCAGGCCTGGAGGGATTCGAACCCCCAACATCCGGTTTTGGAGACCGGCGCTCTAACCGTTGG
>CAZOAR010000053.1:0-16085 GCA_964577985.1 uncultured Gemmatimonadota bacterium | reverse complement strand
GATAAACTCGGTTTCGGGCGAGCGAGACTCGATGGAGACTCTTATTCCGCTCGCCGTGAGATATGGCGCGGCTATCCTTGGTATTACCCTCGATGAAGATGGCATCCCCGACAGCGTGAAGAAGCGGATGAAGATAGCGGAGCGGATAATAGATTTCGCCCTCTCGAAAGGGATAAGGCTGGAAGACATAGTCATAGACCCCCTGTCTCTTCCCGTCTCCGCCGAACAGCGGAAGGTTCTGGACAGCCTGAACGCTCTCCGCCTGATAAAGGCGGAATTCGGCGTAAAGACCGTGATGGGGGTGAGCAACGTATCTTTCGGCCTGCCACAGAGGAATGTCATAAATACGACGTTCTTGTCGATGGCTTTGTCGATGGGTCTTGACCTGCCCATCGTGAACCCCATGGATGACTCCATAAGCGAGGTTATCCATGCAGCCGATCTGCTGCTGGGAAGGGATGAGGGAGGCAGGAAGTACATAGAAATTCATGGAACCCGGGTCGAGGGCGTTGAGCGCGCTGATGAAACAGCCGAAGAGTTGACTGTGAAGGAGTTGATAGTGCGCTCCATCCTGGAGGGCGACAGGGAGGGGATGGACAAGTTGATCGAAAGAGCACTCGATGAGGGATTGACGGCTCAGGCGATTACGGATCAATGCCTGGTCAAGGGTATGGAAGAAGTAGGAGATCTGTTCGAGAAGAAGGTCTATTTTCTGCCTCAGGTAATACTCTCAGCCGAGACCATGCAGCGGGGATTCAGGAAGGTGAAAGTATTTCTCGAGAGCGGCAGAAGAGAGGGCCGTTCCGGGAAGATCCTCTTCGCGACTGTCAAGGGGGACATCCACGACATAGGAAAAAACATCTGCATAACCCTGCTCGAGAATCACGGTTTTGAGGTTGTTGATCTCGGGAAAAACGTAGAGACAGCGACTATAGTGAAGAGGGCCCGGGAGGAGGATGTCGATATTGTCGCGCTCAGCGCCCTGATGACCACCACCATGGTCCGGATGAAAGAGGTCATCGAGGAACTCGAGGGAAACGGTATCGCAGCCCGGACCATGGTGGGTGGTGCCGTCGTGACCCGGGAATTCGCCAGTGAAATAGGGGCCGGAGCCTACGGATCGAATGCGGTCATGGCGGTCAGGGAAGCGAAGAAACTCGTTGGAAAGAGTGTGTGAAGAGCAAAGGTAAAGGAGGCGGATTACAGGAGAGGGACATGGAAAACGGTCTCAAACGACATATTCGTCACCTGACGGTGCTCCTGCTCTTCTTCGCGCTCGCAGGTATAATTGTAGGGTTGGCCGCGGGACTCATGGAGGCCGGGAGGAACGGATATTTTGGACGGGGGATGTTTGAAATACTCTTCTGGATAGTCGCGAAGAGCCTGAATCACAACCTGAAAATCTTCGTGACGATAGCCGCGGGAAGCGGACTGATCCTTACCCTCACAGCGCTGGCGAGAGTGCCGACAGTCTCCACGATCAGTCGCCTCATTATGCCCTTCTCGATCCTGGCTATCTTCTATTTCTATGGACGCGCTTTCCTTCCGGTCTATGCCTCCAATCCGGGACGGCTTGCGGGCAAGCTGGATGTAGAAATCTTCGTCATCGCATCCCTGATCTTATTGCTCTTTTTTGCCTTATGGACACTCTGGCTCCGGAAGCGTGTATACGCGAAGTGGAGCGCGATATTATCGCGAACGCTCCTGAGACCTGTCGTGATGTTGGTCATATGTCTTATCCCCGCGGCCATGAACCTTGCGGATCTGTGGGCTTGGAACAGGCCTGACAAATCCGCCCTCAACCTTGTCATTATCTCCATAGACACGCTGCGGGCTGATCACCTCGGGTGCTATGGTTATGAAAAAAGAATATCTCCGAACATCGATAAATTCTGTTCCGAGAGCGTCAGGTTCGGCAGGGCGATCAGCCAGTCGTCATGGACGCTCCCCGCGCACGGTTCGCTCTTCACCGGTCTCTATCCATCCGTGCATGGAGGCTACAGCAATCGAAGAAGCGTATCTCCTTCACACTTGATGCTCGCCGAGATCCTGAGAAACGCGGGATACGCAACGGCGGGCTTCACGGGCGGGGGATACCTGGATCCTGTTTTCGGCTTCGGACAGGGCTTCATGGCTTATCGCTTTCTGAGTGCACTTGACGCCGAAACGGTATGGGATTTCGTAGACGGGCAAAGGGACAGGCCGTTCTTCCTTTTTCTGCATACTTACAAGGTTCACAACTACTATGTTCCTCCGGAGATGATGGATATGCTGGGCGGCGAATACGTCGATGAGTTTCCCGACCTTGCCAGTATCATGTCCTTTGTTGACGGGCACCTCTTCGAGGATCTCGACGATGAGTCGGAAAAGATCATGGAACACCTGCGGGATCGGTATGACATCTCAATCCTGAACATCGACGGAGAGTTCGCCTCACTCTTGAAAGGGCTTGACGAGAGGGGACTGACCGAAAAGACGTTGATTGTCTTCCTCTCGGACCACGGTGAGGAATTCGGAGAACACGGAAGGACCTATCACGGCGGGACTCTTTACAATGACCAGATCCATGTTCCGTTGATAATGAGGGGGCCTGGCATCCAGCCGGGAGAGGAGATCGATGATGTGGTGGAGTTGCTTGATGTCTATCCTACCGTCCTTGAGTATCTTGGTCTGCGTATCCCGGTGGATATCAGCGGGAAGAGCCTTGTTCCTCTGATCGAGGGAAGAGGAGGCGACCTTGACGGCCTGGCATTCAGTGAAATATCCTCGCACATTACGGAGAAGTACTCGGTGTGCAGCGACTCGATGAAACTGATTTTCGAGCCTTCGGTCGAGGACCTGCCTTTGCCTGGTAACGGCATGTTGGAGGCCTATGATCTGTCATGGGGGCCGGGATGGAAGGAAACGCCGGCGGAAGTGGAGAGGAGTGGGCTCGCGGTGCCCTTTCAGGAATGGTATACTGGTATGAAGCGCCAGAGAGAACGAGGGTCGGAGTCTGGCGAAATAGCGATTGATCCCGCCCTGGAGGACGAGCTCAGGGCGCTTGGATATGTCCAGTGATGACCTCCGGGTGACGATTATCGCCCCCTGATAAATCTGTATGTCCTCCGCAGCGCCCGTACTCGTGAGGCCCGTACCCGGTAAATCATGTAATAACTCTTCAGCCAGAGCTTCAGAGGCGAGATCCCTTCCAGTTTCCTGTAATCGAGCCCCATCCTCGCGTAATATTCGGAGAACTTGTCGAGTATCGCGCGGTTCAGATTGCGTATGGGCCAGCTGCGGGCTGCGGCGATACCGTAAGAGAAACAGTCCGGACACTGCCAGTGATTCATCTTCAATTCCTGGATCTTCGAGAGGGGTGTTGCAAGGTAATCGGCTATCGTGTATTTGCTCTCGTCGAAGACCATGCAGCAGAGCTGGACCTTCCCCAGGGCGTTGATCATCAGCCACTCCTCCTGAAGAAGACAGGGGAGTTTCTTGTAGGGCTCCGCGAGTTTCACCACTTCCTTGTGGGGAAACACGAGAGTCCCGGCCAGCGCTCTGTCTTCTTCGGTCAGCGGCTCTCCGATCGTGTTGTCTGAAAGATACGCGAGCAGTTTCTCGATCGGCATCAGCCCCGCGTAGCTGAGGATAAACCTGAAGCCAAGCGAATCTGCGTATTCACGCATGGTTACCGCCTCGTCCGCGTTGCCGAGGTAGATCAGGTACTTGACTTCAACCCTTATGCTGCTCCCGGTCCGTTTTATCGACTCCGACAGCTCGGCCATGTTCTTCTTCACCCGTTCGATGTCTCCACCCCGATGAGCGCGCTCATACACCTGCTGTGTGAAGCCTGAGGTGCTGATGAGGAGATATTCAGGGTTGGTGCTCGTCACGTCGTCTATCTTCGGCAGGATATTGAGGTTCGAGCTGAGCCCGCAGTTAACACCATACGATTGAACAATCCTTATCATCCCGGCGAGGTCCGGGTGCAGAAAGGGCTCAGTCCAATTATACAGGTGGACAGACCTGACATTGCATTCGTCTGTGGCCTTCTTCATAATCCGGTTCAGACGTTCCGGAGTCATCCTCCCCTTCTCCTGAGCAACGTGCGTTGAGTTGCCGCGCGGACATGAGGGACACCTGAGGTTGCAACGGTCTATCAGGTCTATGTACAGATCGAAATCTTTCTTCACTCTCATCCGGATCCTGCCGTAGGGAAAGAATCGAGAATATACGATGCGCGATGGCACTATCATAATAAGGAATTCGCGATTATCGTGTCAAGCCCCGAAGAATCTGGTGCAGCGGTTTTGCCGTTGACGGATCAAGGTCCCAAGCCCTGGAGTCCGCTCTTCGCTCAGCCTCCGCCAAACGTCCGCGCACGGATGGATATGAGTAGAGACGGGCAGAGTGACTTGGGGGATGACCCATGAAACTCCAGGACTGTTCTTCTCGAAACGCCATTGACAATCACTCCTATGAGTGATATCATCACATGTGGTAAGATTGCCTTCACGCTCGCGACAAGCATGGTCCCCCATATCGGTGCAGGAGATTGCTCGTATGAACGTTTCCAGACTGACAATGACCGGAATGATCGCTATACTCTTCCTGGCTCCTGCCATGCAGGCTCAAGCCACTCCAGGAGACACGACCTGGGTGCACACCTTCAATGAGGATTTCTACAACTGGGCAACAGCGCACGTGGATACTTTCGCATTTCCGGATACCCTTACGCATTTCAGCGACATTGTCATCTTCTATACCATTGGATGTCCCGATTCGCCAAACGACTGTGACCCGTGGGATCGTCTGGGCTACCTCCAGGTACTGCACGAAACGGGAGAGCTCGACTCTCTGGGACAGCCCATACTGGAGCCGTTCGAGATAGGCAGGATTATTACACCGTATGACATCACTGGCGGATCACGCCCGGGGACCTGCACATGGGAGCTGGACGCAACGGACTACAAGTCGCTCCTGCACGACACGGTTATACTTCAAAACTACATCGAGTCGTGGATAGGAGGCGACGATGGCTGGCTCGTGACCGTTGACTTCGCCTTTATCGAAGGTGAGAGCGATCTTGAACCGTATAAAGTCGTCAACCTGTGGAACGACTACAATGTCCTCTTCGGTGATCCTGAGGAGCCGATCGATCAGGCGCTACAGATTCGTCAGCTCGACATAGATTCCGATGTTGCATCGGTAAAGCTTCGAGTAACAACGACCGGGCATGGGCAGGGTAACACCGACAATTGCGCAGAGTTCTGCTACAAGGAGCATACCCTTGTTGTAAATGGCGAAACGTATTCATATTATCCATGGCGGGACGACTGCAACCAGAACTCGTGCAGCCCCCAGGGAGGGACCTGGCAGTACAACAGGGCGGGCTGGTGCCCGGGCGATGCGGTGGAGCCGTGGGAGCAGGATATCTCGGCCGCCGTCAGGCCGGGAGAGATCAACAAGTTCAATTACAAGGTCGAGCCATATGAGAATTTCTGCAGGCCGACCAACGCGGATTGTGTCAGCGGGGTCACCTGTCCCGACTGTGATTTCAATTACAATGGTCATACGCCTCCGCACTACTCAGTCCAGGCCCAGCTCATCTCCTATCGACAAGGTAGTCCCACCGGGGTTGGAGACGATCCTCCTGCTGCGATTCCAAGGACATTCGCGCTCAGCCAGAACTACCCGAATCCGTTCAACCCCTCTACGACAATCTCCTTCGACCTCCCGTCAGGCGCAGAGATGGCGCAGTCGGTAGAGCTCAGGATATACAGCATCAGGGGAAAACTTGTCAGAACGATGATCGATTCGAGGCTCGATCCGGGTCGGTACCAGGTGGTCTGGAACGGGAAGAGCGACGTGGGCGAATCTGCTTCTTCGGGAATCTATATATACACGCTTAAGACAGAGAATAGATCGATAACGCGGAAGATGCTCCTGCTCAAGTAGATTGGTTATCCGGCTGACTGGTTTGACACAGGATACGAAATACAGGTTTCCAACCGCGGTCTTTCTCCTGGCCCTCCTTGTCAGGCTCATATATCTCTGGGAGATTTCCTCGAGCCCGGGCTTTTCCTGGCCGCTGATCGATGCCCAGAGATACTTCGGGGAAGCGTTGAGGATCGCCTCGGGGGATCTCATGTACGGGCACGTGGCCTACTGGCAGCCGCCTCTCTATCCCTGGCTTCTCGGCGCGGCGGTCACGGTCCTTGGCCCGAATCACCTGTTACTTCACCTCGTTCATTTCATCCTCGGGGCGGTAAACTGTCTCCTCCTCTATTTTCTGGGGCGAAAGGTATTTTCCGAGTCTGTGGGAAGAATCGCGGCCCTGGCGGCATGCTTCTATGGCCCTTTTCTCTATTTCGAAGGGGAGTACCTGCCGCCGGTCATCCTGGTGTTCCTGTCCATCGTGCTCATCCTCCTTATCCTGAGGGCGGCTGAGCGCCCGCGGAAGGCCCCCTGGTTTCTGGCCGGTCTGGTATCAGGTCTACACATCATCGCCAGGCCCGATATACTCTTATTCCTGCCCCTGGCGCTTGTGTGGCTGGTCGCCAGAAACATCAGAAAGGTCTCCAGGACGCTGCTTGTATCTCTGATAGCGCTCTTTACGGCCGGTGTGATCGCACCTGTGGTGCCGGTGGCGCTTCGCAACTACCTGGCGGAGAGGGTATTTGTGCCGGTCTCATACAATGGCGGAATCAATTTCTATATTGGGAACAACAGCGAGTACGACCGGACAGTTGCCACGAGACCCGGTGTAGATTGGCTGGACCTTGCGACAGGCCCGTTTCTTCAACACCCGGTCAATACGGCTGAGCGCTCGGAGTACTTCTTCCGCAAGTCTCTGGAGTGGATACGGGAGTGCCCTGGAGAATGGCTTCGTTTGATGGGCAGGAAGATCGGGATGTTCTGGACGGGTCACGAGTTTGCGAGGAACCTTGATCCATACGCTATGAGAGGCCATTCGCGACTTCTATCGGTCCTGATGTGGGATCGAGGGATCGCGTTCCCGCTGGGGGTGCTTCTACCCGCGGCCATCCTGGGGATTCTATTCTCGTTGTCCAGGATGCGTCCCGAGAGCGGTCTGCTTCTTCTCTTCGCACTGGCCTCTTTCTGGTCGGTGGTCCTTTTCTTTATCACCTCGCGCTATCGCATCCCTCTGGTTCCGGTGCTTCTTCTTTTCGGCTCGGAGGCGCTGATCAAACTACGCGCTGGAATCAGGGAACGGCATTTATCATCGTGGCTTCCTCCTGCAGTGGGCCTCTTCGCCCTGGTGCTGCTATGTAACTCGGGCAACCCACCAGACGTCGGGCATGATTCAGGAGAGGATGCCTACTGGCTGGGAGCCATAGCGACAAAGAGGGGCGATTTTCGTGCCGCGCGGGAGTATTATCACGAGGCACTGCTCATCGACCCGACGAACATTCAATATCACCTCGACCTCGGAAGAAGCGAGGTGGCTCTTGGAGAGGTCGATGAGGCAAAACAACAGTTCGAGTGGGTCGTTAACAACAGGGAAGAATACTCAGCACACGGGATGCTGCAGGCCCACAGGCTCCTCGGGTCAATATACAGGCAGCGAGGCGAGTTCGCACAGGCGGAGGCAGCCTATCGGGAGGCTATAGCGATTGCACCGTTTAAGCTCGACTCGAGATTGATGCTTGCCAGGGTGTTGATACTCAGGGACATGTACGACGACGCGAAATCTGAGTTGGAGGGGATACTGGCAATCGATCCGACCTTTTCCGAGGCGTATGTGGACCTGGGCCGTATAGAAGCGAGACAGAATCGATTCGACACCTCGCTAGCGGCGTTCAGGAAGGCGATCGAGCTCAATCCGGGGTCGGAAGTGGCACGCATTCATCTTGGCAACTCACTCATCAAGCTGGGCAGATATTCAGAAGCCGAAGGCGAATTGAAGCGGGCACTGGAAATCGATCCTGACAACCAGACTGCGCTCTCGATGCTTGAAGACCTCGAGAGGGAGGGGAACGCTGCAGATCATCCATGATCGCAAAAGCGGACGGCGGGGAGCATCGACGCGGACGCATAATGCTATTGCCAAATGAATCGCTATTAGATAAGATATATGGAGTTTTCGTTCAATAATTGTCTGTTTATCTTTCGCCTTCTCAGGGCAGCCACGAAAGGAGCGTGCCTATGAAAGCCTTTGCTTCACTCCTCACCATTTGTTTTCTCTTTGTCTTTTCGATTCCTTCCGTGTACGGAATCGACGCGCTGACATCGGTTCCCGGAATGGTGGACAACGGTGGTTCCATGACGCCACTTGGAACGGGTGGACCGGACGACTACGGCTATACATGGATTGACAATGATGAACCGGGGGGCCCTACGTTTCAGTGGGTCGACATTACGGGCATCGGTACCGAAGTTACCGGTCTGGGTGATGACAACTCCGTAGGACCTTTCATGATCGGATTCGATTTCCCGTATTACTGGTACACTGTGGATCGTTTCTATGTCGGATCCAACGGATGGATATCGTTCTCGTCCGGTCAGAACTTCGCTCACCCGTTCGCGCTGCTTCCGAACGCCAGCCTCCCGAACGACCTGCTCGCTTGCCTGGCCGGTGATATCGATTTCACAAAGGGCGGGACGTGCTACTACTATACGAGTCCGGGTCTCGACAGCCTGGTGATCTCGTACATAGCGGTTCCGGAGTTCTACAACGATCCTCCGTCCGGTCACACGTTCCAGATCATACTGACACGGGCGGACAGCTCCATAGTCTATCAATACGGTGAACAGAACGGAAATTTCGGGGCGGGGGGAAGCAATGCCTTCAGCATGGGTATGGAAAACAACAGCGGCACGATAGGCTTGAATTACTTCTACAACCCCCGTACCAATCCTCCTGTGAATCCGCCTCCTTTCGCCGATTCGACGGCCATAAGGTTCTCACCTCCGGACAGCACCTCTTTCATGGTCCACGACATCGGAGTGGTGAATGGATTGACGGCGGGAGGGCAGGGGATCTTCATCAATTCTGACTCATCGATTACGCCATGGTCGGATTTGCGGAATTTTGGCAACCAGTCGGAGTCGAACTACGGCGCGTCATGCATAATAGTAGATGACAGTCAGGCCACAGTCTACACCGATTCTATCCAGGCCAGTTCCGCTATTGCTCCTTCGGACCTTGTCAATTTCGTCTTCGATGGATCGTTTACTCCCTCGGGTGATGGCCTCTACACTGCGACTTTCGGTGGCCATCTGCCGCCAGGGTGGGATCTTGTGCCGGAAAATGACGAACTGGACGTGGAGATCCATGGGATCACCTATCCGAGCGCGCTGATATACGATGATGGCGGAGATGATGATGCAGTTTACTGGAGTGGAGATTCCTCTGGTTTCGGCAACGAGTTCGAACCTCCGCAATACCCGACGTATGTTGATTATGTCGAGATCGCCTTCGATGTTCAGAGCCCCGGCAATATCGTCGTAGCCATCCATGATGATGATGGCCCGGGGGGTTCTCCCGGAACGGTCCTGGCGTCGCAGCAGATCTTTGTGAATTCGCCGGGGCTGAGGCGTATTGATTTCACGGCGGACCAGGTGGCCATAAATGATGGAAAGTTCTTCGCCGTGGGTATCGCACTGACGCAGGAAACTGTTGGCTTTATGCAGGACAATACGGCACCGTACTCCAGGCGGGGATGGGAATTCACGGGTGGATGGGCTCCGAGCAGATGGCTCAACGAGAGCGAGATGATGATCCGCGTGGGTGTGTCCGATACGCCAACATCCGTCGGTGATGGAGGGCCGGAAGTGAGGCTGCCGGCGGCGTTTTCGCTGGCTCAGAACTATCCAAACCCGTTCAATCCGTCCACGACCATCGCGTTCGATGTTCCCGGGGCTGCAGGTGCGAAGCAGTCTGTAAGCCTCGTCGTATACGATATCAGGGGCCGCAGAGTCAGGACCCTGGTAGATTCCGACATGGCGTCGGGTAGTCACCGCGTACACTGGGATGGTCGCAACGACAGCGGTGAATCGGTTTCATCAGGCGTCTTCTTCTACACCCTGAAGAGCGCCAACACGACGTTCACGAGGAAGATGACTGTTCTCAAATAGGATCTCGTCGGAGGGCGCTTGCTTCCATCGGGCTGAGAGGAACCAGCCGGGGTGGATCTGCCCGTAAGTCCTCCAGCGATGGATCTGAGAGCATGCAGAAGGTACTGATAAGCCGGGTTATCCCAGGAACAGAACATCCGGGATAGCCCGGCTTTGTCGTGTATCCGATTGACGGTTCAGGGAGTAGCGCTTTCCACACGTGAGCCGGGTACGATGTCCTCCTCCCCGGAGTCGAACCGTATCCAGCACTTTGTACCGCCATCGTAATCCTTAGCCCGGAGCAGCAATGTCGCGGGGCGCCCGAACGCCAGGCATGGATGTTCCAGGATCTCGTCTCTGCCACTCCATGCGCGGATGAAAGGGTTGGCCCTCCACTCGTGCACGATGCTGGTCTCGTCCGAGTGCCCGGGGTAGACCCTTATACCTTCCGGCAACTTCATCAGCACGTTCATTATGGAGTGCCTGATGTCCTCAAAGGTTGTATGACCCGGTCCGCACGTACCACCCACGCTCTCCCTGAACAGCGTGTCACCCGTGAAGAGAGAAGCTCCTTCATGATCTCGTGCCAGGAACGCCAGTTGACCGCGTGTGTGTCCGGGCACGTGTAACGCCCGCACGTCAACGCCACCGCATGAGATTGTATCATTATTCGCCAGCTCCGCGTCAAGCGAGAGGATACCTTCTTCAGCATGACCGGCAATCATGCATCCGAACCGCTTCTTGTAGTACTCGTTATTGGCAGTGTGATCGTGGTGGTTATGAGTGCAGAGGATGTGAGATACTGACAGGCCGTCCCGCTCGACGCTCTCTACTATCGGCTCCACGGGCCCTCCGGAGTCTATCAGCACAGCCCTGCCTCCAGGGCTGTCCGCCAGGAGATAGGTGTTTGAGAGCCACGACCTGTGCATGGACCGTACGATAATCATCACTGAACCTCCCGCGGATGCAGGTCTCCCGGGACTGGTACGCGGCAACAGAGGCAGGAGACCTGGCCTGCCAGAATGATATGATATCACTCAGGAGAACGATTTGTCAAGTCGGCGGGTCCTTTCCGCCTCAGAGCGGATATTCTTTCTTGACGCCATTATAGAAGGGAATTAGAATAGAGAATCCGGCTTCTCAGATACCCCTCCACGTGGAGGCATTTCCAGTGGCTGTTCAATGTGAAGTGAAAGGAGCAGTAGATGAAAAAGGCGGGTCCATCATATCCGAGGGCTTACATACCATATGGGACGTGGGGAGGGAGCTGGTTTCCGGCCTGGCACACAAGCGCACTGGCTGAGGTCGACATAGCCAGGTTCGCGGCCGAGTCGATGCCTTATATCCTCGGCCGAAAAGGGGTGCCGGTCAGTCAACTCGACTATCTGGCTACTGGCTCGACTATCCCGTGGCTCTACAAGTTCTGGGCATCTTCTTATCTCTCTCACAGCTTCGGACACAGGTTGCCCGGCTTCCACCTTGAACAGGCCTGCGCTACGGGACTTCAGGTGATGGTCAAGGCGGCCGCCCAGGTGCAGAATGGCATGCATGACGCGGTAGGTGTCCTCGCGTTCGACAAGACAAGCAACTCACCCGCGAGCGTATTTCCGAACCAGGGCACGTATAGAAGGACGGAGGTACTGAGCGATATATGGGACAACTTCGGTTACGACCCATCCACCGGACAGTCTGGTTTCAGACAGTCCAGCGGCGAGACCTCCATGCTGGCATGTGCGGGACGGACCGCCCGGAAACACAAGGTGGATTTCAACGAGGTGGCCGAGCTATGCTGCTGGAGCTACCAGCGATACTTCGAGGCCAGGAAGTCGGGCGTTCTCGACAAGATCCTCTACCCCCTGACGGTGCTTAATGTCCAGGGCCGGAAGCTGGGTGTGGTGGATGACGACTATGGGGTGCGAAAATACGCATCAATTGACGATTTCAAATCGGAACGGCAGCTCGACAGTTGCGTGGCCGCCGGAGGGCAGACCCACCCATCGGACGGCATGTTCACGATGCTGGTGACCAGCGAGGAGAAGGCTCGTGAACTGAGTGCGTCTCCCGAGATTTCCATTCAGCTCATAGCCTCCAACGAATACCGGACGGAAGCAGGTTTGATGCCCGAGGCGCCCAGCTTTGCGGTGAGGCAACTCCTCGAGCGTACGGGACTGACCATGGACGATATGGTTGCGGTTTACGATCATAACCCCTTCGCGATAAACGACGTCGTCTTTGCGAAACTTCTCGATTACGACTGGCACAAGATGAACGACACGGGATGTCCGCTGGTCTACGGCCACCCACAGGGACCGACTCTGATCAGGGTCACCGTCGAAGCGCTAGAGACGGCCGTCACCAGAGGCGGAGGCTACGTTCTCATATTCGGGTGCGCCGCAGGAGATGTTGGGATAGCGGCTATCTTCAAAGTCACAGACAGCAGGAAGAGGTAGATACTATGAAATCATTGAGGCAGACGACGCTCGAGACCATGAAGCTGGGCTCGGTCCTGAAGATCTTTCAACGCGGGCGACTGCCGGCCGAACCAGGGGAGTTGATAGAAAAGGTTTTCGGCAGTGCGAAGGAGAGGGGTTCGCTGGTTATTTCCGGAGGCAACGGGATCGTCGGTTCAGGGAAGGCGATGCAGTTCGGGGCCAGACTGATCCCGTATGATGTGCCGATCGTCACGATCGACCTGCCAGGCGCTCCCGATGGCATAGGCGCCCAGTACGCCGGACTGAAGCGCTCCTTCGGGAAGGGAAGGGCCGGCGAGATAATGGCGAACATTGTCAAATTCAATTATGATGGTTTATCACTTCCTGCCGGTCTCGCAAAGTACCACCCTTCCTTTCTTCTTGAGGCGATTCCGGAGCTACTGGAGCTCAAGATCTCTCATTATGAAATGATGAGGAAAACATATCCTGATATCGAAATCAGATCAGTCACCTCAGGTTTTCCCAATTCAGAGCTTGGCGTCGGTATTCTTCATCCATCGTTTCCGCATGAGATAAACAAGGTTTGGGAGGTGGTTGAAGATGAGCCATCGAACATCACGCATCTCCTCCTCGCGCTCGGTCTGGTCCCGATCCCGGTTGGGGACTACTGGTCGTTTATTCTTGACGTCCTTTTCTGCGGGGTTACGCAGGCGGCGATAAGGTATCACGAGGCGTCGAACATGCCGTACTGGAAGATCGACAAACATGTACGCCGGCTCGTCGGTCCGAACCCGCTGCGGGCGCACGACGCAATCGGCCCGGGAGCGAGTTTCCTCACATGGTCGTGCCTCCACCATCTCGCGGAGAAATACGGCGGAGTCTTCTCGCCGTCACCCGAACTCGTCCGGCGCAAGGAGAGTGGCGAGAGCTGGTATTCGACTAACCGTCCGGTCGTGGACTGGGACATGAATGACGAGGATGAGTTCCGGAACTGGATACTCGGGCCACTATTTCAGATGACCAGTCTAATGCTGCACGAAAAGAGGGCGCATCTCACTCACATGAACGCGATTGGTGAGCTGTGTGCCCAGTTCACCGGAGGGATCCTGGCCGTCATCAGGAAACAGGGTGCTGACAACGTCATCAAGAGAGTAGAAGCGTACCGGAAGCTGAACCCGGAAGCTGCCGACGAATGCTGGTATCCCGACGTCTTCGAGGAGATCGATACCCCGGAGTGGCAGCAACTTTACGTGAATGCCGAGCATGACGGTCGGGTCGGTGTGGTAACCATCAGTCGCGAGTCGCTCAACTGGGACGTCATAGACGAGTTGAACAGGGCCCTTGACTGGCTGGGGGATGAAGGGATAAGGAATGTGATCCTGACCTCGGATTTCCATCTGTCGACTCAGATGGTGGGCGCCGACACAACCGAGTTCTATGCCGCTCTCGAGGATGAGGAAGAAGGCTTCAGGGTCGCGAGTGAATGGTCAAGGACAGCGAGAAGACTCAACGACGAGTTTGATGTCTCGGTAGGGTTCGTCGCGGGAAAGCGCTGTCTTGGCGGTATGCTGGAGTTGATGGCTCATTGTCATTTCCTGATCTCCGTAGAAGGAGCGCAGATTGGCCTGCCTGAGGTAACACTGCCTGTGATCCCCGGAATGGAAGGTTGCCACTGGCTTCTCCGCAAGGCGGATACCCTGGATCACAGGAAAATCCTGGAAATGATCCTCAGCGGCAAAGCAAGGGCAGCGGAGGAGACTGTCGGATGGATGACAGACGCGGCCGGCACAATGCAGGAGTCGCTTGAAACAGCCTGGAATGTAGCAACGGGGGGCGAACACGGGCTGAAGCGCAGAGAGCTGGAGAAGGGCTCCTTCGAAGTGCCGGCCGATATGTCCGGCCTCGAGGAGAGCGACAGCCCTCTCGTGGAAATGGCACGCAGGAGCATAATGGAATGTGTGCAGGCGGCCTGCGGCGCCTCTCTTGAACAGGCGCTTGAAATTCAGGCGAGGCATTCGGCAGGGTTCATGCTCACGAAAGCATGCCAGCGTGGAGCCGTAGGGTCAAGCGCGCGGAAGACGCTGAAGATCTGAGACGCCCGCGGAGAGCCTTATGCCACGATCGAACATGTGGCTTCCACTGGAGGGGGAGAGACCCTGCACGATCATTATCGAGGTATCAGGCGTGCTGTGTAGTGATTATACGGGGCGTGGACGTGCCCCTACTGAAAATCTATGAGCTCCACGTCAAAGATCAGTGTGGCCCGCGGAGGTATCACGGGCGGACGCCCGCTCTCGCCGTAGGCCAGCTTATAAGGTATGATCAGGGTTCTTGTCTCACCTTTGGTCATGTCAAGGAACGCCTCATCCCATCCGGGGATGACTCTTCCCATACCGACCGGGAACTCGAACGGCTGGCCTCTGTCACGTGAGCTGTCGAACTTTGTCCCGTCAAGCAGAGTCCCGGTATAGTGTGCGGTCACCATTTGTCCCTTCTCGGGCTTTGGACCACTGCCTTTTCTGGTCACAACATACATAAGCCCTGAGTCGGTCGTCGTCAGGTCCGGCCATCTCTTCTTTATGAGAGCTTCCTGCCGGGCGCTCTCTTTCTGGTATTCTTCCTCAGCTTTTTTCCTGAGAGAGTCCTGAATTGCTGTAAACATCTTCTGGTCGACCTTGTAAGCGGCTGCTTCGTCACCGACTCTGACGATTCTGACGGTAGTCATGACATCGCCCTGCTCGATCTTGTTTACTACATCCTGGCCTGACACGACCCTTCCGAAAATGGTGTGCTTGTTATTCAGCCACGGAGTGGCCTTGTGCGTGATGAAGAACTGGCTTCCGTTGGTGTTTGGGCCAGAGTTTGCCATTGAGAGTACCCCTGGGCCGTCATGCTTCAGGCTAGGATCGAACTCGTCCTGAAACTGGTATCCCGGCCCGCCTCTGCCTGTTCCTTCAGGGTCTCCCCCCTGTATCATGAAGTCCGCAATGACCCTGTGAAACGTAAGACCGTCGTAGAACGGTGTGCCTTCAGGTTTGTTGGAATCCTTTGTGCCCTCAACCAGGCCGACGAAATTTGCAACGGTCAGAGGCACTTTCTTGTAATGAAGCCTTGCTGTAATTTCACCTTTGGTCGTGTTGAATACCACGTAAAGACCATCATCGAGTGCTGGCTTGCTATCCTCAGCATTGAGCGCGCCTGAAAAGAGAAGGAAGACGAGCGACAAGGCACAAGTCAACAGACTGGCAGGGAGCGCGAACTTCATGGTGAATCCTTTCTCCTTGGTTCTCAATGGCCCCGCATACCGTGAGAAAAATGGAACAGGGCCATGGTTGATAAACTGGAAAACCTAGTCATTTTCTGACGCTGAAACTAGCAGCAGAACTGGTCCCTGTCAAGTGGGAATTTGGTTTGGACGTTCCCCACTTCTTGCGTGTCATTCCGGCTTGTCCGGAATCGGCCTGATTGCGCGATGGGATTCCCGACAAGCGGGAATGACATATGGGGCGGGAATAACATGTGAGGCTGGAATGACATGTGAGGCTGGAATGACATGTGAGGCGTAATTACTTATGACGCTGAATACGATTC
>CAZOAR010000052.1:0-16718 GCA_964577985.1 uncultured Gemmatimonadota bacterium | reverse complement strand
GACATCGAACGTCACACCAGTCGACGCAATCCTGTCGCGCGCATCGAGGCCACGATTCCGAGGGACAAGGCATAGACAATCACCACCCACGATAGATGGTGTTCGGACAACAAGTTATACGATGGATAAGCGAGGATGACGTGCACCAGATACACCCCCAGCATGAGGGGCGAGAGACGGCGAGTAAGCCCGTCATCAAACGGGAACCTGCGGCCCAGGGCAAATGCAGCGGCAATTACGGCGAAGCTGACGGCATATCTGCGGAAAATATGCTCAACCGGCAGGAAAACGATACTCACCCCGGCAATGAGCGCGAAGATCACAGCCAGGCCTTGCATCCAGCGGGGATCGTCCCGGGAGAGGAGAAATATCTGTCCCATGGACAGACCGAGCAGAAGTGAGGGGATGGAGAAATACCACGCCCAGAAGGGAATGGGAAATTCCCTCGCACCAAGCACGCTGATAATGTGCTCCGAGCTGACCAGGAGCAGAAAACCGCACGCCAGTGCCAGCGTTACCACTGGTTTCCAGTAGCCTCCATGTCCGTTGGTTTTCAGGTGCATGTACGCTACGACCACACCCGCGAGTATGATAAACGGGCAGAACCAGAGGTGTTCCGACGTACCGTAGAAGACCATCATCGGGTTAAAGACCTCGGAGAAGGGAGTATCGTGGTGCATGCCCAGCAGTACGAAGAAGACGGCGTAGACTCCGCTCCAGAAGAGCCATGGCAGCCCGATGCCTCGAATCTTCCCGAATGCAATCGCCCTCATTCCGTGCTTTTCCACCGAAGCCACGCTGAAAGTGCAGCTCAGCAGCAGAAAAATCGGCAGTCCCAATCCATTGAGAATGGGGAGACGGCCGAAGAGGTGAAACGCTATGATCTCAAACATGGCCACCAGGCGCAGACGCTCGACCATGGCGACCCGCGTTGTCGGACCGGGGCGTGAAAAGGCAGGGGCAGGAACATTCCTGACGGCCACACCTGGCACAGACAAATCGCTCTGTCCCGAGAAGTCCGCATAAGAGGAACGAACCGAAGTATCTGAATAAGAGGCGCTGTTTCCGTGTCTCTTCATTGAGTGCGCGCTCATACATGACATTCCAGTCCCGGGCATGGCGCCGGCGATCGTTGCGAATGCGTCGCAGCGCTGGTGGAGTCGGCTGTGCCGGCTTGTCTGACTCCATCAAGGGGCAAAACTACCTGCAGGCGGAAACGACAACGAATGTTTAACTACTAATGGATCCCGGTACAAGTTTCCTGAGCAATTCTGAGACCAATTATCCCTCAGGTATCAATCCCTGGCGTGTCGCGCATTGCAGACCACCCGCAATACTGCTCACCGCCTCACCGTGATGCCTTTGAAGTGGTAGACATGCGCAGCATGGATTTCGATCTGTTAATGACATTCCTGGCACGATACTCGCTGCATCAGATGATTTGTCTGAATCCACGTATTGTTATTGACATGGCGGGTTATGATGAATCGGCTCTATCTGGGGTGCATCTTCATCTTCGTTTGCTTTATTGGCTGTGGTCGCAGAAACAGCAACCCCCCGGACATTGTGCTTATAACAATCGACACGCTGAGGGCGGACCACGTTTCGTGCTATGGATACGACAGGAAGACGACGCCTTTCATGGATACGCTTGCCTCAGAAGGTACAATATTCAAGAGGGCATACGCAACTTCATCCTGGACGCTGCCGTCCATGGCCTCCATCTTCACCGGACTCTACCCGCGTACCCATGGTCTCCACCGCGTCACATTCATTCACAACGATACAAAGACGATCACAACCCGGGGAACAACAACGCACCAGGTTATCCCTCCCCATCTGACTACACTCGCTGAAGTGCTGCAACAGAATGGATATCGAACCTTCGGGGTTTCCTGCAATCCGCACCTGTCAGAAGCGGTCGGATTCGCACGTGGCTTTGATTACTATGCCAGCTACTGGTTCGCCAACGGCAGGATCATCAATCACAGTGTAGCTAAGTGGGAAGAAGAGCTGAAAGAGTCGGACCGATACTTTCTCTGGCTTCACTATTTCGACCCGCACGACCCCTACAAGGCACGCGAACCATGGATCCACGAGTACAGCCCGGACGAGGAGCGCTACAAAAAGTGGTCGAAGGAATCGTACAATATGTTCGGTCGGGAGAAGGAAGTGGCCACTCAGCCGGGATTACTCGAGACGCTGGTGGATCTCTATGACAGTGAGATCAATTATACGGATAGTCTGATCCAGGCGGTGCTGCAGGAGTTATTGCCTCCTGATGCGAACAGGATGATCATCATCACCGCCGATCATGGAGAAGGCTTCCTGGAACACGGCCTCGTCGGGCATGGCAATTCGCTTTTCGAAGAGCTGATCCGGGTTCCCCTCATCATTGTGTGGCCGAATGGGAACATCGCTCCCTCATTCGTGAATCAGCCTGTCAGCTCCAACGACATATTCCCGACAATTTGCGAAGCTGCGGGCCTGACCGTCCCTTCCGGACTTCACGGGAGGAGCCTGTATCCATTCGTGCATGATGAAAAAGAAACGGAAATGGATGGGGCAAGGAACATCATATCGGAGGTTAGCCGAGATGATGTAGAGGAGGGTTATCAGGAAGCAATTATCCGTGGCCGATGGAAGTACAATGTTCGAGAAAAGAGCGGGAAGAAAGGAGCGGGACGATATCTATATGATCTCGAGAGCGATCCCGGTGAGCGCGTGAATCTGATTGAAAGCGATCCGGTGACGGCATCTGACATGACCGCAGCCCTGAACCTCTGGCTTGATGCTCATCCGCTCTTTGAGGCACCTGTAGCCGAGCAGATGATGAGCAGGGAGCAGATTGATCAATTGCAATCACTGGGATATCTCGGGCGGAACTGACTTCTGAGACCGTCGATCTGGTCGACCGTGTCGCCTGCCTCGCTACAGGCAGCATGGACCGATCCACAATCACTACTTCTCAGATGAACCCACATGGATACGATACGAGAGAAGGCGGGCCCGTTCCAGGCCGATCTCCCGGGCTTTACCTCAGAGACGGTCGATCACGCCCCTCAACATACCACGCACCTGCTCGGCGATATCACCCAGTGCCGGGTTATCGATGGCCTGCATCGACGCCACTGGATCCACCGCGGAGACTTCGATGCTGCCATCTTCCTTTTCTCGAACGATGACATTGCACGGCAGCATCAGACCGATCTTCTCCTCCGCCTGCAACGCCTTGTAAGCGAAGGGAGGATTGCACGCCCCCAGGATTCTGTATGGCCTGAACTCGACATCGAGCTTCTTTTTCAGGGTCTCCTTCACGTCTATCTCCGTCAGGATGCCGAATCCATCCTTCTTGAGCTCATCCGCCACCCTTACCACCGCTTCGTCAAAGGAGACATTCAATGTCCTGCTGAAATCGTAGTTCATGACTCTCCCTCCTCACGTCTAAGGTATGAATGTTTTCTCCGGTCCGGCAGCATCACCATGTAATTCAACGGGACCACGATGTTTGCTGACTGTAGTAATAACATGAGACTCATCGTTCGTCAAGCCGCGGTAGATGTTGCCAGCTCGATACTTCGACATGTAACGAAACATGACCCCCTTCTATTGTCCTGTCTCGTCCGCTGTTTCGAAACCTGCAGGCCTTCATGGTGAGGCCGGTTATTGACAGGTCAGGTTATTGCGATTGCATCCTCTCACAGCTATTCTTATATTCTTTGCACGTACAAGCCAACTTCTTCCTCTTTTCCCGGGAAATTCTGGATACTCGGAAAGGGCCGGCATCCAGGCAATGGAAATGAATCTCACTATTAGCGAAGCAGCGGATTTTCTAGGCGTGGCCGAAGAGACCATCCGAAGGTGGATCCGCCAGGGCAGTATCCCTGCCAGGCGCGTCCGTGGAGGATATGCCCTCTCCAGGGTCTCCGTCGAGCGTTGGGCAAGAACTCATCATATGGCGGTAAGAGAACCAGCCGCTCCATCAGGAACCGGAAAAACGGACGCTCCGCTCGTTCTGACCGATGTATTGAGTCGGGGTGGTGTTCATTTCAACGTTGGAGGCAGCGACCCGGAGAGCGCCATCAGGGCGGCAATACAGCTCATGCCGGTTCCGGACGCGGTCTCGAAGGAGGATACCCTCGATCGTATTCTCAAGCGTGAGGCTCTTGCTTCCACGGGGATAGGCAAGGGAATAGCGATCCCCCACCCCCGCACGCCGACAGCGGGGCCATACTTTGAATCACTCGTCATGACGTGTTTCCTGGAGAAGCCGATCGATTTTCTCGCGATCGACGGTCTCCCGGTGTTCGTCATGTTCCTCATGTTGTGCCCATCCATCAGACGCCACCTCGAGATCCTTTCACAGATCAGTTTCATCCTCCGGGATGACGCGTTCATCGACTTTCTGAAGGGTTGCCACGACGAAGAACTCTTTTATGAGAAGGTTGCTGCAATGCAGGAGGGTTTAAACCGAGATGAATGAGTTCCGAGGACCGTGAACCGTCTCAACCTGATGCCGAGGACCCGGCTTCGCGGTAAAGAACTTTTCAGCTTGTTGGATTATAGCCATGCATAGAGTATTCCACCATTCTTTTTCTGTTCTCAGGTCATTTTATCATCTCGACGAGCGGTTCAGGCTCATCCTGATCGGCGCCATTGTGGGAGTCTTCAGCGCCTTCGCCTCACTCATTCTCACGCACCTGCTGGCATCCGCGTCATCGACCCTGGCCGGCCTTCGCAAGTATCCTGTGGCCTTCCTGCTTCCCGCTGCGGGCGCCGCCCTTTCTGTAATCGTACTACGCCACTTCTTCAGGGAATCAGGGGGGCATGGGGTTCCCGAGGTGATCTACAGCATCTCCCGTCGCGGCGGTCTGCTTCGCCTGAGATCCGTCTCTTCGAGACTTATCAGCAGCCTCCTGACCATCGCAAGCGGGGGATCGGCCGGGCCGGAGGCCCCGGTAGTCATAAGCGGCGCGAGTATAGGTTCGAACATCGGCAACCTCTTCAACGTCAACGAGCGGCAGCGTGTAGTCATAGTAGGCTGCGGGGCGGCGGGAGCGATCGCATCCATCTTCAATGCCCCGATGGCGGGAATCGCCTTCTCGCTCGAAGCTATACTCGGGGAGTGGACCCCCATTCACCTGGTCCCGATCGCCGTAGCCTCGGTGGTTGCCACAGAGGCGAGCCGGATCCTCGGAGGGAATCAGATACCATTCGAGCACAGGCTCTTTCACCCGGGTCTCATCGACATAGGGACCTCTCTGGGCCTGGCCCTCATATGCGCCGCAGGGGCGGTCCTCCTGGTGAGGATGCTGAAAGCCACCGAGAAGAAATCACCCGGCCTTATCTCGTCACCTGTCATCCGGGCCGCGTCCGGAGGCCTGCTTGTGGGGATAATAGCCCTGGCATTGCCGGCGGTGTCTGGTGAAGGATACGAGACCGTGAGGCAGGCCATTGAGGGTACATTCTCACAGGGGATATTGATCGTGGCAGTCCTTACTGTCGCCAAGGTGGCGGCCACTTCGCTCACGATAGGAAGCGGCGGATCCGGAGGTGTGTTCGCCCCATGCCTGGTCACAGGGAGCATGTGCGGTCTGCTTTACCAGAGAGGGTTGAGTCGCCTGATACCATCACTCGCGATGACAGGAGAGGGTTTCTTCGCGCTGCTCGGAATGGCCGGCCTGATAAGCGGCGTCCTGCAGGCACCACTGACCGGGATATTTCTCATCATCGAGATTACAGGAAGTTACGAGGTTGTGGTGCCGGTTGTGCTCGTGGCCGTGGTCTCTGCAACACTCAGTCAGCGCTTCGAACCCTATTCCGTGTATCACCAGGAACTCATGGCGGGCGGAAAACTCCTTCGTCCGCGCACCGATGCCAGGGTCCTGGCAGATCTGGGTGTTATGGAGGTCCTGAACAGTCGCTGCGTGGCACTGGAACCGGACACAAAACTGGGAGAACTGGTCTCTCTTCTCCAGCGGACGCGTCAGCGTTGTTTTCCGGTCATCGATCCCGACACCGATCGATACCAGGGCATGATCGACATCAACGAGATTCGACCCCTCCTCTTTGACACGTCCCTCCACGGCACCATACTGGCAGAAGAGATCATGGACGAGCGAATGGATCCTGTGTCGCCGCACGAGGATCTCTCCGTTATCATGGAGAAGTTGGAATCCCGGGGTGTCGCCTGCCTCCCGGTCGTTGAGGGTAACAGGTTCATGGGGCTGGTAGACAAGACAGAATTGCTGGAACATTACAGGAAGGAATTGATAGTACAGGAAGATCACTGATAAAACGGAGGAATCTGCAATGGAACACCAGTTTTTTCATGTATTCCGCAACACCCCCTTCGGGCGTGAAATATTGATGCACTCCGCGTATTTCTGCCAGCGTTCCGGGCGTTCGTTGAACGTCTATATCCCCGAGCACCCCCAGTTCCTCATGTACTTCGATCGTAGCATCGTAACGGTCGATCTGGATCGCGCATTTCTCAGATCGCATGATACGGCAAAGGGACACGCAGAGGAGATTCTTTCATCTTTCGATGTTGATTACACCTTCTACAAACCGACCCAGTTCGCAGCCTCCACTCTTCCGGAGATCCCCACCGCTTACGCTTATATGTGCTGTCCCAGGTCGATCAGTGATCTGTCAACCAAGGTCGGGCTCGGGTACATTGGGCCTCGCGTACGCAACATAATCAAGCACGCCGCGTTCCCGGTGTTCATCCCATCCTCTGTCTACAAGGAGTGGACCAGACTGGTCTGTTTCTTCGGCGGATCCGTCAATTCCATCCACGCGATGACCTGCGCGCTCAAACTTCAGAAGAGCACAGGCCTCCCTCTCGAGGTATTCACTCAGGGAGAGGGGAAGCAGAAGGATGACTTCCGGAAGATAATGATCTCAGGGGGGGTCTACGAAAAGATCGACGCGAAAAAGGCTACCTGGACATTCTTCGAAAAAGGTGATTTCAAGGAAAACCTCTATGGTGTCCAGCACGACGCCATAGTCATCGTCGGGGCCTATGGGCACGGGCTGGCCAGGGAGCTGTTCTTCGGCAGCAAAATGGAAGCCATACAGTCGGTCCTCCCGAATTCCATGCTCATCGTCGGGCCCAACTACCCCACAAGCTGACAGGTTGCAGCGAGCTTGTCTCGCCCTGATTCAGAACATGAGGGAGAACGGCACCCGCTCCGTCGCCTCCTGACTTCAGGCAGGCCTCCAGAGCGGGTCCAGCCAGTGACTAAAGCGCACGAGTGAGGCTGCTGCCTGCGATTAACGGAGTGACGAGTCCCTCTCCTTTCAGGCGTTTTTGCAGAATAACGCCGAGTATGACGCCGAAGACGAGATGTGCAACCGTTACAGTAATGGCGAAGCCGGGACCGAAGAGAACACCGAACCTACCGATCCCGAGGGCTGTGGCAGCCGGGCTGACCATGAAGCCGATCCCGATCAGGAGTCCGTAAATCGGTCCTGCCCACCACCTGACCCTGCCAAGAAGGAGCGCCATTATAATTCCAAAAGAGGCTCCGTTGAGAAAATGGTATCCCCATCCGACCAGGTTGGAGAGGAACGAAGGCCCCTCCATGAACCGATCCAGGAGCTGTACTCCCATAAGCATGGGCAGGTCGCCCGGCATCCATCCCAGGTGATATCCCGCCTCCCTTACCGCCTCGAGTCCGATGGTGGCGACGAGGCCCGCCATAGCTCCGGATGTGAGCGTACCAGCAAAGAGTGGCGAACGGCTTCTTGAGAAGAGATACAGGATAAACATCAGGACAATCGCAGGTATCAGGACAAACTTTCCAAGTACCGAGAACCTTACGTATCCCGCCTGCGCCACGATGAAGAGGTTGGGCACGGTACCGGCCAGCAGCACCGCGCCAAGGGTCATCATCAGCTCTGAAAGAGTGAAATCGCGTCTCATGACCGTCACTTCCCCGCCATGGTTGTCAGCATGCTCATCTTCATGTCCAGGTCTGAGGCCACCATGGCCGTCTGTTTACCTCCGAACGAGGCGAGGAGATCGGAAGGCTTGAAGTAGCTGATCGTGGTCTTACCGGTCTCATCTGCGAAGACAGTAACACGAAACGGGGCAGCAGCCGCAGCGCCGACGTTCTCACCAAAGAGCTTCTTCCCGACCATGGGATTTCCAATAAGAAGTGAAGTCGCCTTCATGCTCATGCCTGCCATCGACATGATCTTCCCCTGGTTAACTTCGCCCATAACCATCATGCCATTCTTGGAGACCAGCTTCCGAAGGTTGTCCATTGTCTGCTGATACGAAAGAGACGACTGCACCATGACCGGGGAAAGCCCGCCTGCTCCGGCCTGGCCCGCATAGGCTGGAGCCATGGAAAGTGTCAGAAAAACCGCTAAAACCGCAAATGACGTGAACAACTTCTGAGACATGTTCCCTCCCTGATTCAGGGTTTAAACTTGAGTGCCATCGAGCATATGACTGGCAGCTCGTTTCGACGTTTGATAATTAGTCGGCATGGAGGGATGATCCTTACAAACGGATCGAGAGGAGACGCACAACCGGCATCCAGGCGATGTGATGGTTTCGTGCGGTCGGAGAAGAATGGTCCTGGCTGAGCAGGCGCTGTCCGCGGCTGATCGGCTGTGGAGGATGGAGACATCTCTGCCGGAGCTTATAACTGAGAAGGCTCGAACCTGTCTAAACGATCACAGGTGTTTTCACGGCCATCCGGGGCAGGAACAGGCATTACAGGAGCAGGCCAGCTCCTGTTATCGTTCTTACTCGTGCAGACCCTGTTGGCACCTCTTCCTTATGGCAGAGATCCATCACCACGGTCCCGAAGGAGTCGGAGGGTCCCCACCGCATCCATGGATCTCAAATTGATTTCGGTGACGAACTCATACACTTAGGTCACGGCAGCGATCCCTTGTAGACCAGCTTTACCGCGTCCGCTGCAACATAGCCATCCGCCTCATCTGTTATCATGATCCCCTGGGCACGGCTCTGGTCGAAGTCGAAACCACCGAGGTAAATCCATTCATCGCCGGGAGTCGACTGGTCAACAAGAATCCAGTCCGACGTTGTGTTCATGTCCCTCACCTTGTAATGGACATCCGTCCCCATCAGGTCGGAACGGGAATGATCGAACTTCCAGACATAGACATCATACCTGCCGGGGCCGACGATGGAGTCCACCCTCCACGCCGCCGAGTTGTCGCCGCTGCCCGCAGGGTTGTACACGCAGTTCCCTTCATTGGCATCGGGAAAGTCCCCTTGCAGCCAGGATCCGGACATGGTGGTAAATTCTACATCGGAATTGTCGACCACCGGCGTCGCCACCCCTTCTCTGAGCATGGACGGGTCGCCGTAGAGATTGTAATCGAACAGGTTCAGGTATTCATAGATATGATCCCAGCCATAGTTCTGGTGGCTGTAGAACTTGGAATCGTAGAGAGCGTCACCGAGCATCTCCGAGCCGCCCGGCCCGCAGATCATTAATCGGTTGAACTCGTACGCCAGTGACTCCGCACCACCCTGGTCCGTTGGCCAGTCACTCGATATCGCCGCGGGTCGCGTGGCGCTGAGTACACCCGCTGAAGCTCCGAAGTACTGCTTGGTCAGGAGATCCACTCCAAGGTTCCCGTAGAGATTGGGCTCGGGATACCCGACCAGGCAGGAGACGGCAAACACTATCGATGGGTAATCATCATCCAGGTTGGAGTCGACACTTATGAGCAGGGGAGAATAGTATTCGTTGCTCTCAGGGACACCGTCGCCATCGTCCCACTGCCAGATTGTCCTCCCCACACCATTGGGCCCACCGTGGCCCGCCCAGTTGACGACCCCGTACTGCCCACCTCTCCAGTCTGATGTGAACGCGGTCTCACTTATCGCCGGCCAGTCGTAATCCGACGTCCGCAAGCCGCTCTGCTCGCTGTAGTGGCTGATGGTCCAATCGCTGTTCATCAGGTCGGATTCTATCTGATAAGGCAGCCTGGCACCATCACAGAATGGGTAGCCGCTGTAATTCTCATTCTCGAAGAACAGGATTGCCCCGGGTTGAAGCGCTCGATTCTTCCATTGACCCGTATCCTGCCCAAATGAGACCAGCTTGTTCAATGTATAGTAGACCCTTGACGACAACTTCGTGGGAATTCGTCCGACATAGATATCGGCGAGAAAGTCGGGCGTATCCTGCCCGTACTCCCCGTAGAATCCATCTCCATCGCTGTCCCACGATTCCTCGTCCGGAAGAGACAGGTCCGCGTAATAGTAATCTGTCGGCACCTCACCGACATAGCTGTACGGATCGGAAATATTGAAGTTGTGGTCATCTGGGTCAGGAAAACAATACCGCATGGGAATCGTTTCATAATCACCCACAATAAGCAGGTGCTCCACGCCCCATGTAAGATAGTATGCCCTGAGAAAGTTGCGTATCTGCTCCGCAAGATCACGACCCGGCTGTCCGGTGATCATCGGGTCCGTATAGAGCACCACAAGCGGATTGCTCCCCGTATCCTTTTTCCACTGGTAGAACTCTGATGAGGTCACAAGATTGACGAGCAATTCGTCGGTCAGTATGACATAGTCATATCTTTCCCGCGCGGTCTGATCGAGAGTGACCGGTGGTTTGTATAGCTCCCTGACCTGGTCGAAGTTCAGAAACAGCCTCGCTGCGCGCTCATCGGCCAGGCAGTCCATCTTTGTCTCCTCAATTCTCCTGGCCTCAGGGCTGTCTTCCACGGGCATGTCATAGTTGATTGTTATTCGAGCTGAGGTGTAGCTCTTGAGTCTTCCCGAAACAGGATAATAGCTGAACGGACAGATAGACACCGAGGCATAAGCGTATTTTCTCAGCGTTCCCGATCCTGAGAGCTTTCCCTCGAAATCAGGGTAGGCGGTGTCAACCTCATAGGTGGAATCGTAGTTTCTCTGCCACTCCTCACGCATATCTTCGTTTGAATCAGCTTTTCCGCCCATCAAGTGCAGGCAAGGCGCTGGTCTGAGGTTGTATGAACCCGGCAGTTCCACACCACCGTTGCGAGTGACCTCCACCGATCGCGCAGTGGCACCAGGAGGTAGCGCAATCATGTATTTGCGCAGGGGCAGCAGCGGTTTTCCAGGGATATACAGGTTGGTCTTTCCGCTGCCACTTATGACATCGTATCCCCCTTCTCTGATCATGGCACTGCTGCCGATGTCAGGAAAAGTCACGTTCATCACGAGCCTGTCTCCATCGAACGCAATCGAATCAAAGGCTGGGAGGGGAGCCGTTCGTATCGCCGGCGCGCTCGAGACGACGAGCATACATGCCAGCAGACATGCACAAGTGTATGTGTATCGTTGAGATCTCATTCCCTGCCTCCTTTGCTGGCCGCAGGTTGAGGTGAAAGACTCCCATATCCTCCCCGCACTCATTGTCGGACCGGATAGACACAGCGCCGTCGATCACTGTCTTCTCCGTCTTTACAAATATACCACAGCCTCCGGCCATGGTCAACAATATCATGATTCGACGTTTCCACGGTGCCTGTGATGCATCGTGGTCTCAGACAGGATTCTATTTCGCCCGTCAGAAGGCGGGATGAGATGTTTCGCAGAGTCATGAGGGCGTGGCGTGGAGGAGATTCACCGACCACACAGGAAGAGCCGTATATGTCCGGATACCGAAAGCGCCCGGGGCATCCCTGCCTCGAGTGGCTTTACGCTCACCATACTCAGTTGATCGTAGTCTCGACCCAGTTCGTCGTGTACGAATCCTTTATGGCCTGGATCCAGGCGGTAATCCCTGTCGCCCCTGCCGGGAAGCGACGCTATCGAGGGCGATACGTCACGCCCATCCGCAACACCGCTGATTACGAATTCATCGCTCGCCGTTCCTCCGTCACTGTTGAGGAGGATGGCGCGGATATCTGACCTGTTCTGCCCACCTCCGACGGTATTCGCCCAGGCGATAATTGCCGATCCATCCGTCCCGCCCACAACCACCGGACTGGTCTGGTTCCCCTCACGGGTGGTGTTCACCGCGATCTCGGGACCCGCGGGAGTAAGGTCAGGGCTGAACCGTCTTGCGACTATGGAACCCGCCTGACCGTCCTGGCCGTGTGAGTCCCGGACAAACCATACGATATCTCCGCCAGCCCACGCTACATCCGGGAAACACTGATGGCTTCTTATGTACTGGTTGACGTGGACCTCGTGAGTGAGTGGCCTTCCCGGTGGGTCGAGCAGGCGGGCGTATACGCCAGAGGTCCCGGCCTCCTGTCTCCTGCTGTCCCATACGAGGACAGCGCGACTGTCTGGCGCGACGTCTCTGGCCCCATGGTCCTGATCGCTTCGAGTGAAGACATTCACATGCTCCTCAATCACCAGCCCGCCTGTCTGGAGATCTGGAATGGCGGGCGCCACCGGGGACTTCAGCGTGACCGCCCGGGTCGCGAATAGTGCAATAAATATGACCCCGCGGATATCCACTCAGCCGCCAGGGTGATCCCAATGTGGTCATCGGTCACAGGGTCGTATCCGCACATGATTCCCATCGTATGAGTCCCGTGGATTCCGGAGTCAAATGGAAAACTGGTGTGCGTCACCGGGTCGTACCAGCACTCCGACGCAGGTGCGTGAAGGCCTCTCCAGCGGCTTGCGAACGCCACCGTGATTGACAACCGGAAGGGAGCTGTGCTATAATGCAGGATGATTCTTAATCGGAAACGGCGGACACAAACAGTGGTGCCGTAGAAACATGTACTTGCCGGGAGGTGCAAAGATGCTGAAGGCTCGCAGGGTCGCTTTTTCGTACGTTCTCACCCTCTGGCTTCTGGGCGCGCCGGGCACAATCGAGCCCGCTTCGGGTGATATGCACCTTTGCACGACGAAACAATCGAATGCGTCACAGTGCGCTGCTCTCTCCATGGAGAGCAGGGCGATATCCTACGTGGAATCATCGACGGGCCTCTCCTCACCACAGTGGGACGGAGGGCGGTGTGAGGTGGAGATGGCCGACGTAAACCTGGATGGCCGTGTCGATCTGGTTACCATCGGCGACCACGGATCACCATATGTCAACTCGGGAGAGCATGGAATAATGGTCTATTTCGGGGATGGGAGCGGGGCGTGGCAGGTCTTCATGAACGGAGATTTTGGGTACGGTGGTATCGCCGTCGGCGACGTAGACAACGACGGTCTTCCAGACGTGGGATATGCCATGCACCACAACTATTCCGGAGTGGATTTCGGTGATCAGCTGATCGAGGTCGCGCTCGGCGACGGTACCGGCCGGAACTGGACACCATGGGACGACGGGCTCGCAAGCCAGGGGGAGAGCTACGGGATGTTCGCAACCGATCTCGGCGACGTGGACAACGACGGAGATCTGGATATCGCCGCGACCTCTTTTGGAGGAGGAAATCCTCTGATGGTCTACCTCAACAACGGAGACGGCACCTGGACCTTTTCTACGTCTCTCTCAGGCGGAAACCCGGACGAGATAGTCTTCTTCGGAGACATCAACAAGGACGGGAACCTGGATATCGCGACCTCTTACCAGAACGGATCGATATTCTTCGGTAGCGGCGACGGGCAGTTCTACGACGCCGAATATAACCTGCCCACCGGCGGAATCTTCGGCCACGGCGGACTCTCCATCGGAGACGTGGACGGCGACGGCGGGATGGACCTGGCCTACGTCTCAGGGGGCGTCAAGGTGTGGATATTCGATGAAGTCGACTCCCTGTGGGTCGATTTCTCCGGTAACCTCCCCGGCGGGGGCAATTACGACCTGACTCAGTTATGTGACATGAACGCCGATGGTTTCTGCGACGTACTTGCGGCAGGATCCGGGCATGTCACCGTGTGGACGGGAAATGGTCGGGGGACCTGGAGCGAGGCGGCGAGCTACATCAACTCTCACGACTCCGACAGCCCGTTCGAGGCGTTCCGCGCGGGGGGCGATGCCGATCACAACGGCTTTCCGGACATTGTCCACGTAACTGAGGAGGGAGGAGCATTCAATTCCCGCAACCACATTCGGTTTTACAGAGAGACGTCCAGCCCGTCTATTCTCACGATAATGCCCACGTTCCCCAGGGGTGGAGAGGTCGTGGCAGGAGGATCGGCTCGTTTCACCGATTGGCTATCCGGCGTTCCAGGTGCGGCCGCCTCGGCAGTGAGGATCGAACTCTCCACCACCGGCTCGTCAGGACCATGGGCCACGATGGGCGATTCGCTGCCCAACAATGGCCGGCTGCAGTGGATGGTTCCATCCGGCTTGACCTCGGTTGAGTGTTTCGTGAAGTATACCGTACGCACGCTGCAGGACAGTGCGGTCGCGGTCACCCCGGGTCCCTTCACGATCGATGACGGGCCCAGGGATGTACAACTCACTCTGGATCCGATCAATCCACCGATTGTGATCCCCCCATCGGGTGGTTCCTTCGACTATGACCTCCATCTTGTCAACAACGAGACAGCCAGACAGTCCTTCAACGCGTGGGTGATGGTAACCATGCCGGACGGGGGTACACTGGGGCCCATTATCGGACCGCTTACGCTCGGACTTCCGGGAGGTGGTTCGGTGGATCGCGTGCGGACGGAAACCGTTCCCGGAGAGGCGCCCGCCGGAAGCTACACATACCGAGCCTATGTCGGCATCTATCCCAACGAGATGTGGAGCGGCGACGGGTTCGCCTTCACGAAATCTCCCTGACCCTGCACTCAGACAGAAACAATCCACGCGGACAGGAGTATCCCCTGTTCTTTGAGTGGATTTATCATAGTCGAGTTTTGCGGAGCGAGTGAACCCGAGAGTCAGCGCAGGTCAAAAAGACGTCCCTGGAGCGAAAAGGACATTTGACGCTCCAGTGCACAGGGAATACCGGGGAAACTCCTGTCCTGCCCGCCCTTGTCATACGTGTTCAAGGATAATCAGGTTCGTCTTTATCCATCCGGAGCTGGACTCAGTAAGGATAGTGATAGCCGATATCGACTATGCCGGCGTCCGGGGCCTCGTCGGTTCGTGTCGTGCCGTCTATCAGGGGGGAATTCGGATCCCCCTGGTCGACGCAGCAACTACCGCTGTCCACACCCGTCGCCGCCTGGAGGTAGAAATCACCCCACGGGCCTGTTACGAATTGCGGATCGCAATAGAGGTTTCCGTTTCCTGGATAACTGTCCATGACATCGCAATAGGTCACGCTCAGGTTGTTCGAATGATCCGTGATCTCGGGATCTGACCACGAGGCTGTGTTATTCCAGAAAATGGTATTCACCACATCTCCCCCATAAGGAGACCAGGGGAAGGAGAAGTAAAGTCCACCACCCTGGCTCGCCGAGTTTTCTGTTATGGTGTTGTTGACTATCGCTGCAGGCACGATCGATGAACCGTATGGTACCATGTAGCGGATGCCTCCTCCGTTACCAGCCGCGGAGTTGTCGTAGATGAGGTTGTTCTTGATAGATGCCGGTGAATCTATGCAAATAACACCGCCGCCATCTCCCGCTGAGATGTTCGCAGATATGACATTGTTCTCGAGTATGGAGGCCGATCCATTGCAATAGATCCCTCCGCCGTCGCTGGCGGTATCACCGGCAGCCTCATTACCCGTGATGTGGTTTGAGACGATGGAGGGCGACGCGCCATAGCAGTAAATCCCGCCCCCTCGGGAGGCAAGCCCGTTCCGGATTGTGAAGCCGCTGAGCCATGCCTGTGCGGTCTCCCTCCCCTGAAATGTCACTACACTTCCAGATCCTGTACCGTCTATGACAGTTGAATCGGCGCCCTTTTCGCTGATAAGTGCAATGGGCTTGCCGAGGAAGTCGACATTCTCCAGGTAGGTTGATGGTGCAACGAGAACTGTGTCTAGTGGAAGCGCGGAATCGATTGCTGTCTGAATGGCCTGGAACTCCCCGGGGACGAGAAGCGTGCGACCGGGCAGATCCATATCCACCTCATCCGCACCCATATCGACCGTGTGGAAAATCATTCTGGGATTGCCGTCTATATCTGTGGTCAACCGCGAAAGGGTGCTGTCACCGGCGTCTCTGCAGGGAGATTCATAGGCGATGTGAAAATCACTTGTAACCGGGTTACTGAAGTAGGGGTTCTCGTCGATATTGCCCGTGCCCGTCTGGCCGTCCATCACATCGGAATAACTGACGGCAAGACTGGAATAGAGAGTGACGTATACTTCTTCACCCGACGAGTATGCTTCATTGTTCCACACGATGCTGTTCGTCACCGAACCCGAAGAGTAGGGGAAGGAAAAGAACAGGCCGCCCCCACGGCTGGCCGAGTTTTCCGTTATCGTGTTGCCGCTCATCGCAGGAGGAATCGTGTCTTCGCCGAATGGAACCGTGTACTGGATTCCCCCGCCGTCGCCGGAGGCCATGTTGTGAAATACCAGGTTCCCCGCGATCCAGGCACACCCGTGATTGTATATTCCCCCCCCTCCTCCCATGGATGAGTTGTCAGAGACGATGTTGCGCACTATCTCAGCCGACCCGTCGCGGCAATATATCCCGCCTCCATAGGCGCCCTCCCCAACCGTCTGGTTTCCACTGATGACATTGGACTCGATCAGCGGCGAGGAATTGTTGGCGCAATAGATTCCGCCGCCCCAACCGGTCGTATCTCCCGCGGCGATGTTCTCCGTTATGACATTGGAGACGAGCGAAGGGGACGAGTCATAACAATATACTCCTCCACCTTCGGCAGCGTTCCCGCCGCGCAGGG
>CAZOAR010000051.1:0-17848 GCA_964577985.1 uncultured Gemmatimonadota bacterium | reverse complement strand
TGGGACGCTTTCGGGCTTCCCGCGGAGAATGCCGCCATAGCCAGAAATGTTCATCCAAAGGTGAATACGGAACTCAATATATCTAATTACAGGAGGCAACTCAGGGAGATAAGCGCTATATACGACTGGTCGCGTGAGATCAACACATCAGACCCCGATTTTTACAGGTGGACACAGTGGATCTTCGTGAAGATGTTCAAAAAGGGGCTGGCCTATCGGACGACTAAACCGATCAACTGGTGCCCGGACTGCAAGACAGGGCTCGCGAACGAAGAAGTGATCGACGGTCGGTGTGATCGATGTCATACGGCTGTGGAAAAAAAGGATATGCTCCAGTGGATGCTTCGAATTACCGATTACGCGGATCGACTCCTTGGCGGGCTGGAGGGTCTTGAGTGGCCCGAGAAGGTAAAGACGATGCAGAGAAACTGGATCGGCCGAAGCGAGGGCGCTGAAATCGTCTTCAAGATAGACGGCGCGGCAGAACGGTGTGAAATCCCGGTCTTCACGACAAGGCCGGATACACTCTTTGGAGCCACTTACCTGGTGCTCGCGCCCGAGCATCCACTTGCGGAGCAGCTATGCTCCGCGGGCAGGAGGGCCGGCCTGAGGGATTATCTCGCCGGCAGCCGTAAGATGACAGAGCTGGAAAGGACGAATAAGCTGCGCGAAAAGACAGGCGTGCCCCTCGGGGTTAACGCGATCAATCCGGCAACGGGCACCAGAATACCGGTATATGCAGCTGACTACGTGCTTACAACTTACGGGACAGGTGCAATCATGGCTGTCCCGGGTCATGATGAGAGAGATTACGAGTTCGCTGAGCGCCACGGCCTGCCGATCGTGGAAGTGATTTACAGCGACGCGGCCAAAAGGCGAGAAGACGGAAGCCTTGCCGAGGCGTTTGCGGGAGAAGGGAGAATGATCAATTCGGGCCCGTACGATGGACTCGATTCGCGCACGAGCAGGAACCGGATCACGAAGTGGCTCGATGAAGAATCTATCGGGGGTTTCAGGGTCAGCTATCGCCTGAGGGACTGGGTTTTTTCGAGACAGCGTTACTGGGGAGAGCCGATCCCCGTTGTTCATTGCGGCAAATGCGGGGAGGTCGCGGTGCCCGAAGAGGAACTCCCCGTGCGCCTTCCAGAGGTGGAGAGCTACAGACCAACGGGAACAGGTGAATCGCCACTTGCCGCCATCGAGGAGTGGGTTTCTACCAAATGTCCCGGGTGTGGTGGTGAGGCCCGGAGAGAAACAGACACTATGCCTCAATGGGCAGGCTCTTCCTGGTATTTCCTGAGATATCCGTCGCCACACTATTCGGACGGGCCATTCGACCCGGATGCCGTCAGGAAATGGCTCCCTGTTGAGAGCTATTTCGGTGGTGTGGAACACGCGATCCTTCATCTTCTGTACGCGAGATTCTACACGATGTTTCTGCATGACATTGGCATGCTCGAGTTCGAAGAGCCGTTCAAGAAGTTGTTCAACCAGGGAATGATCTATTATCAGGCCCTCAGGTGTGAGAAGCATGGATATATCGCACTCGATGCGGCCGAAGACGGGAAATGTCCGAAATGCGGGAAAGAGCTGGAAAAAGAGTTCTGCAAGATGTCCAAGTCGAAGGGGAACGTAGTCAGCCCTGACGAACTGGTCGAGAAATACGGCACGGATACCTTGAGGATCTATGAGCTTTTTACGGGCCCACCGGACCAGGACTCGGAATGGAGCGAGCAGGGCATAGAAGGGGTATACAGATTTCTCAAGCGGCTCTGGGCGTGGTTTCAGGAGGCAATCAAGACCGTATCCGACGGGACCGCTCCCGAGGTCCAGAAGGAGTTTCACTCACTCGTGAAAGATATTACAACGAGGATCGAAGACTTTCGTCTCAATACAACGGTCAGCCGGTTTATGGAATTCCAGAATTTTGTGACGGCCGAAGATAACAGGAGATTGTCCGTGGGAAAAGACGTCCTGGAAGGGCTCGCGGTTCTCCTCTCTCCCATGGCTCCACACCTGGCCGAAGAGATGTGGGAGAGACTCGGCCATGAGAATACGATATTCGAGACAGCCTGGCCGACGTGGGACGAAAAGCTCGTTCAGCGAGAGACGGTCACGGTGGCGATCCAGGTCAATGGAAAGCTCCGCGGGACAGTCGACGTGGAACGAGGTGCGGAGGAGGCGACGGTGATGGAGTCCGCGCTGAGGGATAATCGCATCGAGCGCCGGATCGAGGAGAGAGAAGTAAAGCGGGTGATCTTTGTGAGGGATAAGATCCTTAATATTATTATCGCTCCGAGGTAAGGCGCTTAGAAATACAAGCCCTGAGCCTTGTATTTTTGTTATCCACCGGTCTCCTACCGAAGGAACAAGCCCCCGATGCGGCCCCGCGGTTACAATGAGTTCAATGACGAATACCTGCGTACGCGGATTGTATCCCAGGAGCGAGAGATGTTACTATCGAATATGAGGTCCGAATAACAGAGATGCTGTAAGTGAAGGGGGATTGCCAAACGAGATCAATCGTGTTATAATAGTATGCCCTTATTCTCGAAAGTGCCCGTCCCGATCTATTGTAAGAGAGATCCGTGTATATGAAGAACGTTGTTATGGTGGCAGTCCTCCTCTTCGGAGGAGTCATTATTGATGGGTGCGGCCAGAAGGATCCGACCGGCGTCCTGCCGGTTGGATCGATATTTGTGACCTCAAGCTTAGACGGTGCCGCTATCCTCCTTGATGGAGAGGAGACGGGCAAAGAGACCCCGGACTCTCTGACTCAGGTCCGAACAGGGGATCACATGGTAGCGGTGAGTATGGCCTGCCACAAGAGTGATCCGGCGTCCGCAACCGTTACGGTTGCACTTGGCAAGCTGTCGAGCCTTTCATTTGAGCTCACCGAATATGAGCGGGTCGTTCTGCTTGAAGACTTTTCAAATACTAGCTGCGCACCGTGTGTTCAATCTGACGCTGCCATAAACGAAGTGCTCGATTCGTACGATGTAGCAGCCCTTAACGCATACGGAATAAGCAGTTGCGGAGTCGTATCAATCCAGTATCACGTGAACTGGCCGGATCCGCTGGACCCGTTCTATCTCGACGCGCGTCCCGAAAACAACGCCAGAAAATCGTATTACGGAGTTGACGGGGTGGGAGTCCCGTATGTAGTGATCGATGGCACAGAGTTCCTCTCTCCCCTGCAGGGGGCGGACGACGCGCAGGCGATCGAGGCGGCTGTCCAGAAGAGGCTGGAAGTTGTGTCCAGCGTGCAACTCAGCGTCACGAACGAGATAAATGGGAGCAGTGGTCGGGCAACGGTGGAACTGACGGCTCTCTCCGAGGTGCCGCAGGGACAATACAACCTGCTGATAGCTCTTGTGGAGGGAGATATCCACTATGAGGCGGAGAATGGCTTGACATATTTCGACAGCGTCCTGAGGGACATGCTCCCGAATGCCGACGGAAGGTCGATCGACGAGCTCTCGGTCGGTACTACCCAGACGTTCACGGAAGACTATACCATTGCGGACGGCTGGAAGGCGGCGGATCTGAGTGTCGTGGCGTTCCTGCAACTCCAGGACGCGGTCGCCAGCGACATCATCCAGGCAGCCACGAGCCGGAGTCCATGAAAAGGCCCGATCTGAAAGAAGGACGATTATCCCGCAGGAGGTCAAGAACAATGAGAACAACATGGGGAACAGATGCAAGATTGCTGGTGGTGGCGGCGATGCTTCTTTCGCTATTCGTGATGCCGGCACGCGCGGTTGATTATTCGTTCTCTGTCGAGGTGAACGATCCGATAGCGACGTCGCCGCTTATGGAGGTCACGATTCTGAAGGCTATGATCACCAATACTGGAGATATGCTCGACACACTGGATGTCAGCATGGTGTACGAAACACCAGACACAAGCTGGTTTGTGGTGATGTGCGTCGGGTCCATCTGTTTTCCACCTGGAGTCTCCCAGGCACCGCTCGAGCTTGCGCCGCAGATCACAGACAGTGCCACTGTAGATATCACGCCATTCGACGTGGAGGGTGGGGCGACCGCCTCGCTTGCCTTTCGATCACGTGGTAATCCCGCCCTTGTTGATACTGTGCATTTCGCTCTGATTACAGAGGGCACGAATGTGCTGATTGTGGACGACGATGGGGGGAGTGCGTACGAAGGCTTCTATAAGGACGCGATCCCCGAAATGTACTCGAACGGCGTGTGGGAGCAGGCCCTGGAGCCCGTCGCGGCGAAGGATCTCGGGCTGTTCGATTACTGTTTCTGGCTGACGGGTGAGAACGCGCCGGCGTTGAACGCTGGTGAGATGAGCACCCTGACAGAGTTTCTTGACGGGGGGGGCAAGCTGTTCATAAGCGGGCAGGATATCGGCAGGGACATAGGGGGGACGCCCTTTTACACGGACCACCTGCACGCTTCGTTCATCTCCGACTCGACGGGTATCCTGGTGCTCGACGGGATTGACGGGGAGCCCATATCTGATGGTCTTACTCTCGACATCTCCGGCGGAGACGGGGCGGACAACCAGATCCGACCAAGCGAAGTCGCTCCTGCTGGAGGTGGCGCGTACACGTCATTCTACTACAATTCGACACAGCGCGGGGCCGCGATTTCCTCGGCTGTCTACAATGTCACGGATACCACTCGCGTGGTATATTTTGCTTTTGGGTTCGAGGCCATCAACTCCCAGACTGACCGCAACACCGTGGCCCAGAGGGTGATAGAATACCTGGATGGCACTCTAGTCGGGATCGGCGATGAGGATGGTGCAACCGGAACGGGCGCATTACTCCCCAGGTCGTTCCTCCTGCGGCAGAATTATCCCAACCCCTTCAATCCATCGACAACGATCTCGTTTCGGACGGTCACCCGCGGCGATGTCGAACTGACGGTTTATGACCTGCGTGGTCGTCGCGTTACCACCCTTCTCGAGGGGGCAATGAGTGCTGGAGATCATACTGTGGCATGGGATGGCAGGGGAGATAATGGTGAGACTGTCGTAAGCGGAAGTTATTTCTACCGTTTGCGGGTCGACGACCAGGTCAGGATAAGACGGATGAACATTGTAAAATAGGACGATCAGATCACCGTTGCGAGAATCAAGAACGGGCTGGGCATGATCAGCACTCGCGTACAGGGAGAAAAAGGATGGCCAGGATGCACCTCTTAAAGAGAGTGAAAACAATGTTGGTACCAGTGTGCGCCTGTCTTATGGTCCTGACGCTCGGGTTTCACGATCCTCTCTCCGGAGGAGACGGGAAACTCAAGCTGGCGAATTTTTCACTGAAGGATCTCAGCGGAAACATTGTCGAGCTTTCGCAACTGCTGGGGAAAGGCCCGATAGTAATAGACTTCTGGGCGACCTGGTGCAAACCGTGCGTGAAGGAGCTTCCCCACCTGAACAAGATACAGAAGGATTACCGCGACAGGGGACTCGTTGTCCTTGCCATCTCCGAGGACTCGCCGTGGAGTGTATCAAAGGTGAAATCGTTTGTCACCGGAAACCGATACGAGTTTACGGTTCCCCTCGACACCAATGGAGATGTTCTGCGCAAGTACGGCCTTCTGGGGACACCATATACGTACGTCCTGAACGCGAAGGGAGAGATTCTGTACAAACATTTTGGATACAGACCGGGTGACGAGGCATCTCTGCGCGAGGAGATAGAAAAGGCTTTTACCGCCGAAGACGAGGGAGGAGAGGAAGCGATGGAAGGGGAAAGTGGTGTTGGTGGTTGAGCGCGGCCCTCAAGGGAGCCGATCAATTCTTTGCCTGGTGTGCCTGTTCTGCTTGATTGTGTTCGCCTCGAATGCCCGGGCACAGGCTGTTGATCTTTCCAATCTCAGCATATCCAATCAGTTTGAATACTCGCTGGAGAAAGACACGAACGATGAGATCCTGGAGGATTGGTTCGATCTCAGATATCAGACCGACCCATTCTCGTTCGGGGCTCGTTTCGAGGTGTTCCAGCCATCTGAGCGATCCGCCGGAAGCGCGAAGGACCTGCCCCCCGATTCAACCTTCCAGGATATCGCGTATCGCTATGTGGAGTTTCAGAGGAATGGGGTTCGCATAACCGCGGGCAACTTCTATGATATTTTCGGACGAGGTATCGCGTTTAGAAGCTACGAAAGTCGCGATGTCCGGATCGACACCAGCCTCGATGGGATTCGTATCGGTGTCCAGAAAGACATTTTCGATTTCAAGTTTCTCACGGGGAAGATGCTCGACAAGAAGCCTTCGGGAATCCCGCAGGAGAGATTCGGTCTGCTGCACGCGGCCAACCTCGAGGCCCGCCTGAGCGAGCGATTGAATACAGGTCCCCTGCAGAACGTGTTGCTGGGCTCGAGCATCAGCAGGATCAGCAACTCTTCATCCACGGATGAGATTGTTACCGGGAGGCTGGAGTTCGGGCTGAGTCGACTCTATTTCTATGGCGAGATGGGCGATCGAATCAGCGAGCCAGGAAGCGCGGTATACCTCGGGACCAATCTTGATCTGTTCGGCGTGGGTCTCCTGCTCGAATACAAGAAGTATGACCAGTTCGATTTTCACAACAATCCGCCGGCGCTGACGAGGGAACACATATATACACTCCTCAGCCGAAACGCCTATTCCATGGACGCCAACAATGAAGAGGGTTATCAGGTCGAGGCATCTTACTCGCCCGTCCCTATGAATACGCTGCTTTTCAACTACAGCCGGACTGAGTCGTACACGACGGGAAAGGTAAAGTATGAAGAGGTGTACGGGGAGTGGAGCCGCTACCAGGGAGATAAGCTGTACGGCGTGCTTGCATTCGGCTCGCAGGTGAATGAGGGGATTCGCAGCTACATTCCTGTCGTCGAGCTCGAATACTACCTCAACGATCGCAACAGCATTCGTACAGAGATCCAGCATCAACACCAGAAGGGCACTGCCATAGGTGAGTTTGATGTCGATCTTCTGATCGCAGAATACACGCGCTCGCCACACTGGACGATCTCGTTCATGGGAGAGAAAGACAACAGATCTGATCTCCAGAGGTGGATAGAGGATATCCCCGACAAAAACGTGTTCCTCTCCGGCCAGATCAACCTGCATCTCAGTGAAAACCAGGATCTCATGGTCTTCTACGGATCACGCCAGAAGGGAAGGGTCTGCGTGGGTGGGGTCTGCCGGACGGAGCCGGAATTCGAGGGCCTCGAGGTAAAGCTCTTCAGCAAGTTCTAACCATCCAGCACAGACCGATCAACTATTGGACAATGGCGCGCGCGTGCCCGAGCAAGTCGCGAACCCTGGACACGCACCATTCTGCCTCGATATCGTTCACATCCCCGCTACCGGAGGATTGTCATCTTCCTGGTGAGGACCTGGTCCTCCACCCTGAGCCTGTAGAGATACACGCCCGACACGACCGGCTGCTCCCGTCCGTCTTTGCCATCCCAGTGAACCATGTAATTGCCAGGGGCCTGCCCCTTATCCACGAGCACGTTAATCAAGCGTCCCCTGATGTCGTAGAGAGCCAGCTGAACCGATGCGTTCGCGTGCGCGTCTTCCCGTGACGGGACAGAATATCGAATCGTGGTGGACGGATTGAAAGGATTCGGGTAGTTCTGCTCCAGCGCGACTGTCCGTGGCAGTTGAATGCCGCCGCCAGCTCCGCTGTTGTCACCGATATCGACGATTCCGTCGAACCAGTTCAATATCGCGAGCATCGTCTCTTCGCGCGTGGCCTGTGAAAGATCGCTCCCGGGACGATTGATCGACTCAAAGCCCATTCCCATCAGGATCGCTTTGGACGACGAAGCGCCCTCCACGTATACTGCCGCGACACCTCTCGGGGTCGTGTCGATCGGACTGGATATATAGTCGATGAACGTCACGGCCGGATCGCTGGGAAGCAGGATGTCTCTCGATGTCTGATTGTTCGCGCCCCCCTGGCCTGTCGTGACGAAATGCTCCAGGTATCCCGTGACAGGATTGCCCTGGACCCCCCGCGACAGCCAGTTGGAGCTGTTGCCGCCATGGGCCACATGGAAGTAGTCGGAGAGGAGGGTGCTTCCCGCCATGTCGAGGTCCTCGGCGATGTTCTGTCCGGTGAGGAAAACGCTTCCTCCTCGATCCAGGAGGCTGGCGAGACTGTCCTGTTCTACCTCGGAAATGGTGCTCGAGCTCGCGTCCCCGGTAAACCAGACGACTGTGGAAGTAACGGGAAACAACTCGATCTGGTTCGCTGCCGACTCGCCCTCGGCGTTGACATCGTAGTGATAGTAGGTCCGACCGGCGGCCGCTATCTCGTCCTTGAAATACGTCTCATACGTCATCCCTTCGTCGTCATCCACCAGGAATACATCCGCTGGAGAGAGGGCAAAATCGACTACGGCCGGGCTTCCCTCTTCGACCTGGATAGTGTCGCCATAGGCAACCGCGCCGTAGGGGATCTCCGGAACTACCCTGAGGTCGGTGTAGACAACCCACGGGGGAAGCGAGACGCTGACTCCATCAAAGGCATAGGCCCCGGTCAGGGAGTCGGTGTCCACTGTGGCAAGGGAGTCGCCGTTCATGTAGAGTGTCACGGCGGCCTTCAGACCCGCCCGTGTGCCGGGGTCAGTGACCGTACCCGTTATGGAGCTGGTAGCGCCGGGCTGCAATTCTATGTTGAACGTCGCCGTGTCCCCTGACGTTATGAATACGCTCAGTGTGTCAGGGACATAGCCTCCCGCTCCCACGGTTACGCTCTGATTTCCGGGGATGAAGGAGAAGAAGTAGGCTCCCTGTGAATCAGTAATGTCTCCATAACTCGTGTTGAGGATGTCCACGTTGGCGTTCGGGATGGGGAATCCGCTCTCCGTGCTTGTAACTGTCCCGGCGACGGAGCCCGACGGTGGGGTGAACCTCGCGGTCTGGAGGATCTTTTTGCCCTGGTCCGCCTGTACGAAAGCGATTATGTCGAGGTTGGCGAAGTCCCAGTCGTTCGACAGGACATAGTCTGCCTGCACAGTGACGGTATCTCCCTGCGAGATGGAGAGGTCGAGGCCGCCAGCGTCGGGAACCATGTCCCGCATGACATTATTGAACTCCTCGAACTGTCCGTACCGGGGGAGGTGTGACTCCGTTATGGCGAAGCGTGTCTTCAGGCCTGACTCCGTGATCGGATCGATGGCGGTGATTACAGCGGTGATCGTACCATAATCGCCCGCGGAACCATAGTCGGCGGAGAGATCGATAGCGATGGGGCTCGAGACCCCTTCTTCGCTGGTAATGTAATTGCCCCAGGAGCCGTATCCTGAACCTCCATGTATATCCCCATCGATCCAGAGGTCTGGTGTATAGTTGACCCCGTAGTAGCTTATGCGGGCGTTATTTTCCGCGATGTTAGCGTTGTAGTAAGGATCATTCGAACCAGGCCACCATGTGTGATAGCGAATGATCGATAAGTTGTCGGAATCGCCTTCGTAGATGAGGTCCAACGCACGGTCGGCCGCGGGACAATATGGTCACTGGTAATTCGTATAGCCTTCGGTCAGTACCATTCGCTGGACGGCGCTTACATGCGTGACCAGTGAAAAGGTCAGGACCAGCGCGGACATCAGTGAGAAAAGCGCTCCGTTGCGCCGGGCTCCGGTCAGAAACTGTTGACAAGAACGGTAGAAGTTTTGCATCCTATCTCTCCGGTCACGGGTGAAACAAGGGCGTGGCGGTCATAATTCATCGTGCCGCTGTAACTCGGGCTTTTCAACTATAATACCACGATTTCAGTCGCTGTCAAGAGTCGCCTTCGAATGAGGACCAACCATGGGGACATCGTCTCACCGTCGCTCCCGCGGGATCCCTTGTCTCCTCCGAAACGACGAAGCCGCGGAATCGGGGGTGAGCAACAACCGCAGTTTTCCGTGAAACGGCACGAGGAGACAGAACGCTCTTTGCGAAAAATACAAGGCCACAGGCTTGTGTAAAAAGAAATCTAGCATAAATACAACGTTCAGACCTTGTATTTATGGCTTCCACGAGTACAGCGCATGACTCCCCTGCGACTTCCCTGACGGAGAGAGGGCCGGTCCTGATGTCAGGGTCCTCCGGGAATCGTTTATGAGGACTTGGAGGGGCTTCTTCCACCTTGCTGTGGGCAAGATGTTTTTGTTGAAACCCTGGAGATAGAAATCAGGTAGTAGTAGAAAACGGATGACCCCGACTCAAAGAGAGGTATCATGTGAGCCATAACGCATCGCGCACTTCGAGAGCATTAACGATGTCCATACTCCTGACGACATTTCTGACGGCGGGAGTCGCATGTAACAATAAAGGCAACGCCGACAACAACGAGGAGTCTTCTCAACTCAAGGAGGAGACGGCGGCCGCGGAAGAAGGAAATAAAGAGGACGAGAAGACGGGAGTGCCCGTTGAAGTAGCCGAGGTCAGCCTGGGCAGCATCTCTTCATACATACTGCTCAGCTCCACTATTGAGACCGAGAGCGGCGTCGACATCTATCCACAGACGTCCGGTCTTGTCGATGAGTTGCTGGTGGAGGAAGGTGACCTGGTAAAGAGGGGCTCTCTCCTCGCCAGGCTCGACGACGAAGAGTACTCCCTGGATGAGGCGAAGAGCGAGGTGGCTTTCCATAAGCTGGAGAATGATTTCAAACGTGTCGAGGAAATGTACGAGGGCGACCTGATCAGTGTTGAAGAACATGAGAACGCGCGCTACGAACTCAAGCAGGCGGAACTGGAGTGGGACAAGTCGAAGCTCCTGCTGAGATACACACGGATCGAGGCGCCGATTAGCGGCGTCGTCTCTGAGAGATTGATAAGCGAGGGCGACCGAATTAATACCAGCACCAGGATATTCTCAATCGTAAACCTCGACAGTCTCATCGCGATAGTCCACGTACCCGAGAAGGAGATCTACAGAATCAATCTCCGCCAGCGCGTAACAATTGGTTCAGATTTTATCGAGGGAGAGGAGATCGAGGGTTGGGTAAAGCGCATCAGCCCGGTTGTCGACCCGAACAGCGGGACCTTCAAAGTCACGGTGGGAATCGAGGCCGGGGGTGCGAGACTCAGGCCTGGAATGTTCGTTCACGTACACATAATCACGGGCACGCACGATGACACCATGCTGGTCCCGAGGGACGCGATCGTTTACGACGGTGGAAGAGAATATATATTCATCGCGGGTGAAGAGAGCACGGCGGCGAGGGTTGAGCTCGACAAAGGATTCGCGAATAACCAGGTTGTGGAGGTACTATCCGGAATCGACCACGACGATCACGTGATAGTCGTGGGGCAGAGCGGCATAAAGGATGGCGCGAAGATAAGGATAGTCGATGACCAGAATGCCCGGGACGGAGAGGAGACCGGTTGAACGAAACAAAGGAGTCAGACGGACCCGGTGACGCCTCGACTGGCATCTTCAGTCTGACGGTACAACGTCCCGTCGCGATACTGATGGTTGTGGTCGCGATCGTTGTCTTCGGCCTCGTCTCATACAACAGACTGTCCCTGAACCTGATGCCCGACATCACCTATCCATCCCTCACGATCCGCACAGAGTTTCCGGGCGCGGCACCCGAAGAAGTCGAAAACCAGATATCCAGACCGGTTGAAGAGGCCGTAGGTGTCGTCAACAACCTTGTCAGCATAAACTCCATTTCGAAATCGGAGATCTCCGATGTAATCCTCGAGTTCACCTGGGACACGGACATGAATATCGCGACCCAGGACGTTCGAGAGAAGCTCGATCCTATATACTATCCCGATGGTGCGGAGAAGCCGATCATCCTTCGCTACGACCCCTCGCTCGATCCCGTTATGCGGCTCGGCGTCTATGGCGTTGATGACCTCTACTACCTGAGGAAGATATGCGACGAAGACATCAAGCGTGAACTCGAAGGGATCCAGGGCGTTGCCGCGGTTAAGATAAAGGGCGGTCTCGAGGAAGAGATACACATCGAGATCAACGAAAGACAGCTTGCCTCGCTCGGACTCGACATCGGCCTCGTAAACCAGCGTCTCGCACAGGAGAACATCAACCTCGCGGGCGGGAAGCTGAAGGAAGGGGACGCGGAATATCTGGTCAGGACGTTCAACGAGTTCCGGGACCTGGATGAGATAGGTGATGTTGTAGTCGGTGAGTTGAACGGTGTAAGCCTCAGGGTGAAAGATATGGCGAGGGTCTCGAGGAGTCACTCCGAACGTGAGGTGATCACTCGGGTCAACGGGCAGGAGAGCGTTGAGATAGAGATATACAAGGAGGCGGACGCCAATGCAGTCGAAGTGGCGAGCCTTGTCAAAGAGACGCTCTTCGGGACAGAAGAGCAGAGGGCTTATGTGGAGCATCCGCCGAGTGAAGAGAAGGAACAAGAAGAGCATCTCGACGACAAGGCCGGGAAAACGAACGTCGGAGAGAAAGGCCACAGCGCCGAAGACATCAAGCGTGTAAAACAGGAGAAGGCCTATGCCTCGGCGATGAAGAGAGAGATGACCAACTTTCTGAGTCACAAGCTCCCTTCGGGCGTCCAGATCAGCACCCTCTCGGATCAGTCAATATTCATCGAGAATTCCGTCAGGGAAGTGAGGAACACGGCGCTCTTTGGAGGTATTCTTGCCATTATCGTTCTCTTTCTCTTCCTGCGGCAATTAACATCGACACTCATCGTCGGGCTGTCCATCCCGATATCGATAATAGCGACCTTTGCCTGCATGCACGTGGGGAATGTCTCCCTGAATATCATGTCACTGGGGGGGCTCGCCCTGGGTGTCGGGATGCTTGTCGACAATTCGATAGTGGTCATCGAGAGTATATTCCGCTGCAGGGAGGAGGGTGACGGTGTCATACAGTCGTCACTGCGTGGTGTCAGCGAGGTCAGCGGCGCGGTCATCGCCTCCACACTCACCACGATAGCAGTCTTCTTCCCGATCGTCTTTGTGGAAGGTGTCGCGGGTCAGGTCTTCGGCGACATGTCACTCACGGTTGTCTTCGCGCTCCTGACCTCGCTCGCGGTTTCACTTTTTGTAATACCCGTGCTTGCCTCACAAAAGATATCGAAGGCCGGAGAGGGGGAATGGCGGAAGTCGCTGGAGGATTCGTCGTTTCTGAGATTCGAGGCACTTTCAACGCGTCCGCCGTTGAAGCCTGTCGGTGGAGATGATAACCGCGAGGAAGCGCCCGGCCCGCCGGTGTGGACTCACGCGCTACACGCCTCCCTGCGCCAGGTGCCGACATTCCTGAGTGAGGTCTGCACCAGGATCGGTCTTCTCCTGGGAACGATGATAGAGGTCCTGCTGAAGGCTGTGGTCTCCATTCTCTTCCCGCTGATCGGCGCTCTGATCGCCCTGCTCAGGCTCAGGTGGAGAGGAGTGAGGGCAGACGGAATCAGCGCGTGGCTCGGCCGGGACAGGGGCCTGCTACTTTCGGGCGGTGGCGAGGCGATGGAGGTCTGGGGCGGTATCTTTCTCTACACGCCCGTGGAGGATCTCCTGCAGGGTCTGAGGCGCCTGTGGGGCTGGGCGACCAGCAGGGGAAAAGGCCACGCCTCGAGTGCGGTGGGGAACGTCCTCATGAGAGCCGCGTTGATCGTGCCGACAATCAGCGGAATGGCCTATATCCTCCTGAAATACCTGTTTCACACCGTGATCTCGCTAGTGGGGAAGGCTGCGATACTGGTCATTCACCTCGTGATAGTGGCCGCTACCGTCCTCTTTGTGCTCACAGGCGCTCTGGTGGCACCGATTCTCGTCTTCCTCGGGGCGATGTTCGACAGGGGCTACCAGCGATTGAGCGAGGCGTATCCGAAGGTTCTCAAGCGAGCGGTGGAGAACCCGGGTATTGTAATCACTACCGCCGGCGCGATATTTCTCATCAGTCTCCTCCTCCTCCTTCCGAGGATCGGGAGGGAACTGATACCGGAGGTGCACCAGGGAGAGTTCAACGTCGAGGTGAGGATGCCCGTTGGTACTCCGCTGCGGAAGACACTCGACCGGATCGGGCCGATAGAGAAGATCATCCAGGCGCGGGAAGATGTCGAGGAGGTGGCCACCGTCGTGGGTGTGGAGAAGAAGTCGAACCCATCGGCCGAGGAAGGGGAGTACTCGTCGAAACTGACTGTCGAGCTGACGAGAGGCGGGGACATGGCAGAGAAGGAGGAAGGTCTCATAGAGTATCTGAGAAGGCGCCTGGCGATGATACCCGATGCCGACATAAGGATATCGAGGCCAAGCATCTTCAGCTTCAAGACACCTGTGGAGGTGGAGATCGAGGGGTATGATCTCGCCTCGCTTGCGCGCATCAGCCGCGAGATCATGTTCAGGATGAGTAAAATCCCGGGCCTCTCGGACGTCAAGACCAACATCCAGAAGGGATATCCGGAGGTGCAGATTCGATATGACAGGAACCAGCTTGCACGCTATGGGCTGAGCGTATACGATGTCGCGGCCCTCGTCAGGAAGAAGGTGCAGGGGGATATCGCCACCGAGTTCCGGGAGGCGGACAGGAAGATAGATATACGCGTTCGACTGCGCGAGACCGACAAGGAGAGCGTCGACGACCTGAGGCGATTGACCGTTAATCCCGGGGGAGAGATCCCGATTCCACTCTCGGCGGTCGCGTCGATAGAAATAGAGGAGGGGCCGAGCGAGATACGGAGGATAGACCAGCAACGCGCCGCTCTGATATCGGCCAATCTCGACGGGATAGACCTGGGTGGTGCCACGCGCGCCATCTACCAGATCTTCGACGAGGTATCGCTTCCCTCCGACTTCTCATACAGCGTGGGCGGGCAGAACCGTGAGATGGAGACCTCGATGCGCAGCCTGATGTTCGCGATGATGCTTGCCATATTCCTTGTCTATGTGGTCATGGCGAGCCAGTTCGAGTCTCTGATACACCCGCTCGTGATCATATTCACCGTGCCGCTCGCACTCTTCGGGGTGATCGTCGCCCTGTATGCGACGGGCATCTCAATGAGCGTGATGGTGTTTATCGGCCTCATCATGCTGGTGGGCATAGTGGTAAACAACGCCATAGTGCTGATCGACTACATAAACACGCTGCGAAAGAGGGGCACTGATAAGGTGGATGCCGTTCTCTTGGCCGGGAGGGTGAGGTTGAGGCCCATCCTGATGACAACCACTACGACCGTTTTGGGCCTCCTCCCCATGGCGCTCGGCGTCGGGGAAGGCTCCGAGATCAGGACACCGATGGCGATAACAGTGATCGCGGGCCTGATAAGCGCTACAGTCCTGACGCTCATAGTCATCCCGACGATATACTGCATGGTTACAAAGGACAACTGACCACGTGAATGTGAAGTTGACAAAGACCGCGCTGCTTCCAAGGTTGTCGGTGTCACGGCCCGTCACCGTCGTAATGATCTTTGTCGCCATGGTCGTCCTCGGCATCACGACCTACGCACTGATTCCGCTCAAGCTGTTTCCTTCCGGCTTCACACCCCCGTTCCTGGGGGTCTGGATCAACTACCCGAACTCCAATCCTTCCGAGACGGAAGAGAAGATCGCCCGGCCCGTGGAAGAGATCGTCCAGACCATACGGGGCGTGGAGAACGTGGAGACGTGGAGCCAGAACGGGGGGGTCTGGACATGGATCGAGTTCGACCAGGATACCGATATGGACCTTGCTTACAGCTCGCTCAGAGACAGGATGGAGCGGGTCAAGGCCGAACTACCCGATGACGTCGATCGTGTTTTCCTGAGGAAGTTCAGTGATGAGGACGACCCGATAGTGTTTTTTTCAGTGACGCTCAACGGCAGCGGGGTTGATGATCCATACTACATGGCCGAGAAATACATCAAGAGGCCTCTCGAGCGCATCGATGGTGTTGCATATGTGGAGATCTGGGGCACTTACGAAAAGATGATACAGGTGGAGATTGATCACGACCGGGTCAACGCCCTCAACGTGGACCTCTATCCCGTGATCCAGGAGCTCATGAGGGATAATTTCAATCTCTCGAGCGGCTACGTCCTGGACGGAGACAGGAAACTCGGCGTCCGTTCGATCGCGAAGTATGAGAACATCGAAGAGATAAAGGACCTCCGGATCAAGGGGACGGATGTCAGGCTCGGAGACATAGCGAAGGTTACCTATGACATACCAAAGAGGGAATTCATCCAGCGCGTGGACGGCCACCCGGCGATCAAGATAGGCGTCTTCAAGGAATCGACGGCCAATACGGTCGCGCTCACCAGAGAGATCTCAGAGACGATAGACAAGGAGATCAAGTCCAATCCCGCCTTTGAGGGGATGAAATTCGACATGCTCTTCGACCAGGGCAGCTACATCCTCGAGTCTATAAACAATCTCAAGAACGCCGGCCTGTGGGGCGGACTCTTCGCGGTCTTTATCCTCTTCTTCTTCCTGCGGCGGATCCGCATGACACTGATAATACTCCTGGCGATTCCCCTCTCGCTGCTTATCACGGTAACGGGCCTCTATTTTGTGGGCTGGTCCCTGAACCTGATCACGATGATGGGCCTGATGGTCAGCGTCGGGCTGGTCGTCGACAACTCGATCGTTATCGTGGAGAACATATACCGTATAAAGCGCAAGGGGAGGGGGTTGAAAGAGGCAGCTGTCACGGGGGCGAGCGAAGTAGCCCTTGCGGTGACCATGGCCACCCTGACGACAGTGGTAGTGTTCCTTCCCCTCATGTTGATGAACGATGACGTGGGATTTCGCTTCTACATGCTCAGGATCGGTCTTCCGATGATCTTCGCGCTGATTGCCTCCCTGCTGGTCGCGCTCCTCTTTATCCCGCTGGGGGCGACGACGATCACGAGCCGAAAGAGCCCCGAACAGACGAGGGGGATAGAGTGGATAAGAAGCCGATACACCAGTGCCCTCGAGTGGACAATGAATCACCGGATGGACGCCACGTTCATCGCCCTCCTCCTCCTGGCGAGCCTTCAGATTCCGATGAGCCGCATCGAGTCGACCGACAGGGGAGAGGGGAACATCAACGACTTCCGCATGAACCTCGAGATACCTAACAACTACAGCATAGAGAAGACCAACGAGCTGATAAGCGGTATAGAAGCGTTTCTCGATGAGAACAGGGAGCGCTATGGAATAAAGACTGTCGATGCGCGCTTCTCGAACGTGTGGGCCATGATCCGCGTTTACCTGCTGCCCGTGGAGGACGTTGAATGGTACTCTCAGGCGTCGAAGTGGCTCCGTCGGATGGTGGGTGTCAATGTGGAGGAGAGCATGACCAGGGAGAAGGTGATAGAGGAGGTCAAGGAGAAGATGCCGAAGGCGCCAGGTGTCACGGTGAACATGGGGTGGCAGCGCGACACCAGCGAAGACGCGTCAGTATCGGTGACCCTCTATGGGGCAGACACCGAGTATCTCGGTGAACTCGCCCGGGAAGTGGAGCGGAGGATCGAGGGGATCCCGGAGATAATAAGCGTGGACACCGATATCGAGAAGGGGCAGGAAGAGATACGAGTGCTCGTCGATCGAGACCAGGCGGAAAAATATGGTATCCCGGTGCAGGTCATAGCGGGGACGTTGTCGTACGCGTTGCGTGGGATAGATCTGCCGGAGTTTCATCAGGGCGAAAAAGAGGTTGACGTGCGCGTGCAACTTCAGAAGGAGGATCGTGAGAACCTGGAGCAGTTGAAGAACATGACATTCATCACCGACAGCGGTACGGAGGTGCCCCTCAGTACCCTCACCAAGTTCGATCAGACGAGGGGTTTCGGGGAAATCCACCGTGCAAACGGCAAGACGATGCTCGAGGTAAAGGCCAATGCCGCCGCCGAGAACATCGCGGTACTGTACGACAAGATCGACAAGGCGATGGAAGGGTTCGAGATGCCACAGGGCTACAGCTGGGATAAGGG
>CAZOAR010000050.1:9730-17856 GCA_964577985.1 uncultured Gemmatimonadota bacterium | reverse complement strand
ACGGTCTGTCATGCCGGCTTGTACGGCATCATTCTACGGGACCGATTCCAGACAAGCTGGAATGACTACTGACACAGTCCCGTTGCTACAGGATCAGCATCACGTCCCCATAGCTGTAGAACCTGTATCTCTCCTCTATCGCGGTCCTGTATGCCGCGAGTGTTAACTCCCTCCCCGCAAAAGCCGCCACGAGCATCAGGAGTGTTGCTCCGGGGAGATGAAAATTGGTTATCAGCCGGTCCACGGCTTTGAATGTGTAAGGGGGAAAGATGAAGAGATCCGTCCATCCCTGCGCCTCACCGAATCGCCCGTCGCCGTTCACTACCGTCTCGAGAACTCTCGTGGCGGTCGTCCCCACTGCAACGATCTCCCGTCCACCTGCCCTCGCAGCGTTGAGCACATCGGCCGATTCCGCAGCCATTTCGTATCGCTCAGCGTCCATCCGGTGCCTCTCTATCTCCCTCTCCCGGACCGGCCTGAACGTCCCCGGACCGACGTGAAGCATGACCGGAACCACACACACCCCCTTCGACTTCAGCCCGCTCAGCGTTGCATCATCAAAGTGAAGCCCGGCGGTTGGTGCAGCGACCGAACCCGGTTGCCTCGCATAGACGGTCTGATACCTCTCCCTGTCGGAGGGCAGATCCGCCCGCCTGATGTATGGAGGGAGAGGGACATGGCCGAACCGATCGAGCAAACCGGGAAGTGCACCATTGGTCTTCAGCCTCACCACGCGCTTGCCTTCTTCCAGCTCCTCCACCACTTCCACTTCAAACTCGCCTGGAGCGATATCGATAACGAGCCCGGCCGCCACCCGCTTCGATGGCTTGACCATGGACACCCAGAGCCCATCCTTCATCTCCGAGACAAGAAGGACCTCAACGGCCCTTCCCTTACGATCCCTTCCGAGGAGCCGGGCGGGAATGACGCGTGAGTCGTTGATTACAAGGGCGTGCCCCGGATTCAGGTAGTCCGCGATGTCCCGGAATCGTCCATGGCGTATCGATCCCGTCTTCCTCTCCACGACCATCATTCGCGAATCGGACCTCGAGGGCAGGGGTTCCTGAGCGATCAGCTCCTCCGGCAAATCGTAGTCGAATTCTTCGATATCCATAGTCGGTCGGGCTCAGATCATCTGAAGAGGTTGAGGATGATTGTCAGGATCACGCTGAGCAGGATGGACGTAACGACCGGAAAGTAGAGGGTCATATTCTCCCGTTCGATCACCATATCCCCCGGCAGCTTTCCGAGGAACGGTATTCCGGGGCTCAGAACGAGAAGGATCCCGAGGACGATCAGGAAGAGGCCAGCACCGATCAGGAGCCTGCCGAAATGTCCGTAGAATTGTGCCATCGGGTAGAACGTCACACCTCACTAATCGAAGAGCCCTTCCTGACGAATTCCACTCCGGGTCACACCGAGATAACTATAAGCCCTCTCCGTCGCACATCTGCCTCTCGCCGTCCTCTCGATAAAACCGTTCTGTATCAGATACGGCTCGTAGACTTCTTCGATCGTCTCGCCTTCCTCACCGACGGCAACGGCGAGCGTGTTGATCCCTACGGGACCACCGCTGAATTTCTCGACCAGTACGCGGAGGATACGTCCATCCATCGCGTCGAGCCCGTTTTCGTCGACCTCGAGCATCTCAAGAGCATTTATCGCGACTTCGGCGGTTATAATGCCCCTCGCCTTGACCTGGGCGAAGTCCCTTATCCGTTTGAGCAGACGGTTCGCCACCCTCGGTGTGCCCCTCGCCCTGCGGGCTATCTCTCGCACGCCATCGTCGTCTATCTCCACCTCGAAAATCCTCGCGGAACGCCGCACGATCTCCTCTAGTTCCTCCGCCTCGTAAAAAGAGAGCCTCTCAACGACGCCGAATCGCGCTCTCAGGGGTGAGGTCAGCAGACCCGCCCGCGTTGTAGCACCGACGAGTGTGAATTGTTCGAGATTGATCTTCAGGGAACGAGCATGGGCGCCCCTGTCTATGAGGATGTCTATCGTGAAGTCCTCCATCGCGGGATAGAGATACTCCTCCACGGTGTTGTGAAGGCGGTGGATCTCATCGACAAAGAGTATGTCGCCCTGCTTCAGGTTGGTCAGGATACCGGCGAGGTCGCCCGGCTTCTCGAGCACCGGCCCCGAGGACGTCCTGATGTTGACATCCATCTCACGTGCCATGAGGTGGGCGAGTGTCGTCTTTCCCAACCCCGGAGGACCATAGAAGAGACAGTGGTCGAGCGCCTCCCCCCGTTGTCTGGCGGCCTCGATAAACACGACGAGGTTCTGCTTGAGCCTCGCTTGACCGGTGAACTCGCCGAATGAGACGGGTCTGAGGGAGGAGTCGAGTTCCTTCTCTTCCTCTTTCGGAACAGGGTCGGTTATGCCTCTGTCTATTTCTGTCATTTGTAATGTAACCTCTGCTTCCGTGCTGGCCCGCGCGCCCAGGAGATTAACACCCGCACCCGGTGTCGCAGGAGGCCCTTACATGAGCCCGACATGACCGCCGGAGATCTCCTGCCGTAAGTGGAATCCGTTGTCCGCCATCCTCATTGACGCGTGTACTTCCTGCGGAGCGCGTTCGTTCCGCAGGACTGCCGCCGGACATCAGGCGAGACACTCATCGTATGGTCCCCAGCGCCCTCCTGACGATCTCTTCCGTACTCAACTCTCCCGCGCTCTTCACCGCCGATCTCACCGATTTCCTGGCGTTCGTGGCCGAGAACCCAAGCGAGGTCAGCGCCTTAATCGCTTCCTCTTCCTCGACACGGAATCCCGGTCGTCCCACGGGGGTAACCATGTCAGGGAACTGATCTCTCAGGTCGATGGCAAGCCTCTCGGCCGTTTTGCGGCCGATCCCCTGGATTCCGGAGAGGACATCAATGTCCTCTTCCTGCAGCGCCTCCACGAACCTGTGCGCCGGGAGACTCGAGAGTATGCCGAGTGCGATACGGGGGCCGATGCCCCTCACACCAATGACCTTTACGAAGACCGATTTCTCTTCGTCTGTCAGAAAGCCGTAAAGCTTGAGTGCGTCTTCCTTTACGTGAAGATAGGTCTTGAGCTTCACCTCGTCGCCGACATCCCCGATCCCTTCGTATGTGCTGAGCGGGATGTGCAGCTCGTAGCCGATACCCTGGCAGAGGACCAGAACCAGGGCGGGATCCTTGCTGGCTATAGACCCCTCGATATATCCTATCAAGGACGGGAACCTCCTTCATGTCCCGCCATCACCCCGAGAGGACGGCGAGATTTCTTATCTTGTTTTCATGGCAGAGGGCGACGGCCAGCGCGTCGGTGGCATCGAGCGGCTCACCGGAGTCCTTGAGGCCAAGGATCATGCGGACCATCCTCTGAACCTGCTCCTTGCTAGCGGCGCCATTGCCCACGACGGATTTCTTGACCTCGCGAGGCGTATATTCAAAAACATCGGCGCCGGCCTCCACCGCCGCGAGAAGCGCGGTGCCGGCAGACTGACCCATCGTTATGAGTGCCCCGACATTCTTGCCGTAAAAGGGGCGTTCGACAGCCACGCTGGCGGGCTCGCAGGTATCGATAAGTTCGATGAGGTCCCTGTAGATTGTATGGAGTCGTTGCGGCAGGGGATCGCTCTTCGCTGCTCGGATCACGCCCCACTTCACGGCCGTGGCGTCACCACTCTCACTGCTGACCACACCGTAGCCGGTGACGATACTCCCCGGGTCGATGCCAAGGATAATCTGCTTCCCTTTCACATTGCGACCCTCATCCTGCCTGAGATTCGAGGTTGTTGATAGTCTCCTCGTCGATATCGAAATTCGATGAAACCCGTTGAACGTCCTCGAGGTCTTCAAACGCGTCCATCAGTTTGAGGACCTTCTCCGCGTCTTTTCCATCTATCTTGAGCGTGCTGTTCGGGATCATGCTGATCTCCGAGTCGCTGAAGCCGATCCCCTTCGCCTCGAGACCATCCTTGACCGTCATGAAGTCCTGGCTTGCCGTTACAATGATAAAGAACTCTTCCTCGATCAGCACATCCTCGGCACCGCACTCGAGCGCCACATCGAGGATGGTGTCCTCGTTGTAACGACTCGCGTCTATATATATCTGTCCCTTCTGTGTGAACATCCACGCGACGCATCCGTTCTCACCCATGTGACCGTCATGCCTGCTGAAGACATGTCTGACCTCCGCGACCGACCTGTTCTTGTTGTCGGTGAGTAATTCGAGGTAGATCGCTACACCTCCCGGCCCATAACCTTCATAAACCACCGATTCGTAGCTCGCGCCCGGGAGTTCCCCCGTCCCCTTCAATATCGCTCTCTCGATATTGTCCTGGGGCATATTCGCCCCCTTGGCATTATCGACAGCGGTCCTCAAGCGAGGATTGGAGTCCAGGTCTCCACCGCCCACCCGTGCGGCGGTGGTGATCTCACGGATCAGCTTGTTGAACACCCTTGCGCGCTTGCTGTCTTCCTTTTCTTTCTTCCGTTTTATCGTCGACCACTTCGAGTGTCCCGACATCGCACAACCTCATGTGTGTGAAGGAGTCTCCGGGAATATGATATTGCTCCCTGTTCCCGCCGGACCATATCGACAATGAGATTCACCGTGGAGCGGACATAGCCCGCCATAACGTTGAGAATATACACGGAGGTGAGGAAAAAATCAATACGAGGACGGGGTATCGGGTCCGCGCCATCCCCGTGGAGGCGTCGTCCGTACGGCCTCGAGCCATTACTGAATGAGGGCGAATCGTCCCAGGTATGTCCGTGCATCGGGTGTGGTGACATGATAGTAGTAGTTACCGGATGCGAGTGGCAGGCCCTCGCCGCTCTTCAGGTCATACGCCTCCGTTCCGCCTGCTCCCGATGTGTGCTGGAGCACCCTTACCAGTACACCGCTTATCGTGTATATGCGTATCGTGCACTCAGGCGGCAGGTTTATGAACTCCTGACGGCGCTGAGAAGGCCCCTCGTCAAAACCAGCGTTCGCGAGATACGGGTTCGGCACCACCCGTATCTTCGACAGGTCGACAGATCCCTTATCCTGCCCCCCCGACTGCGTGTCTATCCGGTAGCGCGTACCCGGCACCGGCGGGCGACGGCCGTCATGATAGGTAAAGGTGGTGTCGACAAGGATCGAGTCGGGCTCCACTACCACCGTGGTGTCCACTCTCATATCCTCGTCATACGCAAGCTGCCTCAGCGTCCATACGTCTCCCGCCACCGGCATCTCGGTCATGAAAGAGGCTGTCAGACGGACTCCGCTCAACCATATGTCCGCTATAGACAGCGGTGCCGTGGTCAGGAAGTAGCGGCCACCCGGCTGGATCATGCCTCCCGACACAGGCAGAAAGGACCAGTTCCAACCTTTCTCACGGTCACTCACTCCACCCGTGGAATCCACTATGTCCTCACCAAACGCCACAGCGACTCCGTTGTCCTGATCGGTCACCTCGAGCGTCAGGCTGTCGGCACCCGCCTCCACCCACTCCATCCGCAGATCGCTCGCCCTGAATGCCGTGGGCGTGTAATCACGGACCGTAACCATCCAGAGCGTATCAAGTATATCGGATCCCGATGCGTTCTCGGCAATAAAATGGATAGACGGGTCGGGGACAACGAAGGCAGAGGTATCCACGTTGAAGGTCAGCTCAGACGTGAAGATCACCGACGTGGAGTCGGCAGGATCGAATACCGACGCGCCCATCAGATGGTCGACTCCATCATAGCGGAGCTGGAAACTGGGATCGGCACCGCAATACATACGCTCACCGTCGACGTCCTCGATGTGGTAGCCAATCCTGCTGGTAACGCGGTCGAGCTTCTCGAAGCTGTCCAGCACGAGCGTGTAATAGTCGTCAGAGACGAGCTCCGGGATACCGGGACTGAACTCGAAGCCCGTCAGCGCGTTGCTCGCACGCACCGAGTCGACCGGCCACAGATCGCCCGTCGCCGTGTCGGAGAAGATGGAGGATATGTCGTCGAGAACCGCTCCCTCTGCGCCCACGTGCTCGAGCTTCCCGAATGCACCCACAAAACTCGACGCGTTGCTGCGCGGTATCGCCGAGTTATCCATTGACAGCAATACTCCACTGTCGAGACTGCGCCGCGAGACCGGCAGATCGTCAGAGTTATAATCATACGCCGTCACCGCGTAGTAGTAGCGGAACCCGTTTATGATCGCGGCCACGGAATCACCCCTGTCAATGTACGAATATCTGACGCCGGTGTCGGCACCGAGGTTGAACGTATCGCAGTCGGTGTATTCCACTATGCCGCTCTCCAGCACCACGCTGTCTGTGCACGACACACCAAGAGAATCGGTCGTTACTCCGTCGACAATATCATACTGCGCGAGGAGTGTCAGATCGAGACCCGGGACATCGCTGTTCTGCTGGATCGACTCCGACGTCAACGGATAGTCGGGATCGTCAGGATCACCAAGCTCGCTGAATGCGCCCGTCCTCGATCGCCACACCCTGAAACCCTCGAAGTCATACTCGCGATACTCGGGGTCGATCGTCACAAACTCCGCGTAGTCAGGGTCCGGGGTGGTGAGAGAACGATCGTCCCAGAGGAGCGTCACCTGGCCGTCGCCCGGGACCAGGGTCAGCTCGGGAGGAACCGGGGGCTCTGCCGCCTTGAAGTCAAGGTCGAAGAGGTGCTGGACCGTCTCCTTGACCGCGAGGAGTTCCGAGAGAGCTGGATCATTGGGATCAGGGCGAGGCGGGCTGCCGTGGAACTCGAGTTCGCTGGGGTCCCCGACCGCGTTGGCGAAGACCATGGCCATGACTATCTGCTCTCGACTCCCCGGTTGCCAGTCGAACGGACCGCTCGAGACCATGAAACGGATGTCGGCCGGGGTTGTGCTCTCCAGACAGGTGAACTGGCTGGTTGAGTCGGGGTTGTACTCGCCGATGCAGTTGAGGATGTCATAACCCTCGGCGTCACCAGATGGATCCATTACTTCGCAGGGATAGGAGGGATTGCAGTGCTTGCTGAAGTTGACCAGACCCAGTTGATCCACCTCGTCCTCCTCGTCTGTCTGGCCATCTCCGTCATCGTCGATACCATTGTATGGCGACTCGTCTATCAGGCCGTCTCCGTCGTTGTCGATTCCATCTGTAGAGTTGCCCGGTCCCCTCAGGTAGGCTATGCCCACGAAGCCGGGGTTACCGATGAAGTTGGACTCAAAGAAGTCGCTGTCCCACGCGTACGCCATGTTCACGTGGACAGTGTCGCCCTCGGGAGTGACACGGTCACGTATGAAGCTGACCAGATCGTCGGAGAAGGAGACACCCACGTCCATGTCACTGTCGTATCCCACCCAGGAGTCGAGCATCACGTCTGATCCCCAGTTATCCAGATCCCACTCGAAGATGATCGTCTGTCCCGAGAGACCACCCTTGAACGCCATGCTGCGCTGGCTCACCTCCACCGGCATCTGAAAAGGACCCGTGAGGTATCGACTGCCCATGGTCGTGTAGGTCGTCACGAGATCCTGGGCGCTGCGGATAAAGGGTACAAGCTCATTCGTCTGGGGATCGAGCACCCGGTAACGATCCGGCCACTCGGATCGATCATCGGGATCGGTGCTGTCGAAGACACGCGTCCGGGGATCGTCACGATCCTGGTCGCCGGTACCCTCACGAAACTCAGAGTCGCCAGCCAGGGGGTTGTAACCCTCTGTGAAGACCTTATCGAGATTACCGTCGCCATCGGCGTCGTAGTGGCTGCCAAGCCACAGACCGCTGCCGAAAACATAGTTGTTGCTGGTGCCGTATGGGAAATAGCCCGTACCGTTGCCCGAGTCAAGGTCGAGACCTATCGGGCCCTGGTTGGAGACCATCAGCCAGACATCGTTTACATCGTGGAGTCTCTGGTCCATTGACAGGAGAGACACGCCTCCTCCCGGTTTCACTGACGCCGCTCTCGCGTCGAGCGTGGCTGGTTGCAGCAGCAACGTTACAAGGAACAGTAGAAGAAAATAGCAGAATCCCGCTTGGATGTCTTTGCCCATCAATTGCCATCCTTTCCGTATCATTGGATAGTTTTCAATACGGCCTGAAGAGCCCATCACAGCGTCCATGTCGAGGACGATTCCCGACCAGCGGGAATGACTGTGATGAAGCAAGCTGATAC
>CAZOAR010000050.1:0-9630 GCA_964577985.1 uncultured Gemmatimonadota bacterium | reverse complement strand
GGCTTTCTGTCGGCCTCCAGAAGTCTTCTCACAAGCCGCCCCCTGACGTCATATATACGCACCCTGGAAAAAAGAGAAGGCGAGGCTGCGGCTACGCTGTATCAAGGGCATTGTTAGCTCCCTTCTTCCATGCAGGCTACGCTGGGTTCATAACCATCTGAAAGCAACCGCGGCTCCCCCCTGCTCTGCTCAAGCAAAATCCGTTCCGGAGACGTGTCATGCCATCCATATTTCGCTATCTGATGGCATAACCCTATGATAACAAGGTGCTTATAGTTACCCTATAATATGGATTCTCGTTTAAGCAAAACAGGGAAGTAGTCAGAAATGTGACTCATTACGTGTCACACTCTCGACATTCGGTATAAATCAGGGTCTAACCAACTGGCCAATAACCCGTTACGCCCATGAAACAGTGACACAAAAGGAATGTGACGCTTGATGCGATACGTGTCACTATTTAAAAAGCCCCGCAGCTGTCTGCCGCGGGGCCTGGAAACCAAACGGGACTCGAGGACTCACCCTTCCGACATGAAACCGCTAATCTGACTGACCGGGATCCTGAAAGACAAGACCGTTAGCGTTCCAGCAATCGAGCAATCCCCACCCGTTGTACGTGTCGTATCCGGGCGTACCCATGTCATCCGCCCAATGCTCCAGCAGCGCCTCGATTCGCTGGTTGGGCCAGGTGGGCTGAAAGCTGAAACCCAGCGCAGCGGCGCCTGCTACATGCGGGCTCGCTATGGAGGTTCCCGACACATAAGCGTAACCGCCCCCGAGGTTCGGCGTCAGCACCATGGAACCCGGGGCCATGATCTCAACGTTGTCTCCGTAGTTGCTCCACGACATCCTGTTCCCGGCGCTGTTCACCGCGCCGACACCCAGCACATCATTATACGCGGCGGGATACGATTTTGAGCTCGTGCCTTCATTGCCTGAGGCGGCAACCAGCACTACACCCGCATTGTGCGCCCAGACCAGGGCGTTTGCTTCCGAGCTCGAATACCAGGAGGCGCCGTAGCTCATGTTCATGACGTTCGCGCCCCAGTTGCCGGCATCGTAGATAGCGTCGACAATGTTGGATGTCCATCCGCTCCCGCTCGCATCAAGGACCTTCATTGGCATAACGGTCACCTGTGCCATTCCGGCAATCCCCTCGTTGTTGTCAATCTGGGAGCATATGATCCCTGATACCTGTGTTCCATGACTTTCATCATCCATCGGATCGCTGTCGTTGTTGACATAGTCCCATCCAAGCGTCTCGTCCACATTGGCGGCAAGGTCCACATGCGTGTAATCACATCCGGTATCAAGAACGGCGACAAGAATTGCGGCGTCACCCTGCACAACGTCCCAGGCGTAATCAACATTCACCATGGTCATATTCCATTGAGGCCAGTATGTATCGTTCGGGGTGTAGCAGGCGTGTACCCTCCTGTCGAGTTCGACATAGTCTACCAGATCACTCAAAGCTCTATCATTGTTCAGGAGATCGAGATTGACTGTCGGTACCGAATATACGAGCAGTTGTCCCATCTCTATCTCCTTGATGAATCTGCCGAAATGTGCTTCGGCAATATCCATGACTTCCGCCTTTACATCTTCCGATTTGTAGCGGATGATTATGCGCGTTTCATCCGGGGCAGGCCCCTCGAAGGCGCTGGCGACGTCGGAAAATGCAAGCAGAGCAAGTACAATCGCGAGCAGAGAAACTCCAAAACTGCCCATAAGACCCTTCATCCGCATCCTTAACGCTCCTTTCACGTTGTGCCGGGTGGTGGTCAATCCACGAATACAAACTCAAACATTACTTCCATTGTATCAGAAAATACCGAATCCGTCAAGTAAATTCTTCGATTTTTTTGGAGTTTCACGGCTTTTTACGCGTCATTCCGGCTTGTCCGGAATCGACCTGATTGTGCTATGGGATTCCCGATGAGGCGGAAATGACACGTGAGGCAGGAATGACATGTGAAGGGGAGATGATATGTGAAGGAATTCTTCCAATTGGGGGGTTATTGGGCCCGGGTTGAGACGAATAATCTCGCATTGACCCGGCGACGCTGATATATTTGACAATCGATCGCCGATTCTTCGATAAACAGTACTCCTGAAAGCGTATATCCATCATGGTGTCAGGTAAAATGTCTTCCGAAAACAGCTCCTGCGCGATTGACCGCGTCGTGCGGCTGGCGATAACGGGGGGAATGATCTGGGGACTTGTCTGGCTGATGGGCTATCTCAGCGATGTGCTGATCCCTTTCGCGGCGGCGCTTCTCCTTGCCTATCTGGCCAATCCTCTCGTGCTCCTTGTTCAGCGGAAGATCTCCAACCGGGTCGTGGCCGTCTTCATCGCGCTCTCCCTTGTCTTCGGCACATTCGCAGTGCTTGGCTGGCTGATTATGCCCGCCATAATAGGCGAGATAGCGCACATGGGACGGCTCCTCTCCGACCTGATAAACAACACCGACCTCGCCCGGCGAGCGGCGGAGCGCCTTCCCCCTGACCTCTGGCAGGCCGTCAAAGATTACGCCGCGAGGGAGGAGGTCCAGGAGTTCTTCAGCGCCGACAACTTCTGGAAACTCGCCGAGACCGTTGCGGGGAAGGTACTGCCCGGCGTGTGGGGGTTGATCGCCGGAACGGCCAGTTTCGTCATGGGATTCGTGGGCCTCGCCGTGATCGGGCTCTATCTTGTCTTTCTCCTCATAGACTATCAGAATGTCGGTCCCGCATGGAGGGGCCTGCTGCCACCGGGGTACAGAGAGCCTGTTATCCACTTCGTCAACGAATTCGACGCCGGGATGAATCGCTATTTCCGTGCGCAGGCCACCGTGGCTTCTACAGTCGGGGTCCTTTTTGCGATCGGGTTTTCGATCATCAACCTCCCGATGGGAATCCTCCTCGGTCTCTTCATCGGAATCCTGAACATGGTCCCATACCTGCAGATCATAGGCTTTATCCCGGCGTTCATGCTGGCGTTTATTCACGCGATAGAAACCGGTACAAGTTTCTGGATTGTCCTCGGGATGACCGGCATCGTCTTCGTAGTCGTTCAGACGATCCAGGATACGATACTCGTCCCGAAGATAATGGGCCGGGTGACGGGTCTCAGTCCGGCCGTTATTCTTCTCTCGCTATCGATATGGGGAAAACTGCTCGGTTTTTTCGGACTCTTGATCGCACTGCCGATGACCTGCCTCATACTGGCATACTACAGGCGATACATCGCGAAGGCCGACGAAACGAGCGAAACTCGAGCCTGATCGTGAGCCCCACGCGTACCATGAATAGGGAGTGCCGTTGTGAACAAACGAGCACGAAATGTGTCCCTGAGATGGGAACATGCCCTTCATTTGTGTTGCTCGAAGGAATAACTTATTATTTGACGATGGCGGTGCTCAGAAAGTCATGATCGAGATGCGTCCATACGCTGCTTCGAGCGGAACAGCCCCTGTGGAGACACCCTGACGATAAGGTACTCATATGGACTCCGAACGATACCCATACCAGCTGAGTGATTTCCTGAGAATTCCGCCTGATTATCAGAACAAGATCCTGGTTTCCGCGCTTATTCTCCTCCTCCTGTGGCTCCTTCGCACTGTCGTAATCCGGGCGGTCTGCAGAAAGACAACGGACACCGCGACACGCTACCGATGGCGCAGGACAAGCCGTTATGTCACTGCCACGTTATCGCTCCTGCTGCTGGGCCGTGTGTGGTTCGAGGCATTTCAGTCTATCGCCACTTTCCTGGGGCTGATGTCGGCAGGAGTCGCCATAGCCTTGAAAGACTTCGTGGCTGACCTGGCGGGCTGGCTGTTCATTGTGATGAGGAGGCCACTCGAGGTGGGGGACAGAATTCAGATAGGACCCCACGCCGGCGACGTAATCGACCAGCGAATCTTCAAGTTCACGCTCATGGAGATAGGCAACTGGGTGGACGCCGACCAGAGTACGGGGCGCATAGTGCATGTACCCAACAGTATGGTCCTGTCAATGGTATTGATCAACTACAGCAAGGGGTTTCAGTATATCTGGAACGAGATCCCGGTACTCGTCACCTTCGAGAGCGACTGGGAGAAGGCGAAGTCAATCCTCCAGGGAATAGTCGACGAGCATGCCGCCCAGTTTTCAGAAGAAGCGAGACGCGGGGTAAAGCGAGCCGCCAGGAAGTTCCTCATCTACTACTCCAAATTCACGCCGACCGTGTACACATCCGTCAGGGAGAGCGGTGTACTGCTGACCATTCGCCATCTCTGCGGTCCAAGGCAGCGGAGAGGCATCGAGGAAGCAATATGGGAGGACATCCTTCGGAACTTCGCCACGCATAAAGACATAGACTTTGCCTACCCTACACAGCGCTTCTATGACAACAGGACAGAGGGCAAAGAGGGTGCCGGGACCGCGAACCGACAACAGTAACGGGTTGTACACGTGTCCTTGAGACCGCTGGTGCCACCCTGCAGAAGGCTGGCATTCTCAACAATGTGAACAGAGGGAACACGCCGCTTGTCCGTCAGCGAAGGATACATCGATTACCTGCTGGACCAGCTGAACGGCCTCGGGGATATCGGCGTCAGGAAGATGTTTGGCGGCGCCGGACTCTATCTGAATGGAGTATTCTTCGCGATAGTGGCGGATGACCTCCTTTACTTCAAGGTGGATGACTCGAACCTGCACGATTATCTCTCCGCCGGCATGATGAAATTCCATTCCCTGAGATACTACGAGGTGCCCGCAGAAGTCGTCGAGGACCGTGAAGCACTCGCAGAGTGGGCCGAAAAGGCCGTTGACGTTGCTGTCAGGAAACTTGCCGCAAGGAAGAAAAAGAGAAGGTGCGGAAGAGAATAGTACCCGAACGGCCGGGCTTTTCCCTATGGAACCACCTCAAAATAGAATGACTCCTCGCATACAGTCAGGTTCGGGAAGACGCCTATCCTCCCGATGAGCCTGTAGGTGCCCAGGTATGCCGGCGCGGGGATGAAGAGCTCGTTCGACAGCGTCAGAGAGCCGTACGGCTGCAGATCCGCCTGGTATGGATTCGCATAATTCAGAAAGGAGTCCGGTATATCGATCTGGCTCGAATCGGGCAGTACAACATTCAACCAGTAATCGCCCGTCACAGCCCTTCCGATATTGCTCTGGATAGAAGTGCTGAAAAAGAGGGTTCCAAGCCGCGAGACAATTACCGACCCTGAGGGTTCCATGGTCAGTTCGGCCAGGTAGTCTGGAAAGTCACAATTATACTCGCCGCCGTACATGCCCATGTCCGTCCAGGTCTCTCCACGACCGGGCGGGAGGCACGAATCGGGCACAGTAGAATCACCTGTATCCACGCAGGGCGATGCCATCTGGAGATGGTAATAGTTGTCGGAGAAGAACGGGTCGAGATCGATATTCCCGATTCCCCAGTTGAGCACACAGGCGGAATCCACGAATACCGAATCGAATCCGCCCTCCACATCGGAGAAGCTGATGGTCAGAGTAGAGTGTATTTCACTGTTGCCGACGCCTATCTGGGCGGCCTGAGGGGAATCGTTCCCCCAGAGTATGGTGTTGGTGACAATCGGGGAAGCGAGTCTCTCCCCGTACAGCCCTCCACCTTCCACGGTCGCGATATTATCCGCGATGGTGTTGTTTGATATGTATGGAGCAGCCGAGCCATTACACGATATTCCCCCACCCGTCTCGGCGCTATTCGCCGCGATCATGTTGTTGACAATCGCAGGCGATGAAGCCAGATAGCAATAAATCCCTCCTCCCCGCGCGGCCGCAGAATTATCCTTGATGGTATTTCCGATAATCGTCGGGGCGGAGGAATAGCAGCTTATCCCGGCACCGTTATCCGCGCTGTTCTGAACGATCATGTTGCCGGTAATCTCCGCTTCTGACACACAGTATACCCCACCACCATATTCACCTCCCGTGTTGCCGGTTATGTTGTTGTCTGTTATCACAGGATACGAAAAAAGATATCCGTGTATTCCACCTCCATTTCCCGGGTACGCGGTGTTCCCGGTGATGGTATTGTTCCGGATAGTAGGGGAAGAGATGCGACACATTATGCCGCCGCCATCGACGGCGTAACCGTTAGTGATCGTGAATCCGTCTATGATGGAGGATGTATCCTCGTAGGTCTCAAATGTCACAACACTGCCTGTCCCACCACCATCTATAGTAGTAACAGACGGCCCCTGTTCGCTCTTGAGAAGAAGGGCTTTTCCCAGAAAATCAACGTTTTCGTAGTAGGTCCCTGGCCGCACGATAATTGTGTCACCATTAGCTGAATCACTAATAGCCTCCTGGATGGTTGCGTAGTCATCTGGTACATAATATGTTGTTCCCATCAGGAGATGATTCGAGAAGAGGAGGAGAAAAAAAAGACCCCACGCTATCAAAGACCTTGGCATCGGAAAGCCCCCTTCAGCAACATTCATTGTTGAACGATATAGTTAAATCAAACTGGATAATTGCATTATACCATAAAACACAATCGGATGTCAAGCCCTGCCAGCCTTTTTACCTAAAATACATAAGGACCTCTGCCGCTTGTCCGGGAAAACCATTCTATATCTCTTTTCGTTCGAGCGAGTGAATTCACTTGAACCCGTCACTGTGGATCGTACTTATCACCCCGAAATTAGTTCACGCATGTGGACTTTTATTTCATACAAGAGCCGCGCCGGGTTTCTTCTACAATCCGGAATGAAATGGCGCTTCCAACCCGCTGGACACCCATTCGAGGCCTGTCCCGCCTGCAGACAACACCAGAGGCAATAATCGCGCGCGCTGGCACAGGATTTGCCAATCCACAGGTGGAACTTTTCATTAATAGTGATGGAGGGAAAAATGACTGGAAAGGAAATGAATCAGGGATTTACTCTCCTCGAGCTGATGATCGTGGTTGCCATCGTAGGGCTTCTCGCCGCAATTGCTATCCCGAATTTCTTCGGCATGCAGAAAAGGGCAAAGACAACCGAAGCAAAGGCGAATCTGGGTGCAATATGGTCGCTGCAGGAAGTCTACTTCGTTGAAAACGAGACGTACGCCAACCCATCCGCTGATGTTGGTCCAGGCACCTTTGACGGAACGACGGGATGGACGGAACTCGGCTTCTATCCCAAAGGCTCCATTCGTTATGAGTATGAAATTGTCTCCGCGAATGACGGCGCATTCATTGCCAGAGCGAGAGGCGACATCGACGGCGACCCTGATAAGGATGAGTGGACCATCGATGAGGTCGGTGAGCTTGTCCACACAGTTTCGGACTAGTGGACTATTCCTTGTCCTCTTCCGCCTCGGCGATTATTCTCTGCGAGACGTCGGAGGGCACCTCGTCATAATGGGAGAATTCGCGGGAATGTGTCCCCCTGCCCTGTGTCAATGACCTGAGCGCAGTGGAGTACTTGTACATCTCCGCCTGGGGCACCTGGGCAAGGATCTCTTTCAGCTGTCCTCTCGGGTTGACGCCCATAATCTTTCCCCTCCGTGAGTTGAGGTCACCCATAACGTCTCCGAGGAAGTCATCGGGTATCACGACCTTGATGTTGAGGACCGGCTCAAGAAGATAGGGCTTCGCCTCCCTGGCAACCTTGCCGAAGGCCATCGAACCGGCTATCTTGAATGCCATATCAGACGAATCTACATTATGAAATGATCCATCGTACAGGGTCGCGCGGAAATCGTAGAGTTTGTAGCCCGCCAGAACTCCTTTTTCGGCCGCTTCCACTATTCCTTTTTCAACCGATGGTATGTACTTGCCCGGGATTGCTCCCCCCTTTATCGCGTTGACAAACTCGAACCCTGTTCCGCGTGGGAGAGGTTCTACTCTCACCCACGCGTCTCCATACTGCCCGCGGCCGCCGGTCTGTTTCTTGTATTTTCCCTGGCCCTCAGCCTTGCTCTTGATAGTCTCGCGATAAGGAATATCCGGCTTCTCCAGGACGGCCTCCACCCCGAACTTCCTCTTCAGCCTCTCGAGGACGACATCCAGGTGCAGCTCCCCCATTCCAGAGATAAGTGTCTGCCTGATCTCGGCGTTATAGCCCGATATGAAGGTGGGATCTTCCTCGTGAAGCCTCGCCAGACCGGTGGCGATTTTCTCTTCATCACCTTTAGCCTTCGGCTCGACCGCCACCGATATCGCGGGAGTCGGGAAGGCTATCTTGTTGAGAATCAGGGGGTTTCCTTTCGAAACAAGGCTGTCATTGGTGTGGCTCTCCTTCAGTTTCGCGACCACGCCGATGTCTCCCGTGTGCAAAGTGGGTACTTCGCTCCTGTCCTTTCCCTGCATGACGCTGAGGTGGTTCAGCCTCTCCGACTTTTCATTCCGGTTGTTTATGACATCGGCTCCGGAACTCACCTTGCCGGAAAAGATGCGGAAATATGACAATTCCCCGACATGGGGTTCTGTCGTCGTTTTGAAAATAAGCGCTGAGAATGGCGAGGCGTCGTCCGCGTTGAGTTCCACTTCGTCGCCGACCTTGTTTGTACCCTTGATCGGATTTCTGTACGTGGGATCGGGGGCAAGATCAGGCAGTCCATCAAGGAGATTGCGGACGCCGTATGTCTTCGTCGCCGATCCGCAGAAAACCGGGAAGAGCTCTCCGCTCTTCACCAGCGCCGTGAGTCCGTTTATTACCTCTTCTTTCGTTAATTCTCCCTCTTCAAGATATTTTTCAATCAGCGCGTCGTCTGCCTCGGCAGCAAGCTCGATAAGCGCTTCCTTCGCCTTCGACGCCTCAGCGAGCATGTTATCCGGTATCGCCTCTTCCGTGTATTCGCCCTTTGTCGTCCCCTGCTTGAAGATGCAGGCCTTATCCCGCAGGAGATCGATCACCCCGCGATAGTCCTCTCCCTCGCCAATCGGCAGTTGGAAGGCCACAGCCCCGTTCCCGCATTTTTCCCGTAGCTGGGAATAAACCTTATGAAAATCCGAATGTTCCTTATCCATCATACTTATGAAAAAGAGCCTCGATAATCCCAGCTTTTCCGCGTCTTCCCATACTATGTCCGTCCCCACTTCCACCCCGGAATTCGCGTGCACAAGAATAAGGGCCGCGTCTGCCACTCGCAGTGCTGACTTGACCTCACCTATAAAATCAAGATATCCTGGCGTGTCCAGTATGTTGAGCTTGATCCCATTCCATTCCGCGTAGGCAGCAGACAGGTTTATCGAAATCTTACGCTCCACCTCATCGGGCGTAAAATCGGTGAGGCTGTTTCCGTCATCTACTGAACCCAGCCTCGTCGACGAACCCGCGACAAATGACAGGGCCGTGGCGAGAGATGTCTTGCCACAGCCCCCGTGTCCAACGAGGGCGATATTTCTCAACCGAGTGCTTTCATACTCCTTCATAAGGACTACCTCCCCGTCTGAAATCCTCTTCTATTTATGGAGCCTGTGTTGAGCAATTCGCTCACTCCACTGCATTCCTGTTCGCGACATAACCGTGCAGCCAGGCCGAGAATACGTTCATCCAAGTTAATACAGAGGAAAAATCGTGTCAAGGCAGGTTGAAGGTCGTGGAGTTTCCCCACTTTCTTATCGTCATTCCGGCTTGTCCGGAATCGGCCTGATTGTGCGATGGGATTCCCGACAAGCGGGAATGACATATGGGGCGGGAATGACAT
>CAZOAR010000049.1:0-17970 GCA_964577985.1 uncultured Gemmatimonadota bacterium | reverse complement strand
GCAGGTCCTTGCGCATCTCACTGGCGCCTACGACTGGAACAATGAGAGTGGAACACATTTCGACTTCCAGTATGATGACACCACCTCGATCGCAGGTATTTATCCGGACGGAGTCAATGTCCTCTACGCCGTGGACTTGAACGGCAACGGCACACTGGCTGCAACGTGGTGTCTCTACCAGGACAACCGCTTCAGCGGATTTGACATCGTCTACTACGACCGCGACGTCAAGTGGAGCGGGCCCGGAGACCCAGATTTCAACGAGGGTGAGGTGGACATATGGAGCATCACCGCCCATGAAATGGGCCACGCGTTCGGACTGGGTCACTCAGACGTTTTACTGGCGACAATGTGGCCATATTACCTGTTCGCGATGCGCTACCTCGACCAGGACGACATCGACGGAGCCCGTGCACGATATCCGGGTCAGCCCGACATCCTTGTCCGGATGCTTCCCAATGACATCAGAGCGATCTTCGGCCCTTCCGGTGGGACCTGGACATTCGACGCCACGGCGGAGAACACGACCGGCTCCTCCCACAGCGTGGATATATGGTTTGATGTGAGGATGCCCGCCGGCGGCTCGTACGGACCGGTACTCGGTCCTTTCACACTTCAATTCTCGGCTGGAGAGACCAGGTCCGCTACCAACATATCGCTTCAGGTTCCGGGAATCGCGCCCGCAGGCATCTATGTTGTCAATATGAAGGTCGGGACCTATCCTTCTCTGGTCGACGATGAGAGCAACGTAGGTTTTCAGAAGACGGCTACCATGGGAGCAACAGTGGCCTCGAATGAAGCGAAAGGGATCCACTTCGATCATGCGGCCGACGCTTTCCGAGATTAATCCAACAGGTGTCGGCTGACTGAGCGTGTCTATGCACGAAGTTGTTGCTATTTGTAACACTACGACTTATATTATCATATAACCATCAAGACACAAAACTAAATCGCAGAACGTGGAAAGGGTCCAATATGAATCTTCTCCGGTTTTTTTTATGTCTTTTGTTGTTGTATCCTCTCGCCGATTACCCAACCAGCCTTTCCGCCGAAACAGCAGAGGCTCCACGTGCAGGGGTGACCGCCCAGGTCTCTCTCTGGACCCGTCTCTTTGTACTCGATGCAGTCAGGAAACGGGTGGATACAGTTGGTAGCCTCGAAGTCAATTATCCATCCACGAGGGGCAGGGACGTAAGAATCACGTCGCTCGAGCTGGTCTATAATGATCGGACCTATGTGAATAATCCCCTTTCCGTCTCAATATCCGGCGATGGCGGCTGGTATTCAGACCTCAACCGCGATATGGAGAAACTCCCGCCCGAGACATCATATCTCTATACCAATCGCAGGAGTTTCCCCCTCGATCATTACAAGACGCTGAGCCCTGAAGAGAGAAATGTGATCCACGAGGATGTGTTGAGAAGGATCGAATCCGCCAGGGAGGATCCTTATTTCGCCCTGCATCCTCCGACAGAGCTGATCAAGTTCACGGTTCCTCTCACCGAGATGCTCTCCAGTGAGGAGTTCAGGCCCGGAGTTGTGATCCCGATGGTTGTGAGACTGCGGTATGAGAGCGAGCAGGGGGATGGGACCCTTGAACTCACTCACGAAATGACGGTACTCGAGCCGCTCCCCCGGGGTCCGGAAGGCGTGATCACACAGGAAGATGGTGACGTCATAAACTACCAGGGTACCTGGCACTATGGTGATCTGCATGTGCATGACTGCAAGGACGAGGCCTCCATCATAGGTGAACGGGGTTGCCCGACCTGCATGGCGGAGACCCTTAACTGGGGAGACGACAACAGTCTTCAGGAGATGAAGAATCAGTATATTGCCATGGGATCCGACTGGTTTACCATTACGTCTCACAGTTACTGCGTGGAGAGCGCGAGCGAGTACAACGGGATCCATTCTCAGGCGAATCAGCTGAGCGGACCCAGTTTTCTTCTCATGCCCGATACGGAACTGACCAGCGAGGAAGAGGGTCCGCAGGAAGGGAGCGATGAAGGTGACCTGATCTGCTGGAATGGCAGCAATCACATGGGCGCGCACTGGATAAACTCATGGAAGCCGGGCGGCCAGGATGGACTCCTCGAGATATGCAACGATCCGATATCGGGGTTCAGCAGCAATATCCGTGACGTAAGGAGTGAGGGTGGGTTCGGTGTCATCAATCACCCGACCGCTCCGAACTGGGGCTGGAACAGCTACGTCAACACGCACGGTTTTACGCACAGTGACGGGCTTCAGGGAGTGGAGATCTGGAATGGACCAACCATGCAGGGCTCTGGTGCAGCTGTTGGCTGGTGGGTGCGTAAGTTGCTTGACGGAGAGCCGATGTACGCCTATGGCGGGAGTGACACGCACGACGATGTCTTCGAATGCGGCTGGAATCATGTATATGTGATGGGTGACTTCAACAAGGAGAACCTGAAGGAAGGTCTCGTTCGGGGCCGTCTCTACATATCGAACTATCAGACGCTCGTCGTCCTCATACATGATATCGCCACGGACCGCAGGGCGATGATGGGAGGGGGGCTGACTGTCGACGCGGGCAGTGACGTCGAGGTGCCCATCTACTACGATTTCGGAACAAGGACCGGCACCGTCACGCTCTACAGGGGTGTCGTGGGAGAGTCGAGCGAGACGGTTATCGATCAGGAGCTCAGCGTGGCCGGAAGCGGCTGGCTCTACATCCCGGATACCGCTCCCCTCACAGCGGACCTCGTCTACTATCGCGCCTACAGCTCCGTGACCAGCGGCGGCATCTATTCAGCATACACTAACCCTGTGTGGTACAAGGTGATACCATCGATCAACTAGCGTCCGCCGACGTTTTCTTGAGTCCTAACAGGTCTCGGATCCTGGCCGCGAGTTCGATGGCGTAGGTGAAGACGAGCGGTGTGAGGACCAGGGTGAAAACCGACGAAAGCGCCAGACCGCCGACTATGACGGAGCCAAGCCCCCGATAGAGTTCAGAACCAGCGCCGGGCATGACTACGAGCGGCAGCATCCCGAAAACGGATGTCCCGGTAGACATGAAGATAGGACGCACTCTTACCCGTACAGACTCCTTGACCGCGGCCCTCGGTTCCCACCCCTCTCTCATCAGATAGAGCGCGTGATAAACGATCAGTATCGAATTGTTGATCACCGTCCCCACGAGTATGACAAATCCGAGCATGGTGAGTATGTCGAGTTGCTGAGATGCGTCGAAGAGTTGCACAACACGCAGGCCGAGCACCCCGCCGAAGGTAGCGAGGGGGACGGTCAGCAGGATCACGAGCGGATAGAGGAATGACTGGAAGAGGGCCGACAGCAGCAGGTATGTCAGTATGATTACAAGAATGAAGTTGGATGTCAGGGCCTCTCGAAGCCGGGAGAGGTCGTCGGCGGCCCCGGACATCCTTATATCGTAGAGCCCCCCTATCGTACCATCCTGTCTGAGTGGAGCCACTATTTCGTCCTGAATCCTCGATATGGCCTCCTCCAGCGCTATGTCATCAGGCAGGACCATCTGAATGGACACCGCCCTCTGGCGCTCGACGTGATTTATCTGAACCGGCCCCTGTTTCATACTTATATCCGAAACATCCCCGATAGTGACTATGTTCCCCCCGGGCGTCGCGATCGGCAACTGAGCGATGTCCTGTGTCCGGCTGCTCCAGGCGTCGCTTCCCTTCAGGAGAAGATCGATCTCCCGACCGTCCTGCCAGTACTCGCTCACCTTCATGCCGTCAACAAGCGAGTTTAGCGCGACCCCGATGTCGGTGGCCGTAAACCCCGCATCCGCGGCGCGCGTGCGATCGGGAACGACCCGCACTTCGGGATTACCGAGGTCGAGTCCCGGAATGGGGCGCGAACTCGAACCGGGCACCACGCGCCCGACCTGCCCGAAGACTCCCGTTGCGATCTGGAGAACACGCTCGAGATCAGGGCCCGTGATGTCGATCTTTACCGATCGTGTCCCGGCGAAGCTCTGCGAGAAGAGCGATACCTGGTTGGCGAATCCGATGGCACCCGGTATAGAAAGGAGCGCGGCGTTTGTGATCGGAAGCAGTTCCTTCGTCCGTGACGGATCCCGTGAGCTCATCCCGATAAACGCCTGGTTCGAAAAGGTGACATAAAAGAATTTGTCGATACCCCCACCGGGAAGGTCTCGCGCTTCATCCGCGGGTGCCTCCCAGAGGTTGGAGAGGCTCGATTCTACCTTCGCTCCGACCTTGACCATCTCGTCGATGTTATAACCCGGGGGCGGCAGCAGGAGTCCGAACACGAAATTCTGGTTCCCGTTGGGGAGGTATTCAGACCTCGGCATCAGCAGGAATGAGAGGGCGACGGATATGACGACGAAGCAGGAGATTGTGGCGAGGCGGCGGGAGTTCTTCACGCTGACAAAGTCCACGAACGCCGAGATTTTCCTTGCCAGCACGGCGATACGCGTTCGTTCTCCGCCCTCACCCTGGTGACCCGCAGAGGTCTTGAGCGCTCGGGCGCAAAGCGTGGGGATGACCGTTACGGCCACGAGGAGGGAGATTGCGATGGCGCTGGAGATCGCTATGGCTATGTCACTGAAAAGCTGCGCGGCCCGCTCCCTCACGAACATTATCGGGAAGAAGACGGCGATGGTGGTAAGTGTCGACGCAAGAACGGCTCCCCACACCTCGCGCGTCCCATCCGCAGCCGCCTGCCACCTTGTCTTTCCCGTCTGCATGTGGCGATATATGTTCTCCAGTACCACTATAGAGTTGTCGACGACCATCCCGACGGCAAAGGCCATGCCGGCCAGCGAAATGACATTTATCGTCCGTCCGAAAAAAAACATGACCAGGAAAGCGGTCACTGCGGAGATCGGAATGGATATGGCTATGATCAGGACCGAGGAGAATGATCTCAGGAAGAGAAAGAGGATGAGGACGGCGAGAAACGCTCCCAGATACAGGTTGTCGAAAACACGTTCGATGGCGGCATTGATATAGATAGAGGAGCGGAACACATTCTCCACCTTCATTCCTCGAGGTTCCAGGACTTCTTTGTTGACGATATCCATCTGTTCGAGGAGTCCGTCGATCACCTCGAGCACGTTCGCTCCCAGGCGAGGCTGCGCGTTGAAGGCAACGGAGGGCTTTCCCCCTACACGGACGAGGGCTGCCGGTTTTTCAAATGTACTGGTGACTTCGGCGACATCACGGACGTGTATGGGCACGCCTCCGCGTACTGTAATGATGGTGTTCTCGACATCCTCTATCGACTCGAAACGGGATACGGTCCGCACAACGTACCTGCGTTTCCCCTCGCTGAAATCGCCTCCGGAGATCGTGCGATTCTGGCTGCGCAACGCGGCAGCGAGCTCAGGTATGGTGATCTGCATGGATGCGAGCAGCTCTGGATCGAACGTCACATGCAGCTCCGCCTCCAGACCTCCGAAGAGGTTGACGGACGCGACCCCATCCACCCGCTCCATGCGTGGCACCACGATATCTTCCAGGACTGTCTGCATGTGGGGGATGTAGAGCGTGTCGGTAGTAGGAGAGACGACGAACCACGCTATCGTGCGGTCGAAGAGCCCCGTGGAGGCGACAACCGGCTGTTCTGCCGTTTCCGGATATGAAGGGACCTCATTCAGCTTGTTCGACACGCGTACCGTCGCCGCGGTTATGTCTGTACCCATCTCGAATTCTAGAGATATCGTCCCCCAGGCATCATGCGACTCTGATGTCATCTCCCGGACGCCTTCGACCGTCTTGAGGTATTTTTCCTGTTTCTGGATGATCTCCTTCTCGACTTCTTCGGGAGAGGCGCCGGGCCAGGCCGTGGTGACAGTGATCATCGGCTCCTGGACCTCGGGCGTAAGCTGGATCGGCACGCGGGTGACTGCCAGAATTCCGCCGAGCATGGCCAGCATGACGCCGACCGCCACCGACACGGGATAATGGATTGATGTGTTGGTCAGGCTCACGGCTTATCTCCCTGTGGGCCGGATTCCGGCTGATCCGGCGGGGCGGAGTGTTCCTCTTCGTCGCCCGTGATGACCGGGCTCCCCGGAAAGATGCGCTCGTTCCCTCTGACGACGACCGCCATCCCCTCACTCAGCCCCTGTCCCTGAACGGCTACCCTGTCGTCCATCGAAGACGCTATCTGGACAGGTATCGGGACCGCCTTGCCGTCGGCCACCGTGTATACCATCGTCTGTGTGCCCTGCCTTACTATCGCGTCCTTCGGTACGGAGAGGCTCGTGAACATCTCGTCCATGGAGACTGTCGCGCGGACCAGCATCCCGCCACCGAGTTGATCTCCGGGATTGTCGACCGTTACCATCACGGGGAATGTGTGAGTCTCGCTGCTCGCGTTAGGAGCGATACCAGTCACCCTGCCATTTATCACCCTGCCGGTGTCGCCCGAGACCGTGATCGTGACATCGCTCCCGATCGCCACATGCCCGAGGTGCTTCTCCGGCAGATCCACGACGACCTTGATGCTGCTCAGGTCAACCAGCTCATATACCGGTGTGCCCGGGCTCACCCACTCTCCGATATCTATCATCTTTCGGACGGTGAACCCGTTGTAGGGAGCACGGATCAGGCAGTTATCAAGATCGAGTTCCATCTGCTTCAACTCCGCCTCACGCTGGTGATACAGCTCTACCGCCTGTATGGCCGCGGCCCGGTCCTCGTCGATATCACCGTCTGAAATCAATCCCTGTTTGAAGAGGTTTTCCGATCTCTCGAGGTCCCTCCCCTTCAGCTCGGCCTGGGCCTTAGCCTGCTCCACCTCCGCTCGCTTCGCCTCGACAGAGTACTGTGCGTTGCGAGACTCGATCGTGACCAGCGTCGCCCCCTGTCGGACCGGGTTCCCCTCCGGGGCATCCACGCGAATGACCCTGCCGGAGACCTCGGCGACAATCTGGCTGTGTGAGCGCGCTTCTGTACGGCCCACGAGCGTTATCTGGTCATGAAACCGCAAGGAGCTTACATGCTCCGTCTCTACCGACGTCGGCGGCATCCCCTGTGCTCTACTCGAGGATGCCGAAAGCATCAACAAAGCGGTCGGGAACGATAGAACGAACAAGAGTTTTTTCATGCGGAAGCCTCTTCCTAAAACGTTAGATTCTCATCGATATCCTTCGCCGGACGATCGAGATCCCACAGTTCCTTGCCGCCTTCGATCAGCGTGGGGGTATGAATGTCACATTCCGTGTTGGGTTCCGTGCCCTTGATAAAGATCTCGGTGTAGAGAAGGTTCTTGGGACATGTCTCCGACGCGAGCAATCCCGACTCGCTGCATATCTTTTTTGTTATGATGCCTGGCGGAACGGGGAAATTCCGCGGGGGGATGTCCTTATGGGCCGCTATCATGAAATCCGCCCAGGCGGGGAGTGCGACCATGGCCCCTGTTCCTTTCTTTATGATGGTCTGCGGCTGATCGAAACCCACCCATACCCCGCAGACGATATCCGGACTGAACCCGACGAACCATGCGTCGGTGTAATCGTTGGTCGTCCCGGTCTTCCCGCCGGCCGGCCTGCTGAATCCCCTCGCCCTCGCACCTCGCCCCGTGCCCGATTCCACTACCGCCTGCAGCATCGAGGTCATGATATAACTCGTCTGGGGGCTCAGGACCGCCTCTTTTCTCGGCTTGTTCTCCCATAGCAGCTCACCCTCCCTCGATTCAACGCGGACAACAGCAAGCGGCTCGACTCGTATTCCCTGGTTGGCGAATACGGAGAAGGCGGATGTCACCTCCATCGGTGTGACAGAGGCTGCGCCGATGGCTATCGACGCGACGGCAGGGATGGGGCTCTCTATGCCCATGCGCTTCGCGTATTCGACAACGGTCGGGATACCGATCTTCATCAACAGTTTTATCGCCACGAGGTTGATCGACTTCTTCAGGCCGTATCTCAGGGTAGTCGGGCCGTGAAAATTCTCGTCGTAGTTTGTGGGGCGCCACGGCTTGTCCCCTGGCTGCTCGAGTGATATGGGCGAATCGATGATGATAGTCGATGGCGGGATTCCGTTGTCGATGGCGGCCGTGTAAACGAACGGTTTGAACACTGATCCGGGCTGCCGCCTTGCCTGAACCACACGGTTGAACTCGCTATGGTTGTAGTCCCGCCCTCCTACCATGGCCCTGATGTATCCGGTTTTCGCTTCCAGCGCGATCAGGGCTCCCTGGAGAAAAGGAGTAGAGGCTCCCGGCCTCTGGCCGTTTTCTATCTTCTCGACATATTCGTCGTAGGTGACATGGTCATAGTTCCAGCGCGATTCGATCCTCCGCAGGTTCGCCTCCATTATCTCCGTCGCCTTCTGCTGGAGGCCGAGATCGAGAGAGGTGTAGATGTTAAGCCCCCCCCTGTAGAGCCTGTTGTATCCGAACCTGTCTTCGAGGTCCTTGCGGACATAATCCACAAAGTAACTGGCCAGCTTCTCGCTGGTCTCTTTTCCCTTGAGAACCACAGGCTCCGCCTTTGCCGATTCGGCTTGAGCCGGCGATATGTAGGCCTCGTCGACCATCAGATCGAGTACGGTCGCCCGCCGGGACAACGACGCCTCGAGGTTGAGATGTGGAGAGTAACGACTCGGCCAGCGGGGTATTCCCGCCAGCAGGGTCGCCTGACCCAGCGTCAGCTCTCCCACGTGTTTTCCGAAGTAGTTCTGTGCTGCAGCCTCGATTCCGTACGCCCCGGACCCGAAATAGACCTGGTTGAAATACATCTCCAGTATCTCATCCTTTGTGTAGGTCTTCTCTATCTCCAGTGCCAGGATGGCCTCCTTTATCTTGCGTGATATTGTCTTATCCGCTGTAAGAAAGAGATTGCGGGCCAGTTGCTGGGTTATCGTGCTGCCTCCCTGCACTATCTCACCGTAACGAATGTTGATCGCGAACGCCCTGAGGATCCCCATGAAATCTACGCCCCAGTGTGAGTAGAAGCGCCGGTCTTCGATGACGATTACCGCCTCTTTCAGGAAATCGGGGATCTCATGGAGCGACACAGGGATTCGTTTCTCTTCGTAGAACTCGTGGATCACGGTACTGTCCGCGCTGAAGACCCGGGAGATCAGACCGGTGGTGGTGTCGTCCATTTCCAGCTTGGCGATCGAGGGAAGGTCGTCCTGATAATATCGAAATACCCCGTATCCCACTCCAAGGACGAAGGAGATAATCAGGAGCATGGAAATGAAGAGGATGACCGTAAGGCTCGACTTTCTTTTCGCGCTTCTCTGCTTCACGATGAATCTCTTGCATCCACGGGTTGACAAGGTCTGGAATGCTTCAATCATAACCCGTGCGTCAGATAAGGTCAAGGATTGACAGGCGGGCTGCGCCCCGAGACCGTCACAGGTTGCGTGCGACGCACATCGGCATTAGATTACGTTCACGTCAGCCTGTTGCCGGTAGCAGAGGAATGTCCCGTGCTGGAGGAACCGAGCATGAAGTTTCCACCCGTAAAAGAACAGATGGACGCGATCCTGCGCGGAGTGGAAGAGGTTATCTCGGAGGAGGAGCTCGAGAAGAAGTTCGAAAAGTCTCTCCGGAGCGGCAATCCTCTCAAGATAAAACAGGGCTTCGACCCGACGGCCCCCGACATCCATCTGGGCCACACCGTATCGATAGAAAAGCTCAGGACCTTCCAGGAGATGGGCCATGAGGTGACATTCCTTGTCGGCGATTTCACGGCGATGATCGGCGACCCCTCGGGGCAGGATGTGACGCGCCCCCGCCTCACGGGCGAGGAGATCCAAAGAAACGCCGCTACTTACAAGGAACAGGCCTTCAAGATACTCGACCCGGGTAAGACGATGCTCGCCTACAACAGCGAGTGGCACGGGAGACTGGACTTTGAGGAAGTGATAACGCTTGCTTCCCACTTTACGGTCGCCAGGATGCTGGAACGGGATGACTTCGCCAACAGGTACAGGGAAAATCGACCGATATCGATTCACGAGTTCCTCTATCCCCTCGCGCAGGGGTATGATTCCGTAGCGCTCGAGGCCGATGTGGAGCTTGGAGGAACCGACCAGACATTCAACCTTCTCCTCGGCAGGACGCTGCAGAGGGAATACGGCCAGGAACCTCAGGTGCTCGTGATAATGCCGCTCCTCGTCGGGACGGACGGCGAGCGGAAGATGAGCAAGAGCCTGGGCAACCACATCGGGATAACCAGTTCTCCGTCCGAAATGTACGGAAAGGTCATGTCGATCCCCGACGAGCTTATAGGACCCTATTACAGATTGCTAACGCGCCTCGGGGAAGAGGAGATGAAGGCCGTCGAGCAAGACCTGTCGGGCGGGGAAGCGAACCCGAGGGACTTGAAGAGACGGCTTGCTGCCCTTATTGTCGAGCGTTTTCACTCCAGAGAGGACGCGAGCGACGCCGAGACGGCCTTTGACAGGATCTTCGTCGAGAAGGAGCTCCCCGAGGAGATTCCCGGGAAAGAGGTCGAATGCGCGGAAGCGGAGATATGGCTGCCAGGTCTTCTCAAGAAGGTCGGCCTGGTGAGCTCGAGCTCGGAGGGGAAGCGGATGGTCAAGCAGGGAGCGGTGTATATTGAGGGAGATAGAGTGGAAAGCGAGCAGTTCGATATCCCCGAAAGCAGGGTAGTCGTGATCAAGGTAGGAAAACGCAGATTCCTCCGCGTCACATTCACGAGCTGAGACATGTTGCCGGGCCCGGCAGTCATCCGCCGCGGCCTCCCGCGAAACAGTGCGAAGCCAACTCCTTCAGAAATTCTCTCTGTAATATCCTGATCTTTCCTCCACTATCATGAACAGTCACGATGTAATAACAGGAAGCTGAACATATGCTCGACAAGATTACCATCCGCGGCGCGAGGCAGCACAACCTCAAGGGAATAGATCTCGATATCCCCAGAAGGGCACTGACGGTGATCACCGGTGTCAGCGGATCGGGTAAGTCCTCGCTCGCCTTCGACACACTCTACGCGGAAGGGCAGCGTCGCTACGTGGAATCACTCTCCACGTACGCGAAGCAGTTCCTCGAGAGGATGGAGAAGCCCGATTACGACACGCTCGAGGGGATCAGCCCGTCGGTGGCGATCGAACAGAAGAACACCACCAGGACGTCGCGTTCAACCGTGGGGACCGCGACCGAGATCTATGACTATCTGAGACTCCTTTTTGCACGGGTCGGGACGACTGTGTGCCCCGATTGTGGAGTGGAAGTAAAGGCGGACACCGTCCAGGGGGCGACAGAGGAGGTGATGAAGCTGGATGAAGGCTTGCGCGTCGTCGTCATGTTTCCGCTCAGGTTTTCGGAGAAGGCGAGTCACTCAGCGATCTGGGACGGCCTCCTGGCGCTTGGCTTCATGAGGGTCAGGATCGGTGATGAGACGATACGGATCGAGGATCGGCCCGAGGTCGACCTGGCGGGTGAAGAGTCCATCAGAGTCGTGGTTGACCGGATCACGCTGGGAGAGAAGACGAGAAACAGGGTCGCAGACTCGCTTCAGACCGCGTTTGTCGAGGGAGAAGGCGAGGCGGAGGTTGAGACGGCCGACGGCAGGCTGAAGAGGTTTACTGATGGTTTCAGATGTTCGGAGTGCGGCAGGGATTTCCCGGAACCGACACCCAATCTTTTCTCATTCAACAGCCCGTATGGGGCATGCCCGGCTTGCAAGGGTTTCGGGAACAGGCTCGAATACGACGTAGACAGGATCGTCCCTGACCCGCGAAAATCCCTCGAGGAAGGGGCCCTCGACCCCTGGACGAAGCCGAGATACGAGGAATTGCACTACGATCTTCTCGACTATGCGGCACGTTCCGGAATCCCGATCAATGTCCCGTGGGAGGGGCTTGAGGAGGACGTCCGCGCGGAACTGCTCTACGGTGGTGAGACATTCCCCGATGGGATAATACCGTTTCTGCGGGGGCTCGAGAAGAAGAAATACAAGAGGCATATCCGGTTTTTTCTGCGGCGCTACCAGTCGCTGCGAGACTGCGGGGAATGCAACGGTTCGAGGTTGCGGGAAGACGCGCTCTTCGTGACAGTGGGCGGAAAGACAATTGCCGAAATGGTCTCTATGTACATGTCGGATGTCTGGAACTTTTTCGAGGCGTTGCGACTTACTCCCACCGAAGAGAAGATCGCTGTTGACATCCTGAGGGAACTCAGGAGCAGGCTCGGCTTTCTGATGAACGTGGGTCTCGACTACCTCTTTCTCGATCGGATGACCAGGACACTCTCCGGCGGTGAAATGCAGAGGATAGCGCTCGCGAATTCGCTTGGCGGACGCCTGGTGGACACCCTCTACGTACTCGATGAGCCGACGATCGGTCTTCATCCGAGGGACAACGATCGACTGATAGACATACTGAAGCGACTTAGAGACCAGGGAAACACCGTCCTCACCGTGGAGCACGACGGCAGGATGATGGAGAATGCCGACTTTCTCGTGGAACTCGGACCGGGCGCGGGCAGAAATGGAGGAGAGATCGTCTTCACCGGGAGCTACGCAGAGCTCCTGGATGGCGACACAATCACCTCGAGGTGCCTCAGGGAGAAGCGTGGTAGTGGGGTGGTATCGGCGAGCGAGAGGAAGAGAGAAGGAAAGGGGTGGATGTTCGTAGAGGCGGCGGCGGGCAATAACCTCAAGGAGATAGACGTGAAGATTCCCATGGGGACGCTGACCGCGATTACAGGCGTTTCCGGCTCGGGTAAGAGCACCCTTTTGATGAATGTCCTTTACGAGGGAGTACGGGAGAAGATAGCCTTCGGAAAGCTGGATGGCGGGGCGCCGCTGAGAGATGTCCGCTGGGATCTTCCGCTTGGCCAGGTAGTAGTGGTTGACCAGGCGCCCATAGGTCGCACCCCGCGATCCAACCCCGTTACCTATATCAAGGGATTCGATGCTATAAGAGGGGTTTTCGCGAGGACCTTCGAGGCGAGGAAACGCGGATACCGGCCGGGCAGGTTCTCGTTCAATGTTAAGGGAGGACGATGCGAAAAGTGCAGGGGCGAGGGATATCTCGTGGTGGAAATGCACTTCCTGGCCGATCTCTATGTGCGGTGTGAGGATTGCGACGGAAGGCGCTTCAGCCGTGAGACACTGGAGGTCAGATACAGGGATAAGAACATCGCCGACGTACTCGAGATGACAGTGGATGAGGCTATTCTCTTCTTCGATGAGAAACCGGATGTCGGAAAGGCGCTCTGGCACCTTCAGGAGGTCGGGCTCGGTTACCTGCAACTGGGCCAGCCGGCGACAACCCTCTCGGGTGGGGAGGCGCAGCGGATCAAGATAGCCAGGGAACTCGCCAGGATACCGAGAGGACGCAGCAGGAAACCGGGATCGCTCTATCTCCTCGACGAACCGACGACAGGTCTTCACGCGTATGACATCGGCAAATTGATGAAGGTGCTGAACCGGCTGGTCAACGCGGGCAACACGGTAGTTGTCATCGAGCACAACCTCGATGTGGTCGCCAGGGCCGACTGGATAATAGACCTGGGGCCCGAGGGTGGCGAAAGGGGTGGCCGGATCGTCGCCGAAGGCACCCCGGAGGATGTGGCGGAACACGAATCATCGTACACCGCACGATACCTGAAGGATGTAATCATCCCGTAGCGGGCGCCACGTGCGAGCGCGGATCATCCATCCCCGGCCCACGTCGCGGCACATCGCCTGCACCCCGGATCGCAATCGGACCATGACCCACATCATGGGCGCCGCGTGCGCCCCGGATCACGCATCCCACCCCGGCTTGCTTCGTGGGCGCTGTTGTACCTCGGATCATGTATTCCACGCTCTGACCCGCATCGTGTGTGCGTGTGTGCCCCGGATCACGTATCACACACTCGAACACGCAGCGTGGGCGCGCGCGCCCTGGACGATCTCCCCGGGACCGCAAGCGACTCACACAGGGCACTCCCGCGGGTGCGAACTGTTAGTGTTTAACAGGTGGGGGCATGTCAATATGGCATAGCCAGCCGTGATGGCATGAACGCCCTCTTGCTGGGCATGCCAATATGACCATATATGCCATTATGGCGGTTAATGCGCTATGCCCACGCCATTCGAAAAACCACGTAACATAGAGGGGGAACGAATGTTACGCCATTAGCGCTTCTTGTGGCACACCATTTGCTTATTCGATGACCGGACGTGATGAAGTGTTATTGAGTCACCGACAGTCTTTCGTGAGCAGTTGAACCACAAACAGTCAAAAGGAGGTTTCAAAATGAAACTCGTACGCTGGACACCGATGCAGGACATGGTCTCTTCCTTCACCAGGGAACTCGACCCCTTTTCCAACAATGGATTCGGGAGGGCGTTGTTCAATCTCCCGAACCGGGTGCTCGACCAGGGCTGGCAGCCTGTCGTCGATGTCGAGGAGAGGGAGAAGGAACTCGTCCTCAACGCCGAACTGCCTGGCATGAAGAAAAAGGACATCGAGATTACGATCGAAGACAATGTCCTCACGCTCGTGGGAGAGAAGAAGACCGAGGATAAGAAAAGCAATGGTGACTACTACCGGAGCGAGCGTTTCTTCGGCAAGTTCGAGAGATCCTTCACGCTCCCGACCTATGTCGAGGGGGATAAGGCCAACGCGACCTTCAAGGACGGCGTCCTTCAGATCGCGCTGCCGAAGAAGGAAGAGGCAATGAGCAGAAAGATCACCATCAGCTAAACGGTCAGTGAAGCTGACAGGGTGGGGGCAGGTCATCTGCGGGTGGCCTGCCTTTTCTTATGCCCGGCAGCGGTGCTCCCCTGCCTTGCTTGACTTAATAAGGGACGGGTATTATTTTTAACCTCGAATTGTCAACTGATATGTCGCTCCGGCGTAGCTCAGTCGGCAGAGCAGGTGGCTGTGAGAACGCAGCTTCTGGAGGAGACTCCAGTTGAAAAATCGGGTGAATTCAGGGAAGCCTGGGCCTGGATATTCTGAGCAGGTATGGTAATCCTGAGCGAAGTCCGCCGAAGGGGAAGGAAGGTAGGCGGAAACGTGCAGAGACTAGAGGATGAGAACCCCGATCGATAAGCCTCGTCAGCGCCCGACGCCCTGATTGATCGCATGCCAGGTGGCAGCCGGACTTGATCAAAGGGTGATGAGATAGTCCAAGCCCGGGAGAAATCCCGGGGGAACTTGTAACCACCGTGTCGTAGGTTCGAGTCCTACCGCCGGAGCCAAAATGTTAGGTTCATCCCAATAATGAATACCTCATCTTTTTGGCGGCGTATATTTTCAGTTTGAAGTATTCCATATCTCGATAGCCATAGGTCTTTCGTTTGAGGACTTTGATTTTGTTGTTGATTCCCTCGACACGGGCCGTAGAGATCTTGTGTGAGAGGTATGCTATCAGTCCCCGGGAGTGGTTTTGGATGGATTCCGCGAAATCCTCCAGCAACTTGATCCCGGATTGCCCGGCCATGGTGATCCAGTTCCAGAGGTAGGCTCGGCCCTCTTTCTTATTGGCACAGTCCCAGAATCTCCGGAGTTCTTCTTTGAGGGTATAGGCCTTAGAGAGGGGTTCGTTGAGTTTGAGCAGTGTATGGAGTTTTTCGCTATCCTCTTCTTCGAGTTTCTCTTGCCCTTTGAGCAAGAGGTATCGAACCCCCTTGAAGACCTCCTTCTGCTCTTTGGCGGCGTTGCGACACTCGCTGTTCCTCAGGGTGTCCAACATCTTCGAATAGTTGGCCATGATATGATAGCGGTCGAAGATCACCGCCACCTTGGGAAAACACCTCGTGATGGCACTAAAGAAACACACCCGGAACGGCTATATGAAGAACGCACTGGGCTATCAGAGCCTGGACCGAAGGGATACACACCTCTTCTTCCAGTTCATCTCCGCACGCTACATGAGGGGGAGCATCATCCTCACCAGCAACCGATCGGTGAGAGACTGGGTTCATATCTTCGCCGAGGATGAGATGGCCACAACCGCCATCCTCGACCGCATACTGCATAAGGTTCATCTCTTCAACATCGATGGGAGAAGCTATCGATTGAAAGACCTCGAGATGGTTATCAAGGGGGAGAGATAAATCAGTGATGAAGCATTGGAGAAGAAGAAAAGAAAAGAGAACAGCAGAGCGCGTGTCTCATCCCTCTCTTTTTTACACTACACTCGTAAAAGAAGACGCCTATCCAACTCGTAAAAAAACACGCCTATTGACATTCTCGATGTGGGGCATGATCGCGCGCTTTGCGTGTCGCCGAACTCGTCATTTCCGACGACTACAGATCCTGATCGGTCAGCCTCCGCATTTGAGGATCACCTGCACAACCTCTTACACCTCAATGAATAAGACCCTTCTGCACGGTCCCTCAACCTGGGACCGGCACCGATCTTGAAGGACCAATCCTAACCCATCCCTGACTTCCCACTCTCGACCGCCTGTCACCTGTGACCCGATCCGGATACCCAGATGCAAACCTCCACTTGCCCGGTTAAGCAGAAAGTGGCGACTACCAGGTCAACCTATCGGCCTCGACGACCCAGGCGATCTCCCCTCTATCAACTCCTTGAAGACCACTTCGAGGAGTTCCTGCTCTCTTACGAAGAACGTTTCCCACGCCATTATGGGCCCCTGCGATCGGAGATCACACGCAGGACCGTCTACAAGTTCCTCGACTGCGGCATTCTCGAACATGGGTTCGCTCGGGTCGTCTGTCCCCAATGCAAGGCGGAGTTTCTCATAGCATACAGTTGCAAGACGAGATTCATGATCACACTCACCGTACCAAAGCGGATACGTCCCTTCTTCCTGTGGGATCGTAAGCTCTTAGGTACCCTTGCACGATGCGCGGCCGGGACCATTCGGTCCTTCTACCGACAGGTACTCCAGGAGCCCGACGGCGACCCGGGAATCGTCACATCCATACAAACCTTCGGCAACCGTGCTGCCAATTACCACCCTCATATTCATTGCCTCGCAGCCGATGGACTTTTTCTTTCAGATGGAGCATTCCGCTATACCCCTTTCATCTCTCCCGTCGATATCTCAGAACTCTTCCGGAGAGTTGTCCTCGAGGCATTCGTCAAGGAAGAACTCATCACACAAGACGTCGCACACAACATGCTCTCATGGCCTCACTCCGGCTTCCATGTCCATATCGGCCCCCGGCTATTGCTCGATGACGGCGACTCCCTCGGGGCTACCGCCCGGTATGCCGCACGCGCGCCCATATCACTCTCCAGGCTACACTATGACAGAGAGAACCAGAAGGCTACCTATTGCTATACCTCCGCTTACGACAAGCAGGAACATATCGAGCAACTCTCTCCCCTTGAACTTATCGCTCGACTCGCTACCCATATCCCGGACCGGTACGAGCACCTTCTGCGCTACAGCGGACACTACTCGAATCGATCACGAGGTACCAGACGGGCGAGGGTATCCGGAACTGAGACGGGCATTGTCGATGAGAAATCTCCTCCCACCCATTGGAGAAGACAATGGCAGCAACTCCTGCAGCGCGTCTTCCACGTCACGCTCACTTGCCCCACATGCGGTACTGAGATGAAAATCATCTCAGTCATCTCAGGATCAGAGCCTGTCGATAAAATCCTCTCTCACCTGCGCGACAAAGGCATCGATGCTCGCGCCGGACCATTTGCTGATCAGGCGGCCTGAGCCCAAAGCCAATTGAACCGGGTGACCCGACATAAAAAAGACGGCAGAAATCCGACCCTGACGCCCCAGGTACCCGTACGACACATAACCCGAAATACGCACCTTTCGACCCGCTTAACATCACTTGTCCTCTCTCTCAAGGTGCCATTCTACACCTGACAGGATGAAAAAATCAGGATCCGCACCCAATATTGCTTGACATGTCTCCGCTCATCGGGTATAATGAAATTCGGGAATTATAGAAGTTCTTATACCATGGGCTACGTCCAGCAGAATCGGGAGGAGATGGAGGTGCTCTTCGCTCTACTGGCGGATCGGTACGAGAGAAAGAGCGTGATGCTCACCAGCAACTTGCCTTTCTCTCAATG
>CAZOAR010000048.1:0-18071 GCA_964577985.1 uncultured Gemmatimonadota bacterium | reverse complement strand
TCTTACGGTAACCCCATAATAACTGCCACAACCGCAATGTGTTACGCCATTTTACTACCTGGAACCGGGGGGTTTTATGCTGACCCGTATAACACCCCGTTCATAAGTCATTGACGTGGTCGATGATTTTCTTCTGAGACAGTATGGAATCCACGTGAAAGGATCGATGAATCATGTCCCTTTTTCAGGGCACCGACGAGCCATCCGGCTCTTCCAGACCATCTGCACGGCGAGTTATTCGTTATGAAGACGAGCAACTCCAATGTTTCACGAGTTTGAGTATACCCTATGATCGGGGAGATGTCAAGCAGGGCTGGCTCCTGCCGGTATCAAACCGGCGTCAGCCGGGATGAAGAGCAACGCCCTGCAGGATTTTTGAGGAACCCGGACTGCATTCTGTCCGAATAGTATGAAGAGTCAGCGATCCGCGCGCACATGACCATCGCCCTTCCGCGACAATTCTCTCTGATTCCTGTCCCGGACACACGGGACCTGCTGGATATCTGCCTCAGAAACGTCACGCTGGCCTTGTCTACAATGACCTGGTGGACATATCTTTCCTCGATGTCCACGACAGGCCGGTCAGATCGTCATCTACGAAGCGCTTTCCTCCCGGGCGAAGGTGAACTGATCCTTTGACGCATCGTAGTCGACCAGCACGTGAGAACCATTGCTCAACCCTCCCTCGAGTATCAGCCGTGCTATCGGATCGAGTATGCTGGTCTGGATAGTCCTCTTCAGCGGCCTCGCCCCGTATGCGGGGTCGAAACCCTTGCGGGCGAGGTGGTCTTTCGCGGGGTCCGTCAGCATGACGGCCATATCGCGCGACGCCAGCCTCTCCTGTATCCGCGCTATCTGTATGTCGACTATCTCTTTGATCTGCTCCACGGTGAGGCTGTGGAATATCACGATGTCATCGACCCGGTTGAGAAACTCCGGCTTGAACTCCCGCTGGAGGACCTCCATCGTCATCGATCTCATCTCGTCATAGTCCCTGTCCTTCAGCTCCCGGATCACCTGGCTCCCCAGGTTCGACGTCATTATTATGACCGTGTTGCGGAAATCGACCGTCCGCCCCATGCCGTCGGTCAGCCTGCCATCCTCCATTATCTGCAGAAGGATGTTGAAGACGTCGTTGTGCGCCTTTTCTATCTCATCGAAGAGGACTATGCTGTAAGGTTTCCGTTTGACCGCCTCTGTGAGCTCGCCACCCTCCTCGTAGCCCACGTAACCCGGAGGCGCCCCGATAAGCCTCGCCACAGAGTGCCGCTCCATATACTCCGACATATCGAACCTGACCATCGCCTCTTCGGCGTCGAAGAGATACTCCGCCAGAGCGCGAGCCAGCTCTGTCTTTCCCACGCCGGTGGGTCCCAGGAAGATGAAACTCCCTATGGGGCGGTTGGGGTCCTGGAGCCCCGATCTCGCCCTCCTGACGGCGTTTGAAATGGCCATGATTGCTTCATCCTGGCCGATGACCCGCTCGTGGAGCCTGTCTTCCATCTTGAGGAGTTTCTCCATCTCCCCCTCCATCAGCTTCGAGATGGGGATGGAGGTCCACGCCGACACTACTTCGGCGATATCCTCTTCGTCGACCTCCTCCTTGAGTATCGTCATCCTGCTCTGTATATCACGCAGCCGCTCATTCTCCTCCGCCAGACTCTGTTCGAGATCGGGAAGGCGGCCGTATCTCAGCTCAGACGCCCCGGCAAGGTCACCATCACGCTCGGCCTTCTGCTCGAGCGCCCGTGTCTCCTCTATCTCTTTCTTGATATCCTGGATCTTCTTTATACTGAGTTTCTCACTGCTCCAGTGAACCTTGAGCGCCTTGCTCTTCTCCTTCAGTCCCGAAAGTTCCCCTTCGATCGTCTCGAGCCTGTCCCTGGACGCCTTGTCTTTCTCCTTCCTGAGCGCCTGCCTCTCCATCTCCAGGCGCACGATCTCCCGTTCGATCTCATCTATTTCGATCGGCAGGCTGTCCATCTCGATACGCAGCTTCGACGCGGCTTCATCAACAAGATCGATTGCCTTGTCCGGCAGAAACCGGTCCGAGATATACCTGCTCGACAGGGTGGCGGCGGCAACGAGCGCCGGATCGGTTATCCTGACCCCGTGATGGATCTCGTATTTCTCCTTGAGCCCCCTCAGGATCGCTATGGTGTCTTCGATCGACGGCTCTCCCACCATGACGGGCTGAAATCTCCTCTCGAGCGCCGCGTCCTTTTCGATATGCTTCCTGTACTCGTTTATCGTGGTGGCGCCCACGCAGTGGAGCTCACCCCTCGCCAGCGCCGGTTTGATCATGTTCGACGCGTCCATCGATCCCTCCGCGGCTCCCGCCCCGACGAGTGTGTGGAGTTCATCGATAAAGAGGATAACCTCCCCCTCGGCGGCGGTGATCTCCTTGAGCACGGCCTTGAACCTGTCCTCGAACTCACCCCTGTACTTCGTGCCCGCGATAAGAGCCCCGATATCGAGGGCGATCAGGCGTTTCCCCTTGAGTCCTTCTGGAACATCGCCGCTCACTATCCGCTGGGCGAGCCCCTCGGCGATCGCCGTCTTGCCAACGCCCGGTTCTCCTATGAGTACGGGGTTGTTCTTTGTGCGCCTGGACAGAACCTGGACAACCCTCCTGATCTCGCCATCCCTGCCGATGACGGGATCGAGCTTGTTCTTGCGGGCCAGGTCCGTGAAGTCCCGGCTGAAGCGCTCCAGCGCCCGGTATTTCTCCTCCGGGTTGGGGTCGGTGATCCTCTGCTGCCCGCGGATGTCTATCAGCGCCTTCAGGATGAGGTCGACCGTCACTCCCCTCTCCTTCATCAGCTTCGAGAGCGCGTGCTTCCCCTGCCTCACTATGGCGAGGAGGACATGCTCGCTGCTCACGTACTCGTCCTTCAGCTTTTCCGCCTCGCCGAAGGCGTTGTCAAGGATCGCTTTCAGCTCTCTCGAAATATATGGTTCCTGTCCGCCTCCCTCGACCGAGGGAAACTTCGAGATCAGCTCGTCTGTCGCCCTGCCGATCTCATCAGGATTCGCACCGAGCCTCCTCAGCACGGGGTCGAGGACCCCACCCTCCTGTCTCAGGAAAGACAGCAGCAGGTGTTCCGGCTCGATCTGGGGATTGCCACGCTCAATGGCGAGCGACTGGGCCTCCCGGAGGGCCTCCTGGGTCTTCAGTGTCAGTTTATCGATTCGCATATCGTGATTCACCCCTTATCGGTAAATAGCATTCGTTTCCTGTCATCATCATGATCTTCCCGCCGGGGAACCGTCATGCGGTCCTGAGATTCCTCAAACGTATCACCCGCTCGCCGATCGGTGGGTGCGTGCTGAAGAGGCCCGCCATCGACCTTCCCCTGAGGGGATTGACGATGAACATGTGGGCGGTCGCCGGGTTTGCGTGGAGTGTCTTCTTCGTGCCGGCCGCCTCGAGCTTTTCGAGTGCACGGGCGAGCCCCTCACCACTCCCCACCAGCCGGGCCGCACTGCTGTCCGCTTCGTACTCCCTCGACCTCGATATGGCGAGTTGTATCATCATGGCCGCGATCGGTGCCACGATGGCAGTGAGGAGAAGTCCCAGGACACTGCCGTTCCTGTCGCGCCCGCCCCCGCCGAAGCCACCGAGGAATGCCGTCCACCTCGCCATGCTCGCGAGTATCATGATCGCTCCCGCCACAGTCGCCGCCATCGAACCGATCAGGATATCCCGGTTCTTCACGTGTGAGAGTTCATGCGCGAGCACTCCCTCCACCTCTTCTTCACCCAGGATATCCACGATCCCGTCGGTCACGGCAAGCGCGGCGTGTTCCGGGTCTCTTCCCGTCGCGAACGCGTTCGGTGACTTCGAGGCCACCCTGTACACCTTCGGCATCGGGAGGCCGGCCCTCTGTGTCAGGCGACGGACTATCGCGAAGATACCGGGGGCGTCCGCTTCGCTTAATTCCTGCCCCTTGTACATCTTGAGCACTATCTTATCCGAAAACCAGTAGCTGCTGAAATTGATCGCCACCGCAAGCAGAAAGGCAAGTATCATCCCCTGCTGACCGCCGAAAATATTCCCGATCATGACGAGGAGCGCAGTGAGTGCCGTTAGAAGAAGGGTCGTGCGTATCATATTCATTTTATTCCTGCTCCTTTCACAATGGAGGTAATTACAACAGAGTCGTTTCCTTGAATGTAACCCCATCGTCCGTCCCTGGTTCCTCCGCTCGTAGAGAAGGCAAGAGGCGTACCAGCAGGCCCGTACGGATCGCATATCCACTAAGATGTTATTAGAACGATAGTTAGAGAACGCGAGGAGAAGCAGGCGTGACTTGCGTATCTGCCATTTTGGCATGATACGCCCTTTTGGCGCCCCGTAGCTGCCATAATGGCACAGCACAGCGCCCACCTGACCAATTGCGATCGTGTCCTGATCGTGCCTGTCCGATAGAGAGAGATGAGAAACCCACATCGTGACCTATCTCGCCCTGCCCCCACGGAAAAGGCGTCCGTGGAGCGAGAGGAACACCTGACGTCTCGAGGCATCTGAGAAACCGGGGAAACTCCGGCGAAGACACCGATTGACAGGGATCCGCGGGAGATGTTATATATATGTCTGATACAAGGTTCTGATTCAGAGGGCATGATGGAAAACAGAAAGGTTGATCCGCGGATCGAGCACCTATCGCTTGACAACAGTGAAGTAACAGAAACACTGTGCGATTTTCTATCTTCCGAGACCGGCAATGCCGGCTACAACGGGGTTGTCGTGGGGCTCTCGGGGGGAATCGACTCTTCGACCGCGGCCTTCCTGGCCGTCGAGGCCCTCGGCCCTGAGAACGTCATCGGCGTGCTGATGCCTTACCGCACAAGCAGGCCGGAAAGCCGGGAGGACGCGCTCATCCTGGCCGCGGCGCTCGGAATACGCCACATCGAGGTGGAGATAACCCCCATGGTGGATCCCTACCTCTCGCTTCATCCGGAGATGGACAAGATCCGCAGGGGAAACGTCATGGCGCGCGAGAGGATGATAGTCCTCTATGACCAGTCATGCGCCCACGACTGCCTCGTGATGGGTACGGGCAACAAGACGGAATACCTCCTCGGCTACACGACGCTGTGGGGCGATATGGCATGTGGTATCAACCCGATCGGTGACCTCTACAAGACGCAGGTCCGCTCGCTCGCCAGGCACCTTGGAGTGCCTCGTGCGATCATCGAGAAGCCCCCTTCGGCTGACCTCTGGACGGGGCAGACGGATGAGGGTGAACTCGGGTTCACCTACGAGGAGATCGACGGACTCCTCCTTCGTCTGGTCGACTGGCGAATGAGCCCGGATACACTGGAAGAAGAAGGCTACGAAGGCGCCCTGATAAGACGCGTGATCGGAATGATCAGGAACTCCCGGCACAAGCGGACAATGCCGCTTTCGGCCCGCCTGTCGAATGCCACCGTCGACCTCGATTGCAACTACCCTGACGGGTGGGATATCTGACCCGCCTGACCCATGCCTCTATCTACCCGCCACAGACCGCTCACCCTCGCGGAAAAAGGGCCTCCATTTCTCTGCAGAAGGCTTTGCGCCCGCCAGGGAGACCGATATAAGGGTGAGGATAGAGATGCACAGGGCGGGGACAACCGGATCTACCTGCTGCAGAACCGATCCGACCAGATGCGGTTGCGCCACGAATTCCCAGAGCAGTGTCACGGCCATGCCGGCACACACCGAACACGCTCCGGCTGCCGGAGTCGCGCGCTTCCAGAAGAAGGCCGCCAGGACCACGGGCGTCACACCCGCACCATACATGGTGTATGCGTAAAGCGCCGCCTGAAGGACATTCCGGAACAGGGTAACCTGCATGTATGCCCACACGCCGAGGAGGAGGACCACAACGCGCAGGAACCACAACCTCTCTCTCTCCGATGGAACCGCTGGCATTCGTCTCCCCGGCCATGCTGTATTCTTCATGATCCAGCCGCGCACAAACCGTTCCCAGATGTCGTGCTGGACATTGGTGGCCGGTGTCAGGAGAAATGAATCCGCGGTTGAAACGATCACCGCGGCCATTGTCGCCAGGAGAAGGGCTCCGAACAACGGGTGGAGCGTTGAGAGAATCATGTGGGGTATCAGCATCTCGCTCGCATTGGAGAGATCCGGATAGATAGATCCAATGTCGGGATAGAGTACCCTCCCCGCAGTACCGATCACGATCACGCTGACCTCGATAATCATCACCCCGCCTACCCACCACAAGACCGCGCGATGGGCCACATCCTCGCTCTCAGCGGAGAAGAATCGACCATACATGTTGGATTCACCGAGAAGAAGAAACAGTGTGGGAAGGAACAAGTTGATCGCACCGACTCCCTCGGTCTCACCATGGAAGGCGGAAAAATATCCGTGCGGCAGGGATGTGGTTATTGCTTCCCATCCCCCGGCCTCGTTTATTACCATCGGCACGGCGATAAGGATTCCCACCGTGAGTATCACTCCATTGACGTAGTCGGTGTAGGCTACAGAAAGCATCCCAGCCAGCGCTGTATAGGCGACTACAAAGAGCGCGGTGAGGGCCATTCCTGTCTGAGGGTCGATTCCGGTCACCATGTTCAGAACCATCCCGCCGGCTCGAAACTGATAGCTGGTGATGACAGTGTAGGCAACCAGTGTGACCAGCGTACCGAGGATACGGGCCGTCGGGTTATATCTGGCCTCCAGCAGGTCAGGCACCGTGAACGCGCCGAACCTGCGAGCCCTGCGCGCGACAAACAGGAGGAGCAGTATGCCGAGCCAGGCGCCCGAAGGTCCCCAGAGCGCGGATAATCCAACCCGGTAGCTCAGGCCGGCACTTGCTATCATGGTTCCCGAGCCGATCCAGGTGGCTACCAGGGTCCCGACAAGCACCGGGAGGGAGAGTCCCCGGCCGGCTACCATGAAATCCGCCCCCGTGCGCACACGACGAGTGAGGAGAACGCCAAAGAGAAGGAGCCCCACCAGGTATGCCAGTATGAAAGCTATGTACAGCGGGTGTGTGGTCATACTACAAGTGCCCGGCCTCAATGCCATAAACCAATCGGTTCGCGCAATAGAGACTGGTCGACTTCAGGGGATGAGACTGTTCAGCGAAGGCATGGCATGTGCTTTCTCAGGCGGTCCAGTCTCCATCGCCCGCAGATTCAGCCTTCCCTTCGATGTCATCGCTACTGACTGTCCGGCACCTCAGCCCTGCTGAGATTGCTGCGCGCGAACCTGAGGAGATCTCGACCGTAGTTGATCAATTCCATGGTGTATTCTTCATCGAAGGAGGGCTTGCGTGGCCCGCCGTCCAGCCCGCGGTAAAAACTGCTGTGCAGGTCTATCTTGCGGCAGCAGTGCCTGATACGGGACGTGAGGGCTACGGGAGACCTCTGGCCTACGGACGTCAACATTTCAAAACAACTCGAACCGGACGAGGCCAGCTTCCAGGAGACGAGCATTGCCTCGATGGAGAGCCTCGAACTCGAGATGCACTTTTCAATCGATTCCTCGAATCTTCCCTCATCCATCAGTATCATCGCGTCAAGGAGCCGGGCACGGCTCTCCGCGACGATCGCATGATCCTGATTATCCGCCATAATCTCCCTCCGGATCACTTTCTTTTCTCAGGTTCGTATAAGATGGGTATATCTTTTTAAGCCCGCAGAAATCGAATTCTATCGTGAGCTTGAGTTTCTCTCGATGCCCGGAGGCACCAACAATGACACCACCTCCAAACTCGCAATGGTATACCCTTTCACCCATTTCATACCCCCCGAAGGAGCCTCCGAAAAGGGAGCCTGTTTCCTCGACCGGGTGGACGACGTCCGCGCCGGTTGACCAGGAATGAGACCGATAGCTTGTGGTCCTCCGGGGGGATAGTACGTCTGTGACTTCCCGAGGGATTTCTTCGAGGAACCGCGACGGCACGGACCTCGTCACCCTGCCATGATTCATCCGCTGCATCGCAAATGAAAGATGGAGCCTTGTCCTGGCGCGGGTCATCCCCACGTAGAAAAGCCGTCTCTCTTCCTCCACCTCATCCCGCGGCGCAGCTCCGTTTCCGCTCCACGGTAACAGGCCCTCCTCCAGTCCCGTCACAAAGACGAAAGGAAACTCCAGCCCCTTCGCGTTGTGAAGAGTCAGGAGGCAGACGCCGCACCCGTTCGGGGAGGTGTCGTCCCAGTCTTCGTTGAGGGCGGTCCTCTCAAGAAAATCTCGCAGGCTTGCCTCTTTTCCCTGCAGTTGGCAAGAGAGGGCGAACTCTTCGGCACTCCTTATGAACTCGTCCACGTTTTCGAGTCGTCCCCTCGCCTCAGAGGTCCCCTCATCCTCCAGGTACTTTGTGTAGCCCGTTCGCTCGAGCACTTCCCGGACAACGATGAGAAGACTCTCCTTCTCTGCGAGCTCGCTCAATTCCCCGATCAGTTTGCAGAACGCCTCCATCTTATCTGCCCGGGCCCCCCGGAGTATGCCGTCAGCGACGATCCGATCCATCGCCTCGAGATGCGAACACACATGCTCTGCTGCGTAGCTCTTTATCAGATCGAGGGTTTTCTGACCGATTCCGCGCGGTGGCACGTTGGTTATTCTGAGAAGATCCTGGGTGTCCGCGGGGTTTACAAGGACTCTCAGATAGGCAAGGAGGTCCTTGATCTCCTTTCTTCGATAAAAGCTGAGGGAGCCGATTATCACGTGCGGGATATCCTCGCTCCTCAAGGCCTCTTCGATCAGCCGGCTCTGAGCGTTTGTCCTGTAGAGGATGGCGAAATCAGAGAAGCTGAAACCTTCGTCCCGGTACGCGGTCTTTATCGTGCCCGCTATTCTCTTCGCCTCTTCCCTGTCGTCTCTCGCCTTGTAGAGAGCGATCTTCTCGCCACTGCCCCTGTCGGCCCGCAGCACTTTCGGCTTCCGTCCTCTGTTGTGCGAGATCATTTCGGATGCCGCGTTCAGAATGACCTCGGTCGACCGATAGTTCACATCAAGAAGAATAGACCGGGCGTCAGGGAAGTCTTTCTCGAACTCGAGTATATTCCTGATGTCGGCCCCTCGCCACCCGTAGATCGACTGATCATCGTCACCAACAACGTAGAGGCCGCCCGAATCCCCGGCAAGCAGGCTGACAAGACGGTACTGCGCATAGTTCGTGTCCTGGTATTCATCAACAAGGATATGGGTGAACCGCCGGCGATAAGATTCCAGCGTTTCCGGATCAGCAATGAACAACTCGACGACCTTCATGATCAAGTCATCGAAATCGAGGGCGTTGCTGGCCTTCAGGTTTTCCTGGTACGCGGCGTACAGGTCCCTCAGGAATACCGACTCTGAGCCTCCCTTCTCAGGCACTTCCGCGGGAGACACCAGGTTCGACTTATTTGAAGAAATCTTCTCGAGATAACCGCTTATCTCCCTCGGTGTCGTCCCCGGGGCCGCCCCCCTCGCAATGCTCTTGATCAACCTCAGTGAGTCATCCCGGTCATAAATCGTGAAACCGCCGGGGAATCCTATTTTCTTCCCTTCCCTCCTGAGTATCCTCACGCATACCGAGTGAAAAGTGCCAAGCCACATCCCTTCCAGCCGGGCCCCCAGGAGATGGTCGACCCGTTCCTTCATTTCATTGGCGGCCTTGTTCGTGAACGTCACCGCGAGGATGCTGCCCGGGGCCACGCCCGCTTCTTCTACCAGATAGGCGATCCGGTGCACTATCACCCTCGTCTTTCCGCTCCCCGCACCAGCAAGTACCAGGAGAGGCGTCTCTCCGTGGCAAACCGCTTCACGTTGCGCTTCGTTTAATCCCTCCACCACTTTCACAGTCGTTTTACCCCCAATGGAAGAGTTACCTTGAAGTGAGTGCCCTTCCCGCTCGTTGAAACCAGCGAGATCAACCCACCGTGATAATCCCGTATGATTCTCTTGACGAGCGGAAGACCAACGCCCCATCCCGTCGGCTTGGTCGTGACCCCCGTCTTGAACATCCGCCTCCTGACATCTCTCGGGATCCCGGAGCCGGTGTCTTTGAAGTCTATGTCGATCCGGTCGCTTTTTTCCCTGGCGCGAACGGATATTTCGCCGGAACTTCCTTCGAGAGAGTCAATACTGTTCTTTATCATGTTCTCAAACGCCCACTCGAGCAGTTCGCGGTTCCCCTGGACGGGAGTCATCGGCACGGTATCCAGAGACAGCTCGATCCTCTTCCGACCTTTCGGGAGTCTTATCCTGAAATAGGCGTCGAGGTCGTTCAGGATATCCTCGACTCTCACCGTGGCAAGCGTAGTCCTTCTTCCGACAGACTCAAAACGATTGGCGACTTTGTTCAGTCTTGCCAGATCTTCACGCATCTCGTCGAGAGTATCCGGGTTTACCTCCCTTCCACTCGCCATCCGCTCCCGGATGATCTCCAACCAGCCCTGCAGGCTGGACAGCGGAGTCCCGAGCTGATGAGCACTCTCACGCGCCATGCCCGCCCATATCAGGCTCTTCTCGCTCCTCAGGTTGTATCTTATCACAAGAACTGCCAGGAGTCCGAAGACCGCCAGCACACCCCCCTGCAGATAAGGAATGTACTTCAGACGCGTGACCGCCTTCGACTCCCCGTAGTGAACTGTGGCGAAATCCTGCTCGCCGCCGGGCCCTCTCATGCTGAACGGTTCATTGATCCGGTCCAGCCGGGAGGCGATTCCTCTTATTTCGGTCATCCGTGCTTCTCCGGGCTCATCCTCCGAGAGGTCGATGTTCTCCCAGTGGATAGGCCTGCCACCCCTGTCGATCACGACTACCGGGAAGTCGATATTCTTGAATATTTCCTGGATGATCTCAAGCTCGCCACCCTCGGAAAACGCCGTTGCCCAGAACTTACCGTAGCTTCGTGTCAGCGTCACCTCATCTTGCTTCAGCTCGACCACTATGGTCTGGGTGTAGTAGATGTAGAGGAGGAACAGGAAGAGGAAGGAGACGATCAATATGGTGGGGCCGAGCCGTACGAGGCGGTGAAAAGACAACGATACTCTCCTACGCTATTGCCGTCTGGTCCATTGGATCGCTCTTACGGCTCACTTCAGACACCCGTGATACGTTCGAGCCCGCTCATATAGGGCCGCAGGACGGGCGGCACGACGACAGTACCGTCTTCCTGCTGGAAGTTCTCGAGTATCGCTATTACCGTACGCGGCAGAGCGAGTCCCGACCCGTTCAGGGTGTGGACAAACGCGGGTTTCTCAGCCGGACCCGGTCGAAAACGTATGTCTCCACGCCTGGCCTGGAAATCTTCGAAATTGCTGCACGACGATACCTCGAGGAATTTGTCCACTCCAGGAGCCCAGACCTCCAGGTCATAGCATTTTGCGGCGGCAAAGCTGAGATCTCCCGTAGCAAGCGTGACCACTCGATAATGCAGCTCCAGTTGTTGGAGGACCTCTTCCGCCGCCTGCAACAGAGTCTCCAGTTCATCGTACGACGTCTCCGGCCGGACCAGTTTGACGAGCTCAACTTTATTGAACTGGTGGACACGGATCAGGCCGCGAGTGTCCTTGCCGTGTGCGCCGGCCTCCCTCCTGAAACATGGTGAGTAGGCGACGTAACATATGGGCAGGCTGTCTCCATCAAGGATTTCACCCCGGTGGATGTTCGTGACTGGAACCTCGGCGGTCGGGACCAGGAAGAGATCGTCTTCCGGCATGGAGTACATGTCGCTCTCGAGCTTTGGAAGCTGGCCTGTCACGGTCATGCTGGTTCGATTCACCAGGTAGGGAACGAAGACCTCTGTGAAGCCGTGCGATCCGACGTGAAGGTCAATCATGAAGTTTATCAAGGCCCTCTCCAGATAAGCGCCCGCTCCCCTGTAATGAAGAAACCCCGAGCCTGTAATCTTTCCACCGCGCTTGATATCTATTATCCCGAGTTTTTCTCCCAGCTCCCAGTGAGGCAGCGGTTCGAATGAAAATGTTGCCTGCTTCCCCCATCGCCGCACCTCGATGTTGTCATCCTCACTGAGGCCTTCAGGAACGGATGGGTGCGGTATATTGGGCACCTCGAGGAGGAGCCTGTTCAACTCATCCTCCGTACTACTCAGCTCTTTCTCCAGTCTCTTGATTGTCGTGGAGACTTCCTTCATCCTGGCCATCAGATCCACCGTGTCCTCACCCTTCTTCCTCAACTCCCCGATCAGCCTGGATGACTTGTTCCTCTCCTCTCGCTCTTCTTCAACGTCCCGGAGGATTCGCCTTCGGTCGGCATCAAGGCGGATTATCCTGTCAATATCCGCTTTCTCGCACTTGTTCGCGACGGCCGCTTTGACCAGGCCCGCGTTTTCACGTATGAATCTCATGTCAAGCAATCTTCTCGATCCTTTCATCGAGCAGACGAGTGAAACGGAAGGCGCACTCATCTATGATTGATGGCTGTGGCCCCCGATCGTACACTTTCTATGGCCAAGTATAAGGGAAAAAAGAGGGAACGTCAATGGCGAGGAAGGGGCGTTTCCCTTTACCGTCCAAAGAAGGAGCGAACACCATCTATCACGCGGTTCAGCATGCCGTCATCCATATGTGGATAGACAGGCAGAGACAGCACCTCTTCAGCCAGCCGTTCGGCAACCGGGAATCCGCGGCCTGCATCGTTGAACTGCGCGTATGCCGGCTGAATGGATAACGGCAGAGGGTAATGGACAGCGGTCGATATTCTCTTCTTTTCCAGATGCGCCTTGAGGTCGTCACGACCCGCAAGCTTGACCGTGTATTGATGATAAACATGCGTGTTGCCGGCGCGCACGACCGGAACTCGCAGATCGAGATCGCTGAAGGCCTGATCATACATGGATGCGATTTCCGCCCGCCTGAGATTCCATTTCTCGACCAGTGGAAACTTGGCGAGCATTATGGCCGCCTGCAATTCGTCGAGGCGGCTGTTCATCCCCACCATGGTGTGGTGGTATTTCCGCTCCTCACCATGGTTCCTCAGGTACTGGAGCCGGGGGACTATGTCCTGATCCATTGCCCCGACGAGCCCGCCGTCTCCCATGCATCCAAGATTTTTTGTGGGATAAAAACTGAAACAGCAGGCATCTCCCATTGAGCCTGCCAGTTTCCCCGAAGAGGCTGCGCCGAAAGACTGGGCAGCGTCCTCGATCACCTTGAGATCATTCAAGCGTGCCGTCTCGATGATAGGATCCATGTCGGCGCACTGACCAAAGAGGTGGACGGCGACGATCGCCCTCGTGCGGGGCGACAGGCTCTCTTCGATCATGTCCGGATCGATGTTGAATGTCTCCGGGTCGACATCGACGAGGCGGGGAATCGCGCCGCATAGTACTATCGCTTCGAGGGGAGCGACAAACGAGAACGCCGGCACCAGGACTTCATCACCCTCGTTCAGCTCATACGCCATAAGGGTTAGTATAAGCGCGTCGGTCCCGTTAGCACATCCAAAGGCAGCCTCCAGAGAGAGAAAGGACCTCATCTCCGCCTCGAACCTCGTGACCGCCTCGCCCAGGATATATCGGCCGCTGCCAAGAACTTCGAGGACCGCTCCGTCTATCTCCTCACGAAGCTCATGATATTGAGCCCGCGGATCCACAACCGGTATCATATTCAGGCTGTTTCCTTCTTTCATGCTCTTTCCCCTGCTCCGTTCCCGCGCCTGCCCCGTTGTTTATAAAGACAACAAGGTGCCCTTGTATTCAAGAAAATAGACCAGAGACAGTTCAAGATTCGGGATCGAATCTTCTTCCCCGATCTGGTTGTTGAGGTTGCTGATCCGCGTGTACGCGAAATGTCCCCGAAGGAGAAAACTCTCCGACAGGAGCCACTCGAGAGACACATCCAGGCCTTTCCTCTTCTCTACAACACCCGTTGGAAATGGATCCCCACGATGCCCGCGGGCCGAGATGGCCGGTTCGAGCCTGTTTTCCCCTCTCCTCCGCGCCACGTACTGAACACCGACCTCGGCATTCTCCAGGAGCGGATACGACAGGCCCGCCCTCCACTGATCAGTGTCGGGCCCCAGGGGATTGCCAATCGGCGCGTTGTAATGGCTGTAGTAGGTTGCCTCCCCCCGGTGCAGGTAAACAAACGATCCTATACGGGTATACTCCAGTTCCAGAGAAAGTCCATCCGGAAGTGGTCGATGGCCCCATACCAACCCCCCATGGAACGCGAGCTGATTTGGGTAATTGTTGTTCCCCTCCATCCTGTCGAGGTAAACATCGTCCGCGACAAGCTCGCCGTAGAAAAAAATTCCCGGTGGCATGTATACCGACCAGTCGATGGATGAATAAACATCCGTGTCGATCTGCCCCTCCTCCTCCCTCTGGACGAGAGGCCAGAAGAGGAGTGGGTTAAGATACCTGAATTCAACTCCCCTGTCGATTCCTGTTACGACCGCCGTCTCGCTGATCCCCACCTGCAGCCAGGGCAGCGCCCTCCAGTCGATCCTGTGGCCATACAGATACCTGCTGAAGATTCCATCTTCGCCGGGAGTCTTGTCGAGAAAAGAAAACAACCCCGTTGCCCTGACCGTCCGGACATTCACCTTGTAGGTGAGCAGATCGAAGGATGGGGAGATCCCGGAGATCATCAATGACCGATCGTAGCCATGGCCCCAGACGACATTGTCCCTCCCGAACTCAAACGAAGCGGGTCCGGTCCTGCCTGCCAGGTATGCCTGTGAGAACGTATATCTACGGTCCCTGAATCGTTTCTCCCTGTGTCTGAAAGAGGGATTATTCACCGGATCGGAATCGACATGAAAACGGTCGACTATTATTAATCTCTCCCCATACTGGATAGCACCGCCAGATTCTCCCCATATCACAAGATCGGGATCCGCAGGACCGCTGAATTTCACCGATTCATACGGCGGATCGATCTCCTTATTATCTTCCTTTATGTCCCCGCGCGTTCCACCGTGAAGATCAATCCTCCAGGAAAAGTTCTCATCGTCCAATTCCTGATCGTCGGACATGAGTTGCACTTCATGATCAAGCTCACCCAGGATGCGCTCCGTCCAGATCTTCTCAGCCGCGGTGAGCTTGTCTCTCTGCATTACATCGAGGGCGTATTCGGCAACTTCGCCCCTCGTGTAGGGCCTGGTCGCGAGGAACAGGTCACCAAAGTAGCCTCGTTCCTGCAGATTATCTATCAGAGTATAAAGCCAGTGATCGACCGGGATCGTTTCCTGGGAAGCGGCGTGCGCCGGGCGGGGAGACGAGAAAGCAAGACAAAGGAAAAGAGCAAAGAAAGGAACACCTGTTTTTATTCCATCCAGCGACCAGAGGCTCCTTCCCAACCGTCGTTCTCCTTTCCTCTTTTCTCCGGATATGGGAGAGGCCAGGCAGGCAGCTAGTCCTTGTAGAATCGGATGACTTCCGCAAGTATCTCAGCCAGATTAGTGGTGGGCTTGTATCCCACCAGGTTCTGTATCTTGGTAATATCGGGGATCCTTTTTCTCATATCTTCAAATCCCTTCTCATATGCCTGATCGTATGGGACAAATACTATTCTCGACTTGCTCCGGGTCATCTCCTTTACCATGCTGGCAAGGTCCCCTATCGAAATCGCCTCCGTGTTCCCTATGTTGAATATCTCGCTCACCGCCTTCGGCTCTCTCGAAAGGCTGATCATGCCCTGAATCACATCCCCCACATAGGAAAAACTCCGGGTCTGTTGACCGTCTCCGTAGACGGTGATCGGCCTGTTCATGAGTGCCTGCCGGACAAATGTCGGAATGACCATCCCGTAGCGACCTGTCTGGCGTGGTCCTACTGTGTTGAAAAGCCTTACAATAACCACGGGGAGCTGTTTCTCATGCCAATACGCGAGGGAGAGAAACTCGTCAATCCTCTTGGAGCACGCGTAAGACCACCGGCTCTTCGTGGTCGGCCCGTAGACGTGGTCACTCCCTTCACGGAAGGGCACCGTGTTGCCTTTCCCATAGACTTCGGATGAAGATGTCATGACGACCTTTTTCCTGTGCCTGTTGGCAACCTTGAGTACCATTTCCGCCCCAAGCACATTTGTCTCAATAGACTCCACCGGTTTGTTTATGATCAGCTTGACGCCAACTGCGGCAGCGAGGTGGAAAACCAGGTCGCATTCCTGGATGAGCTCATCCATCTTCTTCTCATTCATGATTGTGTCGAGTTCGAACCTGAATCCCGGGTTCGAGCGCAATCCTTCTATGTTGCTCAGTCTTCCGGTTGATAGGTTATCGATGGCTGTCACCTCGTCACCGCCTATCAACAACTCTTCAGCCAGATGTGAGCCGATGAATCCAGCTCCTCCTGTTATCAGCACTTTCATGTCACTATTGCCCCACTTTCACAATTATGTCTTTTCGTTGAAGTCAAACCTTATTCCCGTCATGCCAGGTAGCGGCTCAGCAGGAACGGAACCGCCAGCCCCACCACAAGAAGGAAGGGGGCGACGCTGCCCCCGAGATAGAGCAGGCCGAAGGCCACCAGGCAGAAGAGAAATTGGAGTGAATACTGGAAAAGGACAACCGAGTTCTTATCCCACCCTTTTTCGAGAAAACGATACGTCAGGTTGCTCCCATCGGCCAGGTAGATGGCCCTCCCCTTCGATATGCGTCTTACGGTGGCGAATGTCGTATCGAAGATGGGAACACCGAGAAAAAACGGAAATGCGAGATACTGATATATAGTAGTGTGTAGCGCCATGACCTCCATAAGAGAAATTACCGCGAGAGAAAAACCTATGAAGAGACATCCCGAATCTCCAAGGAATATCGATGCCGGCCTGTAATTGAACACGAGGAAAGCCACACATGCTCCCAACAAAGCGGCCGAGTACACCAGGCAGGGAGTATTGCCCTGGAAGAATCCGACAATGGCCAGGGAAGCCGACACTATGCAAGCGACGCCTGTAGCAGCACCATCGAGGTTGTCCATCAGGTTCACCGCGTTAGTGACCCCAATGATCCAGAGGAGGCTGAAAAAGATCGCAGGATAGATACTTCCATGGGCAAATGGCGTGATCTTCATACAAAAAACCAGAACGATGGCAGCAAAAACTTGTACCAGCAACCTGGGACGGTACGTGAGCGGTTTCCGGTCATCCAGAAAACCGAGGAGAAGGAGCAGTGAACCGAGAAGGAAACAATCCCTGAGAAAAGACGTTTTCTCCGCGAAGACCAGGAGGGCCGTCACCGTCCCCACAAATATTGATACACCACCAAGGAGAGGCATTGCCATTTTGTGGATCTTCTTGACATCATTTTCCGACGGGTAATCCATGATGTTCTTCTTGAACGCTACCTGCCTTAAAAGCGGGACAGCGGATATCGTAACGACAAATGACATCAGTAGTGTGAGAATAGGCTGAATTAATGAATCGCTCATGATCTATGGTTCGTAATCTGAAGACATCAAGCCACGGGATATCATGACGAAGCGACCGGGATTTCCGTCTCCATGATTGGTCAACAACGCTTTATCGAAGTCAAAACTTCCAAGTAACAAAATCCCGCAACCTGCAGTCATATAGCTGGCCGTCGGCTGCAGGCTCCGGCTGAGATCAATCCCCAGCTGGAGAAGACAGAGTATAAGGCCCAACCCGAGTGGCAAGCACAAAAATAGGGTAGCATCGGGAAAAGGCTGCTTTGTAACAAACATAAGTGATCCTATCCTTGGAGGTCACACAACCTGTCATACTAAATAAGGAATTCTTCTGTTCACTTACACCTGTAACAACCTTTTAATTCACTACCCTCCGTTTTATTTTCCTGTGATGAAACTATCACGTTTTGCATCTTCTGTCAAGTCTAAACAGGAATTTGATCGAATAACTCTTTCTCGCAAGATTCGGACCGACACTTTGAAATAAGGTGTTGAGACAACATCATCAAGGATCATCTCGCGTCATTTCCTGCGAACCGGATACTGAATCGGATGTTCCGGCTCGCGGCTACAGGTTGACTGCGACTTAACCCCTTTGTAAATCAAAAAGACAAGCGGTTTTCAGACACCTTCTCTCCATTCGAGATTCGGCAAGGCTTATGAGCCTCCTGTCAGTTCTGTACACTCGGGAAGCTCGGGAGAGAATTCCCAACCAGCGTTGTAAAAACC
>CAZOAR010000047.1:0-18625 GCA_964577985.1 uncultured Gemmatimonadota bacterium | reverse complement strand
CTCTGGATGTCATTCCCGCCCCACATGTCATTCCCGCCTCACATGTCATTCCCGCTTGTCGGGAATCCCATCGTGCAATCATGCCGATTCCGGACAAGCCGGAATGACACGTAAAAAAGTGGGGAAACTCCTGTCTGTTGCGGCGCGTTGACAGCACCCCTTTTTCCTTGTAGTATCAAGGGCGATTGTGTGTGAGGACTTTGAGGAGGCTCCGGGTTATCGATGAGGATACTTCTGACAGGTGCAACAGGTTTTATCGGCGTGCGAGCCGTGGAGGTCTGCGCCCAGCAGTTCGGCGTGGATAAGATCGTGGCCAGCTATCCTCCCCCGGCGGACGAGGTGGAGAGAGAGCGCGCCGCCAGGATCGGCAGGCTCGGTGTTTCGACTCTGATATGGAACCTTCTGAAGCCCCTGCCCGCCGGGGCGGAGATCCCCGGGTTCGACGCCGTCATTCATCTGGCGGCCTTTACGACCACCGAGATAAAGAGCGACGAGATCAGGGTCAACGACGAGGGGACCAGAAACCTCCTCGAGACCCTGGGGGATAAGCTGCGGGGTAAGACTTTTCTCTTTACGAGCACGCAGATGGTGGTCGACAAGGCCGATCCGTCCGTCTCGATCGTGGACGAGGAGTCCCCCTGCTGCCCGCGTACCGAGTATGGCAGGACCAAATTGAGGGCTGAGGCGATCGTAAAGAAATACTCCACCAGCCTCGGTTTCTCTTATGTCATCCTGAGGCCGCCGACGGTATACGGGCCGGGGTTCAGGGACGCGGGCATGTTCGGCCTCTTCGCGAGGTGGGCGAAGCGCTCTCTGTCGCCGGCGGACGTCGACTGGACAGGGCTCATGGGACTTCTCTACCTGGACGACATCGTCAAGGCGATAATCATGCTCCTCGAGTCGGACAACCCGCGCGCCAGAAACGACAGCTTCTTCATATCGAGCCCCGAAAGGACGACTATGGGCGAGATAGTACGGGGGATCGCCGACGCCACCGGCTCCAGCGTGAGAGCCATATCGATCCCGAAGTGGCTGGAGAAGATTGTTGAGGTGGTCGTCTGGCAGAGCTGGCTATGGAACCTGTGTCCTCACATATTCCACATCATGACCTGGCGCCTCTCCCTGATAATCGGCGACGGGTATTATGGTGAAGCCTCGCACCTTCAGGAGGTACTTCCCCATCTTTCGTACCTGCCTTTCAGCGAAGGGGTCATGAAGACCTATCGCTCCGACTGACAACGTTCGCACGGCCGGTTGGAGGATCCAGAACGGATGCTGCTGCTGTGCACCACCCTTGCCCGTCTAATGACATTTTTCACTCCTTGAACTCACTCTTTCTCTCGCTGAGGAGCCTTTCCGAGAGAGATGGTTTCAAAGGCAATAGACCACAGGCTTCTCCGATCGGGTCTTCAACCGGCGGTACCAGACAAATAATCCCTCCATACTCCATGATCTGAAGCCCTGTGCCCGGTTGGATGTGATACTTCCTCCTGAGGGCAGCCGGAATGACAATCTGACCTCTGGACAGGGTTTTGACAATAGCCACTATGTTATACCTCCCAGAGAAAAGTAGTACGGTATATTACAAAGGCATGAGTTTGTCTCGGTCCTGTCAAGATGATTATCATCTCACATATCGTCAGCAATACTCGAATTGCCTGGAATCGAACAGGATTGACAGGGTTGCGAGGTCCCATCGGGCTGACCTGATCCAGGACCCGGGAACAGACTGCTGAAATCAGGCGCCGTGGACGTTATGGCCGTTTGTCGTCCCGTTACCCCTGTGGCTCCCCCAGTACGGCGGCCATGAACTCGATATCGAAGGCGTCTCCCTTCGCCTGTCTCCTTCGGTACTCGATGAAGTCTATCACGTCCGTGCCCGTTATCTTCTTCGTGTTGAACGCGGTGAAGCCCAGGTATGCCTCGTAGTTCATGTTTGTCGCGAGCCAGTGACGGTTGGCTACCTTCGCCTGGTCCCAGAAGAACTTCTTCTTGGTCCGCACTCCCTCGACACTCTTTATGAGACAGCCGGGGAAGAGGTTCGTGAATGTCCAGAGTATCGAGTTGACCTCGGCGTCGAGACGTTCGAAGTCGATCTCGGCGCTCTTTACATATTCGCGCGCCTTCTTCGCCTCATCGCCCCTCTTGAACTCTCCATAGACCACCTCGCCTTCGCTCACGTATGTCTCGGTGATGACGGCGGGATTGCGTACCCATTTCTCACCTTCCCTCATAACGGGAGCGCACTTCGAAATGAGACCGAGCTGCTTCATCTTGTACGCGCTCCACATTTCGCACGAAACACAGTTCCACATGGCGAGTTCCACAGGGAGCATCCACGGCAGAAAATCGGTGCTGCCGCCGTCCGGGGCCGATCCGTGGCGTGGCCCGGCCTGCCCGAATATAGCCAGATCGCTCGCCACGGTGATATCGCACGCCATTCCGATCTCCTGGCCGCCCGCGATCCTCATGCCGTTGACCCTGCATATCGTCGGCTTCTTGCACGATAGTATGCCGTCCACCATGGCGTTGAAGAGGTCCATATAGAGTCCGTACTCGTTGGGCCTGCCAGAGTAGTATTCCGCGTACTCCTTCGTATTGCCGCCCGTGCAGAATGCCTTGTGACCCGCCGCGGTGAAGACGACCGCCACGACTGAGGTGTCCGCCGACGCTCTCTGGAAGCCGGCGATCACACCCTTGACCATCCCGGTCGTGTAAGAGTTGTACTGCGCCGGATTGTTCAGTGTGATCCAGGCGGAATAGAGGCCGTCTACCGCTTTGCCGCCCTTATCGACTATGGATCTCTTCTCATAGATTACCCCCGGTGCTTCATCGGAGAAGTGTTCCTCTCCCCACAGAAAATGGTCCTTCAAGCCTGATTCTCTCGGTATCCAGCTCAGATCGGCCATTGACGCGCTCCTTTGCCTGATAGTGGTTTGGTGAAATTGTCATGCTGTCGGGATATCGGGGCCGGCTCCGCCGACGCTCGCTTCATTTTTGCACCATCTAATATCAGACACTTTCCGATTTCGTCAAGGGCAAACGCACAGACAAGTCTCGGATGTTTCCCTGGCGTCCCTGCGGGATCGTTCATCCTCGAGAAGACGGGGAGCCGCTCACCGCCCAGATAGGCACAGCCCCTATCCAGGGGGCGTCGTCCCCCGAGGGGCGATTGATAGGTTCATATCCCGTGGAGACCTCCATGACGAACCTGTAGTGGAATCGCACCAGACCGGGAAAAGTCGCGGTCCAGAAGTCCATTCCTTCCGTTATCCCGACCACCTGAAGGTCGGGTTCCTCCTGCGTCCAGTCCTCCGTGGATGGGTCTATGCTCCCGTTACTGGAGGGGAAGATGACCGCGATGGCTATATCTCCGAGGAAAAACTCGCTTACATCGAGCATGCCCGCCCCGTAGGGACGGTTCGAAAGGGGCACCGGAGTGGAGAGGAGATCATCAGGTTCGGGTCTTTGCACGATATGTGGCTGGAAGAAAGGCCCTTTCTCGTTAACCCGGGAGGTTACATTCCGGGTGGAGAGGTCAGCAGCAATCGGTGCAGGCCGGATGAGGAAGAAAAGGATGAAAAGAGGCAGCAAACACAGAGGTGTTACTTTTGTGCTCATGTGTCAAGTATAATCGGAAGGAGCCGGAAAAACAACAGCCAGGGTGCGGATTGATGAGGCCAGGATAAAAAAACTCCCGGGTCACGTTACATGACCCGGGAGTCCGCAGGGAGAGTGGAATGAGTCCCCCTTGTCACATCAGAGATGCCAGGTGAGTAAAGACGAGTAACTGAATCGCGATGTAGCATACTCCCACCGAACATGAACCGAACACTGTCTTCGCCATTTCCATTCTTTTTTCCCCCTTTAGTATCGAATATCTTCCAGTTCTTCTTTGAAACTCAATATCTACTACGGGAGGCGTCGTGGAAAAGTTTCTCGAAAGATAAAACTTTTATTCCGACCCGCGCGTAGATAATATTGAGGCAGGGTTAAGGGAGAGTCGGGGCTTTTTAGAAAAGAGAAGATGGAGATGCGGCCATGCTGACCATTGAACACCTGTCGAAAACATACCCCAACGGCGTGCGAGCCTTGCGTGACGTGAGTCTCGAGATACCAAAAGGGATGTTCGGCCTCGTGGGGCCGAACGGTGCGGGCAAATCGACGCTGATGCGGACTATCGCTACCCTGCAGGAGCCCGACACCGGCACCATAACGATGGACGGCCTCGACGTACTCCGCGAGAAGGACGAGGTGAGAAAGATACTCGGCTACCTCCCGCAGGAATTCGGGGTATATCCGAAGATCACGACCGAGTCGATGCTCGATCACTTCGCGCTCCTGAAAGGGATCAGCGACCCGAAAGAGCGAAAGTGTGTCGTGGATGGACTCCTCCGGATGACCAATCTCGACAAATACCGGAAGCGCAAGCTGGGGACGTTCTCAGGCGGCATGAGGCAGCGATTCGGGATCGCCCAGGCGCTCCTCGGCGACCCGAGCCTGATCATCGTGGACGAGCCTACCGCCGGGCTCGATCCGGAGGAGCGCAACCGCTTTCTGAATCTCCTGAGCGAAATAGGTGAAAACGTGGTCGTCATATTGTCCACCCATATAGTGGAAGACGTGAGGGACCTCTGCAGCCATATGGCGATCATCTCCGAGGGGCGGGTTCTCCTTACGGGGAGGCCGAAGGAGGCGATGAGCGATCTCTCGGGCCAGGTCTGGGAGAAAGAGGTCGAGAGGGGAGAGTTGGATGAATACCAGAGAGAGTTGACGGTGATCTCGACGCGGCTCTTCGCGGGGAGCACGATCATGCACGTACTGAGCGCGCAGAAGCCCGGGGAAGGATTCGCGCCTGTCGAGGCCGACCTGAAAGACGTCTATTTCGCCACCCTGCGCAAGGCGCGATCGCTGGCAGCGTGAGAAGCCTCCACCTGAAGAGAGGACCAGGACGATGTTCGGTTCGATATTCAAGTTCGAAATAAAGTACCACCTCAGGCAGCCTCTCTTCTGGGGTGTGACCTTATTCTTTCTCCTGATGACATTCGGCGCCGTGGTGTCCGATGCGGTCCAGATCGGGGGCTCCATAGGAAACGTAAACCGTAACGCGCCGACGGTAATGATCAGGCTGCTGGCGATCATGAGCGCCATCGGGATATTCGTGGTGACGGCCTTTGTAGCGAGCGCCGTACATCGCGATTTCGCTCACAGGACCCACGAGCTCTTCTTCTCCAGGCCTGTCAGCAAGTTCGACTACCTGATAGGCCGGTTTTCGGGGACACTCGTCGTCTCGTTCCTCATCATGACGGGCGCGGCACTCGGGATCCTGATCGGCAGTTTCATGCCGTGGCTCGATGCGGAAAGGATCGGCCCGTTCGTGCCGACGCACTACCTCAACGCGCTCTTTGTTTTCATCCTCCCGAACCTCTTTTTCATAGGCGCCGTATTCTTCACGCTGGCCAGCCTGACGCGCAGCATGATGGCGACATACATGGGAGTGGTGGGTTTCTTCGTCATCTACCTGATCGCGACCTTCATGATGATGGACATGGAAAACCAGTCTGCCGCCGCCCTCATAGACCCGTTCGGGCTCGCCTCCATGGCCGTGAGCACCAGGTACTGGACGATCGTGGAACTGAACAGCACACTCCCTCCGCTCATGGGGAATCTTCTGTACAACCGGCTCCTGTGGATTGGTGTCGGCCTGGTGGTGCTTACCGCCGGCTATTCCCGTTTCCGGTTCACTACGAGGGCCGTGGGAAAGCGGGCCTCGAGAAGGATGGCGCGAGCAGCAGAAGAATTGGAGGGCGAATCCCTCGTCTCCGTCGTACATCTGAGTGCCCTGCCGGGCGCGCATCGTACGTTCACGGCCGCGACATCGAAGAGGCAATACCTGCGGCGTACCCGACACGAGGTCAAGAGTGTCTTCAGGGGCATACCGTTTCTGGTCATGCTCGCCTTCGGGATGTTCAACGTCCTCGGCGCCGTCTGGTTTTCGGGCAAGATGTTCGGTACTCCAACCTACCCGGTCACGCATATGATGCTCCGCGCGATCGACGGCTCGTACATGTTCATGCTCGTTATCCTGATAACGTTCTACAGCGGGGAGATGATCTGGAGAGAGCGTTCGCTGAAGCTTGACGAGGTATGTGACTCTCTCCCGACGCCGAGCTGGATATACCTCACCTCGAAGCTGACAGCACTGGTCCTGGTCGTCCTGGTCTTCACCATGATGGGGATGGTGACGACTGCCGCTTATCAGCTCTACCAGGGCTACGCGAACCTGGAGCCCGGTCTCTACGCAAAGGGTTTTCTCATCGCCGCCTACCCTTTCTGCCTGATAACCGTCCTGGCATGCACGGTCCAGGCCTTGTCCGGGAAGAAGTTTGTCGGATATCTCATAATGATCCTGTATATCGTAAGCCAGTCGGTCCTCGGGCTAATGGACTTCGATCACAACCTCTACCAGTTCGCATCGACCCCGAAGGCGCCATATTCCGACATGAACGGCTACGGGCATTTCGTCGCGCCGCTCTTCTGGTTTGATGCGTACTGGACGTTCTTCGCGCTCTTTCTTACGGGGCTCTGCGTCATCTTCTGGGTCAGGGGGACCGACACCGGTCTCCGGACACGGCTCAGACTCGCGCGCGCGAGGTTTCGAGGCGCCGCCGCGGGGATCGTGGCATGCGGCCTGCTCGGGGCGGCCGGCACGGGCTCCTACATCCTCTACAACACGAACATCCTCAATGAATATGTCCCTACCGACAGGCGGGAGGAGCGCCAGGCCGACTACGAGAAGAATTACAGGCAATATCTCGATGTGGCCCTGCCGCGCATCACCGATGTCTACGCGGATGTGGACATCTACCCGCACGAGCGCCGTGTAGAGATCATGGGCCACTACAGGATGGTCAACAGGACCTCTGTCCCGATCGATTCGCTCCACCTGTCGATTTCCCCCAGGGTCACGATCAACAGTCTTGAATTTCGACCCCACAGGGCACTTGTCGAAGACGAAGAGCTGGGTTATTACATATACGGTCTCGACGAACCGCTCGCCCCGGGAGACACCATGGCGTTCGATTTCGACCTGACGGTCAAGAATCGAGGCTTCGTCAACAACGACTCGAACACCAGGCTGGTGTACAACGGGACGTTCTTCGACAACATGGACTATTTCCCCGCTCTCGGCTACAACGAGATGGATCAACTGGTCGACCGGAGCACGAGGCGAAAATATGAACTCGAGCCCGTCCATCGCATGGCGCGGATAGACGACGAATTCGCGCGCCGAAACACCTATTTCACCCGCGGAGCAGACTGGATAAACTTCGAGACCACCGTGAGCACGAGCGGGGATCAGATCGCCGTATCGCCCGGCTATCTCCAGGAGGAGTGGAGGAAAGGTGACAGACGGTACTTCCACTACAAGATGGATGTGCCGATTCTCAACTTCTATTCCTACCTGTCGGCGGATTACACCGTCAAACGCGACCGGTGGAACGACGTCGCAATAGAGATCTACTACTACGAACCGCACTACTATAACGTCGACCGGATGATCGACGCCGTAAAGAAGTCGCTCGACTATTATACGGCCAACTTCGGTCCATACCAGCACAAGCAGGTTCGCATCCTGGAGTTTCCCCGTTATCAGACGTTCGCTCAGTCATTCCCGAACACGATCCCCTACTCGGAGAGTGTGGGCTTCATAGCCCGGATGAAGGAAGAGGATGATGTGGACTATGTGTTCTATGTGACCGCGCACGAGGTGGCCCACCAGTGGTGGGCACATCAGGTGATAGGGGCGAATGTCCAGGGCGCGACGATGCTATCAGAGAGCTTCGCGCAATACTCCGCCCTTATGGTGATGGAAAAGGAGTATGGCCAGGAGCACATGCGCAAATTCCTGAAGTACGAGTTGGACCGCTACCTGAGCCACCGCGGCGGTGAACTCGTGGAGGAGATGCCCCTGATGCTGGTCGAGAATCAGACCTACATACACTACGAGAAGGGCTCTCTCGTCATGTATGCGATGCGGGACTACCTTGGCGAAGACGTCCTCAACGCGGTGCTGAAGCGCTTCAGGGACGCCGTCGCTTACCAGGAACCTCCGTACACGACCACCCGTGAGTTCATGACGTATCTCGGAGATGCCACTCCCGACTCGCTCTCCTATCTCCTCCAGGACATGTTCGAGACGATCACGCTCTACTCCAATCGTGTGATGCGTGCTGAATGGACGAGGCGTGAGGACGGAACTTATCTGGTCAGCCTGGACATCGAGGCGAGAAAAATGAGAGCGGACGGCCTGGGAGTGGAGACTGAGATCGCGATAGATGACTGGATCGATATCGGTGTGTTCGGTGAAGAGGAAGTTGACGGGAAGAGCGAGGAGAAGGTTCTCTACATGCGAAAACGGAAGATAGACCGCAACGAGATGAGCCTCGAGATCGTCGTGGGTGAAGAGCCGGTCCGCGCGGGCATCGACCCGTACAACAAGCTGATCGACCGAAACTCCGACGACAACGTGAAGCGTGTGAACGGATAGGAACTGCAATCATTTCATCCTTTTCGTCCAGGATGTGAGATCGGGCGCCAGATGGCGTCTCTCTCTTTATCCCGGTATTCCCGGAGGCGCCTGGCAACGCCTGCAGGCGAACAAGGGCCTTGACTTTCTGTCCTCAGATTAGAGATTTAGCGATGTTTACTGCTGCGGGAGAGCAGGCAGTGTTACGGCTGACAAGGTGCTTGAAGATATGAAGCTTGGTGTGTTGAAAGAGATAGTGGAAGGTGAGAAGAGGGTCGCCCTTGTCCCCAAGGATGTGGCCCACTTCGTCGAGTCGGGCAACGAAGTCATGGTCGAGGCCGGGGCAGGATCGGCAGCGTTTATCGATGATTCGGCCTACAAGGATGCAGGTGCCGGGATAGCTGAGGGGTCGAAGGCGGTCTACGAATGGGGAGAAGTCTTCCCCAAGGTGCATGAGCCTGTCTCTGATCCCGCTTCCGACATCGACGAGGTCGGGCTGTTGAGCTCCGGTTCCACACTCGTCTCTTTCTTTCTTCCTCATGAGTCTATGGAATCGCTCAAGACGATGGGTGAAAAGGGAATCACGCTCTTCAGCATGAACCAGATCCCGCGCATCACACGGTGCCAGAGCATGGACGCCCTCTCTTCCCAGGCGACCGCGTCGGGTTACAAAGCCGCCATAAGGGGAGCCTCGCTTCACAGCCGCTTTTTCCCGATGCTGATGACAGCGGCCGGGACTCTCCCGCCCGCGAAGGTCCTCGTGCTGGGAGCGGGAGTGGCCGGACTCCAGGCGATAGCCACCGCCTTGAGACTGGGAGCCGTAGTGGAGGCATTCGACATCCGGCCGGAGGCGAAGGAGGAGGTCGAGAGTATCGGTGCCTCGTTCATTGACGTTCGACTCGATGTGGAAGACGCGGCCGACGAGATGGGCTACGCGAAGGAGATAACGCAGGAGGAAAAAGAGCATGAGCAGGAAGTCCTGGCGGAGCGCATGAGTCAGACCGAGGTGATCATTACCACCGCCATGGTTCCGGGCAGGAGGGCACCCACACTCATTACGGAGGAGATGGTCAAGTCGATGCGATCGGGTGCGGTGATAGTGGATATTGCTGCCGAGGCGGGAGGAAACTGTGAGCTGACCGAACCCGGAAAGACGATAGAGAAGTACGGCGTGACCATTCAGGGTCCTCTGAATCTCCCCAGCAGCGTGCCCTTTCATGCCAGCAGGATGTACTCCAGGAATGTCAGAACGTTTCTCGATTATATACTCGATGAGAAAGAGATCAAGATCGACCTCGAAGATGAGATTGTAAAGGCGACCTGCCTCTGTCACGGCGGAAAGGTGTTTATAGAATGAGCGACCTGTCGATAGGATTATACGTCTTCGTCCTCGCCATGTTCGCGGGTTTCGAGGTTATCACCAAGGTGCCGCCCACGCTCCACACACCGCTCATGTCGGGCTCGAACGCGATATCGGGTATAGCGCTTATCGGTGCTATCCTCGTGGCGGGCAGGCTCGGATCGCCGTGGGACCAGATCCTTGGCGTGACGGCCGTGGCAATGGCGATGGTAAATGTTGTCGGCGGCTTTATGGTGACGGACCGGATGCTCAAGATGTTCCGGAAAAAGGACGAGGGGCCGCAGAAGTGAGGGCAACGATACGATGAACGCGGAAATCGTTATCGAGCTGGCCTATCTCATCTCAGCCGGCCTGTTCATGTTCGGTCTGGAACGGTTGAGCTCTCCGGGCACAGCAAGGAGTGGAAACTCCCTCGCCGCACTCGGCATGTTGATCGCCATAGTCGTTACTCTGCTCGACCGGGAGGTAGTCGGCTATACGACGATACTGGCCGGCATGGTCCTGGGTGGGGGAATCGGGGCGATCTCCGCGAAAAAAGTCAAGATGACCGCCATGCCCCAGATGGTAGGCATCTTCAACGGCCTCGGCGGTGCCGCGTCCGCCCTGGTGGCTGCTGCGGAGTTCATGAGATACAGCTCGACCTCAGTCTCGCCCCCGATTAATGTCACCATCACTATAATCCTCGGAACGACTATCGGCGCTGCGACGTTCTCCGGAAGCATGATCGCGTTCGGAAAGCTCCAGGGGATAGTCAGCGGCAGGCCGATCACCTATCCGCTGCAGAAGACCTCGAACCTTCTTCTGGCTGTTGCGATGATCGGCATCGGCGCCTACCTTTCCATCGTGATACTGGATGTCAATCTCTATCTCGTTCTTTTCGCCGCCGCCCTCGTCCTGGGGATCACACTGGTCATCCCTATCGGCGGGGCGGACATGCCGGTCGTTATTTCGCTCCTCAACTCGTATTCGGGTCTCGCGGCTGCGGTGGCGGGGTTTGTGGTCAATAACATGATACTGATCATCAGCGGCGCCATTGTCGGGGCGTCGGGGTTGATCCTGACGAATATCATGTGCAAGGCGATGAGCAGGTCGCTCTGGAACGTGATCTTCGGGGCGTTCGGGGTTGGAGATATGGCGGCGGGTGTGGGTGGTGTGGGTTCCGAAGGAGGTGTCAGGGAGGTGAGCCACGAGGAGGCTGCGATCATTCTCGCGTATGCCAGGCTCGTCATTATAGCACCGGGGTATGGAATGGCAGTTGCCCAGGCTCAGCACTCCGTATTCAAGCTTGCCACCCAGCTTGAGAAGAGGGGCGTGGATGTCAGGTACGCTATCCATCCGGTGGCTGGAAGGATGCCCGGTCACATGAATGTCCTCCTCGCAGAGGCGAAGGTCCCATACGACAAGCTCTACGATATGGATGAGATAAACCCCGATTTCGAGAACGCCGATGTGGCGCTCGTAATAGGCGCGAACGACGTCGCTAATCCATCCGCCCGTACAGACCCGCAGAGCCCGATATACGGGATGCCGATCCTTGACGTCGACAAGGCAGCGCACGTCATTGTCATCAAGCGGAGTATGAACCCGGGATTCGCCGGGATAGACAACCCCCTCTTCTACCTCGAGAACACCTCAATGCTCTTCGGCGACGCCGCGGAGGTGGTGGATCGCCTCAACCGGGAAGTCCGTGAGATTTAGCCTGAACCACTGCCGATTCGCCCGGAGCGACTATCCCGTGGCGTCATTTGTCAGGGTTTTGTCCGCTCTATTGTGCATATGATCCGCATATCTACGTCTTCGCCATGCAATGCAAGCAGGGCAGTGAAGTAGTCACAATCCTCAATTCATCAGGAGTTTCCCCACAAGATCTGGTTAGATCTCTATAAACCCTTTCTGGTGCTACAGATGACGATCAGAAGAAGCGGGAAGGGTGTGCATGGAAAATGCTGCCTGACGAATCCTATTCGGAGTCATAAGTAATTACGCTTTGCATGACGTTCCCGCTCCACTTCCGTCATTCCCGCTTGCCGGGAATCCCATCGCACAATAAGGCCGATTCCGGACAAGCCGGAATGACGCGAAAAAAGTGGGGAAACTCCAATCAATTCATGACACAATCAATTCATGAACAATCAATTCACACAATCAATTTCATACTTTGACAAACGCAGTGATCTGTGCTATAATCAAACAAATTACTACTTGAAAAATGGGGGAAACGATGGAACGCGACAATTTAGTCCTTGGACGCCTCGAAAAAGTCGATCTTCATGAGTTCTGGGGTGGAGATATGGCAGAATTCACTCCATGGCTTGCGGAGGCAGAGAACCTGAGATTTCTGGGAGAGTCGATCGGTTCGGAACTGGAACTGGAAGCCCGGGAGAGTGACCTCGGTCCGTTTCGTGCGGATATCCTGTGTAAGGACAAAGCCACGGATCACTGGGTTCTCATAGAGAATCAGCTGGAACGGACGGATCATGCGTATCTCGGACAACTGATGACTCACGCGGCCGGCCTGGAGGCTGTCACCATTATCTGGATCGCCGTGACATTTGCTGGAGAACACAGAGCGACGCTCGACTGGCTGAATGATATCACCGACGGAAGGTTCAATTTCTTCGGCGTCGAAGTCGAGTTCTGGAAGATAGGTGAGTCGCATGTCGCTCCGAAGTTCAACGTCGTCTGCGGCCCGAGCCACTGGAAGGAAAGTACGTCCTCCAGCGTCTCCAAGGGGTCCAGCGAGGCGCTGTCGGAGACGAAGATGATCCAGAAAAAATTCTGGGTGGCGTTCACCGAATACGTCAAGTCTCAAGACACCATCATAAAGCCGCAAAAGCCTCTGCCACAGAGCTGGCTTAACGTCCCCATAGGCCGCAGAGGTTTTCATCTGACAGCGGTGGCGTCATTCTGGGATTCGGTTGCGGAGAGCTTTGACAGTCACGAACTGAGAGTCGAACTGGCCATCGATGACAAGAATTTTCACCTCTACTTTGCGATGCTGGAGAGCAGAAAAGACGAAATAGAGGCTGAGCTCGGCGAGACGCTCGACTGGCACAACCTGCCGGATGAGGGAAGAAGCCTGGTGTTTATCAGGAAGTCGACCGACCTCAAAGACACGGATTCGTGGTCGAAGGAACACGCCTGGCTTCTCGAAAAGCTCGAGGCGTTTCATCGCGCATTCGCAGGCAGGGTAAAAATGCTCAAACTGGCAAAGGACTCGGAATAGAACAGAGCAGAAGTCCTTTTGCGAAGTTACTCCTCCCGCGGGACCGGACCAGACACAACCCCCTTGATTTTTTCGGAAAAATCCTCAATTTTAACGCTCGAAAATCGGGCCCGGTCAGAGTAAGTTTTTTCCGCCTGGCCAGCCCGGCGCGTTTTCTGCCACTACGCAAGGCGTGCAGCGTACATGTCTGGAAAAGGAGACAATATGAGTATAAGGAAACAACACCTGAAGAGCCAACCAGTCTGTAAAGTCACATTTCGCCTGCCAAGGGAAGAGGCCAGATCCGCCGAGTCTGTTTGTCTGGTAGGCGAGTTCAACGACTGGGACAAGGGGGCGCTCCCGATGACGAGGCACAAGAATGGGACTTTCTCCGCGTCTATCAATCTCGAGCCTGGAAGGGAATATCAGTTCCGTTATCTCCTGGATGGAGCCGTCTGGGAGAACGACTGGCACGCGGACAAGTATGTCCAGACACCATTCGGAAACTGCGACAACTCGGTCATAGTGACCTGAATGTGATTCAGGTCACGTATTGGTCCAGTGCGGAGCCAGTGTGTGTACGGGATAATGGAGAATAGAGAAGCCCCCGCGATTTTAATGAGTCGCGGGGGCTTCTCCGATACTCTGTTGGGATCCGCTGGTTCACCAGTCCTTCTATTCCGCGGTGAAGTCGTTGACGTCCCAGCCTCTTACACTCAGGAAGCCATTGGTGCCATTGAGATCTGATGTGTCGCCATCTCCTCCACCGATTATCCCCGACAAATCCTGTGGTTGATCGTATGACCCACCTCCCGCAACACTGAGTTTCTCGAAGGTGAAGAAACAACTGTCCTTGGCCGTCGGATAGCTGCCGTACATGACCTTGTAAGTGTAAACACCAGCGGGAGCTTCAGCCGGGACGTAATGAGAAAAGCCGGACGCGCCCTTTGTCTCATCGGAACTGAAAGAGACCGCCTCGTGCATGAAGCCGGGACCAAAGGGATTGCCATTCGGAAGCTCTACCATCGTCCAGACATCAGTCAGTCGTGTTACGGCGCAGTGGTTTGTTATGAAGGCGTCGAACGAGAATGTTCCACCTTCCGGCGGAATCGTGATCGGGGCTCCGATGGGGGAGCAGGTGAGTTCCCACCAGCATCCGGCCGTCATGGCAGTGATAGCCGCGTCGAGGTCTATCAGTCCCCAGCCGTATGTGTTGTCCTCGCCATTGTTACCGAGATCCTGGGCGTTGTCCATGAGGATAGCCTTGACCTCATCCGATGTCGCGTTCGGATCCACCTGTCGGATAATGGCGACGGCTCCGGCGACATGCGGAGTGGCCATTGAAGTACCATCCATATACATGAATCCTCCACCCGGGACGGATGAACGCACATGCACTCCGGGCGCCGCTACTTCGGGCTTTGTTGTATAAGGGCCACAATCCGACGGGGCGGGCCCCCAACTTGTAAACCACGCGGCCGGATAGTTGCCGTAATCCGATCCGTCGATCGCGCCAACGGAGAATGAATTATAGATGCTCGTGGACCGGTTAGCCGGGTTACGGATAGAGTTAGTAGGGCTATTCCCCTCGTTTCCCGCGGCGAACACCACCACTACACCTGCGGCCTCACAGCCGTCAAGGACAGACCAGAACACCTGGTCACAGGCACCGTTCAGGTAGCTGCCGTGATATATCGGGGATATGCCCCACGAGTTCGAACTTACATCGGGGACGTCATCCACGGTCGCAGGATTTCCATCGGGATCCGCCGTCCACTCGAAGGCAGAAACGGCGTCCGACATGGTTACGGGAATGCTCACACGGTCGATGACACCTGCGGTGATCCACTCCGCCTCGTAGGCGACGCCTATATGGTCGTCCGTCGCGACCTTATACCCGCACATCGTCCCCATCGTGTGTGTTCCGTGCTCGCCGGAATCGAAGGGAAAATTCGTGTTGGTCACCGGATCGTACCAGCACTCGCTGGATGGCGCGTGGTTGCCACGCCAGCGGGAGGCGAACACCACATGGTTGCCGTCTACCCCTGTGTCGAGGCTGCTTACAAGGCGGCCCTTCCCGGTGTATCCGAGAGCCCAGGCGGCGGGGGCGTTTATACGCTCGAGTCCTTCCTCGATCGATGTGATCAGGCCCTCAGAGGCCTTGCTCGTCGAGACAGGCTTGATATTCTCGATCTCGTAGTCGATGTAAATATCACCGACATCTGCACGTTCCGCGAGTTGCTCGATCACACGCTTCTGTGCTGTCACCAGAACCATGTTGGCGATCCATACCGGCTTGTGTTCCACCACCCTTCCCTCAGATGCCTTCTCGTCGAGGAGCATGAGGAGGTCTCCCTGTGTCTCCATGGCCCTGTGCATCAAGGCTCTTATGACCCTCTCGTGCCGGTACGCGCGGGTGGCCTGCATATTGTCCAGTTCCTGGTTGAGTGTCTCGAGGTCTACCTGATCCTCCAGCATGACGAGCGTGGAGATGTAATCCCCTGGAGCAAGCAGGTCGAGCTGCGCGTAAAGGTCCGGCGCTATGCGCCCGGCGTGCGCGCTGCCCCACAGCACAACTACGAGCGCGATAGAAAGTGTGGCGATACGTTTCATGAAAGCCTCCTGTCGCGACCGGCCTTGAGCTCCCTGCCCGCGGCGCCGCGACTGTTTCCGGTCCCTGAATGATGTCAGGATCCTTCCTCCGATCGGCTTTACCTCTGTTTCAACCCGGAATAACGGCAGGACCCGCACCTTTTCTGTCAACCACTAAGTTTACCACGTTTTGATGCTCTGTGTCAAGCGGACGTAGAAAGTGGAGTTTCCCCGCTTCTTACGTGTCATTCCGGCTTGTCCGGAATCGGCCTGATTGTGGGATGGGTTTCCCGGACGCTTTCAGGCCGGGTTGAGGACATCGGTCTCAACACGGTCATGCCAGATTGATCAGAAAGGCTGTCCACCAGCTCAGGAGGAGCCTTCCCGGCCGCGCTGGAGGATGCTGACAGGCAGCAGGAGAGAGAGGTAGCATATTCCGCCAATAGTTATCGACCAGGAGATTCCCCAGGCCATCGATATGATCACGGCGACTACACCACCCAGAACCCCGAATGCCCCGTTTATGCCCCACATCCAGGGCATAGCCGCCTTCGAGTGGGACTGGACCAGTCGCATCCCCAGTGGAAAACAGACACCGAGACATAATCCGACCGGGACGCAGAATGAGAGCGTCATGAGTGCCCTGTGAAAGAGGTCGGCGCTGATGGTGGCATCTATGGCGGGCTGGATCGCGTAAGTGACAATCAGTATGACAGCGAATATCCCGACCGGCACGAATATCCTGATGCTTTTTCCGTAGACGGGAATGCGGTCCGACAGGAGGCTTCCGATTCCTGTGAAGAGGATCATGGAGAAGAGAATCACCACGAGTGCCCATATCGGGTGGCCCAGGAGGACCGAGAAGCGCTGTATCAGGCCTATTTCGATAAGCATGAAACCGAGGCCTATAGACGCGAAGTAGAGTGCTGACATGGTGAACTGCCCCGGGCTTAACCCGTGTCTGCGCCCGAAGAGGAGCAGGGGCATGATGATCGAGAGGAGCACCAGAAATGTGACCGCGAAAAGGATCGTCATCAGGTTTTCCGTCGCGACGAGATTGCCTTTGATCACTCCAGACTCGAGCTGGGGCAGGTCTCTCGTGGACCACCATGCCTGCGGCTTGACCATGTTAAAAAAGAAAGGCCTTTCGTCGTAAGGCGGTTCGAAATCAAGGATCGGGTCGGAGACATTCCTCGACAGTTCCTCCGTGGATCTCACCTCCAGTATATTTTCAAGGCGCGGGTCCGGGGCGGGCTCGCCCGGGAAGAGAAGGATCCCGAAACCGTATCGATCGACGGCGTCCCTGATCGTCTCGAGGGCGATCTGAGAAAAAGGCGTCGAGGAGACTATGACAGTACTGATCTTTCCGGAAGAGGCAAGTATGATGTGACGCTCTGGCTCTTTTATACCCTCCTCGAGAAGTGACGCTGTCGCGAGAGAAATAAGCCGGGCGGTTTCTCCCAGGTCCTCAGGCGTAAACCAGCGCGAAACGGTCAGGACTCCTCCTGGCTTGAGATGGCGGAGAAATGTCCGCCACGCCTCAACCGTGTAAAGGCCATTCTCGCTTAGTGTCATTCCCCCCGCGCTCGTGGATGCCCAGGTGTCGATAAGCGACATCTGTATCAGGTCGAATTTTTCCTCGCTTCGTGCCATGTAGCTGCGCCCGTCGTCGTGAACCAGCGTGACGGCCGGATGCGTGCTGATCTCTGAGAAGTATTTGTATCGATCTCCGAGCAGGTTCAGGAAAATACGGTTGAGCTCGATACCGGTTACATGATGACAGCCGAACGCGAGAGCGGTCAGTATGTCACGGCCTCCTCCGACGCCTATCACCGCAATGTCACCGCTCTTAAATAAGTGGTATGCCACGCTTGTCACGTCGTGCCTTATCCACTGGATTCCCGCGAGATTCTCGGGGTGAAACTCGTTTACTGCGGTCGCGGCGTCTCCGTCGATGTTGAGAAATGCCCATCGCAAGGGACGCTGTGGCGCGTATTTCCCCGCACCCCAATACATTGGTCTGCGGTTCCATATCGGGTACGCGAGTATCCTCGAGTGTGTATTCCATTTGTCAACTACCACGTTTCCGGGGATATCCATGCCCTTGGAGTGAGTCAGGCGGATTCCCTTCGGATAGGTCCTGGCGTTCAGTATGCCCATCAGTATAAATGCTACCGATACGATCACCGTCAGAATCGTGACGGGCCGGCTCCTTCTTCTCCCGGCATCGAATGCGTACGCCAGTGCCGCCAGCGCGGCGAGGCCACCAAGTAGGAAGAGCGCGCTCGAAGGGTCCATGTGCTGCAGCAGGAGAATGACACCCAGGCAGCCGGCGCTGGCCCCCAGGAGGTCGAAGAAGTAGATGCGCCCAATCGGGAGGGCTACACGTGTCAGCGACAGCGCGACCACGACGCCGGAATAGAAAAAAGGGATGGCGGCTGTTCCCATCAGCATGAGGAGCTGTACCAGCTCGTATGGGTCGTCGCTCCAGATTCTGTTTCCCGGGCGGAAACTGATGTTGAGGATGTGGCATATCGGGATGCTGACCGCGAAGAGCAGGCCGTATTTGCACAACTGTGCGGAGACACGTTCTTCCGAAAAGTTGTCCGGTCGGATATAGACGTATACCGCGCCCGCGGTCATCCCGAGCATCGCTATCGATATGGCGACGAACGAGAGGTGGTACCAGTTGATCACGCTGAATATGCGCGCGTCGATTAGTTCCATGGCAAGCGTTACCAGTGTTATGGTCGCCAGCCCTGAGTAGAATCCGAATCGGGATCGCACGATGTCTCCAGGTTAAAACAACAGTTTTCTTCGAGTTGCGGAGAACAATGATAGCACCACGAGGATCGTGTTGTCAAGCTGATTGATCAAGCAAGGAGAGTCAGCGCATAATGCTGTTTGTCAAACGCGAGAGAGCAGGCAAATCAAATGG
>CAZOAR010000046.1:0-19321 GCA_964577985.1 uncultured Gemmatimonadota bacterium | reverse complement strand
CATCCACCTTGGCAAGGTGGCGCTCTACCACTGAGCTATTCCCGCTCTGTTGAGTCAAACAATAAGAAAACAGCACTATATTGTCAAGAAGTTAACTCAAGCAGCATTTATCCTTGCCAACAATTTTTCCGAGTGATAGATTTGTAAACATGGAATCCTTTCTCGACAGGCTGACCTGCACGCTGAAGCGTTCGCTCCACGGCATTCAGGACTTCTCGCTTCTGACTTTCCGGTCGATAAAGTACATGTTCAAGCCACCACTTTACATCCGTGATACCTTCGTCCAGATGGACCTCATAGGCGTCGGGTCGCTGACAATCATTATTCTGACCGGGCTTTTTACCGGAATGGTCCTCGCTCTCCAGTCTTCATACGAACTGGAGATATTCGGCGCGAAAATGTATGTCGGTAGACTCGTAACGGTCACTCTGATCCGCGAACTCGGACCCGTGTTGACGGCGCTGATGCTGGCCGGCAGAGTCAGCTCCGGCATAGCGGCCGAACTCGGATCGATGACAGTGGGAGAACAGATAAGCGCCCTGAGGGCGATGGGAACCGATCCGATACGAAAACTCGTCATTCCCCGTGTCCTCGCAGGCATTGCCACCGTTCCGCTGCTGGCGATAATCGCGGATGCCTTCGGTATCTTCGGCGGCTACCTCGTGGCCATCAGCCTTCTGGGTCAGTCGTCGTCTTACTTCTGGACATCCTCGATGGATGCCATCCTCTTTCCCGAGCTCTTCACTGGACTGGGGAAACCTCCATTCTTCGGATTCATCGTCACCATGGTGGGATGCTATTTCGGCCTGTCGACGAGTGGAGGCACCGAGGGGGTCGGACGGGCTACGACGCAGGCTGTTGTTACGGCGTCGATAATGGTGCTTGTAGTCGACTTTTTTCTGACGAAGTTGTTTTTCTTCCTGTTGCTGGAATGATACTTACAAAATGATAGACATAAGAGGAGTTCGTGTCTCATTCGATGAGAATCAGGTTCTCAAGGGCCTTGACGTCCATGTCAGCCGTGGAGAGACGCTGGTCCTGCTTGGACCAAGCGGATGCGGCAAGAGCGTCACATTGAAGGTCCTCCTCGGCCTGCTCAAGCCGGAGTCGGGGTCCGTTATGGTTGACGGAGAGGAGCTTGTGGGGATGAGTGAGGATCAGCTCATCACGGTGAGGAAGAAGATGGGGATGGTCTTTCAGGGCGGAGCACTCTTCGACTCGCTGACTGTCGGAGAAAATGTAGGCTATAAGCTCTATGAGGAAGGCAGTTTAGACGACGATAATGTTGAGAAAATCGTACTCGAGAAGCTGGACTATGTCGAACTTGACAACGTAATCGACGCGATGCCCGCCGACCTGAGTGGAGGTATGAAAAAGCGCGTAGCGATCGCGCGAGCTATAGCCGGTGAACCAGAGATCCTTTTATATGACGAGCCAACCACAGGTCTCGACCCGATAACTGCGAGGTCAATAAATGAGCTGATCGTCAGACTGCGAGAGAGTGGCGTCACATCCGTAGTTGTTACTCACGAACTCGAAAGCGCTTTCACCGTGGCCGAACGTGTCTGCATGATCCGGGAAGGCGTTATCGTTTTCGATGGAACCGTCGACGAACTGAAAGAATCCAGGAATCCGTGGATACGCGAATATCTCTCCTGAGGAGGTTTCTACATGCGCAGGGCAACATGTATTTCATGGTCTGAGCTGAGGGTGGGAATCCTCATAGTTGTCTCTTTTCTCATCCTGGGCACAACGATCCTCTACCTTGGCAGACAGCAGGGGATATTCGCTGAGACATATTCTCTGCGTGTATTCATGGAGAGGATAAACGGCCTGCATTCCGGCGCCCCGGTGTGGTTATCCGGCGTCAGGGTGGGATCGGTCACCGCCATACATTTCAGCGAATCAGTCACACAGAGAGACATCGAGATAATACTCGATGTCGACACAAAGATCCAGGAGCGGATACGAAAGGATTCGGTAGCGCGCATAGGGACGATGGGACTTCTCGGTGACAAGTATGTCACCATAACGCAGGGCTCCATCTCGGAGCCGGTAATACCGGATGGTGGAACAATACTCGGAGACAGTCCAGTAGACTTCGAGGAACTGATCATGCACGCATCCAGGGTTATCGACGACCTCGCAGTCACTACGAAAAACGCACGGGAAATCTCGGAGAAAATCAACAGCGGGTCCGGTTCTCTCAGTCGACTGGTAAACGATCCTCAAACCCTCGACGAGGTGCAGTCTCTGATCCGGGATGCCCGGGACCTCCTGGACACTGTTGAGAATGGAAACGGCACAATAGCCAGGCTGATCAATGACGAAGCGTTGTACTCCGGCATGTCCAGCCTCTTCTGGTCATCCGATTCAATGGTTCAGAAGATCCGTACAAAGAAGGGCACACTCGGGAAGCTGATCGACGATCCGGCGCTCTATGACAACCTGACCAGCACGACGGCAAGACTCGACTCCCTCCTCGTGAGGATCGACCAGGGCGAAGGAACCGCCGGAAAATTGCTGTCGGACGAGGCGCTCTATCGGGAGCTCAAGTCCACTACGGAGAAGCTGAAGAGCCTCGTCGATGACATCAAGGAAAACCCCTCCCGGTATTTCAATATCAGGATCTTCTGAATTGGGATTCCGACGAGCACTCGCAATACGACCGCTCAGAACGCGACATTATGGTCAGAGAAGCACACCTGCACCAAGCAGGAAAACCATCTTTTCCTCTGTACCGGCATTTTTGAATATTGTGTAGCCTTTTATTTCGGCGTTGAGAATAAATCCACCGAACACGCCTATCCTGAGTCCCGTACCTCCGCTCAGGGCAAACCCATTCTCTCTCCTGGCCTTTCCCATTCTCGAGTATGAGCCCGCTCCCAGCGACACATATAGATAATTGATGTAATACCTGGGGATGCAGCAGTACCAGAACCCTCGACGCATTTCGGTCGTGAAGAACAGTTCGCTTCTCGGCCCTGTCGCCGGCACGGCCACCACAGATCCTCCCAGATCAAAGCACCTGGTGATATATTTCCGCCCCGTACCCGCCACAACAAAACTGCCATCCGTCTGACCAGAAGAGATCACAATTTCACCTCCGCCGGGTATGAGGGCCTCGTGAGCATCGAGGTCACCGGCAAGGCCGGCTATTGTCAGAGAACACAAAGAGGCGATCAGAAAGAGGCCACGTGTCACCGGGATCATCATGAACTCCATGGGAAAAGGGGGCTACTTGTTCAGCGGTCTGTCGAGCTTGTCCTCCACGCTCGCGATCTTCTTATCCATCCTGAAGCCTTCGGCCTTCCGGCAATCTATCTTTATCGTGCAGGTGGTACGCAGGGAATCATCATGAACGGCCTCAAACGCATCCTTTATCACGCCGAAGACATCGTCCCACTCCCCCTCGATAACCGTGCCCATGGGGGTCAGCCTGTATTCAAGACCGCTGTCAACGACAACTTCAACCGCCTTTGCGACGAACCGGCTGATGCTGACGCCTTCTCCGAGGGGGACGATGCTGAACTCGGCCATGATCATATCCGATACCTATGACGAAGGGTCGGGTCGCGCGGATAGTCCGAGAAGCTGACGGATTTCTTCCTCGAGGATGATCTCCATCCCGGGATAAAAACCGACGTGCTGATAGACTATATCACCTTCACGATTCAGGATAAATGTCGATGGGAAACCATACACATTGTACGACTTCCTGTGAACCCCATCAGTGTCGAAAAGTACTGTGAAGGAATAGCCATTATCTTCGATCAGTGATCTGGCTCCCGTTCTGTCACCCCTGCTCTCCACAGCGACCACTGAAAATGATTGATCCCTGTATTCCGAATACAGATCCTGAAGATGTGGAAACTCCACACGACAGTACTTTCACGTCGGAAACCAGAAGTTGAGGAGGACGACGTCTCCCCTGAAGTCAGACAGTGATACTGTCTCACCGGTGAGGGCAGTCATCTCGAAATCAGTAGACGGTCGGGTCACCTCACTCCTTCTCTCTGCTATTAGTGCCCCCAGCCCGGTCGTATCGCCGTGCTGCTCAGAATAGAACTCGCCGAGCTGCGCCAGGGCATCTTCATTCATTGAGGAAGCCAGGAGATCGAGCAGGGATTCGATGGCCTTATCGAGCATCCCGGCGTCCCGGTAGGCGCCCGCCAGTCTCGTGAGAAGGTCGGCATCAGGGTACGATACCAGCTCCAGCGACTCCTCCAGGGCGTCGATGGCATCGCTCGTTCTGCCGCTCTGAAGGTACACAAGCCCCAGTGTATCATAAAGATATCCGCGATAGCGTCGTGCCGCGCCTTCAGCCCAGTCCTTGTCGATTTCGGGGAACTTCGTCTCTATCCACGCGGCATTCATCCCCTCGATGGCATTCAGCGACAGGCTTTCCGCCAGGGCGATCTCGAGCCTCGATTCGGCCATGGACCGGGCCATACCGTCATGGACCCATGGATCGGCGACGTTCAACATGCTGGCCCTCGCCACGTCTGCGGCCCTCGAAATCTCCTGCTCCCCCCAGTAAAGCTCAAACAACTCCCCGACGGCATCATCATGGTCCGCTTCACTCTCCGCATGTTCGACAATCCCTCTGTACCCCGCCGCGGCTGCAAGCAGGTCGCCCTCGTCCTCACTCAGTCTCGCGAGGGAAAGAGAGGCTGTCGAGGAGCCGGGCTCCAAGTCCAGCGCCCTGGAAAAATAGGCCTTCGCCGAATCGGCCATGTCAAGCTGTATAAAGGTGCGACCAAGAGAGATATAGAGATCCGGCTCGTCGGTGATAAGTCGCATCGCCCTCCGTCCGGCGTCCAGACGTTCACCGGGGTCCTCCAGCAGATTACTCAACAACCGGGAATAGACCGGCGTACCAGGGTTCTCCTTTTCGAGGGCTTGCAGTTCTTCTACCGCTCCCTCATCTCTTTTGAATCTCAACTTCCAGTAAGTCACGAGGAGGGAGTATCTGTCGGGATCCAGTTCCAGAGCCTTCTCGATGACCTCGACAGCCTTCCCGCTCTGTCCCATGCGAGCCAGCGCGAGACTCCGGTGGCGCAACCTCTCAACTTCCTGATCCGCCTGCTTCTGTGGGCCGCAGGCTGCTAGCAGGAAGAGAAGCAGCAGGGCCACTGACACACCGCGGTAATTCAAGACGGCCATCATACCTCCACACAAAGGAGAGACAAGCATATGCGAAATAACTGGACTATCGTTCGGCACAGCGTTTTTCTAATCTTAACCCTTTTCTCGTTTTTATCAAGATGTTCTTATCTCGAAATGAATCGCCACAGGAGGGGTCGCTATTCCACAACGCCAGGGATCAGCGGGCCGCTTGATATCAGATATGGGATTGGCTGCTGTCGTGTACCGGAGGCGGACGCGACGGGTCGAGAGAAAATTGAAGATGCCAAATCGTGGGCCGGTGGAAACGCATGGCAGCGACAGCGCAAGCAAAACGGCGAGAGGAAGCTGGATCTTACTCTTGGCGTCGATATTTCGAGTCAACAGCACTCTAAATCCGGAAATTGCCTGGTAGCGGTACGGGGAATCGAACCCCGGTTTGATGGCTGAGAACCACCCGTCCTAGTCCACTAGACGATACCGCCACCTCTTATGGCTTCGATTTTGGCTGCCCCCCGAGGATTTGAACCTCGACATACGGATCCAGAGTCCGCTGTCCTACCGTTAGACGAGGGGGCAAACGTCTCATACATGCATTGAAGGCGATCATGGCAGCAACGAAAATAATCATGATACGCTGCCATGTCAAGATGGTTGCGATCTGATTCGGATGGGCGGACCAAAAAAAAAGTGGGTGGACATATTGTCCCCCCACCTGGATTCGGGCTGAGTATTACGCTTTTCCGATTCTACCGCTGTTCACCGATCTGTGGTATTTCGGCAGCCCTCGTGTCGGCGTATTCCTTGACTGGTATTCAGGGAACGCATGGCTGCAACTGTGCTGCGTGAGGATAGTCAGAAAACTGCCCGGTATCCGAAAAAACTCCCCATGTCTCACCCGCCCTGGTCGAGACCTCTACAGAATAAAAGCGCAGTCCAACATCTCCAAGATAGTCGATAGAAAACGATGCGGTTCCACCGTTCAGGACACCGGTGATGGCCCCCAGGAAGCCGTTATGGTCGGCTTCACCATAGAGATAGCCGCCAGGGTAGATGCTCAAGTGTAATGAGGTTCCAGGGTAGCTCTCATCATAGAAACAATAGTCCCACGCATGTACGCTCCCTATGGGTAAAACAAGAATCAAAACCGCGTAAAGCAAGATCTTCTTCATTGGTCGCCTCCTGTCTCGTGTAATGACGCTCTATGCGTAACCTCTCTCTCGAGGAGCCAGAGTCATCACTTATATAGTCAGCATATTCTGCGATACCACAAATCAACGTCTCACGCCAATCCTTGCCCCTTCTTGTATACTCACACCTCCTTTCTCCAGTCACCGGCAGTGACTTCCCGCCGGTTCATCCTGCCAGTGCATAACCACTGCCACGGTATCGGAGAATATCATCTGGAAATAGAAGGCAAAGCTTGGTCGTATGCATTATATCACATCAGCCGAGGAATATCAAGTAAGCAGGCTTACATTTCTTGAAACATAGTCTATTTCAGGATGAGCATTTTCCTGGTGCACGCCCTCTCGGCGATCTCCAGCGTGTAGAGATAGACTCCGGAGGACACCTTCGCCCCGCTGTCGTCATTTCCATTCCACGTAACCCGGTGGCTCCCCGGTTCGAGAGCAGAATCGATGAGGCTCTTTACACGCCTTCCGCGTATATCGTAGACATTCAGGCTGACTGGCGCTCCACCTGCCTTCCCCGCGGCGCCCGGTACGTTAAAAGATATCGTCGTCGACGGATTAAATGGATTTGGGTAATTCTGATTCAGGGCGAAAGCCGTTGGGATTATCGGGGCTCCTCCCCCTTCGTCGCCGACGCCGGTGATATCTCCGAAGTCGACGCCGGTAAACATGAAATAATCCATATTCGCCGATTCCTCCGACTGAATGAACGATCCCCCGCTGTTATCCGTCTGGTAGACCAGGTAGGCGTCCATTCCGGGCTCTATTGACGCTTCATGGTTTACCGGCGAGATGCCCGGGTATCTGTCGTCCGCCCCCGGGTAGATTCCTCCAGGGTTTGATATGCTGACGGGATCCGACCACGTCTCACCACCGTCACTGGAATACACCCCGCTGATGTCACCATATCCGATCATGTTAGCCGGGTCGATGTCGTGCGGATTGAATGTCACGTAAACAACGTAGAGCACACTCCCATCCGGTGAAGTGCCTATCTGCGGCCAGTCTATCGACGCGTGGTTGGACCCGCCGTTCACGTACGTCGTATCGGAAGGGATGGCGCCCTGGTAGCGGGATACTACGACCGTGTCAATCCCGGTGGACGGGCTCCAGTGGAGAATCCTCGTGCCGAAGTCGTAAAGAATTACACCGCCCGACTGGGCCGCCTGCAGTCCGGTCCACACCACGTGTGGCTCTGCGCCGGCATATACTATGTCCGTGTTGATCCACGGTAGAAACACCGTCGCGTCGGGTGAGGGATCCGCAGGGAGGCCTACAGTGTCTACCGCCGCGTTTGTGAGAAGTGTCTCTGTGAATGAGACACCGCTATTGGTTGATTCGAAGTAATGCACATCCGCCGCGAAGTCACCTATGACGATGCCCACCCTTCCACTGTCTCCCGACGCAGTGGAAGGAAACTCGATCGCCCCTTCGGACCAGTCCGACGCGTTCTGTCCAAGCCAGGTCCAGTTCTGCGAGAATCCGCTCGACATCGTGGCGGCCCTGTCCCAGGCAACATTGTGCGAGATTCCGTTCACCGTCTGGTCGTTCATGAGTGTCCCCACGAGGGTAATAGAACCGTCTGAATTGACCGTTGGTTTCGGCCACACCACCTGGTCAGCGGGGTTTGTATCCAGCGTGGTAAACGCGCCTATTCCCTGGAAGGCGTCTATGAATGCGAACGACTCCACGGTCGAAAAGTTGTGAGTGCTTATTACCGCAACCGCACCGAGCGGAGAGGTGGTAGGATATGAGGAGAGGCTGCCGAACCCGTCCCTGAACGAAGCTATCCCACCGAAATTGGTAAAAGGTCCACCGAGCGCACCCGAGTAATAGTAGACCATGTCACGGTCGGCAAAGGCGGCATCGGGACTCCGCATGTATGTCGCGTGAACGCTCCCGTCATCATTCACCCACACCCTCTTGTTGAGACAGCCATTCGCCTGCCAGTCATAAAAGCTGGAATCGAGGACCGTCCCCGGGGGCATATCGAAGGTGGATCTCGATCCCGGAGCCGCCATTCCCTCGACCCGTAATTCCTGGAACGAATCATCGACTATGACCGGCCTCATTACGCGGAATTCCACCGCGTCGAGCGTGGACCATTGCAAGCAAAGGACAACAAGAATAATGGGGATATTTCTCATGCTCTTCTCCTGTCATTGTGATTGCGAGGGAGAGATTATCGAGTTACCAATTTCACATCTTCTCTCGACCGTGTCAAGTGATAGCCCGTTGGAGTTCCCCTAGTCATTCTGACGCATCGAGGCGTCAAGCGTCCCTCTCGCTCCATTGACGCCTTCTTGACCCGTTCCATCACCACCTGCCCCGCATCCTACCGCCCGTCGACTATAGTAAAGCTGAAGCTGCTCTCTGCCCACACGACGTTCGGATGTCCACCGATCCTGCCGTAACAGGTATAGGTCTCGAGTGGCGCGCCTGCCGGCACCGCCTGGTTCAGATGTCCTTCCACGACACTGGAAGGATCGATCGTGGCAGTGAATGGGCCGAATACGGGATTCCCGTTGTAGGGATTACCGTTCCAGAGTTCTATATCGGTCCAGTACTCGATCGTCACGGAAGAGGTGGAGTTATTTGTCGCGGTCACTGTGTACCCGAGGTAACCGCCGCGAGGCACCACGGTAGTGTCCGGGAGGAGCACCAGGCTGACGTCCGGCATTGGCCCGTTTACTTCACAGGTTCCCTCGGAAGGAATATAATTGCGTCCGGTCACTGTGACGTCCATGCTGCCGGCACTCACCGGGCTGATCGAGAGCGTCACCCTGCCATCGACCCCGGTGGTAGCAACTTCATATACATCTGTCCCCTTCAGCAAGCAGACAACCGCGCCCGCGACACCGGATCCATTGTCTATTACCTCGACCGTGAAGTCCTGCCCGCCCAGGCCTATAGAATCGGGGTAGCTTACGAGATCGAAACCCGCAGGGTCTTCGGTCCATATCGGAAGCTCCGGGTCACCGAGAAGCGTCAACTCCTGAAAGATGTAGCGGTATGTGTCATCACTCTGATAAGCGTCATTCTTGTGATCTGAGAAACAGTCACCCAGTATGAAATGTCCCTGAGTGAAGAGAGACCTGAAGAAATAGCGGTCGTACCGGAGCGAGTAATAGTCTCCGTTCCAGGGCGAATACCAGCCGTAGCGCGGGTTACCCACGAAAGCCACACCTCCTCCGTTGCTGTTCCTGACAAAGTGCTCCGCTATACAGTCTGCATCATACGCCGCGGGGTCGCAGCCGATAGAATAAAAGATGCTCTCCTTGTCGCCGTTGTAGAAGTTGTCGGCGTCGCCGTTGTAGATGCCCTGCCCGTGGTTCGTGTAGCCGAGACCCATGAAGGTCGTACCCGAGTGATCGATGTGGTTGAGGAGGTTGTGACCACTGTTTATCTCATTGATGGAGTTGGTCCTGTGATTACCTGAATCACTGTCATAGACCTCCGACAGCGTCCACCCGGAAGGAACGTAGAGGTTGCCAATGGCGACTTTGCAGTCCTCTCCCTCAGAGCTGCCGTAGGTGTAGAGATCGAAACCGAACATGCCGATCTCCGTGGCATAGCTCGTAAGCGGCGGACTCTGCTCATAGGTGAGTACCTTGCCGATAAAGGTTCCTATCTCGGTCGTGTTCCTCACTGAAGCACGTCCTACATGGACCTCGCAGATCCAGTCCGAGTCATAATCTCCGTAATATGTGTCAGAGGGAACCGATCCGACGGAATTTGAATAAGTGTAATAGGGAATAAAACTTGTGTCACCACCCAGCAGAAAATATATCGCACCCCAGTTGCTGTGGGCGTCCTGGACGAAAGCCCTTATCTTTGCCTGGTTACTGGAGCCGCTGTATTCCCCGTAGATCCAGTCTCGATCCACCACGGCGGCGGAGACACCCTTCTTTGTCTTCCAGTCCGCGAGCGGCTGGAAGTCGTCCAGCCAGCTGGTCTGGGTTATGATAACGTATTCATAGTTGCCGGGACTCACGCCCAGAGGCCGGGGTCCTGTCTCGTCGACACGGAGTTTTACGTCATCGGGGTTGGCTACCATCTCATCGACCATCTCCTCGTACATCTCTCTACCGCGATCGGAGACTCCGGCGGGCAGGTAATCACCGCATACGTAGCCGTCTTCACCCTCTATGATGATGTCGATCGACGTCAGAAGCGTGAGGCTCTTTTCGCCAGGCACGTATCTGAGCGGATATATCTTGAGTGCCACCATCGCCTGACCAGCCAGATCGGTCTGGTCGCTCAACTCCACGACCTGATGAGGATACTCAGCGAGGGATGAATATGCCCCTTCGTCCGGGTCCACGAAGCCGACCCTTTCCGCCGGGGTACTCGTGTGGCGCAGCGGCTGCGCGGGAAATATCATGTACTCGCCCGGGAGCTGCTTTTCTGTCATGTCGAGGACGCGTATGCCCGTCGCCATCATGCCTTCCGGTAGTGCCACCGCGACGTTGAGAAAAGGCATCATCGGTCTGCCCGTCTCGTTCACGCAATAGCCATCTTTGATCTCGACCATGTCGTAGCCCTGCACGGTACTGAAAACGAGGTCTCCCTCGGAGAGTTCCGCCCTGTAGCTGACCTCCATCGCCCCTCCTGCCTCACCCGCCTCTAACGGAGCGGCCAGCATGGAGACCCAGGCAACACACATCATGGACACAAGGTACTTCAAAGCAGAGTGATTCACAACAACCTCCTCATGTGAGAACAATTCGCCGATCGTGAGAGCTGCGCCCAAACGACCGTCGGAAACACAATAGCACCGCTATCCAACGCAAGCCTGAGGGGATCCTGTGATTGGCCGGTAGTAGTACTCGCGCCCGGGCAGGGTGATAAGCCAGCATCTTTCCATTATACTCCAACCATCTCCTCGTGTCAACAAGAAATCGTGACTGGAGTTTCCCCACTTTTTGCGTGTCATTCCGGCTTGTCCGGAATCGGCCTTATTGTGCGATATGATTCCCGACAAGCGGGAATAACATCGAGAGCGGGAGTGACATAGAGAATGGATCAAGGTGTCAAGTGTCCTCTTACTCCGGTAGCGCCCTTTTTGTCCTTTCTAACGCTCGGGCTCACTCGCCACTCAAGCACCAGGCCTTGTGGTATCAGACAGCTGCCGCGCGTCTCTGCGGGATCCTTCGGGCGAGCTCTACTCCATGGAACGCAGAACGCGGTAGAGCCACAGGAAGAAAATGACAGACGTCAACAGGGTCACCGCCTGGAGTCCGACTATGAGACCGTAGATGGGGGGCAGGCTCATGCCCGCCGCTACCTTCATTCCGGCCCACGCGAAGGGAGCCGAGAGGACGAGGACCCTGACCGACGCGATTACGAGCCCCGGTTTTCCCCTTCCCATCGCCTCGAATACCGGCCTGAGGAGGAGGAAGGGCGCTCCCACCAGGCAGGTCATGGGAACCAGCCGCAACGCCACGGAACTGAACGTCGCCGTGAGAGATGTCTCCGACAGAGCATCGGCCACCCAGGGGCCGCAGATGATCAGGGCAGGCGTCACAACGAGAAGCGAATAGAGGAGCGCAGCAGTCAATCCCTCTCGCACACCTCGCCGCACGCCTCGATAGTCTCTCTCACCGAAGCACCTGCCGGCATATGGAAGCATGGCAACCGACGTGGCAATTATCGGGGTGAGTGCAAGCATCACTACTCTCTGGTATATGGAAAATGTGGCGATTGCCGCCGTTGCCTCATCCAGACCTATGAGCAACGCGTTCACCACCGCCATCTCCGCGGAGGAGAGCATAAAGATCAAGGATGCCGGAATTGCCAGAGATAATATGGCGCGGTAAGGGGCCGGGTCGATTCCTTCACGGTTGTCCATTCCCCTCTCTTTTCGCCGCGTCTCGTGACGCTTTGCCCGGACTAGTGCGTAGGACAGCCCGCCGATGCGCCCGAGTACCGTGGAGAGAGCAATTCCAAAAATTCCCCACTGGAGGACGAAGAGAAAAACAGTATTCAGTATAACGTTGATGACATTAGAAATGATGCCCGCCCACATCGTGGATCGGGTATCCTGGTGCGCCTTTACTATGGAATCTGGAATGACAGACCAGAAAGAAGTGAAGGCGGACCCCCCGATCAGGACGCCGGCATAGATCCTGGTATTCCGATAGACGGCCTCCTCCAGCCCGAACCTCGGGGCAAGGAAACCTATGACCAGACCGAGGAGGAGAAACAAGGGAGATACAATCCTGACGAGATTCCAGCAGGCCCCGAGATACTGCTCGATCTTCCCGCCCTCTCCGGATGCCATTGTCCTGGAGAGAGCGGAGGTCAATCCATTGGAGAGCCCCACCCATATGGCGATCATGAGGAATTCTAAAGGGAATGTCAGGCCGATCGCCGCCACGGCCGCATCGCCGATTGTGGCCGCATACGCCATGTCGACGAACGTGAAGGCGGAGCGCATCAGGAACGACACGACAAGGGGAGCCGCCATCCTGAGGAGGGTAGAGTTGAATAGCCGTGTGTCCCGTATCACTTACCGGAGACCTGATCCGGTTTCTGCCTGGTCAATTCAGGATTGGAGCGCAGGTAGTCAATGGCGCGGTCTATCCTGCTGATCGTTTTCTCTTTTCCCACAAGTGCCAGGAGCTCGAAAAGGCCCGGTCCCACGGCCTTTCCTGTCACGGCCACCCTCACGGGATGGATCAGTTTTGCCGCAGAAACCCCCAGATCTTCCCCGAGCTTCCGAATGACTGCCTCGATATCATCGTGAGTGAACGCGCTCAAAGCCCCGAGGGCATCCCTGGAACGCGACAGGTAATCAACCGTGCCGGCTTTCTTCCATCTCTTCGCCACAGCCCCGGGATCGTAGTCGAAATCGTCAGTAAAAAACGATCTGCCATACGCTACAAAGTCGCTGAGATGATGTGCCCTGTCTCTCAATACGAGAAGGACTTGTCGATACCACTCCGCCTCCCTGTCCATGTAGGCCGGGTCGAAGAGCCCGGCATCCTTCAGCACCGGCGTGACCAGTTCAACCAGACGATCCGCTGAAGAAATGGAGAAATACTGGCTGTTCATCCAGTCGAGTTTCGCGGGGTCGAAAATCGCGCCGCGTCTGCTGACCCGGTCGAGAGAGAAAGAATCGACTATCTCTTCCACTCCCATCAGCTCCCTGTCGTCTCCCGGCGACCATCCGAGAAGAGCGAGAAAATTGAAGAGCGCCTCCGGAAGGATTCCTTCCTCCCTGTAGGCCCCGACCGACGTCGCGCCGTGTCTCTTGCTGAGTCTGCTCTTGTCGCTCCCGAGGATGAGCGGCAGATGGATGAAATCGGGAGGACGAACGCCCATGGCCTTGTAGATGTGGATCTGCTTCGGCGTATTCGAGAGGTGGTCCTCCCCGCGAATGACGTGCGTTATCGCCATGTCCGAGTCGTCCACGACAACAGCAAGGTTATATGTAGGACTCCTGTCTCCCCTCAGCAGCACAAAGTCGCCTATCATCGCGTTTTCGACCGTCACATCGCCATAGACGGCGTCTTTGAAGGTAGTCTCTCCCGGAGGCATCCTGAATCTCAGGACGGACGGCTCACCCAACTCGAGCTTCTTCTCCACCACATCGCTTGCCAGATCGCGACAGTATCCAGGGTAGACCTTGGGATCTCCCCGCTCCATTGCCGCATTCCTTCCCGATTCCACCTTCTCCCTGGAGCAGAAGCACCTGTACGCGAGTCCCTTCTCCAGCAGGAGATCCGCTACCTCCAGGTGTCTGCCGGCCCGTTTCGACTGGAAGTGAGGGCCCTCATCCCATTTCAGGCCGAGCCACAGCAGACTATCCGTGATCGCCCGGACCATCTCATCCGACGACTTTTCCGCGTCCGTATCCTCGATCCTGAGGATGAAAACGCCCCCTTCCTTCCTTGCAAACAGCCAGTTGAAAAGGGCTGTCCTCGCGCCACCGACGTGCAGGAATCCGGTTGGCGACGGCGCAAACCGCACCCTGACGTTACCCCCCATTAGCATGATCTCCTTTCTCTTCAGTCCTGCCGACATCCACTTCTATCGTTATCCCCTTCACAAAACCCGCGATTACGTTGTACAATAGCGTCATCAAAGACCAGACAATGGCACCCACCAATCCGAACGCTATTGCTGTAACCGAGAGGAGGATCAACAGAGAGACCGTCTCCGGGTCTTCCAGTTCCCCGAGGAACGACGGGACAAACTCCTGCATATCAAATATGGTGACGACCCCCCAGGCGGCGCTCAGGAGAAGGCCGACAATAAGACCTGCGAAGACGTGAAAGAGAAAAACGACCCTCATGATGGACCGTATCTTCACCCTCTTTATTTCTACCATTTCTCGCGTCATCTGCATGTTTATTGCCGTCTGTGCATTCATTCGGGGAAAGAAAATCTGATCAGGGCTGTAAATCTACACATGGCCGCATCGAAGGTCAAGCCGCGCTACCTTCCCCATATACCCAGACCCTTCGCCTCAGCCTCGCGTTGAAGGCGCTCGAAATCGCCACGGTGCCTCGTGTCAGGCGGATAGGCCGCCGCGCGGGCCAGACCTCTTTCCACCAGTGCCTCGTTGACCATTGTCTCCCCGACATATACATACGCGAGGGTCCGCCCGAAGCGATCTTTCATCTGCTTGTCGAAGACGAGACGCACCTTCCTGCCTTCGACGAGTTGTCGATTGAACTGCTTCGCTTCTACCGCGAAGGGTTCGTCAATCTTCCCGCCCCTTCCCAGTTCCGGCGTGTCTACGCCGATATAGCGAATTCTCACGCCCTCATCCGTGACGATGGTGTCACCGTCGATGACCCTCACTATCAGGACGTTGCTCTGCTGACACCCGAGGATCAACATGGCGAGGAGGGGCAGAAGGCAACAAAGGATAGTATATGATCTGTCCCGGGAAATCACTGCTGACCAGCCTCATGTGGACATATAATACAATGTTATCGTACGCGATCGTCTCTCGACCGCATGGAAGGGAATATAACGGGAAGCGAGGAAAAAGGGTAGAAAAACAGCAGGTAATGGAACCGCCGATCTCAGTTGGAGAGCAACTCCTCGACCTCCTTCAGGAGTTCATCCGGTTCGAAAGGTTTTATCAGATAGGCGTCAGCTCCGACCTCTTCTCCCATCAAACGGTCGTTGGCGCTGGAGCGTGCCGTGAGCATAAGGATAGGTATATCCTTGTAACTCTCGTCGAACTTCAGCATCCGGCACACCTTGAATCCATCCATCCTCGGCATCATGAGGTCAAGGACGATCAGGTCGGGTCTCTCAGATCTCGCTTTGTTGAGGGCCTCTATTCCATCTTCCGCGGAGATAACGGTGTAGCCTTCTTCTTCGAAGAGCACGGTCAGCATCTCCCTTATCGATGTGCTGTCTTCACTTATCAGGATCTTGTTTGCTTCCATCGCTCGATACCTCCTCAGGTGTTGACTTCGTTATTGCATGCGAAAGAAATCAAGCAGGCCCGCTCGGATGGGTGCCTGATGACTCGGGGCCTATCCCGACTGGCGTCTCAGAGACACCGTGGCGAATCGTACAATTCCTGCGACGGGGACACTATACACCTGAACTCCCCCTTCTCGCCGCTCTGATTATATCCGTGGAGATTTCCTCGAGCGGCACCACCCTGTCGACAATCCCCTCCTCGATCGCCACCCTGTTCATGCCGAATATGACGGATGACTCTTCGTCCTGCGCGATTGTAACCCCCCCAGCCTGCCGGATCGCCCGCATTCCCTCGACACCATCCTTTCCCATGCCGGTCATGAGGACCCCTACGGCGTCCTTTCCATAGGCCGCGGCTACAGATTTCATCATGATATCTATGGACGGAACATGCAGGGAATTATTGCTCCCGTCGCTGCTGAGGCGAATCTCTCCGTCTGCGAGAATCTCCATATGACGGGAATCCGGCGCCACGAAGGCCATGCCCCTTTCGAGGACATCCCACTGCCCTGGAACACGAATATCGGCGGACGAATAACTTCTCAGCCACTCTACCATCCCCTCTATGAATCCCGGTGACATGTGCTGAACAACCAGGATGCCCGCGGGAAAATCAGCGGGAATACTGGAGAAGAACGCCTTGAGGGCCTGGGGTCCACCGGTCGATACGCCAACCGCTATAATTTTGAATCCGCACCCCGTCTCCTCGATTATCTCCGGCTTCAACTCACGGCGCGTCTTGATACGCTTGAGCACCCTGACACGGGAGGCGATCTTGACTTTCTTCACGAGGTCTTCGGCTATGCCCTCCACCCCCTGCGACAACGAGACAAAATCCATGGCGCCAGCGTCGAGCGTTCTGATAATGGAATCGCGGCTCATACTGCTGACGACTATTATCGGAGTGGGGCCATCCCTCATGATCCTTTCGACCGCCTCGAAGCCGCTCATGACGGGCATCTCCAGGTCCATCGTGACGACGTTAGGCTTCAGCGCGAGTGTCTTCTCCAGGCCCTCCTCTCCGTTTGTGGCCGTCCCCACGACATCTATCGACGGGTCAGCATCTAATATGGACAGAAGCGTTCCGCGAATGAAGTCGGAATCATCAACAATCAGGACTTGAATCTTCTCAGCCACTTCTTCTCCTCCTCATCCCCTTCTCTACCCCCACCCCGAAGCAATCCATCTGTCGAACGTTCACTACCCGGCGAGCCTTTCGATTCTCCCGAGCAATTCCTCCGATGTAAACTCGCTCTTCAGGATATAGGCATCCGCACCGGCCTCGAGACCCCTTATCCTGTCCTCATCACTCTCGCGCGTGGTGACAATGATCACCGGTATGTCCCGGCATTTCCCATCCTCCTTCAGTCGCGTCGTCAATTCGAACCCATCCATCCTCGGCATCAGTATGTCGGTAATAATGAGATCGAAATCCTCCTTTGCAGCCATATCGACGGCCTCCTGACCATCGCGCGCGAGAGCTACGGAATAACCCGCCGATTCCAGAATCTCCTTTTCGAGGGTCGCCGTGCTCAGAGAGTCTTCCGCAACGAGGATTCGCCTCTTCTCTACACGGCGCACGGGTCTTTCTCTGACGACCGAACCCCTGCGCTCCGCTCCGTCCAGCGACTCAAGTATCGATGGGATATCGAGTATCAGTGTGACCCTGCCGCTGCCGAGGATTGTCGCTCCGGCGATATCCCTGACTTTCATCAATGGGTAGCCGAGCGATTTCCTGATGATCTCCTGACGACCGAGCAGTTCATCCACCAGCAGGCCAGCTCTCCTGTCCAGAACCTGGAGGATAACGACCGGGAAGAACCTCTTCTCCACTATGCCTTTCATCGGGAGTCCGAACAATTCGTTGAGCCTGACGAGAGGAGTAATCCGACCTCGAACCGCGATTGCCTCATTCCCGCCGACCGTAGTGATATCTTCCGGGGATATCCGAACCGTTTCGACGACATTGTCGAGGGGAACAGCGAATAGTTCCGGTCCGGAGGCCACCAGAAGGCTCTCGGCGATCGCCAGTGTCAGCGGAAGCGTAAGCTTGAACGTCGTTCCCCGGTCGGGCGCGGACTCGACTTCAATCGTTCCCTTCAGTTTGCCGAGCTTATCCTTGACGACATCAAGGCCTACACCCCTCCCGGATGTCTCCGTCAACTCCTCGGATGTGCTGAAGTTGGGCGTAAATATGAGTTGAAATATTCGATCGTCCGACAGGGTGTCTATCTCTTCCGCCGGCACCAGGCCCACGCTGGCGGCCTTTCTTCCGACAGCTTCCCTGTCTATCCCCCTCCCATCGTCGGAGACCTCGATGACGACCTGAGAACCCATCTGGCAGGCACTCAATACAATCCTGCCCCTCTCGGGCTTTTTCTTATCGAGACGTTCCCGCGGGGTGTCCATCCCATGATCGACGGCGTTTCTCAGCAGGTGAAGCAGGGGATCTCTCAACTCGTCTATGATACCCTTGTCGAGTTGTGTTTCCTTCCCCCTCACCTCGAACTCCACCTCCTTGCCCTTTTTAGTCGCCAGGTCCCTCATCGCCCTCGGAAACGTGTTGAAGAGATACGATACCGGTACAGTCCTGACACCCATTGTCTCTATCTGCAGGTTCGACGTCAGCGAGCCTATTTTTTCGTCGACTGAGCTCAAGTCACCCAGTAGAGACACAACATCATCAGGAACAGCCTCACCGGATTCCGCCTTCCTGAGCATGGTTCTCAACAGCTCTTTCAACCGCAATCGGGCAATTCCAAACTCACCGGACAGATTCATGAGTCTGTCCAGCCTGTCAATGTCGACACGGATGCTTTTTTCCGCCCGGGGCAACGATCGGGGCTTGCCTTTTTCCTTTCGTCCGGCGGTGCGGGTCTCTGTCTTCTTCTTCGCGTTCGGAGATTTTTTCTTGATTACCCTGCTCGTCCCGATGTCTCTCTTTTTTTTCGTCAATTCCGGGCCTTTGCCGGCAAAGATCTCATCAATCTCCCGACATATATCCTCGACCACAGGCATCTCGATCCTGCGATCTTCTCCGGGCCGGTTAGACTCAAGGAGTGGCTCCATGGAATCGAGGCATCGGAAGAGGAGATCGAAATGAGCCCTGTCCATGAGGAGCTCACCGTTCAACGCCTTCTCCATCCCGTCTTCCATCCCATGTGCTATGTTCGCGAGTTTCTCATAGCCCATCATCGCGGCGGACCCCTTTATCGTGTGGGCCTCCCTCATCATCGTCTCGAGGACTTCTTTCTTCTCAGGTTCCTTCTCGAGTTTGAGAAGCCCGTCGGAGAGGTGCTGCATGTGTTCCCGTGTCTCTGTCCTGAATTGATCGAGGAACCTTGTCTTGTCAAAAGCCATTGTGAACTCCACTCCCGGGGTTCTCGGCGTTTCTTTCCCCTCTATTCATGCTTCTCTTCCGCACTTTTTGAATTCCCAGCAGTTCGCGCGTTATCCCATTTCAGTCCACCTTCTTTCTCGCTTCCGGTTCTCTCGCTGTCGGGGATCATGGAAGCCTTTCCGATCCTGGATTGAAAATCCTCGTCCGACAG
>CAZOAR010000045.1:0-19497 GCA_964577985.1 uncultured Gemmatimonadota bacterium | reverse complement strand
GTCCGTCCAGGAGCCCCCCCTCCTGGCGTTTCCCCACTCTTACGTGTCATTCCGGATCGTCCGGAATCTGCCTTATTGTGCGATTTGATTCCCGACAAGCGGGAATGACATCGAAAGCAGGGATGACATGTGAGGCTGGAATGACATCGAAAGCGTCATTATTTGACTTATTACGCTGAATATGATTCGTCGTGGACATTTCCCATACACACCTCTCGCGCTCCTCCTGATCGTCATCTGTAGCGCCAGCAATGATTTATAGCAATCTAACCGGATTTTCGGGATAGACTCCCGACCCCCCTCGACTTGACAGTTACATCATTTCTATGATATCATTAGCATGAGGCATAAGGATGATGCTCGGTCTGAAAAATCGGACGGGAGAGCTTATCATAAGAAGCCTGCCTCGTCGCGAAGGCTGGGGGCCGCCATTCGCGAGGCGCCGGAGAAAGAGGCGATGAGCAATCGAGTTCTGATAACAGGCGGTCTGGGTTTCGTGGGCAGGTATCTGGCGGCTCACTGGCTCGAAGCGGAGTCGGATGCACTGGTGCGCTGCGTAGACGAATTGCCGGTTGATACGCCACACTTCGGCCATGCCGCGACATGGGGCGACAGATCGGTCCCCGCGCCGGTACCCGAATCGCTGCTGGCCGCGATGGACACGCATAGATACAGGTACGCGCCGGCAGGCATACTGGACATTCCTGCACTGACTGAAGCCATCAGACTCTTTCAGCCTTCCCATATAGTACACCTTGCCGAGGCGCCTCGCGACGATTCCCCTGCCAGGCTGTTCCGCACGAACGTGGAGGCCACTTCCGCGCTCATAGAGGCAGTCACGGGTTCGGGCGTGCCGACGCCACTGGTAGTATTCGGATCGAGCGGCGGCGTCTATGGAGAGCCCGGCGAGGGGATGCTCCCTCTCAATGAGTCGCATGCCTGCGCACCTGTTGATCTCTACTCCGTCAGCAAACTTGCATCCGAGCATGTATCATCGATTCTCTGCGAGCGTTACGAGATTCCAGCGGTCCATGCCAGGATATTCAATGTAGTGGGACCGGGTCAGGACGAGCGGCATTTCTGTCCATGGGTGGTCGCCCAGGCGGTGGCCATCTCTGAAGGGGAGAAGACGCCTATCATGGAGGTCAGCCGGCTCACGACTTCACGTGATTTCATAGACGTGCGGGATGTTGCCAGGGCACTCCATACTCTCGCCGATAAGGGCCGCGCGGGAGAAACCTACAATGTAGCGGTCGGGCTGGAGACTCCCATGAGAGAACTCCTTTCCTTGATACTTCGCACTGCCGACATAGAAGACAAGGTCAGCATCCGCAGACTGCCCGGCAGGGCGTACGACATCAAGCGCCACTATGCCTCGGTGAAAAAACTGCGCGCCACCGGTTTCAGTGCCGGTTTCTCCCTCGAGGAGAGTATCCGCAGTCTGGTGGATTACTACAGGGAGGAAGTCAGGATGGCAGCCTCCCGGACAGAAGATGAAGGCCGCTCAGCCGCTGCCGGCCTCCATGTATCGTTGTCCAAGCGCCATGCGTATGACGTCACGATAGAGCCTGGCTTGTTCGAAGACCTGACGGAGCGTCTGAGATCACTCTTTCCCGATTCCCGCATCGTGGTCCTCACGGATGAAAGGGTAGGCGAGCTCTACGCGAAAGACCTTGTCAGGAGGATGCGCGGGGCCGGCCTGGATTGCGGGCTCGCGGAGTTCGAGGGGGGCGAGGCGTCAAAATCGCTTGAGATGTACGAGCGGCTCATCAGGACACTTCATGAGCTGGAATTCGACCGGCGTGCCGTGCTGGTCAACGTTGGTGGCGGGCTGGTAACGGACGTGGGTGGGTTTGTCGCCGCCACATACATGCGGGGAGTAAGCTACGTCAACGTGCCAACCACATTTCTGGCTCAGCACGATGCCGCTACCGGGGGCAAGGTCGCCCTGAACAGTCCCTGGGCAAAGAACTTTATTGGCGCCTTTCATCATCCACGTGCCGTCCTGGTTGATCCATGTCTCCTGGCTACTCTGGAAGACAGAGACATCGATGCGGGCGCGGTCGAGGCGATAAAGGTCGCTATCACAGGCGACCGGGCACTCTTCGAGATTCTCGAACGGGAGGTGGACAACATAAGAAACAGCCGCGACCCCGGGGTTCTCCACACCGTCGTCCGGCGCGCCGTGGCACGGAAGATAGCGCTGCTCGAGCCCGACCCATACGAGGTGGACCTGAGGCGCGCTCTCAATCTGGGTCACACGTTCGGACATCCCCTGGAGACCGAGTACGCCTACTCCGGGATAAAACATGGCGAGTCCGTCGCGTTCGGTATAGCGGTCGCGACCATGCTGGCGCGGGCACGCAGGATATGCAGTATTCAATCTGCGGAACGGATTCTGAGACTCCTTTCGCGCTACAATATGCCGCCACGAGTGCCGGGACATTATCTTGCGGCGGCCCGCAAACATATCGGCGAGGTCAGGCTCATACGAGCAGGGAAGCTTCGGTATGTGCTCCCGACGGACATATGCTCGGTGGAGATTGTTGACGAGGTTACGGATGCCGAGTTGGATGCCTCGATCGGCGCGGTGGTTGACTGGCAGCGATCGGCTTCGAAAGAGAGCGACGTCGCCGAGCCCACTCGAAAGGCGATGGAAAAGTGAAGACCGGCAGGAGGCATTCCCCGGCGGGCGTGCCTGAAGAGAAGAACTGGCAGGTCATAGATCAGCGTGTGATCGCCGAGAATCCATGGTTTCGGGTGTTGAAGAGTAATGTCCGGATGCCGGATGGACGGCGCACCACTTATCACAGTCTGGATTTTGTCAGGTCAGCGGTTGGCATCGTGGCGAGGCGGTCCGACGAGATTCTCCTGATACGCCAGTATCGATTCATCATCGATCAATTCGTCTGGGCCATACCATCAGGTGGTGTCGAGAGGGGCGAAGACCCGGCGGTGGCAGCCGAGCGCGAGCTCGTCGAGGAGACTGGATACCGTGCCGAAAGAATCACCAGGATACACAGCTACTTTCCATCTTACGGCTGTGGAAATCAGGAATTCCACCTTTACCTTGCGGAAGGAATTACTTCCGGGAGCGAGCCGTTCGATCGGAACGAAGTGCTCGAGACCAGGTGGTTCCCGCGTGATGAGGTAAGGAGGATGATTCTCGATGAAAAGATTGTTGACGGCCTTTCGATAACGCCGCTCCTCTACCTGTTCGCCTCCGACGAGTGAAATCGTCGGAGCAGGGCGTGAGCCGCCCGGCGAGGAGCGCACGAACGGTGGGCCACTACCCCTTTATCCCTGCGCCGCCAGCCATCCCCTGTCCCGGAAGCAGCCGAGAGCGTGCGCGACCAGGGGATTGAGCGAGGGGAGCCCCGGGACCTCTTCGAGCAGGTGCCAGCGAATGACACGCCCCTCACGGGAGACGACCTCTCCCTCCCATGATGTTACTATATAGATGAAGTGCCGGTAGAAGATACCGGAAGCAGGCTCCAGGTCGTCCACCGCCATCCCGAGGAAAAATCGTGAGACCTGGATGGAGAGCTCCTCCTTCATCTCGCGCACCAGGGCCGCTTCGGGCGTCTCTTTCCCTTCGATATGCCCTCCCGGGGTGTCCCACATCCCCCTGTAGACTCGTGCGTCATCGGGTCGTTTCTCGAGCAGCAGCCTTCCGCCCCGGACCATGAACGCTCCGGCGGTGGCGTGGGTCGGCAATAGACCATCCCGTGGGCGGATCTCGGGTGGATGGAGTCGATCTCCTCCTCTCATGCTGTTCCTTTCCTCTTCATCCTGCATGTCACGAATCCTTCCGGACGCTGGATTGTCCACCGTGGCCTATCCTTCATCTCCAGGCGTGGCGTCGATGACGATCCAATCCGCCAGCGATGCGAGCGACTCCACCGACTCGACATAGTCGCGCGGATCGAAGCGCAGTGCACCGAGCACCCTTCTCGCTTCCGCTTCGATAACGCTCCGGGGGCGCCTGGCGTAACAGGTCGAAGACACAGTGACGAACATCTCCTCCATCTCGCGTGCGGCGCTTTCTTCTATACCGGCCGCCTGGAACATGCATACAGGCCAGAAGGGGAGCACAAGGACTTTTTCCCGCGCAGGATCAGCGGCGCTCATCGTGTCGCGCATCCTCTCGAGGATCTCGTAGCTGTAGAGGTGGAGGATTACCTCGTCGGGGATATTCTGCCAGGCGCTTCCCGCACTGGTGAGGAAAAGCCTCTCGATCGCGCTGACGTATTCACCATCATCCTGCATCAGGGAGAGGAATTCCCCGCCCTCGGTGCCGGATGGCGGCCCGTGGGCTGCAAAGCCGGCGTCGACCAGGAGTGAGAACGATCCCAGCGCGTCACTCATCGATGAGCCCTCTCGAAATCGCGAGCCGGCCGGTGTCCCGTAGTATCCGCTCCAGGTTCTCCTCAAAGGGCCTCAGGCCGTCCAGGACCATGAAGCCGTGGCGTTCCCCGATGTCCAGAAGGGCATGCCGGTATCTCGTCAGCATGTATCGATTCTCGTCCACGGTCAATTCCCCGCGTGTCGCAAGGCGTTTCAGGATCTCTTCCACAGGCACGTCGAGCAGGTAGACCCTGTCGGCCGGAGGGAACACCTCGAGCAATTCGCGGGAATAGGGGTCATGATGATAACGACCCATGCCGGCGGCGTAGTGTGTGAAGATATAGCGGTCAAAAACGAGGATATCGTACGACTCCAGGTCCGGCTCAACGGACGAGTAGAAATACTTGACAGAATCAAAGGCCTTGGCGATCCGCTGCAGTCGCCAGAGGTGCAGGTTCTTCCCTCCATCACACTTCTTCGTGAGTTCGGTCACGGTGTCATGGAACACCCCGTGGCGATAGATCTTGTGTTGTTTTATCTTGAGGCCCAGCCGGGAGAAGTGGTCGATCAGCGCCTGCGTGTGGCTCGATTTCCCGGAACCGTCAGTACCGCAGACCCCCAGGATAAGTGGGGTGTGTCTCCGGCCGCGCCCGGAGGAGAGTTTTCCCTGCCTCGATGGCGGTCTGAGGTGGTTAGAGTGGCCGAAGCGGTCCATGAGCCCCTCGGTGTAGAGATCGATGCCGGCCATGCCATAGTTCTCGAGCGCGAGAAAGAGGAAGAACCGTTCGGGATTAAGCAACCGCACCAGTTCACGATATCTCTGGCGAACCGGCCTGGGATAGATCTCACCGGGAAGAAGGCCCCACCAGGAAACGGGTGGACGTGTCTCCACGGATTCCGCTCCGGTCGCGAGGGCTGGTGCAGGGGTAATAAAAAATGGCACTATCCCGGCCTCCCTGAACCGTGCCGGATCGCGGGATACCGTATCGATGACGTCGTCAAGGCGGCGCACGAGTCGGGCATCAAGAGTGAGCGGAAGCAGGAAAAGGCCACGGCGTGATTCATCCGAGCCCTCCGGGAGTCCGGGCAGTGGGATCGGGGCAGGGGAGAGGTGGATATTTTTCCGTTGTGCGCGAGGACGGGGGCTCGCTTCGACCTCCACCAGATAATCGTCTGCACCGAGATGCCCGGACGCCGACGCGAGGAATGCTTCGAGCGATGGGGAAGGCGAGTCGATGTCTCGTCTCCCGGTGGGGTCGAGGTCGGTGGAAGAGTTTGGGCGCATAACGCGGACATCCTTACCCCTGAGGGCTTGACGAAGCCACGACCATAGCGCGTGGCCGCGGGGACCATCCTCAACGCGGATCTCCGCGGGATGGTGGGCATCTATCGCGGCGAGCAGTGGCTCGCCAACAAGACCGGACCGGGCGAGATCGATTACCTGGCAGGCCTTTCCTGTTCTTCTACTGTCGTCGTCGGGCCGCGGAGACAAGAGACCGGTGAGCTCCGGGTAGACCCAGCAAAGTGGCCCGTGTGGTGGAATGAGATGGAGCGTGCGTTCTGTCCCGATACTCATGGCAGGATGTTCTCCAGCAGTTCCGCGTTCCTGTCGGCGATGCAGTTGCCCGCGTACATCTCCTCGAGTGGATCGACGCCCAGTTCCGCGAAGCCGAGCAACGTGTGAAAATAAGACCTCCGCTCGGGAAAATACCTCTTCACCAGCCTGGTCAGCAGTCGGAGTCCGGACGGATGACCGAGTCCGTACGTGCTTGTCCAGGAAGCCCCTCCGCACGCGCTGACGCTGGACGACAGGGAATCCCGGCCTACGAGACGGAATCGCCGTGCTCCGGAGTGCCTGATTACCGCATCACAGAGATCAAGCCATCCATCCTGAGATGTCTCACTCGCAGCGCACTCAGGAAGAAGCGAGACGGCGTGGATGGTTTCCTCTTCTCTCCCGCTGGAATCGGTCCTTTCTCCCGACAGGTCCTTTAACCCCGCATCCCCGGCTTCGGTACCGCCGGACGTGACACGGATCTCTCTACACCATCGCGGCATGCCGTGCACCGGGCCTTCCGCTGTCCGCACCAGGCGGCTGCCTCGCTCCTCGAAGGGGGCGTACATACCATAATGCTCTTCTCCCTCCTCTCCGATCAGGAAGGGAGACGCCGGTTGTCCGAAAGGGACCGGGTGGTCGGAACGTGCTCTCGCAGATCGTCGGAGCGATTCGACATGCGTGAGAAGTTCGCCCGGCGTCTCGCGCGTATCACTCGTCGTGATCAGTGGTTCCGGGCACTCGACGCCGGCCCTGCGCAATGATCCTGCCAGAATGCCCGCCCCGTTCGTATCCGATCCGGCACCAACCACGATCGCCTTCTTCGCGCCGGCTTCCCGCAGTTTTGTTGAGAGCCGCGGCGCGGTGAAGCCATGCAGTCCGGGGTCGAAGGAGACCGGATATCCCGCTGCCCGCCACTTGAGCACGGCACTGACCAGCGCTGCCGTCAGTCTCGCCCTGGAAAAGGAAGGCAGGAACAGTCCTTCCAGGTAATAGAATTCCGGGGGCATCAGAACCCACAGGTCTTCATTCGGCGCACGGTTCACGCGGTCACCACCATCGCTCGGCACGCTCTCCTTCAGGCAGCAGCGGACGAATCTCCGCCACACCCTTCCTCAGTCCGTCGAGTGGACCGAAGACAGGATCCTCGTTTTCTATGGCTATGTATCCATCGTAGCCCGCGAGAGTCAACTCGCTGATGAGCCGTTTCCAGGGCACGTCACCCCAGCCCGGCACGCGGAAGCGAAATCCTCTGTCAGGCCGGTCCCATGCGCCGTGAGCAAGCAGTCCTGAACGAGCCGCGTTATGACGCACCAGCTCGCCATCCTTGGCGTGCACATGAAGGATCCTGTCTCCGAGTTCCCTCACAAATATTACCGGATCCACGCCCGCCAGCAGGAGGTTGGCGGGATCGAGGTTGAAACCCCATCGTGGGTGCCGGTCGAGAATATCCAGGCTCTCCAGCGCGGTCTCGGTGTTGTACACGATCTGTTTGGGGTGGGGCTCGTCGGCGAAGAAGACACCGAGGGAATCGAACGTGTCCAGAAGACGGCCCACTCGTTCCTGGAAAGCGGGGATCATCGACTCCCATCCCTCCGGGTCAGGCCAGGGGAAGAAACGGGAGTAGTCCTCGCAACCAACAAAACCGACCACCAGGTTCACTTCCAGCTCGGCAGCCAGACGCGCGGTCTTGATAAGACGTTCTTCGGCGAAGGCGGTCTTTTCCTCAGGGGTCCCCGGCTGGATTGCGTCGGTGTCGCGATGGTGAGGGCCGAGCAGGAGCTGACCCTCGCGATGATTGGAGATGGCCGATATTTCGAGACCATAACTGGTCACCTGTCTCTTCAACGCCCCTGCGCCCCCGGAGAGGAGTTGATCGAGGTCGACCAGAGGGCTGCTCTTATCGACAGGGAGTTCGAATGCGTGTGCACCGAGCTTCGCCATAAAGGCCAGGGCATCCTCCAGACCAAGTTTATATAGCGGTTGCGGGCAGACCGAAAGCTTCAAGAGACAATCTCCTCTCCGCGCGCAAACGGCGCGTTCGTTCATATAAGATAGGGGTAGTCACACTTGCCGCACAGGAGTCCCTCCGGAAAGGAACGCTTCAGGTGCGCGCGACGAATCTTCATCAAGCGGGGGCTCATCCATAACTCCTCGATCGGCGTCTTCGTCACGTTTCCTATCACGGTTGTCCGTTTCCAGTCGCAGTTGCAGAGTATCATGTCGCCATTGAAGAGCACATAGGCCTTCACGAACGGACGCTGGCACACACTGAGCGTTCGTGACCGATCCGCTCCCTCCGTGCAGGAGTCTGTCGGTACGAGCCCCGCGCGGTTGGTCATCGGTTTGAGGAAAACATCGAGACCGGTCTTCTCCTCGAGCAGCCGCGCGTCCTCCCGCGAGCCCGGCGGGCTCAGCCCCACAACTCGCACGCGCGTCGCTCCCAGCCTTTCGCCCTCCAGCAACCTACCGACAGGAAGAAGATTTTCCATGACCCGGTCGTAATCTATCCCTGTCAGGAAACGCTCGTTCTTTTCCCGATCGATCCCCATGATCGACACGTTTATTTCATCTATCCCGGCCTGGACGAGCGAGAGGGTGCGCTCCGGTGTCAGTAGAAGGCCGTTGGTGAAGATGAGAACGGTCGACTCCGGTGTCACGTCCTTCAATATCGTGATGAACCGCTCGAGCCGCGGGTCGAGCAGGGGTTCGTTCATCAGGAAGAGACTGATTCGTTCCACCTGGCGATCCCGGAGTTGCCGGGACAGGATGGAGAATACTTCTTCGCTCATCCTGCCCTGGGTAAGCCCTGTTCGCACGGAAGGGTAGGGGCAGGGGAGACAGCGGGCGTTGCAGTGGCTCATGGTCTGGATCTGCATCTTGACGAAGAAAGGGAGTCCCTCGTCTTCCAGGTTCTCGGGCGCAACCGTCCCGTCACGAAGCCTCTGGAGAAGGCTCCGTTCCCGTTCTCCCTCGGTCAGGCGGTCAAACAGTATCATTTTTCTCCTCGGCGTATTCCCTTGTGGGTCGCTGGTCTTCGACAGATTGGAGCACCAGTGGAGTCAGTGCGTGCGCTGCATCCTCATCCGTGCAGAGAGGGTGGGCCCTGAGTGCCGCCATGACCGTCTCATCACACGGGTCAAGGGCGGCCTCGACGCAGGCGCGTTCGAAGTGGAGGATATGCCTGAGAAGTTCGAGGAAAGGTTCCAGTTCACTACCCTCCTCTGGTTGTGGTCCAGCAAATGGTATCATTCGCGGTCCATCGGCGAATAGGAGACTCCTCTTTTCGACGATCGCGTGAGGCGGGAGGCCCGGGATATCCCCGTCGTTTACGTCCGAAACGTACAGTTCCCGCTCCCCTCCGCCTGTCAGTGCGGTGATCGCGGGTACGAGCGCCATCGGAAACCACGGCATGGACCTTTTATGCAGGATCTGTGGCAGGTCCGGGCTGTCCGATGTCCGGTACCATGAATAGAGCCTGTCTGAGAGCTCCTTGAGTTCTTCTGCGCGGCTCGATCCCCTTTCTCTCAGCCGCTCGACTTCGCGTACCGTGTGATAATAATGGCGCATATAAGGAACCGGAAGCGCGCCGATCTTCGCCATGACCGACGCTTCGACCTGAAAGAACCCCGCCTCGGGCGATAAACGCATTGTCTCGAACAGGTCGGGAAGGAGGTCCTTCCCTTCCTTATCAATCCGCACGAACCAGCCCTGGTGGTTGAGTCCAAGGTAATCGGCTGTCACATCCTTCTTCCGCATGTCGATGAGGTCGAGGGCGTGCCTGAGCGTGACGGCGGGGAGTTCACAGAGTCCAAAGTAACGCAGTCGCTCAATCCTTCTCAATCCGCCCAGCAGGATCCCCATGGGATTTCCCATGTTGATGAACCACGCATCCGGCGAGGATTCCACCGTCTCCCTTGCCGCTTCGAGGACTAACGGCAGACTGCGCAGGGCTGAGGAGAGCCCCCCGGGACCTATCGTCTCGTCGCCCGGGATGCCGAACGGGACGGAGAACCTCTCGTCATGATACCTTCCGGACCAGCCTCCAACCCTCATCAGATTGACGACTATCCCCGCCCCCGTGACAGAATCACGGAGGGAGGTCGCATGCGAGTAGTCGTGGCAGACGCCCCTGAATTGCGCGTGACGGTTGCAGAATCGGGCGATGCAGTCCAGTCTTTCGATGTCCCGTCCGTAGAGGCGCACCGAGAGAGCAGGCAGGCTCGCCGAAGCGTCGGCCAGTGCCACGGCCAGCCCTGGCATGAATGCGCTCGACCCCCCGAGGATGGTCAGTGTGACCGGTTCCCGTTGATCTGCCCGACCTTTATTATTCTCCGAAGAAGCTCCGGATCTGTTCACAGACATACGCCACCTGGTGGTCTTTCAGCTCCGGCGAGATTGGTAGAGAGAGAACCGTCCGGGCGCACTCTTCCGTGACCGGGAAATCCCCCTCTCGGTACCCGAGATCCACGTCGAGGCTCTGAAGATGGGGCGGCACCGGGTAATGCAGACCCGCGTTTACTCCGGCGGATTGCAGGTGGGCCCTCAGCTCGTCACGCCTCGATGTCCTTACTACGAACAGGTGATAGACATGAGCGCGGTCCCCGGGGAAGTGGGGGAGGATCAGATCTCCCACGTCGGCCAGGGCATCGCGATAAAGGGCGGCCAGAGAGATCCTCCGATCGTTCCAGGCGTCGAGGTTTCTGAGTTTCAGACGCAGGATGGCGGCCTGAATCGTGTCGAGTTTTGTGTTGGGAGCCACTCTGGTGACCTCATACTTGCTTGACTTCCCGAGGTTTCTGATAAGCCGGATCTCGTCGGCGTCCCTCATGTCGGACGTCGTGACCATGCCCGCGTCTCCAAACGCTCCCAGATTCTTGCTCGGATGGAAGCTGAAGCATCCCATCCTTCCGTAAGCCCCGGCGCCGCGGGAGTCGGGGCCGCGTGCTCCGTGCGCCTGGGCCGCGTCCTCAACCATGTCGATATCCGATCGTTCACAGACCCGCAGGATTTCGCCGACGGGGGCGAGTGCGCCGTAAAGGTGGACCGGTATCACCGCCACTGTCCTCGGAGTGATCGCGGCTTCCACTGCCCCAGGAGTCAGGTTCATCGTCTCCGGGTCGGGGTCAGCGAGGACGGGTCTGGCCCCGGAGAGGAGGATGGAGCTCACCGTCGCGATGAAGGTGTTCGCCGCCGTGATGACTTCGGTTCCGGGCCGAGCCCCGAGCGCCCGGAGCGAAAGATAAAGGGCGTCCGTGCCGGAACCCAGGCCGACTGCGTCAGCGGTGCCGGTGTACGCGGCGAATTCCTTTTCGAAGGCGTCTACCGATGCCCCGAGGACCGGGTTCTCCTCGCGAATCACCCGTTCGATCTCCGGTATCAGTTCTCCGAGGAGCGGGCTGTACTGCAGCGCGTAATCTTTGGAAGGGACTTTATACTCCTTGCGATCCATGGCTCACCGTCTCCCTCCGAGTGCACCCTTGACCAGGCCCGCGGCGCCAAGTGCGCCTGCCACGGTGCCGACGACCGACAGCTCTATCCGCGCATGCTCTACCGACTCATCAAATGCCCTCAGGGCCGCTTCTTCTCTCACGGTAGCGAGATATCCCTCTCCGAGTGACGAGACCCCACCGGTAATAACAACACGATCCGGATTGAATATGTTGAGGATGTTCGCCACGCCGGCACCGAGTGCCCTTGCGCCTTCATCGATGGCGCGCGCGGCGCACGAGTCGCCTTCCCGCGCAGCGTCGGCGATCGTCTCCACTCCGATCGGATGAGACTTCCCGTGCAGCAGGCTTGCCTCATCGCCCGCGGAGAGCTCCTCCGCGCGTCGGGAGATGGCGCTGCCCGAGGCGAGCATATTCAGGCATCCCTTATTTCCGCACCAGCAGGTCTCTCCGTGCCATTCTATCGTCGTATTCCCGAATTCCCCGGAAGTCCCTGTGGCCCCGCGGTAGATACGTCCGTCTATGATGATTGCTCCACCGATGCCCGTTCCGACCGTGAGGAGAACCATGTTGATGCCGGGAGGGGAGCCGAGCGCAAGGTACTCACCGAGGCCGGCCACTGTAGCGTCATTGTCCGCCATCGCTTCGAGCCCGCCCAGGGAAGTCGACAGGGTCTCAGCCAGGGGAAAGCCGTCCCACCCGGGCAGTATCACCGAACTCATGACCTTACCGGTACGCCAGTCAACAAGCCCCGCAAAGCCCACACCGATCCCCTCGACGGTACCGTGTTTCTCGATCAGGTCTTCGCAGAGCCGCGCCGCGCGCTCCAGCACCGCGATGGGTCCTTCATTTCGCATAGTATCTATCTTGTGCTTGTCGATTATGCGAAGATCATTGCCGACGACCGCGGCCAGGATTTTGGTCCCGCCTATGTCTACGCCCAGCCAGAGTCGATTGCTTTGATTGCATTCCATGGTCATACACTCACTCTGCTGATATGCTCACGCATTCCGGGCCAGTCAGGTTCACCGCGTCGGTCCCGACTGCCTCAGGTCGAACAGTCCGGTATCCAGGTGGAACGCCTCCGGTTCACGGGATAGCATCTCTTCCGCGCGGGAGAGGTCGTTCTCGTTGTTGATGTCGATCCACGGTTCCTTGTGATAATAATCGAGGATCCTCATCTCCCGCTCCAGGCAGCGCCTGACGAGATCGGGGAACTGGAGCGGTTCAACAAGGCGGCACAACTCGAGCACCGATTTATCCATGAGGCTGATGCCCGAGCATATGTGATACTCTTTGACCGGTTTCTCGTGATAGTCCGTGATGAGGAGATCCTCGCGACTCTCTACCTCACCCAGCCTCAGGCGATGATATTCCGAGTGCGTGGCGATCGTCATGTCGGCGTCGAGCCGGCGATGGAAATCGAACATCCCGCCGAGGTCGATGCCCGAAAGCAGATCGCCGTTCGTCGTAAGGATTGTCCTGTCAGTGTATTTCAGATGAGCCAGGGCTCCGATGGTTCCGAGCGGTTCCTCCTCTACTATGAAATGCAGGTGTTCTCCAGGCAGGTCACTGCAACCGGTCAGGTGGTCGATCACCATCTCCGCCTTGTGGCGAAGGGCGATGTGGATCTCCGCGAAGCCAAACCGGAAGAGCTGCCGCACGACTATCTCGATAATGGGAATACCGCCCAGCATGGTCAGAGGTTTTGGCGCATCAGGCCGTGTCTCGGCCATGCGCTGGCCTTTGCCTCCCGCCATGACGAGCGCGGCGGCCTGTTTGATAGATTCTGAGTTTCTTCCTGCGGACATCGCGTCGAAATAGATCGTTTTCAGGTTTTCACTTCGACCACAAAGACCTTCAGCGGGACCGTGCCTTCGTTGATAAGGCCATGCGTGCCGCCAGGACGATTCACGATCACGTTCCCGGCGTGGACGTGAAAATCCACATTGTCGACATGCATCGATCCCTCGCCCTCCAGCACGAGGTAGAGTTCTTCGTTATCCCCGTGAGTGTGACGTCCAATAGAGGCGCCGGGAGGCACGACGGCGTAGTCGATGAAGTTCCATCGGCCAGAGAGATCGGATGCCTCGAACAGCCTTCGAAAATATATCTTCCCGATGCCCCCGTGCGACGCGGTCTCCTCGAGAGGGAGTTCATTCAGGTTGAGGATACGGGGAGCTTTCCCTCCAGCTCTATTCATACGACGCTCCCTGCGGCACGGTCAGTACGTCCATCTAATCCCCACGGCCAGGAAGCACCCGGGATGCCCTCGCTAAATGATCTTTCCTTGCTGGATACGCTTTGAGACACTGTGCCTCCTGAAATATATGATACCACAGGCTTGTAAGTTTGTCAACCGGATGGCGTTACCTCGGAGGGTGTAAGAAATGGCGTAAGGTCTACCGGCAGGGATGTCCTGTCGCTCGCCTGTTCGGCCTCGACCATCGCTATCGCCATGGCGGCCCTCAGGGGATCGAGGAGAGGGTGGGGAATGCCGCTCACAAAAAAGTCATGAACGGCCGCGGCCTGGTCGGCGAAAGCCTCTCCCTCGAGGCGCAGTCGGCTCCCGCCTCCCGCTTCAGGGAAGTAGTAGAGGCCCTCTTCGCCGTCATTGCAGGATAGGAGACCTCTCTCGAAGAGGGCACGGTAGCCGGATCTGAAAGGTGTGGCCGGAGGAAGATACCAGCCGGCCCTGCAGCGAACCTCCGGCGCGTCGGTTCCTTCGAAGGTATATTTGGCGCGGATATACTGGGGGGCGCCGGCCGTGTCGTGACGGATAGAGGCAAGGACTGTCGCCGGCTTCCACGGAAGGCCGAGGAGAAAGTCGGTGTCGTGAACATGGAGATCGAGGACGGCGCCTCCACTGCGTTCCGGATCGTCCAGCCATCCTCCCTCCGCGTGGACCGGACGGCCGCAGACCCGCCAGAAGTCGAGTTCCAGGAGGCGACCGTAATGCGCATCGTGGATCCGTTCCGTCAGGAATCTCCACTCGGGCCAGAAACGGACGCACTGACCGACAGCGAGACGGCGTCTGTCAATGGCGGCCGTATCTATGACATCGCGCGCGTCCCGAGAACTCAGCGCGAGGGGCTTTTCACAAAACACGTGGCAGCCCGCTGCGATAAACTCCTGAGCCTGCCCGGCATGGAGGCAGGTGGGGGTGCAAAGCCATACGGCATCGGGTACGTTGCCGGAGATCAACTCCCCGCAGGAACGCAAGCGACGTACCTCATCGGGGGGATACTGATCGAGACTCATCCCGAGGACGCGTCTGGCTCGACGGACGCCCCTGATGAAATGTCGTTCACCAAGTACGAAGCGACCAGTGGGATCGACTATGGCAGCGAGCCGGAACCCCTCTGTCTCCAGCAGCAGCCTTGTGTGGAGCCTGCCCATGAATCCAAGGCCCACTACGGCCACGCAGAGGTTCCTGCCGGATAAGTGTGGGCGATCATGTGCTGCTTCATTTCCCGCGGGCCTCGACGCGTGCGGAGAGGACCGGGGTTTAGTTGGCTTGAAACGCTTGATTTCGGGGAATTGGAGCAGAAAGGCGGCCGCCTTCTCTGCCGCTTTCGGATCGGGAGGCGCTTCCACGACAATGGGCCCTTCATAGCCAGCCGCCTCGAGTGCTTTCATCATTGAAGGCCAGTCCAGGTCCCCTGTTCCGGGCGGGCCCAGTCTGCCACCCTCCGGGGTGGGCTTGAAGTCCTTAGCCTGCACCATCCGTATTCGAGGGCCAAGGGTCTCTATCCAGTCCAGAGGATCTGCGGTGAGACAGGCATTGCCGAGATCGAGATACCAGCCGAGCGCCGGCAGGGCAAGCTCATCGAGAAACTCGCATGCTTCTCGGGGACTTACAAGGAAACGGGTCCAGGAGTTCTCCAGCGCGAGATCCACCCCCTTCTGATCCGCCATCTCTGCCAGCGGCCGGAGGGTCTGACGGGCCAGTTCCCATGCCCCGGCACTTGTGACGCCACGCCCTCGTTGTCCAGGCATCGTCGTCGTACCGGGCGTAAGGAGCAGGGCGACGCCCTCTCCCAACTCTGCCGCGAGGCCGATGAGTTCTTCCACCGCGAGCCGGGCACGTCGCCTGCGATCGGGATCGGGTGAGTTCAGGTGCCACTCCCAGGTAGCTCCGCTGCAGAGTGATACGATGGAAAGTCCGACATCCTCCGCGGCCTGCCGGAGTCTCCGCGCGGCGAGTGGATCATCACCGAAGCGGAGACGATCGCCGGGACCACAGGTGGCCTCTATCGAGCTGTATCCCCACCCGGCCACCCGGCGCAGGTCGTCTCGTAATGCTTCAAGCTCGCGGCCGTGAAGAGGTGGAATACCCCACAGATTCAATCCGAGTTCAAAACTCACTGTTCCATGACCCTGTCGTATACCTCCATGGTGGAGTCCAGGTTTGCCTCCCGCGTGTAGCGACCCGTTACGAAGGCGCGTGCGGCCGAGCCGTGAATATCGGCCAGTTCCGGGTCATCGATGTATCTATTGAGGGCAGCCGCCATGGCCTCCGGGTATCTACGGTCGGCAATTGCACCGGTCTCACCGTCTCTTATCCAGTCCCGGCTCCCGCCGCAATTCGAAGCCACCACGGGGCGTCCAGCTGCCGCGGCCTCCGCGCCAGCGAGCCCGAACGACTCGAAAAGACGACTCGGAAAAGCCGCAACCCTGCACCGTCCCAGTTCACCGGCCAGGGCCGTCTCACTGAGCCAGCCGGTGATATCGATGCGATCATCGAGATTCTTCTCCCTGATAAGTGGCAGTACCCTGTCCCACGCTTCTCCCCGTCTGCCGGTTAGACGCAGGCGAGCGTCCGAGTGTCTTATCTCACTGAAGGCTCGAATCAGGTATTCGAGGCCCTTTTCCGGTTTTTCGAGCAAACCAGTGGCGAGTATGTATGGCGCGGACCTGGACGGTGGATCGGGTGTGTCCCCGGTGGACTTGACATAGAGAGGCAGGATATGAATCTTCTCTCCCGGAACGCCCAGTTCGAGGAGGAGATTCCTGAATGCAGTGCTTTCGACCAGGACAGCGCGTGCCTGGCGCAGTGCCCGAAAGCGCAGGGAGAACTCGAGGATTTCACGCAGGACCCGGGGCCTGATTTCAGGACCCAGACAGTGTCGTCGCAGGCAGGCGGGCCCAGGGTGCTCCCTGCATATCTCCCCGCCCGGGAGCAACCTGTCGAAGTGCGGGCAGGTTGGTCTCGTGTCGCGGCAGGTGTGCACCACCCTGAAGTGCTTTTCCAGGTATTTCACACCCGTGGGGCCGAGCAGGCCATAGACATTTCCTATCTCCACCAGGTCGGGATCGAACGTCCATGCCGCCTCGCAAATGATGCGAGCCGCCGCCCGGGCCGATCGGAAACCATGGCCCGCGCGCATGGCAAGCCACTCGACGCCTCGAAGCTCCGGGTCGTCTGTCCCCAGCCGAACCTGATCGGGGCTTGTGGCCACCAGCAGAGAGTGTTCTCTCTCGATCAATCCGGAGATCTGAACACGTACCGAATGCTCGGAACCTCCAAGGGGCGTGACCTTGTCCTGTATCAGTATCAGACGCATAATATACCGTCAGTCGCGGCGTCCTGCCGCGGGGGCTTCATCTATTCCTTGAGCGATAACGCTATCCGGTCTCTCTCACGGTCAACCTCGATCACGCTAACCATGACATGCTGGTGGACTTTGACGACGTCTGCCGGGTCCCTGACGAAGTGGTCGGCCAGCTGGCTGATGTGTATCAGACCGTCCCGGTGTACGCCGACATCGACGAAGGCCCCGAACTTCGTGACGTTGGTGATGATACCCGGCAGCTTCATTCCGGGCTTGAGATCATCGATGCCATGGACGTCTTCCGCGAACGAGAAAATGGAGAAGGATGCACGCGGATCCCTCCCGGGCCTGGCCAGCTCATCCATGATATCTGTCAGTGTTGGGAGCCCCACCGAGTCGGTGACATATCGGGAGACATCGATCCGTTCCCGCGCCGACTCCTGCCGCATCAGATCAAGGACGCCGCATCCGGCATCCCGTGCCATCCGTTCTACTATGGAGTAGCTCTCCGGGTGGACCGCACTCTCATCGAGCGGATAGCTGGCGTTTCTGATACGCAGGAATCCGGCGCATTGCTCGAACGCACGGGAGCCCAGCCTGGGGGCCTTGAGCAATTCCTTCCGGTTCCGGAACGGGCCGTGTTCCTTCCGGTATGCGACGATACCCTTTGCCAGCGATGACCCCAGTCCGGATACAAATGTGAGGAGCTCCACGCTTGCGCTGTTAACCTCGACACCGACCTTGTTGACGCAGCTTATCACCACGTCCTCCAGGCATTTTTTCAGCTCCGGCTGGCTGACGTCGTGCTGGTATTGTCCCACGCCTATTGATTTAGGGTCGATCTTGACGAGCTCCGCCAGTGGATCCTGAAGACGGCGACCGATCGAAACAGCTCCGCGAACCGTAACATCCTTATCCGGAAACTCGGTGCGGGCGACCTCGGACGCGGAATATACCGAGGCGCCGCTCTCGTCGACCGGCGTGATGATCACCCCGGCGGGAAGATCGAGGGAACGAATAAACGACTCAGTCTCGCGGCCCGCCGTGCCATTGCCGATGGCGATCGCTTCAATGTCGTATTCCTCGCAGAGATTGAGGACCACCCGGGAGGCTTCCGACTGTCTGCTGCCGGAATGGGTTGGGAAGATCGTGGTGAAATGGAGGAGTCCTCCCTGGGCGTCGAGGCAGACCAGTTTGGCGCCGGTGCGGAAGCCGGGATCGAGTGCCATAATCCTCTTCTGACCCAGGGGAGGAGCGAGCAGGAGTTCTCTCAGGTTCTCCGCGAACACCTGGATAGACTCCCGGTCCGACCGGGTCTTCAGGTCTTTTCGAAGCTCATTTTCGAGCGATGGTGCAAGCAGTCTCCTGTAGGAGTCCTCGACCGCCGCGGAGACCTGCCGGCCCGCGGAATCCCGGGTCTTGACGAACCGCCGGCTCAACAGGGGGATGGCATCCTCTTCCGGCGGACGGACCGACAATGAAAGCACCTTCTCGTTCTCTCCACGGAACATGGCGAGCAGTCGGTGGCCTGGTGCCTTTGCAGCAGCCTCCCTCCAGTCGAAATAGTCCCGGAACCTGGACCCACGTGCCTTGTTCTTTTTGACGAGAGAAGAAATGATGAGGCTCCGAGTGGCGAACAAACGCCGCAGCTCGGCGCGAGCCGCCCCATCCTCATTGATCCATTCCGCTATGATATCACTGGCCCCCGCAAGCGCGTGTTTGACTGAGTGCACCTCTTTCTCCGGATCGATATATAGCTCCGGTTGCAGCGGAACTTTGTCCTGCGCGAAGATTCCTCTGGCCAGCGGTTCCAGTCCCTTCTCCCGGGCAATAGTGCCCCGGGTCCTCCGTTTGGGCCGGTAGGGGAGATAGACATCTTCAAGTGTGGTGAGGCTGGCGGCGGCAAGGATCGCTTGCTTGAGCTTGTCGGTCAGGAAATCCCGCTCCTCGAGCGATTTCAAGATCGACTCCCGGCGCTTGTCGAGCTCCTCCAGAGTCTTGAGTCGATCTCGAATAGCCGAGATCCGGGTCTCATCCAGCAGGCCCGTGGCTTCCTTTCTGTACCGGGCGATAAATGGTACCGTGGCGCCTTCTTTCAACAGGGTCGCCGTGGCTGTTACCTGGTCCAGCCGGATGCCAAGCTCCCGAGCGATCGTTTTATGGTGATGTCGATTCAGATCCATAGGCTGATTCGCGATCCGGGTTTATACGCCTTGTCCCAGAAGACCCGTTGGTCTCGACAAGAATATATAAAACGCTTCAATGATGGCAAGGCGGATGGTACTTCCAGACACTCCGCTCTTCCATGGACATTACCGCCTCAGCTGTCATTCCTGCATTATCCATTAGTGCCGCTTCACGTGACATTGACGCCTCATCCACCATTCCCCGCTCACATGAGATTGCCGCCCCACATTTCATTCTCGCTCTGGATGTCATTTCCGCTTGTCGGGAATCATATCGCACAATAAGGCCGATTCCGGACGAGCCGGAATGACACGTAGGAACTGGGGAAACGCCTGACGGGAATTGATAAGACCCGCATGTTCGCTTGACATACCCGGCTTGATAAGAGACCCGCATGTTCGCT
>CAZOAR010000044.1:0-20241 GCA_964577985.1 uncultured Gemmatimonadota bacterium | reverse complement strand
GTTCTGGGAGCAAAAAGCCGCCGAAGGTTAAAACCCCCTTTCATGTCGCAGGCCCACGTCCAGGGAACCTCCCCGATATTTCTTGCGCAGAGGGATGTGAAGTGTCCCTCTCGCTCCAGGGACGTCTTTTTGAGTCATTCCAACGCTCGGGGTCACTCGTTCCGCAAAACTCGACCTGCGGTCTCAAACAGTTGCTGAGCGTCCCTGCGGGCTCGTTCATTCTCGATAAGACGGGGAGCCGTTTGCGGCTCACCGATACGGGGGGTCGGGGTCGATCCCCTGTGGAGTGACAGGTTGAGGAAACGAGCAGAAACGAGCCTTGTCACATCCCCGCTTTCTCCCCGCTCTGTGCAAGCACGACATCTCCATCCGTATCCAGGGCCTCGAGACAACTCATGACCTCCGTGCGAAAAGCTACCAACTCCGCCCTTCTCACGGGATCCCCGGCCGGGAGATCAACCGTCAGCGGGTCGACGAAATTCCCCCGTCTGCTCAGACGGAAATCAAGATGAGGACCTGTAGCAAGGCCAGTGGAACCCACGTAACCTATGACCTGGCCCTGCTTCACTCTGGAGCCTTTTCGGATGCCCCTGGCAAAGCCTTTCAAGTGAGCGTATGTTGTCTGATATATTCCGTTGTGTCTTATCTTCACTATGTTGCCGAAGCCTCTCTGCCGACCGGCAAAGACGACCTCACCCTCTCCGACAGTCACCACCGGAGTTCCGGTTGGAGCCGCGTAATCAACCCCGAGGTGCGGCCTGTACACCTTCAGAATTGGATGGAATCTTCGTCGTGAGAAGCGGGAGGAGATCCTGGTATATCTCAGAGGAGACTTGAGGAATTTTCTGCGCAGCGATGCACCTGTACCATCATAATAATCAAGCCTGCCTTGAGAATCCTTGTACCTGAACCCCTGATAGAACTTCCCGTTGTTGTAGAATTCTGCCGCGAGTATGTTGTTCAACCTCGGGACCCCATCTCTTCCCCAGTACTCCTCTAGAATAGCCCGAAAACTGTCTCCTTTCCTGAGATCAGTAGCGAAATCGACCTGCCAGGCGAATATACGTGTCAACTGATAGGCAACGTCAGCATCTTCGTCCATGTCATACACCGCCTGAAACAGGGAGGACTCGATGGTACCGGAGATGAGTCTGCGGCGATATTGATATTCCACTTCGCTGATCTCAGCCGTCATTGAATCGGGCCTGCAGGCATTCACTACGAGGAGGCAGCGATCATCGATTTCATACTCTAGTCGTTTGAACCCGGCCTCATCATCAAAGACGAGTTTGACGACGGACCCCGACCGCAGTCTGTTCAGATTGAATACACCTTGCGAGGCATCAAGGGCTTGAATGAGTTCCGCGTAGCTTATATCGTTCGCCAGGAATATGTCGCTCAAGGTCTCGTTCCGCGATACGGTATCCACTACCACTCGCTCGACGGGATGGGTCAGCCCGGACAAGGCGTCAAGCGCCTCCTCAGATCCACCACTTTCTTTTTCCGTCATTCCATTCAGCGACAGATACAGCAGCGGTCCGAACAACCACACCGGGCACAGATAGCGGACAACTCGCAATGTCTTCAGAAGCACACGAGCTCTGAAACGACTCCTGCTCGACAGGACCAACAGCAACACCTCTCTTCAGACACGTCAATACAGCGGTCTACTCCATCTGCCTTCTGATAAAGGTCGGGATATTGAGGAAATCCTCTTCTCCACCCTCGATCTTCTTCTCCGGTTCCAGGAAGGCATCGATCTCCGCCCTGCGCCTGACCACCGCCGGCTTCCTGAAATCGCCATCACCCTTGGCGATTGCTTCCAGGAGCTCCTTGCGGACGTCTCTCTTCTCTGTTCTCTTTCCGAAACCGGTAGCTATTACCGTCACCATCACCTTGTCTTCCATCCCCGGGTCCGTTACGGCCCCGAAGATGACGTTGGCGTTCTCCCCGGCCGCGTCATATATGATCGAAATTGCCTCGCCAACCTCATGAAGCGACAGATCCTCCCCTCCGGTGATGTTGATAAGAACACCCTGAGCGCCCGAGATGCTTACATCTTCCAGGAGAGGGCTCAGAATTGCATCCTGAGCGCTTTCAACCGCGCGACTGTCACCGGAGCCGAAGCCGGTTCCCATTATCGCATTGCCCATGCCAGCCATAATGGTCCTCACGTCTGCGAAGTCGAGGTTGATAAGACCAGGTACCGTAATCAGGTCCGAGATTCCCTTCGTGGCATGGAAGAGGACATCATCAGCGACTTTGAATGCCTCCTTCAGTGTCGTCTGCCTGGGAACGACCGACAGGAGCCGCTGATTCGGGATGACGATGAGCGTGTCCACCTTTTCTCTCAGTGTCTCGATCCACTCCAGCGCCTGATTCAGCCTCTTGTGTCCCTCGAAGAGAAAGGGCTTCGTGACGATCGCAACCGTCAAAGCGCCATTCTCTCTGGCAATCTCCGCCACCGTGGGAGAAGCGCCTGTGCCGGTTCCTCCTCCAAATCCCGCGGTGATAAAGACCATGTCAGATCCTTCCAGCACTTCCTCAACTTCATCCCGGTTCTCCAGGATCGCCTGGCACCCGATATCGGGAACCGCTCCGGCCCCAAGGCCCTTGGTGAGTTCCCGGCCTATCTGTATCTTCTTTGCCGCCCGGGAGGAACAGAGGGCCTGAGAATCGGTGTTGATGGAAACAAACTCCACTCCCGCCAATCCGGAATCAACCATCCGGTTCACCGCGTTTCCACCGCCGCCACCTACCCCGATCACCTTTATCCGCGCCTGACCTTCAAGGTGGTTGTCGATCAGTTCGAAGGTCATCCTGCTTTCCTCTTTCGCTTTCTCCATCAGACGATATCTCCCTTCAGGACTTTGATCCATTCCACTACTCCACTCAGAAGACCCGACCCGTTCTTTCTGCTGTACTTCCTCCCCGCCTTCTTGTCACATCCATAAAGGATCAACCCGACAAGCGTGGAGTAGGCAGGATCGGAGAGTTTACCGTTCACACCTTCGATCGACCCGGGAATACCAAGCCGCGTGGGTAGATCGAAAACTGTCTCGGCCAGATCTACGATCTCTCCGAGGTTGGCGCCACCACCTGTCAGTACGATCCCCGAAGGAATCGCCCCGAAATGAGGTGATTTCTCGAACTCCGTTCTCACCATCTCGAACAGTTCCTCCATCCTGGACTGGATCACCGCGGCGAGCGTGAATCGCGAAGCCTCATCCCTGCGGAACAGATTGCCCTGGAGGTCAGGCTCCGGTTTCGACGTCTCTTCCCTCTGTACAGCCGATCCTTCTCTGACTTTCAAGGCCTCCGCGTCGGATACCGACATCCTCTGCACAATCGCAACATCGTTGGTCACATGCCCGCCACCCATCTGCAGGACGCCCGAATGCCTCAGGCTGCCTTCAGAGAACAACGCGAAGCCGGACACGTCGCCTCCGATATCGAGCAGCGCGGTACCCATTTCCTTATCATCCTCGCTGAGTACGCTGTAACTGTCCGCCAGAGAGTCCAAGATCATGTCTTCCACCTCCACTCCCGACATGTTAATGCTCTTCTCAAGGTTCTTCATCGAGGAGACATTGCCGGTTATGAGGTGCACCTCCGCCTCGAGCCTGATCCCGCTCATCCCTACCGGATCGCGGATCCCCTTCTGATCATCAAGGGCGAATTCCTGCTTGATGACATGAAGGACCTCTCGATCGTTCGGGATGGCCATCGTGCCGGCAGCCTCGATGACTTTCTCCACGTCCCGTCTCGATATTTCATCCCCGTTCCTCGAGACGGCAATAACTCCCCTGGAATTCAGTCCCTGTATGTGCCCGCCCGAAACGCTGACAATTACGTCCTCGACACCACACCCCGCCGAGGCCTGCACTTCGAGGAGTACCTTCCGGACGGACTCAACTACCGCCTCCATATCCACGACCACTCCGCGGCGGATACCCTCGGACCTCCCGGTAGCCCATCCCAGTATCCGCGGGGTGCCACCCTCCTCACGAATCGCGATGGCGGCGCATACCTTTGACGTCCCCACGTCAAGCCCGGTGATCATATCCTCTTTCGCCATACAATCTTCACCCCCCCTCTTTCGCTTGTTCACGCCACGTTTTCAGAAGACCACTACCTGGTCTTTGTAGCGCATGTCTATCGAGTGCGAACCCGTTTCCTTCCAGTCCAGATTCTTCCTCACCTCCGACAGGAGGCAGAGGTCTTCTACTGTCACGTCGCTGTTCAGATATATGACGCAGTCATCGCGGTTTGTCGACAGACGGATTCCCCCTTCTTTCTCAACGCTCAAGACGGAAATGTCGTCGAGTAACGGCATCTCGTTCTCCCTGAGCGTTTTTAGAAAATCCAGGGCTATGAGTATGGAACGAGAGTCCACCCTTCCCACAGCGTCAATATCATGCGTATCCGTTATGTTGATAATCGGGAGGTCCAGGTCATAGTCCGACGCTGAAACAGGTAGCAACCATCCCTCATCATCCACCGGAAGAATCGTCTCACCATTGAGCATCGCCACTGGTTCTCTCTCCACGACGTTGATCACTATCCTGTCAGGTGGAATCCTGTCAACGTCCACCTTCTTTATGAGCGGCATTCTCTGGAGCGTCCGCACCGCCTCCCTGTGGTCTGCGAAGATATTATCACCCAGTTCGGGCGCGGTCACGTCCAGAAGCTCCACAGGGTCACTGAAGCGAGTGCCAACGATCCTCACTTCACGGATGTCAAAGACACCTCTCGACAGGAACCAACGCAAAACCAATCCAAGGGCAAGGGCGGTGAAAGAGAAGAGGAGCCCGGCGCCCAGAAACTCTTTTCTTTTCCTGTTCCTCTTCCTGTTCCTTGATGCCTTCTTCACAGGACGGGTTCTCAAAGTACTCCCTCCAGGTCGGCGGGGGTCATTCCAAGGAAGACTACTTCGGGTTCCAGCATGATCCCGTATTCATCCAGGACCCCTTGTTTCATCGCCCTCATCAGCCTCACCACATCCGCGGCACTCGCGCCCCCGATATTCACTATGAAGTTGGCGTGTTCCTCCGGTATCATCGCCTTTCCCTCCACCCTCCCCTTCATCCCCAGGCTGTCGATCAACTTCCCGACTTGGAATCCTTCCGGGTTCCTGAACACACTGCCGAATGAGGGTAGCCCAATGGGTTGCCTCTCCTTTCTGCGGACCATAAACTGTTTCGACCTCTTTCTGAGGTCGAGAGGATTTCCCCTGTCGCAGGCCAGTTCCACACTGGTTACGATACTGCCTTCCCCGAGACCGCTGCACCTGTATCCAGGCGTGATATCAGACCGCGAAACAGTCCTTTCCACACCAGCCCCCTCGACCAGATGCACGTTTCTCACGAGGTCCCACATCTCTTTTCCCCAGGCGCCGGCGTTCATGCGTACCGCACCGCCTGCGGTGCCGGGAAGTCCGGCGAAATACTCCAATCCGCCCCATCCTTCTTTCACTCCCCTGGCCGCGAGTTCTTTCAGCGGGCATGAGGCCCCGACAACGATCTTCCCATTACTCTCCTCTATATCTTCGAAACCCTTTCCGAGCCTCAGAACCAGGCCATTATAACCGGAGTCGCCTACGAGAAGGTTTGACCCTCCCCCCAGTACAAACAAATCCACAACCGGCTCACCTCCGGGGCGAAGAATCTTCAGGCAGGCGCTCAGCACCTCAGCGCGCTCCACCACCATCATGGCCGCGCAGGGCCCACCCACTCCTATCGTAGTGTACTCGTCCAACCGGACCCCCGTGGACACGCTCACTCCTTCCAGAGTGCTTATTCTCTCAATCAACCTGGACATGTCAAGGTCGAGCGTTTTCACTCAGGCAATCTCCTCAATATCTCCTCTCCAACCCTCCAGATATCTCCAGCACCCAGCGTGATCACAATGTCCCCCGGCTCTATGATGTTCATCACCCTGTCCGCGAGGTCCTTCATCTCGTCAATGTAGTAAACACGCCGCAGTCCGTTTCTCTTTGCCGCCCGCACAACGAGTTCACCGGTGACACCTTCCACCGGGTCTTCCCTCGCGGGATAGATATCCGTAACCAGTAGAATATCCGCGTCATGAAAAGAGCGACCGAACTCCTGGTGAAAAGATTGTGTTCGCGAATATAGATGCGGTTGGAATACGGCCACGATTCTCCTGTTCCAACCATCCTTGGCGCCCTTTAGAGAGGCCTTTATCTCCGTGGGATGATGAGCGTAGTCATCTACAACCATTATTCCGTGCTTTTCGCCTTTTATCTCGAAACGCCTGCGCACGCCGGTGAAGCCCTCGAGCGCCGTCACGACGTCCGAGAAAGGAATCCCCAGTTCCAACCCGACAAGAACGGCCGCGAGGGAATTCTTGACGTTGTGTATCCCGGGAACCTGAAGAGAAATTGTTCCCAGCTTTTCTCCCTTCCAGTAGGCGCTGTAGCGGGATCTGCTCCGGGAGAAGAAAACCTCTCGAGCCTGCAGGTCGACGTTTGCGTTCAGACCATACGTCATCAGGTTCCTTTCAAGGTGGGGGAGAATGGACACCACGGACTCTTCGTCTCCGCAGAGAATAGAAGAGCCGAAGAATGGAACCTTGTTGCAGAAGATTATAAACGCCTCTTTTATTTCCTCTATATCCTTGTAACAATCGAGATGCTCTGACTCTATCGTGGTGACAACGGCTATAGAAGGGGAGAGCTGCAGAAAAGAACGATCGAATTCATCCGCCTCCGCGACGAGGTATTCTCCGCTTCCCATCTTCGCGCTGGTCCCTATGCTCCGGACTATCCCACCGACAATCACTGTCGGATCCAGCCCCCCTTCCCTGAGGACATCGCCAACCATTGACGTGGTCGTGGTCTTCCCGTGGGTCCCCGCAATGGCTATCCCATGCTTCATCCTCATCAATTCGGCCAGCATTTCCGCCCGCCTTATGACAATTATTTTTTCGTCCTTGGCCCTGATCACCTCTGGATTCTGCTGCCTGATCGCTGAGGAAATCACGACGACATCTGAGCCCATCACGTTCTCCGGGGCGTGCCGGTAAGAGATTCTGGCCCCGAGCTTCTCCAGTCTTCGTGTCGCATCGGTCTCCTGCATGTCGGAGCCGCTGATCCTGTAGCCCATGATCAGGAGGATCTCCGCTATCCCGCACATTCCGGATCCGCCGATCCCTACGAGATGCAGATGTTTTATCTTCTTGAACACGCTCTTCTCCTACTTCCCGAGGGCCATGATCCTGTCGACCAGGATATCTCTTGCGTCGGGTTTCCTTAGTGACAACGCGGCCTTCGACATCTTTTTCCACATATCCCTTCGTTCGAGGATATTCTTGATGTGTGCCTTCAACGAGTGCCAGTCGGCTTCCGGTTCGTTAATCACGATCGCTGCTCCCTGGCGCTGGAAGTAATTTGCGTTTATTTTCTGATGGTCGCCCGTGGCGTGCGGGTATGGTATCAGTATGGACGGAATACCCCAGAAGGCCACCTCTGAGAGCGTCATAGCGCCGGCACGGCAGATGGCAAGATCAACCTTGCGGTAGATGGAAGCCAGGTCGTCAAAAAACGGTTTTATCACGAGTCGCGGAAGGCGGCCCTCCAGGGATTCCTTCACCCATGCGTAGTCCTTTTTTCCTGTCTGGAAGAAGATTGTGCAGGGCGAATTTTCCAGTGACCTCAGATACCGGACCGCGATCCTGTTGATCGGGTGAGCACCCTGGCTCCCTCCCATGACAAGCAGGACAGGGGGATCACCTGGATTGTTTCTCCTTTCCACTGCCACCTTCCCCTCACCATTCATGCCGCTGGCCACCGGGTTCCCGGTGATATAGACCTTCTCATCGCTGGCACATGAAAACCCGGCAGCTTCCTGACAGGACACGTGGACCTCGTCAACCAGCGGAGCGAGGAACTTATTGGCCAACCCCGGCCGGCTGTTCTGTTCCTGTATGATGGCGGGAACTCCCTTCATCCACGCAGCCAGCAGGACCGGACCGCTGACATAGCCTCCTGTGCCCACTACCACATCGGGTTGAAACTGTTTAATAATGCTCATGCTTACACCTACAGACCTGACCAGCGACAGAGGAAAGAGGAGACTCTCAACCCGGAGGCGCCGTGGAAATGGGCTTACCGGGACGCCCCTCCACTGCATATGCTCTTTCTCAAGGAGTTCCGCACCCCTCTTGTCATCTGACAGACAGAACAGGACATCCATTTCCCCGTCCCTCTGTTTGAGCCCCTGAGCAAGCACAATAGCGGGCAGGATGTGTCCTCCGGTTCCTGCGCAGGCGAAAAGGACTTTCATGTCCTCCTCCGTCGCCTGTTCAGCGCAGGCGTGTTATGCTCGGCGACATTCATAATGATCCCGAAGCTGGCCAGGAGTGTCACCACCGATGACCCCCCGAAACTGATGAACGGCAGTCCCACACCTGCCGCTGGAAGCATTCCCACGCTGATAGTCACGCTGTAGAGCATGGGTACGAAAATCAGGCTGAGGACGCCCCCGACGAGCAGATACCCGAAAAGGTCATTGCACCTTGTCATTATCCTGTATCCGTAGAAACCTATCAGCAGGAAGAGGAAAAGGGTACCTGTTGTCCACACGAAGCCGAGTTCTTCGCCGATTACCGAGTATATCGAATCCGTGTGTGGCTCCGGGAGAAAGAAATATTTCTGGAGTCCGTTTCCAATCCCCCTGCCGAACCAGCCCCCGGATCCGAGCGCTATCATGCTCTGATAATAATGATAGTTCTCGTCCAGGCGGCCGGTTCCGGAGTTGAGGATCGCGGTGATCCTGTCGAATTGATACCCCTTCACATATGCCACAACAAGAAATCCCCCGCAGAAGATCAGGGAAAGGAGTAGAATATGCTGGAGTTTCGCCCTGCCGAGCAGCAGCAGGACCAAGACTATCGAGAAACAGAGAATCGCCGTCGAAAGATCCGGCTCCATGGCTATCAATAGCATCACAACCGCGGATATACAGGATATTGGCATGATACCTTCCTTGAAGTCCTTGATCTTCGAGCCCTTCTTGAGTATCGTGGAGGCGCACCATATGACGAGCGCGATCTTGACGAGTTCAGACGGTTGAAAGGTCAGAGGAAATATCATCCAACGCCTGACCCGTTTTGTTACCGGGGCTATCGACGTGGTAAAAGGGAGCACGAGGATCATGAGAAGGATGATGGAAACGAGGAGAAACGGCTTCGCGAATCTATGGTATCGATGATAATCGACGCGCGAAACTCCCATCATCAGGATGAGACCCAGCGCGATTCTGAATGCCTGCGAGCGGAGAAAAAAGGAACTGTCCCCATAGCGTAGTTCGGCGACCGCCTCGCTCGCGCTGTTCAACATGACAAGCCCGAAGGCGAGTAGAAAAAAGAGAACAAGAAGGATGTTTCTCTTGTCGCGCCCAACAGTCATGTGCTCTCTCCCAACCGTTTTACCTCTTCCTTGAAATCAAATCCCCGCCTCTCGTAGTCCTCGTACATGTCGTAGCTCGACGTTCCGGGCGACAGGAGGACCGTTTCTCCTGCTTCAGCAACTTCGAAGGCCCTGGAGACCGCATCCCTCATGTTGACGGCGATATGGGCCGGAATGCCGCTGCCAAGCTCATCGACTATGCGCTCAGAACACTCTCCCATGGCTACAATCGCCTTTACGCTTCCTTCGACATCCTCTTTCAGGCAGGTGTAGTCGAGGCCCTTCTCCCTGCCACCCACCAGCAGGATAATACCCCCACCGAGGGCCTTGAGAGCGACCTTTACCGCTCCCGGATTGGTTGCCTTGGAATCATTGACAAACTGGATTCCATTGACTTCTCTGACCATCTCCAGCCGGTGAGGGAGGCCTCGAAATTCCCCCAGGCCCCTCCTGATCTGCTCGTATGACGCCCCTAAATGAGATGCTACAGCCGCGGCGACCATGGCATTCTGTAGATTGTGTTCCCCGTTCAAGGACAGATCACCGCGCCCGAAAAGAGTCGTCTCCTTCTCTCCATGTCTCCACCGGATTCTGTCTCCGTCGAGTCGAATGCCGTCATCGTGTCCATGAGTCGAGAAGGGCACCGAAAACCCCGTGAACCGGTCGACCATGGCCGTCACTACGGGATCCTCCGCGTTGTATATGACGATGTCGTCCTTGTTCATGTTCAACATTATCCTGGCCTTGTCTGCCGCATATGCCTGGAAATCGGTATACCTGTCCAGATGATCCGGGGTAACGTTCAGGATTACGGAGCAGCATGGGTGAAAATGGCTTGTCCGTTGAAGCTGAAAGCTGCTGACCTCAACAATCAACCAGCCACTCTCTCCCATATCCTCACAGACGGCGCTGAGGGGATTGCCCACATTACCGCAGACTCTCGCCTCTATATTGGCGACCCCGGTCAGGTGGCCAATCATCTCCACGGTCGTGGTCTTCCCGTTCGTGCCCGTTACAGCCACTATGGGAGAGGTGGCGTACCAGCCCGCTATCTCTATCTCACTGTATACAGGAATCCCCTTTTCCATCAGGACACTCATTACGGGAACATCATCGGGAATTCCAGGACTCACGACGACGAATGCGGATTCAAGGAGTCTGTCCAGTGGATGGCGACCGATCGATACATCCACTCCAATCCCCTCCAGGGACTCTCCGGCCCGGGTGGTGCTGTCAGTCACCGCGGAGTCAGAGGCGTGAACCACAAGCCCCTTGCCCGCCAGCAACCTCGCGGCAGCCACACCACTCCTCGCCATCCCGAGAACGCAGACGCGCGATCCCGCTCTTATCTCATCCCTCATCATTTACTGCCCCGCTTCATCGCGTTCTTTTTCAACCCGCACAGCCTCATCTGATTTTCAGAGTACTGAGACCGATGAGGGCAAAGATCGCGGCTAGAATGTAGAACCGCGTGACGATCTTCGATTCGTTCCATCCCTTGAGTTCAAAATGGTGGTGGAGCGGGGCCATGAGGAAGACTCTCTTTCCCCTCCATTTGAAAGACCCCACCTGTATGATCACCGACATGGCCTCAATAACAAAGACACCTCCTACCAGAAAGAGGATAAACTCCGATTTCAGCAGGATTGCAAGCGTTGCAAGCGCTCCTCCAATGGCAAGAGAACCCGTGTCACCCATGAAGAGATCCGCCGTGTGGGCATTGAACCACAGGAATCCCATCGACGCCCCGACCAGACTCATGCAGAATATGGTAAGCTCTCCTCCTCCCGGTATCGAGACAATCTGAAGATATTGACTGAACAGAGCGTGGCCATGCAGATACGCGAATCCCGCGAAAGCGAACGCCGCAAACGCACACAGACCTATGGCGAGCCCATCCAGGCCGTCGGTCAGATTAACGGCGTTTGTCGTCCCCGTTATCACGAGGATGATAAAAGGGAGGTAGAACCAGCCGAGATCAAGGAAGACCTCCTTGAAAAATGGAAGGGTTGTCTTTGTCACGATCTCTTCCTGCTCGGGAAAGTAGATGAGGATCAGGCCAAGGAGCAGACCGAGCCCGACCTGTCCGATAAGCTTATATCGAGCAATCAGGCCCGCGCTCGATTCTCTCATGCACTTCAGGTAATCATCCCAGGCACCGATCAGACCCATCCATACCGTGGCGAGGAGGACCAGTTGAATGTGTCTCACTGTCAGGTCCGCCCAGAGAAGGGTCGGAACCACAGTGGAGACAATTATGAGGATTCCCCCCATCGTAGGAGTACCTCGCTTTTCGTTGTGCCTCTCCGGAACGTCGACGCGGACGTTCTCCAGCACCTCATGCTTCTTCAGCATCCTGATAAGCCATGGACCCAGTATGAAGCTGATGAGGAGCGCCGTAACGGTGGCGTATGCCGCCCTGAACGTGATGTATCTGAACACGTTGAATATGGCGTGATACTCGACAAGCGGATAGAGAAGGTGATAGAACATCAACTCTTCTCCCTCTTCTTCTTCAAATCAGACCGTATCATCTCGACAAGCTCCTCCAGTTTTACGCCTCTCGATGCCTTGAACAGCACTGTGTCTCCGGCATCGAGATAATCGAGCAGAAAGGCTTCTGCTTCACCGAACTTCATCGTCTCCACTATCTCTCTCTTGCGCCCCCTTCGAAGATCTTCACCCTCAATCGCCCTCCCCACAAGGGCACCGAGGCCTCCGATAGCCACGACACACTCGATGTCGAGCAGAGACAACCTTTTGCCCAACTCCTTGTGCAGGCGGGCGGAGCCCTCTCCCAGTTCGTGCATATCCCCCAACACCAGGATCTTCCTCCCGGCACCTTCCATGAGGGAGAGGGTCTCCGCCGCCAGATACATCGAACGCGGATTAGCGTTGTAACAGTCATTGATGAACGTCATGTCGAATTCTCTCGTCACTTCCATCCTCATCGCCTGGTAGTAAGGCATTTCCAGACCTTCTTTGATCTCTTCATGCGTGAGACCCGCCTGCAGCCCGAGGGCATAAGCCGCCAGCGCGTTCTGAAACGTGTAAAACCCGATCACGGGGAGCTCAATCCACTGTCCCTGTTCCATCCTGAAGGATATCCCGCCGTTGCGCTGAATCGCGTAGTCCTCCGGGTAGACGTCATTGCTCTTCCTGAGACCAAAAGTGACGCACTCGGCTCCAAGGTTCCTCACGTAAGACTTGAGGCTTGGATCGTCTCCCGCTATTATTAATGTTCCCCCTTGAAGCAGGCCATCAAGGATGGATACCTTCTCTTTCAATACCCCCAGCAGATTACCGAATCCCTCCAGGTGAACCTCCGACACATTAGTGACCACTGCCCAGTGTGGACTCGCGACGCGAGAGAGAGCAGATATCTCACCGGGAGAATTGCTCCCCATCTCGAGAACCATCCACTTGGCCCCTCTCTTCAATCCAAAGATGGTGAGTGGCAGTCCGATCAGGTTGTTATAATTGCCAGGGGTCCGATGAACACGGAATTTCCTGGAGAGAACATTGGCTATCATTTCCTTTGTGGTCGTCTTGCCATTGGAACCCGTGACTCCAACAACCTGCCCGGCGAACTGTTTTCTGACTCTCGCCGCGAGTTCGTGAAGCGCCTCGAGTGTGTCGGGGACCTGGAACACCTCAACTCCCGCATCCTCCAGGTCTACCTCTTTCGATACTACAAATCCAGCCGCCCCTTTGCGCCTGGCCTCCCACAGGAAGTCGTGACCATCATGACGTCTGCCCTTCAAGGCTACGAAGAGATCTCCAGGCCTCGTATCCCTCGAGTCGATCGATATCCTTTTGAATGACCGAGTCGAGTTATCTCCCTCCCGGGCGCATCCGCTCAGACATTTTTCGAGATCCCTTGTCCCGAGATTCATTCCGACTCTCCCTTCACCCTCTCTGGCGGGCCCTCACATCCCAGCAATCTGCTGACGACCTCGCAATCGTCGAAATGGCGGCGTTCGTTACCGACTATTTGGTAGTCCTCGTGACCTTTCCCTGCAACGACCACGATATCACCCCTGGTGGCCATACCTATAGCGCACTCGAGGGCCTCTTCTCGATCCGTGACCCGCGATAGATCACTTCTCACCATCCTCGCACCCTCTTCGATGCCATCCAGTATTGCCTCGGGGTCTTCGCTCCGCGGGTTGTCGGACGTGAGGATCAATATGTCCGAGAGACGCGCGGCCACTTCACCCATTATCGGTCTCTTCTCTCTGTCGCGGTCTCCACCACATCCAATCACGACGATGAGTCTCCCCTCGAAAATCTCGTCGATAGTGGTAAGCAGGTTTTCCAGCGCGTCCGGCGTGTGCGCGTAGTCTATCACGACTCGGACACCCCCCTTTTCAAGCATCTGCATCCTGCCCCTGACACGCTTTACAGACTCGATTCCTCTTACGATCTCTCCCTCACTCATATTCAGGCATACACCTGCCGCAAAGCTGGCGAGCGCATTAGATATGTTGAACCTTCCGGGCAGACTCAACCAGATGCTGGTCTTGCCGAACGGACTCCGTACGACCAGATCCGAACCATGTGGGCGGAGATGGTAATCGGTTGCCTGAACGTCCGCCTTCTCCCCGCCTGCGGAATATGTTACCCCTCCCACCTTAGTCTCGCTGACAAATCTGTTCCCCCTGGGATCATCCATATTGACCACACTCATTCCTTCTTTCTCACCCATACCCAATCCACGGAAGAGAGACAGTTTTGCCTCCATGTAGTTCTCCATGTCGCCGTGGAAATCGAGGTGATCCCGGCTGAGGTTCGTGAAGACGGCCAGGTCAAACTCGATGCCTGCGACCCTTCCAAGGGCGAGTCCATGAGAGGATGCCTCCATTGTCACGGCTGCGCATCCCTCATTCCTCATCCTTGCCAGCGCTGCCGCTATGACGTGAGATTCGGGCGTCGTAAGCCCCGTCCTGTCGGTGCTCTCTTCCCAGGTCATTCCCAGCGTGCCGATGACCGTCGTCTTGCTGTGCCTCTGCTTCAGAATCGAGTCTATGAGATACGATGTGGTTGTCTTCCCGTTCGTTCCAGTTATCGCTGTGCATATCAGGGAACGCGAGGGGTTCCCGTAATAGTAGTGGGAAACATATCCCATACTGTTGCGAATATCGGCAACCCTGATAATCGGTACCGACTGAGAGTGAAGTTCTTCCTCTGTTATGACCGCCGAAGCACCCCTGCTGATCGCGTCGTCGACAAATTCGTTCCCGCTCGAGTTGCCTCCACTCAGGGCGAAGAAGAGGTTTCCCTTCTTCAGTGAACGGCTGTCCGAAGAGATTCCTTCAAAGGTCATCTCCAGATTTCCGCTGACGTCGATCAACTTCAGTTGTCCGAGTATCTCCTTGATCTGCATCCTGCTTCCTGTCATATATGTGTTACGACCCCTCCCGACGCATTCCTCGATGCTGGAACCAATGGCGGATTTCACAAACGTTCTCCCCAGAGAAGACATATGTCCTCCCCCGAGCAATTCGTGCCGGCCACGGGATTCTGCTTGACCACACGTCCCAGTCCCCTTGCCCTCACTTTGAAGCCATCTCTGGAGAGTGTTTTGAAAGCCTCTCGAATGGACATACCCGACACATCCGGCATCCTGACCCCTGCCGTGGAACTCTTTACGAACGGATACGATCTGTCACCGTTTCCATGTGCATCCGTTCCAGGGAAAACGAGGTTGTAGATGTGCGACTCTTCCTCGTCCTCGTTACGTTTCCTTTCGGTATCACTGACTTCATGCGTGGCCCTGATGACCTCATAGCGATCCTTATTGCCTGGCGCGTTGTTGACCAGGTAGGCCGGGGATTCGCTCAGAAAACCGTTATCAGCGAAGATCGCCGATTCTATCAGGTCTCTACAAAGAGGCGCGGCACTCTCGCCACCCCACTTGTGTTCCTTCGGTTCGTCGAGAGCGATAAAGATAGCGTAGCGCGTATTCTGTGCCGGGAAGAACCCTCCAAATGTCGTGACGTATTTGCCTCGAGTGTATCCGGCCTGGCCGGGCATACTCTTCTGCGCTGTCCCCGTTTTGCCGGCTATCTGAAACCCGCTTATCCTGGATTTCCTGCCTGTCCCCCTCTCGACCACTCCAACCAGGACCTCCTTCACGCGTTCGGCGGTCTCTCTGGACATGACTTCGCGTATGACCTCCGGCTGCGCCTCGTAAATGACGTCGCCGTTATTGTCCCATACCTCCTTTACGAGAATTGGTTTCATCAGGAGGCCGCCATTCGCTATCGCCGCGTATGCCATAACCATCTGGAGGGCTGTCACACTGACCTCCTGTCCGATCGCTATGCTCGCCAGACTGATTCCCGACCACTGGTCGAGGCGGCCCAGCACGCCGGCTGCTTCTCCGGGAAAATCTATCCCGGTGCGGATACCGAATCCGTATCTCCTCGCCATCTGGTAAAGCCCTTCCTTTTCGACCCTTTCGGCCAGCTTGATCGTTCCAATGTTGCTGGAGCGTTCGATCACCTCCCGGACCTTTAGCCATCCATACTTATGGATGTCGTGGAACAGGTGGTTGCTTACCAGATAGCTGCCGTTCTCACAGAATATCCTCTCGTCGAGATTCGCCACCCCCCTCTCCAGGGCGCTGGTAAGGGTAACTATCTTGAAGCTGGAGCCAGGCTCAAAACTATCGGTGATAACCCGGTTGCGCATGGCCGAGTACAGCTCTCCCCTGTTTCGAATCTTAGATACTGTATTGAGGTCAGCTCTCGGGTAACAAGCAAGGGCAAGGATCTCCCCCCGGTAAGGTTCCACGACGACAACGCTGCCGCTCCTGGCACCACATCGCTCAATTGCCCTGTCGAGGGCATCTTCCGCCATCTCCTGGAACTCCGCGTCGATCGTCAGTAGTATGTCCTTACCGCTGCGCGGAGGCACGCAGGGAAAGTCCGGGTTCACGAGCTTTCCGCCACGTCCATCCCTCTGCAGGATCGCTGTGCCGTCAACCCCTGCCAACAGTTCGTCGCATGATCCTTCTATGCCTTCGAGCCCCTCATTGTCAACCCCGGCGTATCCAATGATCTGGCTCGCGAGATCATCGGATGGATAGTACCGCTCCTTCTCTACATCGAAGGAAACAGCCCGGATATTGAGTTTCTCCACCTCCATTTTCTTCTGTCGCGATATCTTTCTCTCTATCAACACATTGCCTCTCGATTGTCGCGCCGCCTTCTCTATTGATTGAGCGCTCCTGCCGAGGACGCCTGCCAGGGAGCCCGCGATCGCTTTGACGTTATCGCACTTTTCTGTATTGAGATATAGAGAGTATCTGTCTCTGGAGATGGCAAGAGCAACACCCTGCCTGTCGAGGATCTGTCCTCGGTCCGCCTCTATATCGACTTTCAGTTTCTGCTGTATGTCGGCCTCTCTGGCGTACTTGTCGTGCTGCAGAACCTGGATGGAAAAAAGCCTCCCTATGATAACGATAAGCATCATTACCACCAGGAGGGCAAGCATTCTAAGCCTCACCTTATGTTCCTTGTCCACCCTGACTTTTTCCATCGCCATCCTCCCCTGCTCCGGTCACGCCGTCTCCGCCCAACATCATGGATATTATCGAAGGTATTCGTGGGGCTAAAAGACGTAGAGCGCAAAGAAATGTGTCATAACGTTTATGAGGCTACTGTCGGAGCTCCTGTCACGCGAGTTACCCGTCATGCCAGCCAGCTGGTCTCTATCCGCGTGTTCATCCGAACCTTTTTCTTCATCAAAAACCACCAGTATGATTTCATCCTGCTCAGGGTACTTCATTCCCAGTTTCTCCGTCGCATAATGATAAATCCTTTTTCGCGACGAAAGCTCGGCGAGGGCACGAGTCAACTCCTGTTTCTCTCCATAGAGTTGCAGTTTTTCCTGCTGCATGACCTCCAGTCTGTGAATCATCGATCTCCTGTGCGATCTGCAGGTCGATACCATGCAGAACACAAGGAGAAGCGGAGCGAGGACCCACACGAACAGGTAGGTGAACAGGTCGCGTCTTCTCTTCCTCTTCAGCCTGCGCAGATATTCTTCATATCCTCTGGAGAACCAGTTCATCCTCTCGCCACCACTTTCCGTACGCCTCTCAGCTTTGCGCTGCGTGCTCTGGGGTTTGCTCTCACCTCTTCGGCCGACGCCCTGAGCGGCTTCCGTGTCAGTATCTCGGCCTCCGAGACTTTATCACAGTTGCACTGCGGAAAATCTGCAGGACATACACAGTCGGCTTCAAGACGCTTGAAGTACCTCTTGACCATGCGGTCCTCGAGCGAATGGTAGCTGATCACCAGCAGCCGGCCTCCATCCTTGAGCCGCTCAAATATCGATGAAAGACCCTTTTCGAGCGAATCAAGCTCTCCGTTGACCACTATCCTCAGCGCCTGAAACACCCTGGCCACTGTCTTCTGACTGTGATCTCCAGGAATGACCCCGGTTATGATCTCGGCCAGTCGGCGGCTTTCCACAATGGCACCCATGTTTCTCGCCATTACAATGGCCCGGGCTATTCTCTTCGAATAGCGCTCTTCCCCATACTTGAAAAATATGTTCGCGAGATCCGCTTCCAGATAGGTATTGAGCACTGTTTCCGCCCTGAGATCCGATCCACGGTCATATCTCATGTCGAGAGGAGCGTTCTTGCCGTAACTGAATCCCTTCTCTGAACTGTCTATCTGAAGGGAGGATACACCGAGGTCCAGAAGTGCGCCGTCGAACGTTTTTCCCTTCATGTCAGCGCAGATCCGTGCGTAACTATCCCTGAAGAGGTGAACCCTTCCACCAAATTCCTCCTCGAGGCCGCGGCAGTAACGTATGGCGTCTTCGTCGAGATCGGTGCCCCAGAGCTCACCTCCGGGGTTCGATGCCTCGAGAAGGGCCCTGGCGTGACCGCCGCCGCCGAGAGTTCCATCCAGATAAGTGCCCCCGGGTGCAGGTCTCATGAGATCGAGTACCTCACTGAGAAGAACAGGTTCGTGAAAGTGCGTCTCGCCGTGATCCACACCTTCAACCTCGCCTCAATTCGTTTATCTTCTGGTAGACTTCCTCGGCGTTTGCCTTGAAGGAGTGGCCCTCCTCGAATCTCATGTATTCGACGGGATCCCACACCTCCATCCAGTTGATCGCGCCGACGATCATGGCTTCCTTTCCGAGCCCTGCCGCCTTCAGCAGATGAGGCGGAATCATAATCCTCCCCTGCTTGTCGAGGCCGACCTCGCTTGCGTTAGCGCCAAGATATCTCTGATAAGCCCTCAAGGCCTCGCTCTCGATATTCGGAGAAGAGAATTTCTCATCTATCATCCTCTCCCACTCAGGATATGTAAAGAGGAGTAAGCACTTCTCCATTCCCCTCAACAACATGTATTTACTGGATTTTCCGTTACGTCTGAAGGCAGCCGGGATACTGACTCTTCCTTTATGGTCTAGAGAATGTGTGTATCTTCCAGTAAAGGCGGCCATGTAACCCTCGAAGAGACATTAGAAAGGTATTCCCCACTATTTACCACTAATCACCATCGGGAAACTAACATGGCCTGTAAGTTTTGTCAAGAGTTTTCTTTATATAATGTCAATATTTATTCATGGTCTTCAGAATCACCTCGAAAGCGGTCTCCGGTGTGTCAAAAAGAGCCAATCCATCCGGGTTCTTCTCCTCTCGCAGACGCCACGACCGGATACCCGCGAGGGGTACTCCCAGCATCAGGCAGAACGCAATCTCCGAGAGAGTACCATATTTTCCGCCTACCGCCACGACACCGTCCGACGAAAGCACGACCAGCAGGTTGCGCGCATGCCCCATCCCCGTGGGGACGACTATGTCGAGATAGCTGTTCCCCGAATCCTTCCTGTCTCCCGGGAGAATCCCGACAGTCATTCCCCCTTTCGACCTGGCTCCCCTGCAGGCGGCCTCCATCACACCACCCATGCCACCACACACCAGGATCAAGCCACTTTCGGCTATCAGAGCTCCCACCCTCTCGGCATGCGACAACTCCTCACCGCCACCGTCCGAAGATCCAATTACTCCTACCATACTCCTCTGCGACATCGGCTCTACCTCCTCTCCTGATTCTCACGCTTCATGGCGTCATGATCGTTGTCAAGTGGTGGCGGAGGGGTTAGATTCCCTGTCGGAGACGACGACGCCTCCGAATGGCCGCCATGGCAACCTCTTAATGATAATACATGATTGAGGGCTGAGGATGAAGGATCAGGTCGATATGAGCGGGTGGATAGACAGAATGATACCACTGCTCGGATGGATTGCTCTCATAGGGATCGCTCTCGTAGCGATACTGCTCGTCCTGGGGCTGATGACATTTGCGGCATGGCTCGCGCTTCTATTCTTTATCAGGCTCCTGCCGCTGATAATCCTGGTAGGCGCTGCAGCGCTCATCTGGAAACTTATTCAGGACAGGAACCGGACGGGGTAGATAACCGGTCATGCCTGGTCCCGCTTCCGCCCGGTAGCGCGGTGGTGTAGAAGAGTCCCGTCCCCGGAATACCCATCGTAGCCCGTCTGCCACGGGAGCCGGCGGTTAGCCTGGCCCCGCGAGGACCGAACGGAAGTGATCCGCCCAATTTGCTCAGGTTGAGCGTTACACCTGGCGCGAGCTTGACTCTTCTCCAGAAACGGAAATCCATTGCTGCAGCTCCCCTCTTCCATCAGTTGTCCTGTTCTTCACGCAGCTTCGGACGATATCGAGCGGACTGGCTCCGGGCTGATCCCCAGGTTGCACAGGGCTTCCCGGCAAGGCTGAGTAGAGACGTGCGGGAGGTTTTTGCAATGGTGGAGG
>CAZOAR010000043.1:0-21005 GCA_964577985.1 uncultured Gemmatimonadota bacterium | reverse complement strand
CTTCAAATGACATTCCTGCCCCACAGGTCATTCCCGCCTCACATGTCATTCCCGCTTGTCGGGAATCCCATCGCACAATTAGGCCGATTCCGGACAAGCCGGAATGACACGAAAAAAATGGGGAAACTCCATTTCAGAACCACCCGCTTGACAGCCCACCGTGCATCGCGTATAATTCAGACCAGGCAATTACAAATGTCCTTACACCTGCTGAAGACCGCGTGGTCCGGAGCGCATCGATGAAGACCTCAATCCGGCGCAGGGTGTGGCTGCTCCTGCCCATCATTTCGGGCCTCGTCCTGATCCTGGGATTCCTCCTGTACCGGTCCGGAAAGGTCGTCGATCGTCCAAATCTCGTCCTGATCATCGTCGATACGCTGAGAGCGGATCATCTGGGATGTTACGGTTATCATGAGGCGCGCACACCCCGAATAGACGCCCTGGCCGGGAGCGGGGTCCGGTTCGAGAACGCCGTGTCCCATATCCCCTTCACGCTCCCCGCCATCACCTCTATCATGTCCTCAACCCTCCCCCCGACCAACGGTGTCCACTACAACGAGGGGTTCTACGTCGACAACTCGGTCGAGACCATCGCGGAAGTCCTGTCGGATAATGGCTATGCCTCGGGTGCCGTTGTCGCGTCGATCGTGTTGAGATCGGAGAGCGGGATCGCCCAGGGCTTCGGGCTATACAACGATCGATGTCCCCCGGAGTACGTCGGGTTTCAGGAGGAGGTCAAACGGATCGAATCGCAGCTGGGTGGAATCCAGAAACGCGCGGAGGAGGTTACCGACACAGCCCTCGGCCTGGCGGATTCCCTGGCCGGCGAATCACCGTTCTTCCTTTTCGTTCACTATTACGATCCTCATTACCCCAAGGACCCTCCCCCGGCTTTCGCACCCCCGGTCGATCGTTCGGGGAGCGCGGATCCGCAGGAGAGGCTCGTCGAGCTGTATGACGGGGAGATCGCGTACACCGACCTGCACGTTGGACGGCTCATCGACGGCCTGGATGAGAGGGGACTGCTCAAGAACTCCCTGGTTGTGCTGACATCCGATCATGGGGAGGGGCTGGGGGAGCACAAAGAGATGCAGCACGGCTTTTTTGTCTATGACCAGACGATCCACATCCCCCTGATCTTCGTGTGGCCCGGGAAGCTCCCCGCGGGGGAGGTCCGTCGCGCTCTTGCCAGGCATATTGATATCGCGCCGACGATGCTGGACATCCTGGGGGTCCCCTGGCGGGACCGGACCGAATTCCAGGGAACGAGCCTCCTCCCCCTCGATGACGACGACAAGAGCCCGAAGTATTCCTATTTCGAGGCCGCCATGCCCTACCTGCTCAGGGGGTGGTGCGGCCTTCGGGGCATTCGGAATGTCGAGTGGAAGTACATCAGCGCCCCGAGGGAGGAACTCTATCACCTGACCACGGACCCGGGTGAGGAGAAGAACCTGATCGACCGGGAGCCCGAGGTGACTGAGTCGATGCGCGACCGGCTGGACCGGATGGTTTCGGAACTGCCGATCTATCAGAACGGGGCCTCCGGGCAGGAACTCTCCCTGGGAGAAAAGTCCCTCATCGACCCGTTTGTCGAGACGGGCTTGAGGGCACTGGGCTACCTGGGGTCGGCGAAACATTATAGCTCGACATACGAGGAGATTTTCAACCGGTCGCTGCCCGATCCCAAGGACAAGATCGAGGATTACAAGAGGAGCAAATCGTCCGACCTCCTCGTCACTATGGGAATGGCGTCGCTGGAGAGGAACTCGCCGGGAGAGGCGATCAAGGAGTTGAACACGGTGATCGCCAGCAATCCCTCGAACGTCCACGCTTACTTCTACCTCGGCCTTGCGTACCGGGAGACGGGGGGCTACGCGAAGGCGATCGAGATGTTCGAGCAGTCCCTGCAGATCGACCCGACCTATATCAAGGCGAACCTGGCCCTCTCCGACATCCATCTCCTCCAGGGAGATTCTACCCTGGCGAGGGCGGAGCTCGAAGGCGCGCTGTCGACCGGGATATATTCACGGAAAGAGCTGCTGCTGGCAATCTCGCTGCTGGAGCGGCTGGGCGCAAGGGGACGCGCTATCGAGGTCCTGAAGGGAACTCTCGAAGACGACCCGGATGACGTGGTGGCTCGCATCTACCTGGGGGAGTATTCCCTGATCAACAAGGATTACGGTACCGCCCTCTCGTACCTGGAGCCCCTGGACCTGAGCCGGGAGACCGACCACGACCTGCTGACCCGCGCCTATTACGCACGGGGAAGATGTTACTATCAGCGGGGCGAGCCGAACCGCTCGCTGGAGATGTTCCAACGACTGATCTCGATCGACCCTACAATCGCCGCCGGGCACAATCAACTGGGACTGATATACGACGATCTCGAGGAATACGACAACGCGATACGGCACTACCGGGAAGCCCTCGCTCTTGACCCGGACATGGCAGAAGTCCACTCCAATCTCGGGGTGTCGTACTACAAGATGGGGAAGTACCGTGAGGCGCGGGAGGAGTTTGAGACCTACCTGACCTGCGTGGAAGACGAAGAAGAGGCCGCGCGCTTGAAGGCGTATATCGAACAGATCCGGGAGATGGAATGATTCCCCGGGGCGATCTATGGTCCGGAACCAGACGAGCGCCCCAGTTGCCTGGCCTTTGCTTCGTCGCTCTCCGCGAGTTCCTCTCTCTCCAGGAACCGGTAGACCAGTCCCCGGTTCTGATACGCGGCTGCGTAATCCGGCTTTAATTCGATCGTCCGGGTGAAGTCCCGGATGGCCTCGCTGTAGGATCCCATCTTCGAATAGGCGATACCTCTGTGGTTGTACGCCTCGACATAGTCGGGGGCGAGCGTGATCACCCGGTCGAAATCGGAAACTGCCTCGCCGAAAAGGCCCTTATCACTGTACGCGATCCCGCGATTGTAGTACCCCTTGACGTTAGAGGAATCGATCTCGATCGCCTTCGAAAAATCGGCGATCCCGGCGTCGAGATCGCCCAGCATGGAATAGCTGACCCCGCGGCTGATGTACGCCTCCGTTTCTCCTGGCGTGATCTCGATTGCCTTCGAGTAATCGGGGATCGCTTCCGCGTACCTGCCCTTTTCCCAGAGCGTGTTAGCCCGGTACAGGTAGGCAGCCCCGTTGCCAGGATAGAGCTCAATGGTCTTCGACCAGAGCGTAGTCTCATCGTTCCAGTCTGCGTTCCTCTTCACGGTGCCGACCGCGTAGAGGGTCAAGATAGCCGCGGGGATGACTATCGCATATTTCTGACGGCCCGGCGCTAACAGCCTGTCCACGAGGACCGCGAGCAGCACGGCGAAGCCTATCGATGGGATGTAGAGGTATCGCTCGGCGACCACGCCCCCCTGGATCGGGATCAGGTGGCTGACCGGCAGGAGCGTTACGAAAAAATAGCCAATGGAAAACGTAACCTCCCTGTATCTCCGGCGGATCGCGACGGCCGTGGCCAGGAGCGCCAGGATGATGAGGACCGATAACAGGACGCGGGGTTCGAGAAGGGAAATCGAGACGGGAAAGACGTGGGAAATCGAGAGGTTTACCGGGACGACCAGCATCCGGATGTAGAAAACTACGGCCCGTGTCATCGTGAGGATCGACGCATAGAGGCTTCCTCCCGGGTAGTTCGTGATCTCGAGCCCCTTCGAAAAGGAGATCATCTTCCCCGCGACGAAGAGAATCGTGACTACCAGATAGCCCGTGTACCGAAGGAGCCGGTCCCGCGTCCACGGCCTCACCCTTTCCCCACCGAGGCAGGCATCGTACAGAACGATCACCGGCAGCAGGGTGACCGACATCTCCTTCGCGAAGAGCGAAACGGAAAAGGCGGTCAGCGCGCCGAGATAGAAATACGTCTTTTCCCTGTCGGTGGCCGATTCACTCCGGATGTGAAGGAGAAGCGCCGTCAGGAAAAAGAAGGCGGAGAGCAGGTCGGTCCTCCCGGCCACCCAGGTAACCGATTCGGTGTGAACAGGGTGGGCCGCGAAAAACAACGCGCAGAGTAGGGCGGCCCGACGTTTTTTCATCGCGAGAGCGACGACAATGTAGAGCAGGATCGAATTCAGGATGTGGACGATGATATTTGTCAGATGAAATCCTGCGGGGCTCAGCCCGAAAAGAGCGTAGTCGACGAAGAAGGAGAACGTCGTTACGGGGATGTAATTATCGTCGCGCGCCAGCCTGTAGTAATCGACCGGGCTGAGGAGCAGCGGCAGATTGCTCCACTCCTTGACGAAATCGTTGTCCCGGATGAGGACCTTGTCATCGTAGGCAAAATCGTCAAAAACAGCGTTCGAATAGACGGCAAAAACGAGGAGAGCGATGGCCATGATATGCAGCCAACGGACATTTTTTTCTTTCGGCTTTATTCTCTTTTTCTTCTTCGCCATTTGCCAGGATAATATCCCCCGACGTTCTTCGTTGTCAAGAACGCGACCGAACCCCGGCAGGATAGGTACAGAATCTCTATGATTTCGACTCTTCCCAACGTGAATGATAGCACACGATCTGACTCCTTGTCAAGCTACGTGCGGCATATCCGGCCGTGGCTCCGGGGAAGTCGCCCTCATCGGGGAGTAGCCGGGAAGAGACGTGGACATGAAAGCCGGAGTGAGGCCATGAGAACATGTTATGTGCGACGTAATCGGTGATGAACTCCTGCTGTACGAAAGCCTCGAGGACAATTCTCCGGAAGAGTTCGGCGATATCGATGGGAGAGAGGCAGGATGCAGATCGGAAGGCGCCGTCGGGCAGGTAAGAGTCGGCGCAAAGAGCACGTTCGCCCTTTACCGTAAAGAGGAGAGAGGAGATGTCAAGCAGGGAAACTCCTGTTCGGGGCACTATTGACTTCCGTCACAAGGATTACAATAATAGACAGCAAAAGCCGTTTACTCATCAACATCATAGCAGGAGGTCACAGCATGGTAAGAGTTGGTCAGAAAGTCGATGATTTCGAGGTGGATGTCTATCAGAACGATGAAATCAGGAAGGTCAAGCTGTCCGACTACAAGGGAAAATGGGTAGCCATGATCTTCTATCCGGCAGATTTCACGTTTATCTGCCCCACTGAATTGCAGGAGACCGCGGGCCTCTACGCCGACTTCCAGAGGGAGGGGGCCGAGGTCATGAGTGTCAGCACCGACACCGTTTTCGTACACAAGGCATGGCATGACACGTCTCCGGCCATTCAGAAGATCGAGTTTCCGATGGCGGCCGATCCTACCGGAAACCTCTCTCGCCTGTTCGGGACATATATCGACGAGGAGGGACTCTCACTCAGGGGGAGCTTCATTATAGACCCGGACGGCATCCTTCAGGCGTTCGAAATCAACGACAACAGCGTCGGGCGAAGCGGGAGAGAACTCCTGCGGAAGCTTCAGGCGGCCAGGTTTGTGAGAGAAAACGGCGGAGAGGTGTGTCCCGCGAGCTGGGAGCCGGGCAAGGAGACTCTCAAGCCGGGGCTGGACCTGGTCGGTAAGATATAGCGCCAGCCGGAAGATACCGGTAAGAAACCAGAATCCACAAAGGGAGCTCGTTTACACGGGCTCCCTTTCTATCTCAACAGGAGCATCTTGCGGGTTATCACCCTGTCTCCGGCAGCGAGCCTGTAGATATAAGGCCCACTCGGCAGGGAACGCTCGAGATCATCCCGTCCGTTCCACACCACCTCATGCCCACCACCGGAGAAGTGGCCGTCGAGAAGGACCCTCACCTGCTTCCCGTGAAGGTCATAGATCTTGAGATTCACACGCGCGGCGGCGGCCAGCTCGAAGCGTATCTCCGTCGAGGGATTGAAAGGATTCGGATAGTTCTGCCTCATGGAGAGGCCTCCTGCGACGACAGGATCAAGGCTGCCTTCCACCCTGACCGGCGGGGGAAGTATCACGGTGAACATGGAGCGTCCATATGTCGCGGCAGACAATGTCCGCGTGGGCGAGTGCAGTGTAAGATCGGTAACGGGGACCACGGGCAGCCCATCGTTCATGTCTTCCCATGATACTCCGCCGTCACTGGAACGATAGACGCCGGTGTCGGTCCCCACATAGAGGTAATCGCCCGATTGAGGATCGATCACGATGTCATTGACAGGCACTTCGGGCAACCCTCCGCTGATATCGTCCCAGTTCGATCCGCCGTCCAGTGTCTTGAAGACATGTGGCAGGGGAGAATCCCATCTGAAGCCGGATAGTGTGACATACGCCTTGAGTGGATCGCGGGGATCGACCGCGACCCTGGTCACCCACCTCTCCGGGAGGCTCGCGCCTATGTCGTTCCAGACCTGTCCCCCATCGAAGGTTACCCATACGTTCCCATCGTCGGTCCCCGAGTAGATAACCCGCGGATCGGACGGGGCCACCGCTATCGTGGTTATTGTACCAAAAACGAGGTTGCCTCCTCCCGGACCGTTCGTCTGGTCACCGCTGATCGCCGTCCAGTACCCCGCACCATCGGTTGTCCCGTATAGCCTGTACGTCCCGTAGTAGAGCCTGTCCGGATCGGATGGGTCGATCGCCACGGGGGTGGCCCAGTTGCGGCGATCATTCGAGTTCACACCGTCGAGAACCGACCGAAAGGTGAGGCCTCCGTTCGTCGACTTCGACAGCGCCCCGTATTGATACTCGGCGTAGATCGTGTTCGAGTTCGTCGGGTCGACAAGGACATAGAATCCGTCGCCTCCGAATATCTCCTCCCAATCGTCAACCGCGCCATCCCAGGTGCGGAGTGTGCCGTTGTCCTGGGCCCCACCGTAGAGCCTGTCCTGACTGGAGTGGTCTATCTCGCCGGTGTAGAATTGCGTGACAGGAAGATCGAGCGACTTGTTCCACGATGTCCCGCCATTAGTAGAGGTGTAGACACCGCCGTCGTTCCCCTCGATCACCCGGTTGTGATCCCAGGGGTCGATCGCAATGGCGTGGTGGTCGACATGGTTGCTCCAGGCGATTTCGAACCAGGAAGCGCCACCGTCGGTCGATTTGTACATGGTGATGCCGTCGGCGTATACTATATTCTCATCGGTCGGGTCGGCCACGATCGTCCCGAACCACCATCCATAGGAGCTGTAGAAATATCCCGATTGCAGGGCTGTGTCATTCACCCGCGCCCAGTTCTCTCCCGAATCGAGGCTTTTGTAGACTCCCATGAAATATCCGGTGTCGTCGGCGTATATCGCGTACAGAGTGGTGTGATTCGCTGCGGAGAGGGCAAGCCCGATTCTTCCTACATCAGCTCCGGATGGGAGCCCGCCCGCGAGGTAGGTCCAGCTCTCCCCGCCGTCAGTAGACTTTACGACACCACTCGTCCTCCCGCCATAGCGGCGCGAGTCGGGCGTCCGCCTCCTCTCCCACATCGCCGCGTATATGACGTCCGTGTCGACAGGATCCTGTACGATATCTATGGCACCTGTAGAGTCGCTCACGAAGAGGACGTGGTCCCAGCTCATCCCGGCATCCGTCGACCTGTACACACCGCGGGCACTGTTGAGGCTGAAGAGTGTCCCGGTCGCGGCGACGTAGACACGGTCGGGATCGAGTGGATCCACTATGACCTTCCCTGTATAGCGCGTATCCCCGAGGCCCACATTCTGCCAGTTGAGGCCCCCGTCGCTGCTCTTGAACACCCCCAATCCTCCGTATGTGACACTCCCGCCCCCGGCGTTGGCCTCGCCCGTGCCTGCGTAGATCACATCGGGATTCGACGGGTCGACCGCCACGGAGCCGATTGAGAGGGTCGGCTGCTCATCGAAGAGGGGAGTCCACGTTTCACCGCCGTCTGTCGATTTGAGGACTCCACCGCTGGCCGCACCCGCATAGACTATGTCGCTGTTGACGGGATCTATCGCGAGGGTGGTAATCCTGCCTCCGATGTTTGTCGGGCCGGCCTCGACCCAGCCCTGCCCCGGAAGCGGGGCCGCATCCCTGTTCCTCATCTCCAGCGCCCTGCGCACCTCATCGCGGTAGACGTCCAGATTCACCTCGCCCCGAGGATAGGCCCTCTGCGCGAAGAACCAGTCGCTCGGCCTCTTCGCTCTCTCTCCAGTCCGGGTGGGACTATCCGCGGGTATGTCTCTGGATCCCTCCCCGTCTCCAGTGTCCTTAAGTGGTCCCAGGAGATAGAATACCACCAGGATACCGGGGAGAAGCATGACGATGTTACGCAGTTTGCTCATGATCGGCTTCCTCTCGAGGGGGAACAGTCCACTGTTTATTCGAACGCGGGGATGCCCGTTATATGCTGGCCCAGGATCAGGATATGAATGTCGTGCGCGCCCTCATATGTCTTCACCGATTCGAGGTTGTTCATGTGTCTCATTACGGAGTACTCGTTCACGATTCCACTCGCACCCAGGATATCTCTTGCCTTCCTCGCGGTCTCCAGGGCGGCCCAGACATTATTCCGCTTGGCCATCGAGACCTGGACGAAATCCGACTTTCCCTGGTCCTTGAGCCGTCCAAGCTGCAGGCAGAGGAGCTGGCCCTTGGTAATCTCATCGAGCATCCAGACCAGTTTGGCCTGGACCATCTGATGCGACGCGATAGGTCTCTCCGCGAACTGTTTCCTCTGAAGGGAGTAGTCGAGCGCTGTGCGGTAGCAATCCATCGCGGCCCCGAGGGCTCCCCACGCAATCCCGTAGCGGGCCTGGGTGAGGCACATCAGGGGAGAGGCCAGCCCCCGTGATTTCGGCAGCAGGTTCTCTTCTGGAACGAGGCAGTCCTCGAGTATGATCTCCGAGGTGTCGGACGCCCTCAGTGAGTGCTTGCCGGGTATTTGCCTCGCCGCGTGTCCTTCTCTACCCTTCTCCACGAGAAAACCGCGCACAACCCCGTCGAGCTTCGCCCAGATCACCGAGACATCCGCCATGGATGCGTTTGTAATCCACATCTTGGACCCGTTCAGGAGGTAGCCTCCGTCCTTCTTCTCGGCCCTGGTCAGCATGCCGCCCGGGTTGGAACCGAAATCGGGCTCGGTGAGGCCGAAGGCTCCGATTGCCTCTCCAGTGGCCAGACGCGGCAGCCATTTCTCTTTCTGCTCCTCGCTTCCGAAGGTATAGATCGGGTACATGACGAGCGCTCCCTGTACGGATGCGAAACTCCTTATGCCGCTGTCTCCCCTCTCGAGTTCCTGCATTATCAGCCCGTAGGCGACGTTGTTGAGTCCGGCGCACCCATAACCCTCCAGGTTTGCTCCGAGGAGTCCCATCTCCCCGATCGTGGGGATCAACTCGGTCGGGAATCGCCCCTCCATGAAGCATTCCTCGATGACAGGGAGGACCTCCCTGTCCACAAACTCGGCGACGGTGTTTCTCACCATCCTCTCCTCCTCCTGGAGAAGGTCTTCGATGTTCATGAAATCAACGCCTTTGAACGTGCCCATATCTTTATGCCTTTCGCAATGGTGGTTGACGTGAAATCAGAGGCTCGAGGCGTTAACTGATGAGAATCGACCGGCAGGACCCGGGGGTTCTCCACATGCCTCCTCTTCTCACCTTTTACAACGATAAAATAGCACATAGCTTGAATTTCTCAAGACTTTAGTTTCCCAACCCGTGATCAGCCCCTTCGGGCGCTGAGCGCTACCAGTCCGATAGATCCGTGACAGGATGTCTCAAAGATTGTCAGAACGCTACGCGCCGGCGTCCCGCTCTTGACGGAGGCTCGCCCAGGCTGTAAGATACTGGCATGCAAAGTGAAGTATACAGCGTGGCCCTGCGGATCATCTTCGCAGCTCTCTGCTTCCTTCTTGCCTCTGAGATGAGCCTCCAGGCCATGGAGCCGGTGATAGTATCAACCTCGGAGGAGCTCGAGACGCTCTTTTCGGAGAGGGTCGATTCCGTTGTCGTTCAGCTCCGTCACGGTACATATACCCTGAGCCCGACCTTCCAGGTAGAATCTACCTGTGGCAACTGCGCAGATCCGGACCATGATGTCTTCATCTCGGTCGGCATTCGCATAGGCGGCGAAAAGGTGGTGATATCCGGACCTCCCGACGGTTCAGCGACGATCGTCACCGGGGCCGGCTATGGTGTCTATTTCGAGGATTGCCGCGATTGCTCCATCCAGAACGTCGCCATCACCGGCGGCACGAGGGATTCCGATCCAAACGCGACCGATGCAGCGGTAGTGGCCAGGAACAGTGCCGTAACAATCAGCAACTGCCTCATACATGACAACACGGGCGATCCCCCGGTCGTAGAGTCCACCGTAGTCGGAATCATGGGTATATGCGGCCGCGCGAACTCCCGTCTGATTATCAGCGGCAATCGTATCATAAGGAACTCGTGGGATGGCATAGCCCTCTATCGCGATGCCGAGGCCACCATCTCCGGGAATGTCATAGACGGTGTGGACAAGGCCCGCGGAAAGGATATCGGCGGCGGACGTGGCGTGGGCATCGGGGTAACCTGGAACGCGAAGGCGCTCATAATCGAGAACCTGGTCAGGCGATACTGGAAAGGGATCGGGATTTTCGTGGACGCCGAAGCAACGCTTCACAGAAACATCGTGGAAGACATTCTCACCTGGGGAATAGCGGTCTGGGACGCCGGCAAAGGCGCACCCACCGCCAGGATCGACGGAAACATAATATATAATACCGGCGCGTGTGGTGTATCGATTAACCGCTCGAAGCCAGGCGAGGATCCAGGCCATTTCAGGACCAATGTCGTGGTCGCCACTGGCAGGGATGTCCGGTATGATTCGCCCGACCGATACTGCTACCAGTGCGCACTCGCCGAGCACGCCGTACCAGAGAACTTCACGATCGTTGAGAACATCTTCTTCAATAACAGGCGCGCCACCGATGATCTGCCTGACCACGACATCTCGAAGATAGCGTTCAGGCGAGCCATAGAACCGATCTGCATGGACCTGGCAGAATTTGAGATGTTCGGGGAATCAGAATTCTGCGGGAAATTCTGCGATGACGAAAGCTCCGACCTCTATCGGCACAGCCTCGGAGATGCTGCGGGAAAAAAGAAGAAATAGACTCCTGGACGATCGCTGCGGAATCTACTCAGCAATCTGTTCCTGTCTCCTCATCGCGGCCACCGTAAACGTGAAATCCTCACGGTCTATGAGCGTGGAGGGAGGGATGCCCGCTATGAGCGTGTATTTGTATTCTCCCGAGGGGGCAACGGGCGGAATCCAGTGACCCACTGTAATATCCTTTGTTTCGTATGGCATCAAATCCACCAGCTCCGGGCCATACACCGGATTCCCGGCGTACGGCATCCCTCCCGGCAATTGCACACGGGCAATGATTGTCACTTCGATGTTTAACCCCGTGTTGTTGATGACAGACGCCCGGTATCGTAGACTATCGCCCGGGGAGAGCTCTCGGGTCGCCTGATACACCAGGAGCGAGACGTCCTCTCCCACAACCATCTCGTTGTAGAATACGAAGTTCTCCCTGTCCCAGTTCGATACTCCCAGGTCGAGGTCCCTGGAGAAAGTGTAATAGAAGAGGACATCCTGCTGTGGCGGGCTGACAAGCGAGACCCATCCGCAGACGAGACTTGAGCAGTAGGATCCATAATCGAGCCTCGCTCCATCCACATAAACGCTGTCGAGGGAGTACGCGGGAGAGTGGTCCAGATAGAAGAGCTTCCGCGAGCCGTCAGTGGGATGGCTCTCGCCTGATACCCACCGAAGCCCGTCCCTGTCCACATCACCCCACGCCATGGTCTCGACGACACTCGTATAGGAAGACGCGCACTGCCACGTTGGAGATGAGGTCAGCCAGCCATCGACGTTTTCATAGATCACGCTCTTACCCCACCAGCTGCCTGCGGCGAGGTCAAAATCACCGTCCGAGTCGACGTCCGCCCATGCCACTCCCGACCCGTACACGGTTTCACTGGACTGCCATGAAGGCGTGTGGGAAAGCACTCCATTCGTGTTGAGGTAAACCTTGAAATGACCCGAGCCACCGAGCTGCGTGTTGGTGGAGGCGGCGAGGTCAAGCCAGCCGTCACCGTTCATATCGCCCCACGCCAGAGAGTTATGATCGTCGTAGCCGGACGAGGACCACGAGGCGGTCGTCTCCAGACCCGAGCCGGTGTTATAATAGACCTGCAGCGGACCTCCGGAATTGGCCACCGCGAGATCGAGATCCCCGTCCCGGTCGACATCTCCCCACATCAGGTCGTAGCTCGCCATCAACTCGTCGGAGGTCCATGAGGGAGTGTCTTCGAATATGGTGCCATCGTTGTAGTAGATCTTGGTAGGCTGCATCTGGGATGAATATGCGTCACCGTTTGCCGTGGCAAGATCGAGATCTCCGTCGCCGTCCACATCACCAAGGTCTATCCCGAAGGTGTTGTCCGAATCCGCGGGGGAGGTGTTCCAGACCGGTGTGGGCAGCAGTACTCCCGCAACGTTGGGGTAAAGGTCATCGAGTAGTTTCGCCCAGCCGCCGGGCCAGACCGAATAGCCATAATTGACTACAACAAAGTCAAGCCAGCCGTTCCTGTCGATGTCACCGAGCGCGCACTTGCCCGAGTAGTTGTTGTTTGTCGACGACCACGAATAGGCCGTCTCAAGCACTCCCCCCACGTTGTCATACACTACATTGGGATCGGAGGCCATGTCGTTGCCGTTGCTTATGGCGAACTCCAGGTAGCCATCGCCATCCAGGTCGCCCCACGCGGCACCGGTGGAATAAAGATTGGAGTCGTTCGATCTCCATGATGGTGAGGTCTCGATTGGAATCTGCGAGAGGAGGGGGCCGCTCGACAAGGAAAGAATGACAAGGGCGGAAAAGACGAGCACTGCGGTCTTGCTTTTCACAATTACCTCCCCGTAAACAGGCGTGCGATCCTACACGGACCAATCAGCTCTCTCACTAATACTGTTTCCATTATACAGGACATATCAGCCTTTGTCAATTCCCGCGCTGGTGGAGTTTCCCGGTATCCTTATGTACAGGGGAGTCAAGTGTCCCTCTCGCTCCAGGGACGCCTTTTTGGTCCGTTCCAGCGCTCGTGGTCACTCGCTGCGCCCAGAACTCGGCCTGCGGTCTCGAACAGTTGCCGCGCGTCCCCGCGGGATCGTTCACCCTCGAGAAAACGGAACCCCGGAAAGACGTTACTCACGCAAGAGGAACAGTTGACGCCGCGAACTACTGCTTACACCGAATCTGTTCAGCAACCGGGTCCCCGACTAATACTTCAGCCGATCATCGACAGCATACGTATAGGGGAGTCCGGTGTTCTTCCACCCGTTGACGGTTCGACCACCCTTTTCGCTTAGAGCGCCTTCGAAGCCTTCGACTACATTGTAGACTTCTTTATAGCCCAGCTCGGCGGCCTTGCGTGCCGCGGCAGCGCTCCTGCCGCCGCTTCTGCAGATGAACAGAACGGGCGTTTCCGTGTTGAATTTCCCGGTCAGGACTTTTTCGAAGTCCTTGTTGGCTTCAAAACGGTAGGTCCCGGCATTCCAGAGCATCCACGGGATATTGTAAGCCATCGGCGGATGACCTACAAATTGATACTCCGCCTGGCTCCTCACATCCACCAGAACTGCCCCTTCCTTCCGGGAAAGTAGCTGGCTGGCCTCTCGTGGCGTTACGTTCGACAGATCAGCGCCCATCAGGTCAAAGGCTCCTGACAGCAGGATCAAGGTGCAAAGAACGGATGTCGCCGTCACAGTTGTCTGTCTCATGTTGTCTCCTCCGTGGATGGTAAAACGTCTCACCGGCACTCACGGCTCTCGATCCTCTCTCCCGAGCTCCAGCTCCGCCATCATCGCCTTGAGATGCGTCACATGCCTTTCCTCCCAGGAGGCAAGGAATAGAAACGTCTTTTTCAACGCCGGTATGACCGATTTCCTGCTCAGCATGACGTAGAAATTGAAGGAGGATATCTCATGCTCGAGGGCGGTCTTCAGTACTTCAACAACTCCCGTCTCATCGCCGGGTCTGCCACTCGAAGCCCCCGCGGGAGATTCCATCACGTCGGGGACAGGTTCGTCATCATCGGAGAGAAGGGCATCCATGTCGGAATCGAGGAGGCTGGCGAGTTTCTCCCTGTGCCGTAACTCCTCCTCGGCCAGCGAGCCGAACAATTCCCTGACCTCTTCTTCCGCAGCCTGCTCCATGCACCTGAGATAGAAGTTGCGCGTCTCGTCTTCAAAGTTCATGGCGCTCTTTATCAGGGCTTCCACAAGGGATTCCCGTATCATACTCCAGCCTTTCCTGCCGGCGTAACAGAGCTCTGTCTCTATTTTCCGGCGATCATCAGTGTTCCGAACACGACAAAGAGGGCTCCCGCCAGGTATCTTATGACGTTAACCGGCACGACCCGGACAATGGTGCTCCCCAGCAGGACAGCCAGGGCGGTGGATAGGAGCAGCGCTCCACCAGCGCCCATCATGACCTCCAGGCTCGAGCGGGAACCCGCGGCGAACGAAAAAATGGCGAATTGCGTCTTGTCTCCGAGTTCGGCAAGAAAGATCATCACAAAGGTGCTTCCCACTATTTTCCAGTCCAACGATCCTCTCCATCTGCAGGTGTCATGATGACGTCGAGTACGGATACAGTCTCGAGTGTATGGTTCAATAATTGTCACAAAACCGACTCCCTGTCAAGCAGGGCGTGCCCATCTTGATTTGTGGCGCACGATGAAGTATGTTAGCTGTTGTGGAGATCTGACCAGGTGGTTCTGTGCACAAATGCCGTAACGCATCGAGGACGACGGGGCACTCGAACCGCAAGGAGCGAGGAGGGCCCTACCCGCAGCGGTATTCAACCGGCGAGTAACGCAGCGGGGCGGGATGCATCGTTGACCGAATGCTATCGTATTCATGCATGGAAACACCAAGCCGCAGGCCTGTGACAGCGTGACTGTCTGCTCCAATTCAGTTGTCGAAGGCTGCGCTGCAGGCGGACCTTTGACGACCTGTTTATCGAGGCCATTCCCCGGAGGAATTGATGACAAAGATAGAGACCTTCGACAACTCCCACCCGGAAAGAGACTATATCATAAGCATCTCAAATCACGAGTACACGTCCAGGTGCCCGAAGACCGGACTTCCCGACATGGGGACCATCACGATAAGCTATATACCCGACCGGCAATGCCTGGAACTGAAGTCGCTGAAACTCTATTTTCTGGAGTACAGGGACCGCGGCATCTTCTACGAGGAGGCGGTCAACCGTATCCTTGACGACCTGGTGGATTCGTGCCGACCCAGGTGGATGGAGATAAGGGGGGAGTTTAACGTCAGGGGCGGGATGTCCTCCAGGATCAGAGCAGTCCATGGCGACAGGGGCGACAAGATCTGATTCTCCGCCCGCAACTCAGCAATAAGGAGTTGAGAATGCCCGCAAACCTGCCACCGCAATATCTCGAACTCGAACAGCGGTATCGCCACGCGAAGGAACCGGATGAGAAGCTCGCGACGCTGAAAGAGATGCTGGCGATGATCCCCAAGCACAAGGGGACAGACAAGCTCCAGGCAGACATAAAGAAACGAATGGCGAAGCTGCACGACAAGATCGGGCAGCAGGAAAAGGTCGCGCGCAGAAGTGCGATCTACCAGTTCGATAAAGAAGGCGCCGGGCAGATAGCGCTGATAGGCCCCCCGAACTCCGGGAAATCCACCATAGTCGCCTCGACAACGGGCGCAATGCCTGAGGTCTCCCCACAACCTTATTCCACCTGGACTCCCATGGCGGGTATGATGATCTTCGAAGACATCCAGTTCCAGCTCATCGACACCCCGCCCGTTTCGAAGGAACACAACGAGTACTGGCTCTTCGATATAGTGAGGCGGGCAGAGATAATCATGCTGGTGATCGACATGGGAGAGAAGCCGCTGGTCGGCATCGAGACTTGCCGCGGAATCCTCCGTGAAAACAAGATCCTGTTGACGGGGAGGAAAGGGAAGGAGGAACGGGGCTTCATGGTAAAGAAGACTATGGTGATCGGCAACAAGATGGATTTCCCCGACGCCCCCGAAAACGCGGAGATCCTGAAAGATCTTTACGGCGATACGGTACCGCTGCTGTTTGTCAGCGCTGTCGACAGAAAATCTCTCGAGCTTTTGAGGGTCGAGACCTTCAAGTTTCTCAATATCGTCCGCGTCTACAGCAAGGCACCCGGCAAGAAGGCGGATTATGACAAACCGTACGTCGCGCCCGTGGGGAGCACCGTCCAGGATATCGCAAGAATGGTACACAAGGAGATCGCCGACAGCCTGAAATTCGCCCGCATATGGGGCGAGGAGAAGGAGGGGCTGCGCATCCCCAAGGATTATGTCGTAAAGGATCGTGAGGTGCTCGAATTCCACACAAGGGGATGAACAGATTCAGGCCTTGAATTGTCGTTCCATAATTGCCATATTCACGTTGTGAACGTTATCAGTGATTACGCATTCAAGGGGAGAGGAGATCACTCTCTGACCCTAAATCGCAATCGCATGGGTATGATGAATCCCGTCTGCCGGGGTTATGCATCCGTAGAGTATTACGGGATGACAGACAGTTAATCGGGAGGAGGATCAATTGAAAGGTAACAAGAAGGTGTTAGACGTTCTGTCCGTGGTCTTGAAGAACGAGTTGACCGCCGTTAACCAGTACTTCATCCACTACAAGATGGCGCAGGACTGGGGCTATACAAAGCTGGCGAAGGTTGCCTACCGGGAGTCGATAGACGAGATGAAACACGCCGATGAGATTATGGACAGGCTCCTGTCACTCGACGGATCTCCAAACATGTCGGACTATAACAAGATCAACGTGGGCAGGGATATCAAGGAACAGTTTCAGAACGACCTTGCACTCGAGCGAGACGCTATCACGTTCCTGAACGAAGGGATCGAGATTGCCACCGGTGAGAAAGACAATACCACGAGGGAGATTCTCGAGAGATTCCTGATAGAGGAAGAGGGCCACGCAGAATGGCTCGACACACAACTGCACCTGATCGAAGAGGTCGGCTATAACAATTACCTCGCGACACAGATCGACGGGGCCGGGGATCAATAGGGTCGGGAGAACATCGCTTCCACGCGGACAGGCCCACAGGTGACAGGTTCGGATGATCCTGCATTCGGATGAGCCTACAGTTCATCCTCGACAAAGCGAACGGCGTTCCGGAAGATGGCCATGCCCATCCCCTCGTCCGGGACCTTTTCACGTGTCCATCTGGGGTGATTGGTTCGGTGGTTATATGCTTCGGGATGTGGCATCAGACCGAATACGCGGCCTGTAGCGTCGCATATACCGGCGATGTTGTCGGGAGATCCATTCGGGTTCCATGGATAAACCGCTTCGCCACCATCTTCGGCAGCGTATCTCATTACAACGAGTTTGTCCGCCTTGATCCTGTCGAGTACCTTCCGGTCTGACGCGAGGAACTTGCCTTCTCCATGCCTCACAGGCAGATAGAGCCTGTCAAGGCCCTTTGTGTATACGCAGGGCGAGCTACTATCAACATCAAGATAGACCCAGCGGTCCTCGAAGCGACCGGAATCATTGAACGTTATCGTGGCGTCCTGCTCACCCGGTCCCGAATAGCCTGGAAGTGTCCCCATCTTTACGAGGACCTGGAAGCCGTTGCATACTCCAAACACGAGCCTGCCGCTGCCGATGAACGCGTTCAATTCCCCATTGAGGTGGGTTACTATCTTGTTGGCCATGACCTTGCCCGACGAAATATCATCACCAAAAGAAAACCCGCCCGGCACAAAGAAAACGTGATAGTCGTCGAGGCGTTTCACTCCCGATATGAGCTCGTTGATGTGGACGCGGTCGACATCGGCCCCCGCTTCTTTGAAGCAGTACTCCGACTCGTAGTCGCAGTTGATTCCGTACCCCGTAAGGACCAGGACTTTTGCCTTATGCATAATCTCTCACCAGTTGAGCGGCCTCTGCCATGACTCTTTCAGGGCCATAACATCCTCGCGGATCACAATGTCGCCCGAGAGACCAACCACTATAAACGAGCGATCTTCCGTGACCGCTCCGACACACGCGCATGGCAGCCCCTCGAACAGGGTTTCGAACTCTCTCGTGCTGCCCGTTGATATGGTCACAACGAATCTCCCCTGCGATTCGGAGAATAGAATAAAATCGTCCCTGTCGAGGCCGTCGGTCGGGACTTCTCCCAGGTCGACCGCCATCCCCAGCTCGCCCGAGAAGGCCGTCTCGCTCAGCGACACGCCGAGCCCCCCGTCGGAGCAGTCATGACACGAGGATACAAACGAGCCCTCAATAGCCTTCGAGAGCGCTTCATAGACCTTCCTGTTCGTCTCAGGGTCGACCAAGGGGACATCCTTCCCGGCAAGTCCCATCTCGGCGTAATACTCGGATCCGCCAAGTTCTCTCTTCGTGAGGCCAACCACGTATATTCTGTCACCGGGCGCCTTTGCGTCCATAGTGACCGATCGATTGACATCCCCTACCCTGCCTATGGCCGTAACCATCAGCGTGGGAGGGATAGAGACCTTCTCCGGGAGCGTCCCGAAATCGTTCTTCATGCTGTCCTTGCCCGAGATAAGCGGTATGTCATACGCCAGGCACGCATCATGGAGCCCCCGGTTCGCCCTCACTAGCTGCGCGAGCTTGTGTCTTCCATCCGGAGTCTTGTCAGATACGACGGGATCGGGCCAGCAGAAGTTGTCGAGAGCGGCAATCTCACCTATCTTCCCGCCGACCGAGATGAGATTTCTCACCGCTTCATCCATGGCGCACGCCGCCATATGGTAGGTGTCTATGTCCGAATACTTCGGGCATATCCCGTTGGAGATTACAACACCCTCGTCGGAATCGAGGAGGGGGCGTATCACCGCGGCGTCGGACGGCCCATCGTTGCGAGCGCCTACGAACGGCTTGACCGCGCTCATTCCCTGCACCTCGTGGTCGTATTGCCTTACGAACGATTCCTTGCTGCAGACATTCCAGCGCCCCAACATCGTGTGCAGAGACCGACCCGGATCATCTGGAGGATCGAATTCGGGCTCCACAAGCGAGGGAGGCGACCACTCAGCCACGAGCTCCATCCTCGACAGCCCTTCGTGCAGAAAATGCATATCGAGATACGCGACGCTCTTTCCCTCGTGGCGGACGTGGAACCGCCCCGAGTCGGTAAAGATCCCGAGTACGGTCAGTTCAACATCGTGCTTCTCCGCGAGCTCTATCAAGGCTTTCTCGTTCTCGGGCGGGACCGCCAGTGTCATCCTCTCCTGCGCCTCCGAAAGAAGGATCTCCCATGACGAGAGTCCCTGATACTTGAGAGGCGCCCTGTCGATATGTATCTCGCAACCGCCCGAATACTGGGCCATCTCCCCTACCGAACTCGACAGACCGCCTGCACCGTTGTCGGTGATTGCCGTGTACAATGCCTGGTCCCTCGCCTCCAATATGAAATCGACCATCCTCTTCTGCGTGATCGGATCACCGATCTGAACGGCGGTCGCCGGGGACTCTTCGGTCAGTTCGGAGGAGGAAAACGTGGCGCCGTGTATGCCGTCTTTCCCTATCCGACCTCCAGCCATAACCACGAGATCGCCCGGCGCAACCCGCTTTTCGTGGCACGGTTCGCCCCCGAGCATCGCAGGCATTAATCCGCCCGTACCGCAGAATACGAGCGGCTTTCCCCTGTATCGCGTGTCGAAGACGATCGATCCATTCACGACCGGGATCCCGCTCTCGTTCCCGCCGTCCTTGACACCACGGTGAACCCCCCTGAAGACCCTCCTGGGATGGAGGAGACGCGGTGGTATCGGCGTCGGATCATTGGGGGCCGCGAAACAGAAGACATCAGTGTTGAAGATGAGTTTCGAGCCCCTTCCCGTGCCGAGCGGATCGCGATTCACGCCGACTATCCCCGTCAGGGCTCCGCCGTAAGGGTCGAGTGCGGACGGCGAGTTGTGCGTCTCGACCTTCATGACCAGGCTGTAATCGTCGTTGAAGCGGATCACACCCGCGTTGTCGTGGAAGACGGAGAGGAGCCAGTCGATCTTTTCGGAGACCTTTTTCGTGGTTCCCTGGATGCAGGTCTTGAAGAGTGAATCGATTACTTCCTCCCTGTCTCCTTCCCTGTAGTGGATGAGGCTGTTGAATATCTTGTGCTTGCAGTGCTCAGACCATGTCTGCGCGAGGGCCTCGAGCTCGACATCGGTCGGGGAAGTGCCCAGACCATGCCGCGCTCGTTCGGCCGACACCTTCTCATCACGGTAGTAGTCGCGTATGGTCTTCATCTCGTCGAGGCTCAGGAAAAGGATCCCCTCCTCGCTGAGCTCGATCAGTTCGCCGTCGCTTATCTCGAGGTCGTACTCCCTGACGCAGACCTCGGTATCTTCCCTGACCTTCGGCGCGTATGGCGTTATGACGCGGCCCGTCTGCCACTCCTCCCAGCTTCGGATCTCCCAGTGCTGGATCAGCTCATTAGCGAGCAAGTCTTTCGCGATTCGTTCGACTTTGTCTCCCGGAAGATCACCGTAAATCAAGTACTGGACTGCGGTATAGGCCCCTTCCACACAACCGCCGGCCTCCTCCCCCATGATATCCCGGATCCCCTCGAGAGTGGTCCGCCCCACATTGTCCGTAACACCGGGCTTGAACCCCACTTCTATAAGCCAGTCGAAACAACTGGCCAGGGGACTGTCCACCCTCGACTCCTGGATGATCGGGTCTGTAAACAGATCGCGCCTCAGCCGTTCAAGATCAGAGAGGGTAAGGTCGCCTTCGATCGTGTAGACATCAATGACCTCGACCGCATCGACCTCTATGCCGAGGTCATCAAGGATCGACCTCCTGGTCGCCTCGCCGCGCGCGTCGATGACTCCTTCGAGAATTCCCACCTCGATCCTGTGAACCAAAGGGTCCTCCTGAGCAGGTTGATAAAGTGAGTTAAGATGGAAAGGCGCCGATCCACTCGTAAGATACGAAAAGACGCCTGCTAAATCAACCTGTTGTTTGTGCCGATGTTTTCCCCGGAGTTTCCCCGGTTTTTCTTATGCATTGAGGCGTCAAGTGTCCCTCTCGCTC
>CAZOAR010000042.1:0-21151 GCA_964577985.1 uncultured Gemmatimonadota bacterium | reverse complement strand
CAGGAGCCCCAAAGTACGCCCGGCATCGTCGCATCCATAGAAACTGTAGTAGCCCAATTCATGAATGCACTGGCATTCGTCAGTCGATCCATCCCGAGGAGACTCGCAATCTATCATAGTCTCTATTCATCACAAGCGGCAGGTCTCCTTCTCATCTTTCTTCTTCATCTACTATCTGCCCGCTATTCTTCTTGACAGGCATGACGCCATCTGATATAATGGAATTACAGAACATAAGAGTGCCTTCCCCCCTCGCTAAAGGAGGTTTTCGGATGAGACGACTTATCCTCGCCCTCTCGTTTCTCTTAGCTTTTTCCCTCGATGCCGCGGCCATCCAGATCGATATGACAGACGGCTTCGCTCAGGTCACCGGCCCCACGACCATGCGCGTGAACAATGTCCTATCGATGGGAAATTATTACTGGGCCGACCTCGAGTGGGATTCAACCAGCAACACATTCCAGGTCACCGACGCAGGCCCGATGAACTGCACGTCGATGGAGGGACTCTGGAATCTTCACTACGACTGGGGTTGTTATGGTACTCCGGCGCGCGTATCGATACAGTTTCTGGCCAATGGAACCTTCATCACCGGCGACAATAATTCGGGTACATGGAGCCAGGACGGGTGCAACGTCGACTGGGTCTACACGAACAACACGCACTACTGGGGTGTGATGGAGGATAACGGGCTGAACATGGCCGGCGACATGTACGGTTTCTGGGCGGGCGACGGTTGCTGGTCGGCCGATCGCTCCTTTCGTGGCAGCGCCGAGCCAGGAGCCGGGAAGCCAGCCTTCGGATCCGACGGCGAAAAGATTGATCAAGGAAGATAGTAGACAAACGCCATTTTTCCGGGATCGCTTGCCCGCCAGGGCCTTCCACGGCTTTTCATCGATGTGACGCCGCCGCCGCATGGAACTGCTGTCCGGCTCGGTGACACGGTAGCGTGTCGACAGAAGGAACGGAACGATTGCTTGTATCGATATTGCTCGCATTGTGGCTGGTTGCGCCGGCACTGATTCTAGACACGTGTACCGCCATCGCCGGCCCCTCAAGATGGGTTCCTTTCGGGATCGGCGGCGGCGGGTACACATGCGGGGTGACCTTCGATCCCTCTAACGAGTGCCGGATACTGACGGGGAGCGACGTAACGGGTCTTTGCCAGAGCGCCGACGGGGGAAGGAGCTGGCAGACCTTCATACGCGGGTTGTCCAGCTATTACGTACACAACCTCATCGTTCATCCCACGGATTCCGATTTGCTCTTCGCCTGCACCCAGAGGGGACTTTCCAGGTCGACGGATCACGGAAGGACGTGGGATACCGTACTCGAGTTAATTCTTCATGATTCAACACATTCCACCGATTACTCCGCGTCTTTTTCTCACGTGACCGTCGATGCCATAGACCCGGGCGTGATATGGTCGGCTGTAGGCAGGTTTCGCCTCTCGAACGTCGATGCCGGTGGAGACAGCGCGGCTGAATACCCTCATCTATGGAGAAGCGAGTCATACGGCGCACCCGGCTCATGGGAGGGGATTCCGCATGGTGGAGGCGTGGGGGGACCTTTGCCGACGACCGCCGTGCATACCATACTCACGCTCCCCTACGACTGGGACGCGGAACATCCCGGATGCGAGATGTTCATGATCTCGACGAACGACAGCGTGTGGATGGGCGTCTATGACGCTATGCAATCGAAATGGAACTGGATCCCGAGAAACGGGATCCTCGAGCACAGACTCCCCCACGGGGACGCCAGGGACATGCAGGCGAAGTGGAACGACAACGGGGAGGTGGAGCGCCTTTACGTCGTCCTGAACAGCCTCTGGGATAACGTGGATCCCAACAGCATATACAGAAACGATCTCGGCTATGGTGGTGGAGTCTGGTACTCCGAGGATCTCGGCGTAAACTGGTATCCTACCAGCTACGCCAGCGGCGAAGACAGCTTTCATCTTGAACTGGGGAGCAGTGAGGGAGACAAACCGAAGAACATGCGGCGCCTGGCGATAAACCAGGAAGATGGACGGGTCTTTGTCGCACTGACGGAGCGCAGCATGGCGAACGAGGGGGTGTGGATGGCGGACTTTTCCAGGCCTGACTGGTTCTGGCGACGGATCACGGAGAGTCGTACCTACAACCCGTGGGATAAGACCTGCAACATGGAACACGGTTACTTCCCCACACTGGGGGGAGTTGACGGGCTGGCTGTGCAGCGCGAGACGGGAGATGTCGTCTTCAACTCGAGCATCAACATGTTTCGTTGCCCCGGAGGTGACTGCATGCCCGGCGACACGCTCGCTCCAATATGGGAGAATCTCGCGATGACACCGGTCGGCTCGGGCCCGAAGACGTTCCGCACAAAGGGAATCAACGTCACTCAGGTCTATGATGTCATGGTGGCGCCCGCTGACACATCGATCTGGTTCTTCTGCGCCGGGGACATAGGACTGGCAAGGAGTGACGACAGAGGTGTCTCCTGGCGCCTCGTAATGGACACGGCATCCCCGCCATATACGGAGTACCGGGCAAAGAACTGCCATGGAATATATCTGGTCCCCGGGACAAGTGAGCCTGAATGGCTGGGGATCTTCGGCTACTGGGCGGTCCCCGAGCGGTTCGGGTTATGGCGGACGGTCGGACTTCCCGACACATCTTCGTCATGGGAGCAGGTCCCGGGACTCCCCTGGGATGCGAAGGTCACTGATGTGGAGTTCCTGGCCGAAGATACGATGCTGGTCGGGACAGATTCGTCCGTTTATCTGGGGACACGTCTCCCGGGGGAGTCGTGGGCGCTCACACTCGACATGGAGGGTGTCCCGCCCGAGTCGAGTTGCCTCGTCAACGACCTTGCAGTTGTGCCCGGAGGCGGCACTGAACGGCGCATGATCGTAGCCATGGGACAGTTCAACCCCGACACCGGTGCGGTCAAGCGGGGTCATATCTACTACCGCGACGGGGTCGATGAGCCGTGGCAGCCGGCGACGTATGCCTCTGGGCCGTCTCGAGGAATGGGCGACGTGCGGGCGCTCTGCTGGAGCAAGATCGATAAATCCGCGGTATACGCTGGAAACGCCTCGCGGCAGTTCGGCGACATCGACGCGGCGGGCGTCCTCAAGAGTACCGACATGGGAGAGAGCTGGTTCATGACCTCACAGACTATGGGAGACTATACGGCCAGCACGTACGATCTGGTGGGTATGGCAACACTGCTGGAAACCGGGTCGGAGAGCGATGTGGAGTGGGTATACGCCTGTCTCATGCCGGACGATGAACCACCCGACCGCGCTTCCACCTTCGGAGGCGTGTTCGCGTCAACCGATGGGGGAGGAAGCTGGTTTGACCGAAGCGAGGGGCTGGAGGCCGGAATTGGGGCCTTCATCTCGGATGATCCGACGAATCCGTCCCGGCTCTTCTTCGGGACATTCGGTAACGGCGTGTACCGCTTGAGAGAGGACTTCGACCACGACACGCACTGTCGCACGGAACCTCCGGTATCGGCCGACTGCAGCAGAAACGAGTATCGCAGCATCCCATAGTTGCCCGGCGGCAGCAATCTGACATGGACATTTCCGCTGGAATCCTGGATACACCCATGACAGCGGAGCCGGCCTGCACCATGAAAGCCAGGCACGCATTGTCTTGACCGGGCGGGCATATCGGTCAGCTTTGCTGCACTCGGCGATGGGGTTCGCCTTGCCCCCGGCTCGCGTGCTGATGACTCCTGCTCCAGGAATCACCGATGATTCCCGGATCAATGGTCTTTTTGCTGTTCGTGGTAGGGTAATGGATAGAAGAGAAAGCCCGGCCCGCATCCTGACGGGTGTCAAATGGATGAGCAATCCGGTTGCGGGTGTTATCATCGATGAACTGATCCGGCGGATTGTCCATTATTACTTGACAATTCATTGTATTCAATTATATCATCCCCTCGAACAGAGAGGAGAGGCCTGAGCTTTCCTTGAGGGGAATCGAAGTCTATTAAGGGCTTTATCGCTCGCGACACGCTTGCCGCCTGGATGTGCCTGCGTTCGGCAGAGGAATATCGAAGATGAATGCCGGAAAAGAGAGATTCATACTGCTGTCGGTGATCGTAGTGTCAATATGCGCTCTTGTTGCATACCTTCTCACGCAGTCGGGGAGCGATGTTGTCTCGAACCAGGCTTCGGAGGACAATGCGGTAAGCGATGTCTCGCCTTCAACGGACTTCGAGACTCTCCCTCCCATCCTCCGAAACAGAGCGGCTCGAAAGAGGGTCGAGGAGCGCTCGAGCCACAGGGACGAGTCGATTCAACCGCCGATCGATCTGAAACTGTCGCTGCTCAGCGTCAGAGAAACAGACGAAGGCGGCGAAGCGATCGTGAAGCTCAGTGTCAAGCCGATGATCGAGGTTCCAGGTGTGCGATGGGAGGTGGAAATTCCTGAAGGACTGACACTCAAGTCGGGAAGAACATCGTGGGAGGGGGACTTGAGCGTGTATGAGGAGAAGTCATTCGAGCTGGCACTCTCCGTACCGGATCGAAAAGAATACGAGCTTTACTGCAGGGTGGAGACGGTGCTGGCCAATGGAGACTCACTCAAGCGAGGGAAGACACTGAGAATCGACCTGGGGCGGGAAGATGAGGAGACATCTTCATTCGAGCGCGTCGGGGCCGACGGGAGAAGCGTTACCAGCTACAGGGGAGAATCCGGGAAGGGAGGCGATTAGTGGTCGCAGAAAATGATAGCGGTCCTGCTCTATGATCACCATTAACGCCGCGAAGCGTGGGAAGAATCGCCGTGGCCCCGACTGAAATGATCGAGAGTTTCGGCCTCTACTTAAAGCCATAGCCTGCCGGTGCGTTCCACCTTTGGCATTGCTCACAGCTGCCCGGTCCTGTCCAGAACTGCCACCACTCTCCTGACCGTATGACGGCAGTGATCCCACTCCACTCCGGCTCGGCGATGCCAGTTATATCATGACATGTCAGACATATAAATGGTATATTACAACGGAGGATATCGCAATGGGAATCGATCAGAAAACCTCCCCATGACCTCAGAATTGACATCAACTCTGAGCGGCATTAGATTATTGCCCGGTCTCGCGATGGCGTCAGCCACAAGCTAAGGCCGCAGGCAGAAAAACCGCGACAAGCCAGAAACCAGTAGACACCATCCAGGTGGGGCTGTAGCTCAGTTGGGAGAGCGCATGACTGGCAGTCATGAGGTCAGGGGTTCGACCCCCCTCAGCTCCACCATTGTTCCCGCCAGATATGCCCTGAACCCCGGTTTCAACGCGGAATCGGTATACTTCTTGCCATATGCAGCGCAACGACAAGTCCTGATCTCATCCCTTCGCACACCGACTTGTCTGTCGGGATGTCATGTTAGAAGGTCCTCATCCGGCGGCGGGTACTGAGGAGCGTGTGAGGAAATTTCTTACTTGACGCGGGGTGAGAATAGGATAGTTTTCAGATGTTGGTCTCCAGGACGTACCCGCGCCTGATCCACGTCATACGTGAAAGAATCGCGGACTTGAGTGTTTACTGACATATTTTCGAAATAAAGGAGGGTTTCTGTGAAGGGGATAATCCTGGCTGGCGGCCTTGGAACACGGCTGAGCCCCCTGACCCGCGTGACAAACAAGCACCTGTTGCCCATCTACGACAAGCCCATGATATACTATCCGATTCAGACGCTGGTGAACGCGCGTATCTATGATATACTTATCGTTACCGGCGGGAAGAGTGCCGGCGATTTCCTGCGGCTGCTCGGCAATGGCGGAACCTTCGGGCTCAAGCATGTCAACTACACATACCAGGAGGGGGAGGGCGGCATCGCCGAGGCGCTCGGGCTCGCCAGATATTTCAGCGCGCACGACAAGGTGGTCGTCGTGCTCGGCGACAACATCATCGAGGGTAACATAGTCAACGCGATCAGGGAGTTCGAGCAGCAGGAGGAGGGGGCCAGGATCCTGCTGAAGGAGGTCCCGGATCCCGAGAGGTTTGGTGTCCCGGTCTTCGATGGAGACAGAATCGTCGAGATCGAGGAAAAACCGGAGAACCCGAAGAGCAAGTACGCGGTGACCGGGATCTACATGTACGACAATTCCGTCTTCGACATAATCAAGACGCTGGAACCCTCGCATCGCGGTGAACTGGAGATCACGGACGTCAACAACCGATATATCGAGCAGGGGACGCTGACCTACAGCGTACTCGAAGGCTGGTGGACGGATGCCGGGACGTTCGAGTCTCTCCTCTTCGCCAACAAACTCGTCGCCGAGTCAGGCGCCAACAAGATATGACCGCGGGGAGAGGAAAATGAAGATAATGGTCACGGGGGGTGCCGGGTTTATAGGATCGAATTTCATCCGGCATGCGCTCGCTCGGAGCGATGATATCGAGATCATCAACTTCGATAAACTTACCTACGCCGGCAATCTCGAGAACCTCAAGGATGTGGAGGATGATCCGCGATACCGCTTCGTCAGGGGGGATATTGCCGCGGAGGAAGACGTAAGAGAAGTGCTGACAAGAGGTGTCGATGGCGTCATCAACTTCGCCGCCGAATCACACGTGGACCGGAGCATCGAAGACGCCACCGCGTTTGTCGACACGAATATCAGGGGTACCTATGTCCTCCTCCAGGTAGCGAGGGAGGTGGGTATCGAACGTTTTCTGCACATCTCGACAGACGAGGTGTATGGATCGCTTCAGGACCAGGGTACCTGGACGGAGGAATCGCCGCTTCTTCCCAACAGTCCTTATTCCGCGAGCAAGGCCGGTTCAGACATGCTGGTCAGGTCTTTCTTCCAGACGTACAGGTTTCCCGCGCTCATAACGCGCGCGTCTAACAACTACGGCCCTTACCAGTTCCCTGAGAAGCTGATCCCGCTCATGACCACAAACGCCATGAACGATCAATCCCTGCCCGTCTATGGTAAGGGAGGCAACGTCAGGGACTGGCTCTATGTGGAGGACCACTGCGACGCAATCTATCGCGTTTTTCACGACGGCAGGCCGGGTGAGGTCTACAATGTTGCCGGCGAAGAGGAGAGGGATAACCTGAGCATCGTCAAGCACTTGCTGCGCATCCTGGACAAGCCGGAGTCTCTGATAACCTTTGTTGAAGATCGACTCGGGCACGACTGGAGATACTCGATGACCTCCGCCAAGATAAAGGAAGAACTCGGCTGGGAGCCACAGAGATCTCTGGAGGTCAGGCTGGAGGAGACCGTGCGGTGGTACCGGGAGAACCAGGAATGGTGGGAGCGGATCAAGAAGGGTGAATATCTCGACTACTACGACCGGATGTACGGGCAGAAACTCAAGATGAACGGTTGAGGCCGGGCCCGGCGGGCGGAAAGAGGACAGGAATCGAGACTGATGAGAATAGTGGTAACAGGCGCGAAAGGGATGCTGGGGCGTGACCTGGTGGAGGTGATATCCGGGCGGTTCGAGGTTATGGGGATCGATATAGAAGAGGCGGATATTACCGATCTCAATTCGATCCGCAAGGCGACGTCTGAGAGAAAACCCGGGTTTCTGATCCACTGTGCGGCATACACCGATGTGGACGGCTGCGAGGTGGAAACGGACCTTGCCTACAGGATCAATGTTGTGGGGACGCGAAACGTCGCGAAGTGCGCGTCCGAGTTCGATATCCCGATCCTTTATATCAGTACCGACTTTGTCTTCGACGGCGGGAAGGAGTCTCCGTATCGCGAGTATGATCAGCCGGGACCGATCAGCGAATATGGCTACATGAAGCTGGCCGGCGAGTATTTCGTACGGCAGCTCAGCCGGAAGTCGTATATCGTCAGGACCGCGTGGTTGTATGGGCTCCACGGCAGGAACTTCGTCGCCACTGTCCTCGATCTTGCTCGGCGGGAGACAACTCTCAGGGTTGTAAACGACCAGGTTGGCTCACCGACATACACCAGGGACCTGAGCGGAAAACTGTCGGAGTTGATAGAAGCCCGCGCAGAGTATGGCATCTATCACATTACCAACAGCGGTTCCTGCTCCTGGTTCGACTTTGCCGGGAGGATTCTGGAGAACTCCGGTCTGCGGGGGATTACACTCGAGCCGATCAGTACCGCCGAGTCAGGGCGAGCAGCCAGCAGACCGTCGAACTCGGTGCTCGAGAACCGCGCGCTCAGGCTGGAGGGACTGAAACCCCTGCGACCATGGGAAGAGGCGCTGTCTGAATACCTCAAGACTTCGGAGATAACTCCGGGACAGAGAGAGTCATGAAAAAAAAGGCATTGATAACAGGAATAACGGGTCAGGACGGATCGTATCTCGCCGAGTTTCTCCTGGAAAAGGGATATGAGGTCTACGGGATGGTCAGGCGCTCCAGCACGGAGAACTTTGAAAGAATAGATCAGATACGCGACAGGATCGGTCTCGTTCAGGCGGACCTGCTCGACCAGCTCTCAATAATCAGCATCATCAAAGAGATCAGGCCCGGCGAGGTCTACAACCTGGGCGCTCAGTCCTTCGTGCCCACGTCGTGGAGCCAGCCGGTCCTCACCGGGGAATTCACCGCGATAGGGGTAACGAGAATGCTGGAGGCTGTGAAGCTGGTAGACCCCGGGATACGCTTCTACCAGGCATCGTCGAGTGAGATGTTCGGGAAGGTGAGGGAGTCCCCTCAGAACGAGGAGACCCCCTTCTATCCGAGGAGCCCTTACGGGGTGGCCAAGGTCTATGGCCACTGGATCACCGTCAATTATCGGGAGAGTTATGACATCTTCGCCTGCTCAGGTATCCTCTTCAACCACGAGTCGCCAAGGCGGGGACGGGAATTCGTGACCAGGAAGGTCTCGCTGGGCGCCGCGATGATAAAACTCGGCCTGCAGAAGAAACTCGGTCTCGGTAACCTTGACGCAAGGCGCGACTGGGGATATGCCGGAGATTACGTACAGGCGATGTGGATGATGCTGCAGCACGATACCCCTGAGGACTTCGTGGTCTCGAGTGGGATTTCCCACTCGGTCAGGGACCTGGTCAAGATCGCCTTCGATTGCGTTGATCTGGACTGGGAAAAGTATGTCGAGATCGACCCGGCGCAGATGAGACCGGCCGATGTCGATCATCTCCTCGGAGATCCATCCAGGGCTCACAAGGTCCTCAAGTGGACGCCTGAAATCAGTTTTGAGACGTTGATTGAGATGATGGTCCGCCATGATCTGGATATAGTGAAGTCCACTGTATGATGGTTATAATGTTTTAGGCTGGTTTAAGTTATCAGATTCATATAAAGCTAAAATTGAAATGTATCGGGCGGCAAGAATCAACCGATTGTATTATTAGTTAACAGTTTGACGTCTTCTTTTTTCTCCTCCACGTTCTTTGTTTCTCCTTACCGAACACAATCCTGGAGGCATACATACTCCACATCGGTACAGACAGCGTTCTCTATTTGACAAACATTTCCGGATTCGTTATCCTAATCGGGGCCTGAGAGCGTTTCCGCCCCCATTGATGGTCTTCAGCATGAATATGGCGACTGCGTGTCATTTTGGGATATGAAAGATCCCCTTTGCAGTGGTGCGTGGGATAATCACGCGCCGAATTGATCTCAATATGAGGAGGTTCAGATGTCAGAGTTTGAAAAGGTGGTTGTACCCGAAAACGGGGAGTGCATCGTCATCGAAGAGGGTGGGATCAAGGTCCCGGACAATCCCATCATACCGTTTATCGAGGGTGACGGGATCGGCCCCGATATATGGGCCTCGTCCAGGAAGGTCTTCGACGGGGCGGTGAGCAGGGCTTATGGTGGAGAGAGACGCATAGAATGGATCGAGCTCTACGCCGGGGAGAAGGCGAACGAGCTGTATGGCGAATGGCTGCCCGAGGAGACCTTCAAGGCCATGGAAAAATATGTGGTCGCGATAAAGGGACCGCTGACGACGCCTGTGGGTGGTGGGTTCCGAAGCCTCAATGTGACTCTGAGGCGTGTTCTGGACCTGTATGCCTGCGTCAGGCCGGTGCGCTATTTCAGGGGGGTCCCGAGCCCGGTAAAGTCGCCCGGGAAGATGGACGTGGTGATCTTCAGAGAGAATACCGAGGACGTGTATGCCGGTATAGAGTGGAGAGAGTCTACTCCGGAGGCGCTCAAGCTGATTGATTTCATCAAGCGGGAGTTGTCGAACGCAATCAGGGAGGATTCGGGCATAGGGATCAAGCCGATCAGCGTGACCGGGACGAAGCGGCTCGTGAGAAAGGCGATACAGTACGCTATCGAGAGAGGCCGCAAGAGCGTTACACTGGTTCACAAAGGGAACATCATGAAATACACCGAGGGCGCGTTCAGGGACTGGGGTTATCAACTGGCCGCCGAGGAGTTCGGGGATCAGACGATCACAGAGAGTGATTTGTGGGATAAGCACGGCGGGAATGTGCCGGAGGGGAAGATCGTCATCAAGGATCGGATAGCCGACTCGATGTTCCAGCAGATCCTGACGCGAACCGACGAATACGAGATCCTGGCGACGCCGAACCTGAACGGTGACTACCTTTCTGACGCTTGTGCGGCGCAGGTCGGAGGGCTCGGTCTGGCCCCAGGGGCGAACATCGGCGACTATGTGGCCCTCTTCGAGGCCACTCATGGAACGGCGCCGAAGTATTCCGGCCAGGACAAGGTCAACCCCGGCTCGATGATCCTCTCGGGCGTGATGATGCTGGAGTACATGGGCTGGCAGGAGGCGGCGGACCTTATTGTAAAGGGAATCGAGAAATCCATCCTCCAGAAGAGGGTAACTTACGATCTCGAGAGACAGATGGATGGAGCGACCCTGCTCAAGTGCAGCGAGTTCGGCGACGCGATAGTGGAGAATATGGGTTAATTGCTCAAGCGCTTCTGGAAGAAAGTCACGTCACTCAACCTCCGGGAGCTCTTCTCGAGGGGTGGTGAGGAGTTGGTGGAGAGGCTGGAGGAGCGCCTGATCATGGCCGATTTCGGCATGGATACCGCGGCGCGAATAATGAAAAGGATAGCCTCTGAGTCGAGGGGATCCGAGGAAAAGATCCCGGGGATGCTGTTGAGCGAAGTGGAGTCTGTCCTGACCCGGCAGGAGATCGATTCCCGCCTCCACAACCCTCTTTCCATCTCCGGGCCATCCGTGATAATGCTCGTTGGAGCCAACGGCACCGGGAAGACGACAACCTGCGCCAGGCTGGCCAAGAAGTTCATGGGGGACGGCTGCACGGTCCTCCTCGTGGCTGCCGACACCTTCCGCGCCGGCGCGGCCGAGCAGTTGACGAAATGGTCCGAGAGGCTCGATTGTGAGGTGATCGCCCAGAAAAAGGGTGCGGACCCCGCAGCGGTCCTTTACGACGGGATAAGCGCCGCGCGAAGCAGGGGCATCGACGTTGTTCTCTGTGACACCGCGGGTCGTCTTCACACCGAGAAGATGCTTATGGAGGAACTCAGGAAGATCCACCGTGTCTCGAAAAAGCTGATCCCGTCTGCTCCTCACGAGGTCCTGCTGGTGATCGACGCCACCACGGGTCAGAACGCCGTGAGACAGGCGAAGGTGTTTCATGACGCGATCGGTCTCACCGGCCTGGTACTCTGCAAGATGGATGGCACGTCGAAGGGAGGGATAGTGGTCTCCATAGTCGACAAGCTGGGGATCCCGGTGAAGCTTCTCGGGGTCGGGGAGCAGCCGGAAGACCTCCTCCCGTTCGAGCCGGGCGCGTTTGCCGCCAGGCTGCTCGGACTGTCCGGAAACGAGACTTCTGAATCCACCACGTCAGGCACCCGTATCTCGTCTACATGACTATCGACAAAACGAGAAAGCCCGAATACAATCTGGAATCTCCTCTCCAGTTCGTGCCGGGAGTGGGACCTTCCAGGGCGAAACTCTTCGAGAAGCTGGGTCTCAGGACCGTCGGGGATATACTGAACTTCTTCCCGAGGAGCTACATCGACGCCGCTACCATCCAGGGGATATCGAGCCTGCGGAAGGGTGAAAAAGCCACTATCCTCGGCCGGGTAATAAGCAGGAACCTGCAGCGGACAAGGCGCGGGATGGGCAACTTCACTCTCCTCCTGGAGGACCGAAGTGGCGCCGTGGAGTGCATCTGGTTCAATCAGCCTTTCCGTGAGAAGGAGTTCAAGACTGGAGATGTGCTCTTTGTTCATGGAGATGTGAGATTCTATAACCAGCTCCAGGTGCACCCGAAGGAGTGGGACGTCCTGCACGATGACGCGATGATGGACGATGGGGAGGGCGGCAACCTGATCCCGGTCTATCCCGCCACGCAGGGACTGAACTACAAGTTCATAAGAAAGATCGTCCACAGGGCGCTCGACCTTGCCTCCGGGAAGATCAGAGAGACCCTTCCCGCGGCGGTCATCGAGGCTCATTCGTTTCCCTCTCTGAGAGATTCTATCCGTCAAATGCACTTTCCGGACGATCTTTCCTCGCAGAGGTGTGCCCGAAGGAGGTTGGCCTTCGAGGAGTTTTTCTTCCTTCAACTCACTCTCGCCATGCGTCATCAATTCAAGAGACAGAGGGCAGGCGGCATCTCATTCAAGGCGGTCAACCGGCATGTCGGGGCTCTGTACAGATCCCTTCCCTTCCGGCTGACGGAAGCGCAGAAGAGGGTGATCCGTGAAATATTCGAGGATATGAGTTCCCCCGCCGCGATGAATCGTCTCCTCCAGGGAGACGTTGGTTCCGGTAAGACCATAGTCTCCCTCTTTGCGATGCTGCGCGCCGTGGAGAACGGATACCAGGCGGCTCTCATGGCCCCGACAGAGATCCTCGCCCGGCAGCATCGGCGAAAACTGCTGGGCCTGCTGGCAGATATGGGGATTCGACTCGAGTGCCTTACGGGCGGCCTCGAGGCGGCGGGGAAGGAGAAGATCCAGAAGGCAATAGCCTCCGGTGACGTCGCCCTGGTGGTCGGTACGCACGCGCTCATACAGGAAGCGGTTTCCTTCGCGAGACTCGGGCTCGTAGTGGTTGACGAACAGCACCGTTTCGGAGTCAGCCAGAGGGTCGCTCTGATGGAAAAAGGGACCAACCCCGATTGCCTCGTCATGACGGCTACCCCTATCCCTCGTTCCCTCGCTCTCACACTCTACGGTGACCTGGACCTCTCCATAATGGATGAAATGCCTCCAGGAAGAAGACCCGTCGTCACGAGGATAGTGGGCGAGGAGAAGAGGGCCGGTCTCTATGGTTTCATACGGGAGAGAGTTGGCGAAGGGGATAAGGTCTTTGTCGTTTTTCCGCTCGTCGAGGAGTCTGACAAGCTGGACCTCAAGGACGCGATGAGCTGGGAGAAGAAGTACAGAGATGATATCTTTCCTGATCTCAGGGTGGGGCTGGTCCACGGAAGGATGAAGGGTGCGGAGAAGGACGAGGTGATGAGCAGGTTCGAAGCGGGTCGGCTTGATATCCTCGTAAGCACCACTGTCATCGAGGTCGGAGTGGATATGCCGGAAGCGTCGATAATGGTGGTTGAGCACTCTGAGCGCTTCGGTCTTTCGCAACTGCACCAGCTCAGGGGTCGGGTGGGCAGGGGAGAGAGGGACTCCTTCTGCATCCTCTTCGTGTCCGAAGACATCAGCGAGCGGTCCCTTGAACGGCTGAACGTGCTCGAGAAGACCAGCGACGGTTTCCGTGTGTCGGAAGAGGACCTGAGAATCAGGGGCCCCGGCGAGTTCCTGGGGACGCGGCAGCACGGCATTCCGGACCTCCGCATAGCGAGTCTTGTCGACGACAGGGACATTCTCGAAGCAGCGCGAAAAGAAGCCTTCGCCCTCATCAGGGAGGATCAGAACCTGAAAAGGCCTGAAAACAGGGAGTTGAAAAGAGAGCTCTCACGACGTTATAAAGAAAGCATGAAAAACATCATGATAGGCTGAATTCCCGGCCCTCTCAGTCGACTCCGAACCCACTTGACTTTTCATTGTCCTACTTCTAACTTTACCTTTCTTGAACGCCTCCGAGGGTGGAACAACCTCTTACTGGACATTCCGTCCCTCTGTGGAATTATCCCCGAGTCCTCTGGTACAGAACTTGCTCAGATGTCGGGTGAATATTTCCCGGCTCGATTGAGGATGACGAATGATACTGGAGGAAAAACAGCGTATCCTGCTTGTGGATGACGAACCGCACCTCGTCAAGGTGATCAAATTGCGCCTCGAGGGCGCGGGGTATTCGGTCCTCACGGCCCAGACGGGTGAGAGTGCGCTGAAACTGGCGCAGGAGGAGTCTCCCGACCTGATCATTCTCGATATCGTCATGCCGGACATCGACGGATTCCAGATCTGCAATATCCTGAGATCGCATTACAAGACGAGTCACATTCCTATTATCTTCCTCTCCGCGATGAGGGGCGTTGAAGACAAGATCAAGGGGCTCAATATAGGCGCTGATGATTTCCTGACGAAACCATTCGTTTCCGGCGAATTGCTCGCACGCGTCAACAACATCCTCATAAAGAACTCTGCCCTCAAGCTGGCGAGTCCCTTGACGGGTCTACCGGGCAATGTATCGATAAGGAGAGAGACGGCGCGTCGCATATCCAACGGTGAATGCTACAGCTGGATCTACTTCGACCTCGACAATTTCAAGGAATATAACGATCACTACGGTTTTCTGCAGGGAGATGATGTCATCCAGTTCGTCTCCGAGACCCTGATCGAGGCCCTGGAGCAGAAGGGCAACGGCAACGATTTTCTTGGACATATAGGGGGCGACGATTTTATCATTATATCGACTATCGAGAAGACAGAAGAGATCGCCCAGTACGTCCTCAAGAAGATCGAAGAGAACGCCTTCAGGTTTTTCAGTGACAAAGAGCTCAGAGTGGGTTATTATGAACATGTGAGGCGGGACAATAAGCGCGTTAAAATCCCGACCCAGTTGTGCGTGACTATCGCCGTAATATCCTCTGAGGGCGTCAAGTTTCAACACCCGGCTCAGATTAGTTCACTTGCCGCTCAGGTCAAGGAATATGGGAAAACGATCGATGGATCCGTCGTGGTTTACAACCGCAGGAAGTCTGGAGGTCCCCTGTAGCCCTTGTCACATTCCCTGCCATGAGGAGGGCAGATGCTCCACGCGGTTGTGATGGCCGGCGGGATTGGGGAGAGGTTCTGGCCTCTCAGCACACCACAATGTCCCAAGCAGTTGATCCCATTCCTGGAAGGAAGGTCACTCCTTTCAAGGACTATTGATCGTCTCAAACCACTAACGCCCCTCGAGCGGATAAGCGTAATAACGTCCAGGTCCCTCGAGAGTCAGGTGAGAGACGTGCTGCCGTCGCTTCCGGTCGAGAACCTCCTTCTGGAACCCCTGGGGAAGAATACCGCGCCCGCTGCGGCACTGGTCACCCTCAAGATCCTCAGAAATGATCCTGACGCCGTGATCGCTATGTTTCCCGCGGATCACTTCATCGAAGGAAAGAGTGATTTCGAGAGACAGCTGCTCCAGGCCGCGATGCTGGCGGAGCAGAACCATATCGTAACATTTGGAATAAGACCCCACTACCCGGCCACAGGCTATGGCTATATCCGCATCGGCAGGAAGCTGAAAGAGGATCCCGTCCGGGAGGCGTTTGATGTGGCCGCTTTCGTTGAGAAACCTGATCTCGAGACCGCGGAGGAATACGTCAGGGATGGGGGTTATCTCTGGAACAGCGGGATCTTCGTCTGGAGCGGGAAATATTTTCTTGACCAGGTTGAGACGCACGCCCCGGATATTTTTCGATCTCTTGCAGCGATTCGCGGCGGCCTTGGCGGCGGAGATGAAGAGAAAGCCATAGAGACTTTTTACGGATCGGTCAAGAAGATATCGGTCGACTATGCGATAATGGAGCGCTCTGATCGAATGGTCGTGATACCCGCGTCGTTCACGTGGGATGACCTGGGGTCATGGGACGCGCTTGAACGTGTCCTGCCAGCGGACTCAAACGGCAATGTCGTGGTGGGCGAGACTATCCTTGACGATGTCCATAATTCCATTATCTATTCGGCGGAAGGGACGCTGGCACTCCTCGGTGTGCGAGATCTGGTGGTTGTCAGGGTGGGGAATGTGACAATGGTCTGCGACAAGGGGAGGGCAGAAGGAGTGAGGAAGCTGGCCGAGAGGTGGAGGGAGAAAGAGGGTGACAGGTGATCTATTCCGCAGGAACACCTTCGTGGTGTCGTTTTCTCTGGCGTTCTTTCTTGCCGCGCTTCTGATGGCGTGTCAGGGTTGCGCCTATCAGTCTGCTTCCCGGTCCACAAAGACGGAACAGCTCCTTGGCCGGGAGGTAACAGAGGGACGGATCGAAGAGGGCAGCATCGACCCCCTCACCCGTGACGGAGGCGAGCGACCCGGAGAAGTGCGTTACAGGGTCCAGTTGCTTGCCTCGACACTCAGGGAGGAGGCCGAGAGCCTGCTCGAGGTGGCGAGCGGGCTATTCTCCGAGAATGTTTACCTGGAGTATTCCGAACCATATTATAAGGTAAGGGTCGGGGATTTTTCCGGTGAGAGTGAAGCGGAGGCGGTTAGGAACAGGGCAAATAAGCTCGGATTCGTGGACGCGTGGATAGTCGAGACCGTAGGTATACCGGACAGGAACGGGAATGACGGTGATGAGTAAACACGGGACGATCAGATTAATCCTCTACGAGACAGACGAGCTGATTGAGACCATGTATCCCCTCACGCTGACGCGCCCCGTATGCCATTTACTTTTCGGTTCGACAACTATCGGCGCCAGGATCGCTGCTGCCACAGATTCCACTGCCGGGTTGGTCCTGACCCATCCGACCCTCGAATCGCCCGGGATATGTCCGACGGATGAAGATGGTGCCGCCGTTGGCCGCACCATGACCGGGACTCGGCCATCGCGGAAAACTCCCGGGAACGAAGCGATCCACAACGGCTCTCTCCCGTTCGATACGCTCTTCGTGTCATCGGGCTTCATCCCGGAGAAAGCCCCGTTGGCCGCTGATCTGCCCCGCGACCGAGCCCTTCTTTTCCGCGACAGGAAGGGGGAACTTGTCGCGTTTTATCTTCCAGCCCACGAAGGAAGGCTCGGCACGGAAGACGTCAGGAATCCGACCGGCGAGGTACTCGTGTCGAAGACTGCTCTGGAGCCGATGGATGTGCGTATGGAGGGACTCAGGATTTCTTATCCCTGGGAATTGATGCGGGACAATCCTCAGCAATTGCGGGATGACCTGAACCGCGGTGGCTTTCAGGAACGCGAGACGGAGCAGGGATCGGTCCACCCCTCGGCGGTCGTCAGGGGTGATGGAGGCGTCGTCGTGTCGGCTGGAGCGCGGGTCGACCCGTTTGTTCTCCTCGATTCATCCTCCGGTCCAATCTACCTGGCGCCAGGCGTACAGGTGAAGTCTCACTCCACCGTAGAGGGCCCGGCGTTTATCGGAGAGAACAGCCTGATCCTGGGAGCGCTTATCAGGGGGGGGTGCACCATTGGCAGGGAGTGCAGGATTGGAGGTGAAGTGGAGCAGTCCATCCTTCACGGCTGTGTCAACAAATATCACTACGGTTTCCTGGGGCATTCCTACGTGGGTTCATGGGTGAATTTCGGCGCGGGAAGCACTAACAGTGATCTCAAGAACAACTACCGCAATGTTCGGGTTCGCCTGCAGGACAGAGAGGTCGACACGATGCAGACCAAGATCGGCGCCTTCGTGGGTGACCACGTCAAGACCGGAATAGGGACGCTGATGAACACGGGTTTTGTCTGTGGAGTCGGTGCCAATCTCTTCGGTGGGCGAGGAACATTCTCGGGGTCGATCCCATCTTTCGCGTGGGGAGACGGCGGGAAGATGCAGGAGTATCGTCTCGAAGAGTTCGAGAAAACGGCGGAGCTTGTGATGAGGAGGAGAGGTGTTGAGATGTCCGACCGATATCGCCGGCTCCTGCGGTCGGTATTCGAGAGGACCAGAAGCGGCCGACAGGAATATCTCGGGCGCGTGCAGGGAACATGAGATCGCAGGTGTGGTAGAAGCGGTAAACCAGAGGGAGTCGCTGAGACGTGAAAAATGATCGACCCGGGATAAGAGAAGCCTGTCGTGACCTGTTTACGGCGGGCTTTCTTATTATTGTTATTTTCGGCCAGCTCGCCGCGAGACCGAAAGTGGATTTCGGTGCTGCCGTAAAGCCCCCTGACCATCCGAGCGTTAATGTGGGTGGAGGACTTTTTCTACCCCCTGGAGGGTGGTCGGATGGTTTCGACCGCGGTATGGCGCTGGGTATCGGCGTCGATTTTCCGGTGGGGGAGGCCCTCACTGTTGGCGGAATGATCTCCAGGGTCGAGATGATCATGGACGACAGGGTCACACTGGGCTGGTCCTTTCTCAGTCTGCGGGGCACGTACTTTCCTCCGGTAAAGGTCTCGCCATTCGAGATTCTTCTCCTTGCCGGCGCCGGCGCTGCGAGGGTGGCAGTCGAAGTCGGTGATGGAAAGGAAGAAGAGTGGGATCTTGCCACGGACCTTGGCGGTGGCCTGCAACTCCCTGTCACCGACAATATCTATTTCAGGACCACGGCTCTATGGAACAGGATTTTTGCCGGCGGCGGAGGGTTCCTGTTCGGCGCCAGACTTATCGTCTATATCCCATGAGGGCTTTGAAACTGGTCGATGACAACCCGTTCGCGATCAGGAAGAATCTCATCATGAATGAGTGCCAATGGAATAGGGGAACCACCATCTCCCTGCGACTGTCGCATAAGATTATACTCTCCATGCTGCCGCTGGTTCTGCTTCTGTCGTGCAGGACGGAATCGATATTCAATCGACTGAGTGAGAATTACCTCCCTTATGACAGCGTGAACTCCGTGTGGAAATACAATGTGATGGGACAGGACACGGTGACTGTAGAGTGGGACATCGCCGCCCGGGAAGTTATGGGAGGCAGAGAAGCATCTCTGGTGGAGAGTACCGAGGGCAACTTCTACTATTCAACGGACCAGGCGGGCCTTAATGAGTTTGTGTCACAAACGGTTTTTTCGTTCGGAGAGGAAGTTGTCCTCGAGGAGCGATGGAGGCAGAGAGTAGTAAAGCCCCTCAATCTGGGAAACCGGTGGGAGGATAACTTCAGCAACCAGGTTGTGCATCAGGGGGCAGCGTACACGATCGAATCGAGCCTCACTGGCGTTGTCGAAGACATAGAGACGGTCTTCACGCCGGTCGATTTTTTTGACGAGTGCTACCGTGTCCGGATCGATACCTACTACAAGATCACTCTTCCGACGGGCGGTGTTGATGAGGAGACGGTCCACATGACCGAATGGTACGCGCCGGGCGTCGGGATGGTGAAGAGGGTGGTTGATGGGGGAGAGACATGGGAACTCATAGATTTTGTTGTCTTCTAGGCCTTGCTGTTGATATATTAACCGGGTGTACTGCTCACGATACTGATCGGCATTCACTGATTGTACCCTGGATTGGACCTTGGATATCAAGACAATCGTTCTGGTTGTTTTTCTTGCGGTCTACCTGACGCTCATCTTTGTCAAGGGCCGGAGGGCACTCGTTGCCTGGACTGGTCTGGTAGTACTTGTCGCCCTCACACCTCTACAGATCCTTCAGGGCATATCCTTTGTAAACTGGAACGTGATCGGCATCTTTGTCGGCTCGCTCATTGTCGCGGAGTTCTTCAGCTATTCGGGTGTTCCGGCCCTCCTGGCCGAGAAACTGGTAGACAGGTCAAGCACGGTAGGGGGCGCCATTCTCTGGATGTGCGTCCTTTCGAGCCTTCTCTCGTCTTTCGTGGAGAATGTCGCCACGGTCCTCGTGATCGCTCCCGTGGCATTTGAGATATCCAGGAGGCTCAAGACATCTCCTGCCCCTTTCTTGATAGGAATTGCGGTCTCATCCAACCTGCAGGGGACCGCCACTCTCATTGGTGATCCACCGAGCATGATTCTGGCCGGTCATATGAAGATGACCTTCAATGACTTCTTCTTCATGCATGGCAGGCCGGGTATATTCTTCGCCGTCCAGGCAGGAGCGGTCGCGTCACTCATCGTTCTCTATTATCTTTTCAGGAAGTATCGTCAGGGTGTGGAAGAGATCCCGGAGGTGAGGATAAAGACGTGGTTCCCCACTTATCTCCTGGCAGCAATGGTACTGGCTCTCAGCCTCTCATCCTTCTTCGACAGCGGTTTTTCGAGCCTTGCTGGAATTATCTGCATGATCTCGGGGACCGTCGCGATCCTGGTCCTTCTCTCCAGAGACAGACCCAGGGCAATAAAGATTCTCAAGGAGTTCGATGTTGACACCACGCTCTTTCTGCTCGGCATATTCGTGCTTGTCGGCTTCATGGAAGAGGCAGGTGTCCTCGAAGCGCTGGCTGAGCTGTTCAGTGGTGGTGGGAGAGTGGGCGTCTTCACACTCTTCACACTCCTGGTCTGGTTCTCTGTCTTCGTATCGGCGTTTATCTGCAATATCCCATACATCACCGCGATGCTCCCGGTCGTGCACAAACTGGCGATTTCTCTCGGTGTTTCACCATATCCCCTCGTCTTCGGTCTGCTGGTGGGGGCGTGCCTCGGAGGAAACATAACGCCCATCGGTGCCTCAGCCAACATAGTGGCCGTCGGGCTGTCGCGAAAGGAAGGACACCCCATTGCTTTCCTTGATTTCGTCAAGATAGGCCTGCCTTTCACATTAGCGGCAACACTTGCGGGTTACCTGTTCATCTGGATCGTATGGGTCTGATTTCATCCTTCCTCTTCCCGCGCACGACGAGGTGGGGCCGCATGCTCCGCCAGGGGGGCGATGAACAATCCTGCCGCACCCGCGACATTGACACTGAGCGGGTCAGGTCTTATTTTTCAATCTGCCTTGACGGGCCGCCATATGCGATAATCCACCTGGCGGCACAGAGCTCCGGCGCGTATTCGTACAGGAATCCGCGGTTGACCTTCGAGGTGAACGTCCTGGGGACACTGAACCTGCTCGAGGTGGCCTGCGATGTCGTCCCGAAAGCGAGGATAGTTATGGTCTGCTCATCTGATGTCTACGGGAAGGTGGATGATGACCAGATACCCATCAGGGAGGAAACGCCCTCTCGCCCGCCAGATAAGCTCCATCGAATCGGGCAGCTCCTCGGGACAGGTTTTTACAACGCTGGTTGGGAATTCTCTCCCGAGCTTCCCGAGTGTACAGAAC
>CAZOAR010000041.1:19251-23029 GCA_964577985.1 uncultured Gemmatimonadota bacterium | reverse complement strand
GTTGATAGGCCGGAGGTGTAAGCACAGCAATGTGTTCAGCCGACCGGTACTAATTGGCCGTGAGGCTTGATCATAATACTTCATTGGGGTGCAGTCATAAAAAGGATGGCTGCTTGCTTCAATGCGGGGATCGAAGGGCGCGCAACGCGTCGACATCTTCGATCGTGGATTCTTCAGGAGACCGATCTTTATCGGCCTCGACCCTCAATTTTTGTTTTTCGCGGAGCGACTGCAAAGCGTGCTCTGTGATGCAGTTTTCCCCGGTGGTAATGGCGATGGGGCCACACCTGTTCCCATTCCGAACACAGAAGTTAAGCCCATCAGCGCTGATGGTACTGCACTGGCAACGGTGTGGGAGAGTAAGACGCCGCCGGGGGCTATGATAAGAAAAGCCTCACCCTGAATTAAGAGGGGTGAGGCTTTTTTCTTCGGTGGCGCCGGCTATCCCATCCACGGTGGTGCATCCCGATGGGCGAAAACGAGATTCACCCCTACCTGGTCACCATGGCGTGGCCACATCTTCCGTCGATCCTGACGGTGATGGGAGAAGTGAGGTGAACGTGCCTCACGAACTTGAATTCCTTCTGTACGTTCTGCTTCTGAATCCAGGTCCAGTCGACAAAGTTCTTCTTCGAACCGAGGGAGACATAGATATATCCAATTCCCCTCGAGACGATGTTCTGGAAGAAGTGGGTACCCTGCGACGGCTCGATATTGAAGTTCTCCAGTGCCGTCTCAACCATGATCTTCACCCCCGACACCTGGCTCCATTTCACAGGCACGCCCAGGTGGCGGTCCTGCGTACCCCAGCGGCCCGGTCCTATCAGGATGTATTCTGAAAATGACTCCGCAAGCAGGGCGTTCATTTTTCCCACTTGCTCGGCTATCTTGACGGTCTTTGACGGATCGAAATGTTCCGGCACAACATAGACAATATCCTGGATCGTGTCCGTGACGCCGTTGCCGAGCGCTTTGTCGGAGTTGATCACGATGTCACCCGACTTGCTGATCTTGTCCAGCGACACCTCCCCTATTTCGTATGCCGGGTCGAGGGGACGAACCTGCAGAACTGCCAGCGTCGGCGGGACTTCGCCATCGGGGCTGATGTCTACGGCGAATTCCAGTTCCACCGGGCAGCCCATTCCGCGCCCGGCAATGCGGACCAGATCTTTGAGAATCGAACAGAGCGGGAAGGCATCGTACTTGAGAATGCTCGAGAATGTGACGATGGGAGAGCCACCGGAGGAGATTCCCCCGCGTATGGTCCTGTCATTCATGTCATAGGTGTCGACCACCAGGTTGAGAGAGCCGTCATCGCGTACGTCCGTTATGTAGAGCCTCTTCAGCGTAACGTCCTCTTCCTCGAACAGCTCGAACTCGCGCGTGGAGGTGTCGACCGCGTATAGCTCTGTCTGAGAATTAGCCAGCGTCAGTTCAACCGACGAGAACTCGGGTATGATATCCGGATGATCAGGAGAGAAGCGGAGCACTCTTTCTCCTCCAACGATCGCTTTGCCCAGTCCGACCGCGACGCTGGCGATCCCATCCCCGGGTTTCTGATGTGATACGGGATAGAAATTGTTCGATTGAACAACACCCGAAAACGTCGGATAATATCGTCCGCCGTGATCATGCCCAACCACCTTCTGGATTATGACAGCCATCTTCTCATCATCTATCTTTGACGAGGTCGATTCTATGTATGACCTCGACTCCCTGTAAAAAGTCGACGCGTAGACGAGCTTTATGGCCCGGCACAATTGACGGAGCCTCACCTTCTTGTGCGGGTGGCAGTTAGGGAGCATGTAGGTGCTGTAAACTCCAGCAAAGGGGAAGTCGTGCGCATCTTCGAGAAGACCAGATGACCTGACAGCGAGCGGTGACTTGAAGTGATCCAGTATCCTGGCGAGATTGTCCCGCAGTTCCTTGTTGATCCTGCCCTTAATGAACGCCTGCGCTATGGCGGCATCGTCATGCTCTCCTTCCTTGACGAAATCGAGCAGCTTATTCTCGAAGATGAATCTCTCGAACTCCAGCGTCCCGATGACCACCGTGCTCGGTACTCCAATCGTGATCCCCTTGTATCTTTTCTCGAAGTTGTACATGGCGATCATCGATCTCATAAAGGCGATGCCCCGTCCTTTGCCTCCCAGCGAGTCACCCGTGAGGCGCGTGAACGACGATTCGAACTCGAATTTCTGTCTGGAGAATTCGGTAATGGCCGCCCGCTGTTTCTCCTTGTGGCTTTCGGTGAAGACCTCCAGCAGGAATTTGCGTGCCTCGTCGAGGTCGGCGAATTCGGATATCTTCCTGGGACGCATCCTCATGGCCGATTTGAATTCAGATCTCGCGAAGAGCCAGTTCGAGAAATGATTTCTCTCCGCGTGGAACCGGATCGATTCGATGGGCACTTCCTGCAGGAGCTGGACGAATTCCTGCATGCTCGACGCCCTCGCGATCTCAACCGTCGTGTCGTGAACGACCTCCAGAGACTTCGATTCTTCCTCTTTGCGGCTGTGATTCTTCTTGGGTCGATAGAAGATGAAATCACCGAAACCGAGATGGTTGAGGAGAAAGTGCCTGAAATCATGGAGCAGTGTCTGAGAATTCTTATCCAGGAAATAGGTCCCTGCCAGCTCCGCCTTCGACCTGTTCACCTCCTCCGATGACTGCATCAGGATCGGGGTGAAGGGAGATTTCGCGAGGATTTGCTTGCTGAATTTGAAACCCGCATCCGGATCGTTTTTCCCTTCATGGGGGAAGCGGACATCAGTGATCACGCCCAGTATGTATTCCTCGTGCCTAGTGAAAAGCTCCACACCTTCTTCGTACGACTCCGCCAGGAGGATCTTCGGGCGTGCTCTCAGCGTCACCAGCCTCTGCATCTCGTTCAGGTCTTCAGATACCGCGCGCCTGGTCTGTCGTACGATTTCAGTGTAGAGGATGGGCAGGAATTTGGAGTAGTATCGCACCGAGTCCTCTATCATGACGATAACACGGACGTTTCCCTTCTCGGTGTCATTGCTCGCGTTTATCTTGTCCTCGACATGCTTTATAATGGCAAGGAACAGAGTGGAGTCGCCCGTCCAGAAAAATGCCCTGTCGATGCCACTCTTGTCACGCTGCCTGTCGATGAGACGGATATCCGAGGAATCGGTCGCCAGGAGGATTACCGGGAGGTCGGGGTGAAGTTTCTTGATCTTCCTGCCGAACGTGTAGGGCCTCATCCCTATATTTTTCGACATTGTGATCACGAGGTCATACCGGCGCTCTTTCAGACGCTGCATGGCCATGTGGCCGGAATTGACCCTGGTGACCCTTGGCGGTGAACTTAGAAGCAGGTGCCGGTACTCACCAATGAGCAATTCGGAGATGAGGCCTTCCTCCTCGAGAATGAATGCGTCATACATGCTCGACACCAGCAGGATCTCCTGTACCTTGAAAGGCATCAGCGTATGATAGATCCTGCTGAGCTGTTCGTGTTCGCCCTCGAAGTTCTTTCTTTTTCGCAAGAGGGAATCAAGCCCCCGAAGAATGTATGGCCGCCGCCGTCTGTCGTGAAGTGTCCGGGGCTGACACGGAATGAACCTGCAACGTGCCTTGCGCCTGGTCCAGCCCCTCGGTCTCCAGCGGGAATATAACCATTGAGCTATCCGCGGTCAACTCGTGTTGGCCAGGAGTGTCCCCATTTGTTACGAGTCATTGCGGCTTGCCGGAAACGGTCTTATTGCGCGGTGGGATTCCCGACAAGCGGGAATGACATGTGTGGCGGGAATGA
>CAZOAR010000041.1:0-19151 GCA_964577985.1 uncultured Gemmatimonadota bacterium | reverse complement strand
GTGGGAATGACATAGAGATTTAACCAGACTTTCCCGGGATGCTCCTGTTGTGAGCGCCTGAAGGCGAGCGGGGACCTTATCCATCTGTGCGCAAAAAGAGTTGACATTTTGATTTATAATGGTAGATTAATCCCGCTTAAAACCAGCTTTTTGGCATGTTCTATATTCACTACCCCTTCATCGGTTCAAGGAGGCAAAGATGTCTGAAGGAGTCGAGATCTTCATGGAGAAGATCAAGGCAAAGAATCCCGCCGAGCCAGAGTTTCACCAGGCGGTCTTCGAGGTGGCCAGCTCGCTGATGCCTTTCATGGAGAAAAACCCGAAGTATTCCAGGGCCAGGATTCTGGAGAGGATTTGCGAGCCCGAGCGCGTCATGCTGTTCAGAGTGCCGTGGATGGACGACAATGGTGACGTGCAGGTGAACCGCGGTTTCCGCATCGAGATGAACAGCGCTATCGGCCCCTACAAAGGCGGGTTGCGTTTCCATCCCTCGGTCAACCTCGGCATATTGAAATTCCTCGCGTTCGAACAGGTCTTCAAGAACAGCCTTACGACGCTCCCGATGGGTGGTGGTAAGGGAGGATCCGATTTCGACCCGAAGGGTAAGAGTGACAACGAGGTAATGATGTTCTGCCAGAGCTTCATGACGGAACTCCAGCGCCACATCGGTCCCGACACGGACGTGCCCGCCGGTGATATTGGCGTGGGAGGTCGCGAGATAGGCTTCCTCTTCGGTCAGTACAAGCGGATAAGAAACGAGTTTACGGGTGTCCTCACGGGCAAGGGACTCAAGTGGGGAGGATCGCTCATCAGGCCCGAGGCGACCGGCTACGGATCGGTCTATTTCGCGTCCGAGATGCTCGCTACGCGCGATGAGACACTTGAAGGGAAAACGTGCCTCGTCTCGGGCAGCGGAAACGTCGCGCAGTACACCGCCGAGAAGATCAACCAGTTGGGTGGCAAAGTCGTGACCCTCTCTGATTCGAGCGGCTATATCTATGATGAAGCCGGCATAGATAACGACAAACTCGCCTTTGTCATGGAGCTGAAGAATGTGCGCCGGGGACGTATCAAGGAATACGCTGAGAAGTATGGCGCGACCTATACGCCTGTTGAGGAAGGCTCTGACCACAATCCCCTCTGGGATCACCAGGCCGATTGCGCTTTCCCGAGCGCCACTCAGAATGAGATCAACGGCAAGGACGCCGGGAACCTCCTGAAGAACGGGATCTACGCGGTCTGTGAGGGCGCGAACATGCCGACGACGCCCGAGGGGATCGAGGTTTTCCTGAGCGAGAAAATCCTCTATGGCCCGGGGAAAGCGGCAAATGCGGGTGGAGTCGCCGTGTCGGGCCTCGAGATGTCGCAGAACTCGATGAGGTATTCGTGGACGCGCGAGGAGGTGGATCAGAAACTCCACCGTATAATGAAGGACATCCACGGCCAGTGCCAGGAACATGGCAGCCGGGGAAACTTCGTCAACTACCTTGACGGCGCCAACATCGCGGGGTTCATCAAGGTTGCCGACACAATGATCGATCAGGGTATCGTCTGATACGGCCCCGGAGCGATGACTGAAGCGTCGTAACGCGCGCCGTTTGCGGTTTGAAAAGAAGAAGGGCTCCATCCTCGATCACGGGGTGGAGTCCTTTCTTTCGAGGCTGCCGATGGACGTTATCAGGAACCCGTGGGGAGCGTCATGGGTGTGAAACAAGATCTCGCCCCGGTCGTCTTGATTAAGTCGAGTCAATGGAGTAAGTTTGAAGGTCGATTTCTGATATTCATACAGGAGCTGAGATTGCAAGGGATGAAAAGGAGGCCTCGATGAGATACGACTTCCTGGAGAAACTGGGGATAACAAACGAGAACCGAGGTGCGTACTGCGGTGACTGGCTGGAAACTTCGGGGGCCATGGTAGACATCATCACGCCGATTGATGGCTCCGTCATCGCCTCCGTCAGGCAGGCATCGGCGGATGACTACGAGAGAGTGGTGGCGAAGGCCGCGGAGGCGTTCGAGGAGTGGAGGATGGTCCCGGCGCCCACCCGAGGGGAAACAGTAAGGCAGATAGGACAGGCGTTTCGTGAATACAAGTCCGAACTCGGGGCGCTGGTCACGCTCGAAATGGGCAAGATAAGGGCTGAAGGGGAGGGGGAAGTGCAGGAGATGATCGACATGGCCGATTTCGCGGTCGGGCAGTCGCGAATGCTCTATGGACTCACGATGCAGAGCGAACGTCCACGTCACCGCATGATGGAACAGTGGCATCCGCTCAGTGTGGTCGGTGTCATCTCCGCCTTCAATTTCCCGGTGGCCGTCTGGTCGTGGAACACGTTTCTCGCCCTGGTCTGCGGTGATTCGACCCTCTGGAAGCCTGCCAGCAAGACTCCCCTGACGGCAATCGCGTGCATGAACATCATCCATGATGTCCTCAGGCGAACCAATTGTCCGGAAGGGATAGTATCGCTCGTAATCGGACAAGGGAGTGAGATCGGGGAGTTGCTGGTGAATGATCCGAGGATACCGCTCGTGAGTGCGACGGGAAGCACACGGATGGGAAAAGGGCTGGCTGCAAAGGTCTCCGCTCGTCTCGGTCGAACCATACTGGAGTTGGGGGGGAACAACGCGATCGTGGTGACGCCCTCGGCCAATCTGGATCTTGCAGTTCCGGCGATACTCTTCGGAGCGGTGGGCACGTCGGGACAGCGCTGCACGACCACGCGCAGGATAATAGTCCACGAGTCGGTGGAAGAAGAATTGATCGAGCGGCTTGTCAGCGCGTACAAACAGGTCAGGATAGGCGATCCGCTGGATAAAGAGACGCTGATGGGGCCGCTTGTCGAGGAGTCCGCGGTCGATGACATGATGCTGGCCCTCGAGCGAATCAACAAGGAGGGTGGAGAAGTCGTCTACGGCGGAGAGAAACTCGAAGGGGAAGAATATCCCGGAAAGTGCTACGTCAGGCCATGCATCGTCCGGGCAAGGAACGAGTGGGAGATAGTGCAGGAAGAGACATTCGCGCCGATTCTGTACATAATAACGTACGACAGTCTCGACGAGGCAATTGCCATCCACAATGGCGTCCCGCAAGGCCTCTCTTCGGCAATCTTCAGCAATGACCTGCGCGAGGTCGAGCGTTTCCTCGGACCCGCCGGGAGCGACTGCGGAATCGCCAACGCGAACATAGGAACATCGGGCGCTGAAATAGGCGGCGCGTTTGGCGGAGAGAAAGATACCGGAGGAGGTCGCGAATCGGGTTCCGACGCGTGGAAGGCGTACATGCGCCGCCAGACGAACACAGTCAACTGGTCAACCGAACTGCCCCTGGCTCAGGGCATCAAATTCGGCTGATAAAAGCCCGAAGCACCCATCTTACCTGGCGCGTATGGTTGCGTGATACGAGCCCGTATCATCCCACGGTTTGTCGTCGTTGCACGCGAGATACAGCCTGCCGTTTTCTCATTGACATGCCCCGGGCCTGCTGGTAACATCACCATGATGTCTCCGTCAAAGTCATGTGGCCCGGGGAAGCCCCCTCTTCGTGTCATATAACTCGCCTGATTGTACGACTAATCAGTCAGGAACAAGGTGAGACAGGCTGATGGACAGATGCGAAATGGTGCGACAACTGGAGAAGTATCACAGCGGAAGCTACGGCTGGGCGCTCAGTTGTTGTCGCCAGGACCGGGAGGAGGCGGAAGAAGTGCTGCAGACTGCCTACCTGAAGGTAGTGGAAGGAAAGGCAAGGTACGGCGGGCGGTCGACGTTCAAGACGTGGCTTTTTTCTGTGATTCGTCTGACCGCGATAGACGCACGCAGGAGGAAGATTCGCCGGCGCCTGAGGCTGGTGAGGCTCGATGACCAGAATGTCGATCCTGACCCTGGCCCGGAACCCGGCGAAAGGATTGACCGATCACGACTCCGAGCGCTGGTCCGGCACGCGATGATGGAGCTTCCCGACAGGCAGCGCGAGGTGATACAGCTTCACTTTTATCACGAGCTCAGTCTCAGGGAAGCCGCAGAAGTCATGGGCGTCTCCCTGGGGTCCGCGAGGACTCATTATGATCGCGGAAAGAAGGCGCTCAGGCTGTGGATGAGTAAGAGAAAGATCTCAAATGAGCTATGATCCGAATGAAAAGGATCTTCGAGAGCTGTTCGAAGAGATCAGGGCAGAGGACGAGTCTCACGCGCCCGATTTCAGGGAGTGCATCAGTAGTGCCGCCTCTCTATCTGCGCGTGGGAAGGGGCTCGGGGTGAGTCTATTATCGCGCCTCGCGGTGGCTGCTGCGGTCCTTGTCCTGCTCGGTGGTTCCCTCTTCGTTCTTGAGCGCGAGGGGATCATTCTGAGGTCACAGAAAGCGGTCTCCATATCGGAATGGAAATCACCTACGGAATCACTCCTGGCGTTTGCCGGGACCGGTAAGGCGTTCTACGGTGGAGGCCTGAGCAATTTTGTGGCGGCCCCTCGCACTACCCGATTCACGACACGATGGTCTACCTTGACGGCGTCGTTCACAAGACCTCCCGGGCACTCCACGCCCCGGAGTGGCCACCACGGGCGAGGGACATGGGGGATCCATCCGAGTAACTCGTTTAACCTGTGAGAGATGGAGAGACAAAATGATCCTTAAAACATGTATGCTGAGCGCCCTTGCCTTCATGATTTTTCAACCGCTGATCGCTCAGGGGGAATTCGAGGGTGACCCTATCGAGGCCAACACATTTCCACCGGAGCTTGTGATGCGCTATCAGCAGGCTATCGGACTGAGTGAGGAGCAGAGGGATGGGATCAAGAAAGAGGTCCAGACAGCCCAGACCAGCTTTACCGACCTTGAATGGGATCTCGAGAATGAAATGGAGTCATTTATCTCGCTGATCGAACATGACCGTGTGGATGAGAAAAAGGCGCTTGCCCGGCTCGAGAAGATCCTGGCGCTCGAGACTCGAATCAAACGGACACACCTGACCCTGGCGATCCGGATCAAGAACGTGCTTACGAAAGAGCAACAGGAGCAGTTGCGCGGATTGAGGGAGCCTCCCGAGTTTCGCGAACCCATGCCCGAGTGAACAAAGGTTTCTGACCGCTATCCGTCATCGACTTTGTCAACGCCTTGTTCCTGACGATGTGATTGACAGAAGCGCGGGTGGATTGTAACAACCTGCCCGCACAGGATGACAGAGCCCTCGGCTCTCGGCGGAGGGCAGACTAAGGAGTTTGCGGCCATGAAAACAGAGAATCAGTTTAAGACGAGCACTTTCTTTCAGACAATTTCCGGATTGTTGTTTCTGATCGTTACAACGTCTGCTGTCCTTCTGGCGGCGAGCTCGGAAGGTGGCACGGCCTTGTACCGGGAGGGAGAGGCACACGTCTCGGGTCCGAGAGGGCCGGAGCGGACGGCAGATCGTGCAGGCCTGCCAGGAGTGATCGAGCGCGATGAGGAGATTATTATCGTGCTGCAGGGGGCAAAGATTGTCATCGGGAGGCAGCCGGGCGGCAGTCTGACAGGGCTCCGGGAACTCATCGTCGGGGGGCGGGAAGTGCTCTCTGTCCCGCAAGATCTGCCCGTCCCACCGCCCATTCTTGAAGTCCTGGATGACAGCCCTCTGGGAGACATCGTAGACTGGCCGGCCTACCTGGTGGATAGAGATGCCAATGGTGGAGAGTGGCCCTCAACCGGAAGTCGCGAGATGCACGAAGTGGGGATGAATCTCTTCCAGTATATCGGCTATGAGATCATTGACGACACTGTGACCCTGCTCTGCGCAATCAATGACGGCGGCGACCAGGGAGAGTTCGAATGGATCTTCGCGCCCGCCGGCATTATGCTCGGCGAGACAGAATACGTGGGGATGGGATGGAAGGTGCGGCTGACGGGAGTCGAGCTGGCTTCGTCGATCAGGGTGGTGGAACCGGCAGCACCTCTCAAAGGAGACTGGGCGTTTGCTCAGGTGTGGGGAAACTTCGTCGAGAGTGAGTTTGGAGCGGGCGAGCCTTTCGAAGTACCACTCAGCACGTATTTTGGTGACACCCAGCCATACTATTTCGCGGGTGGTCCCGATGGAACCATCCTGAGCTATTTCGAGTCTCCGGTGGCAGCGCAGGTGGCTATCCACGAGGAATCGGCACGACATATCATCGACGAGCGGATTCCAATGGGAGATGGGGCTGTCCGCGAGACACCCATGAAGTTCTGGCTCCTGGCCACAGCGCCTCTCCGGAGCAGATGGGAGGCGATCGACGAGTGGACATCCGTCTACGACTGCACCGCGGATCACTACAGGGATCTGCTGGGGCTGGCAGTCACGGCACTCGTGCCGGCCCTGGAGATGAGGTTCCCGGACGAAGGGTATATGGCCAACTACATCATGCACGGGCCGCCGCCCCTCGAGGAGTCGTGGTTCTACCGCTACACACTCGATGAACTGCCGATGGCAGCCGAGCTGGGATACCGTATCCTCCGTGTCGTCGCGTGGGAGAGCGACGCGGAACACTCCTTCTCGGAGTATCTTCCCGGCAGCTACAGTAATGGTTCCGGAAACGCCCCGTGGCACCTGGATATCAGCGAGGCGCTGGGGGGCGAAGAGGGGCTCCGCGTTCTCGTGGAACGCGCACATCAACTCGGGATGAAGGTCGTGCTCTGGAACAGCCCAGGCCACCTGTCAAATTCTTCGCCGATCCTTGTCGAGCATCCGGACTGGATAATGTGGCGGATAAACGGAACACCAGAAGATGCCGATTGGGCGGATGTCACGGGCGCAAGCCTCTACAGTGGATACAATGACTATGCCCTCGACCGATACCTGAACGCGCGTCTTTCCACGAACGTGGATGGCTTCATGGTGGACTCCCACCTGACATTCGGCGTCATGACCGATTTCAGCAGGTTTCAACCTGTTCCGCAGCTCGGTCTCACTCTGCAGACACACGTCGCATGGCGGGAGATGGGTTTCACCGATGTTATCCTTGAGGGTTGTGGTCCGCTCGGGCTCTCCAGTGGGGGACTGCCCGGCTACGACGCCTTCGAGCCGGAGGTCCCACCCGAGCAGAGACGAGAGGCGGGGCAGATGCTCAGACGGATGCTGGGGCGCGAGTACGGGTTCTACCGCTACATAGTGGACACCCTTGTGGAGCCGGTCAGCTATTACCGCGCTCTGGCGTCGAAGGGACATATATCGCCGCAGTACCTCGATGTGCTAATGCGTCATCCCGACGAGGAAATCGCGCTCATCCAGCAGGCGAACTATGATTATCTCGAGGTGATGGACAGGATGCAGCGGCGCAGGCTGATCGCCGATGGAGATGTGTGGCAGGGTGTGGAGTGGAGTCAGGCGGGATCGACCGACGTCGTTGTCTTCTCCTTTGATGTTTTCCCTTATCCGGTAGCCGGACACGTATTGGTGCAGGATGTCACGACGGGCGACGAATTCGAGGCGTTCGACGCCTTCCAAACCGAACCGTTGCACACGTACATTGTAATGAGCATTCCGAGGGGTTAGGAAGCGGACGTGCCTGTTTCAGACATGTCCGACGACGGGGAACCCTGTTGATACGCATGGTCATGGCTCGATGTACGGCCGCGTGTATCACCGCGTGACTAACTGCGGGGGCGGATTTGTAGAATCTCAGACGGAAAATGCTCCGCGACGAATCACAAACAGCGTCATAAGTAATTACGCCTCACATGACATTCCCGCCCCACATGTCGTTCTCGCTCTGGCTGTCATTCCCGCTTGTCGGGAATCATATCGCACAATAAGGCCCATTCCGGACAAGCCGGAATGACGCGAAAAAAGTGGGGAAACTCCGAGCCCGCAATCCCGGAGTATCCCTGGACAATCTGGTTGAATTGCTATAAATCTTTTCTGGTGATGCAGATGACGACCAGAAGAAAAAGGGGCGAACACGAGACTCGTCCCAACATCCACAATGATATCCGACAACGTCAAGCCCCATTGATCTTCGAGCCCCCCCTGCATCCCGGAGACTATACAGGATAACTTCTGGATATTTCGGCCTCTTCTTACTAAATTACACAGGTCGAAGCAAACACCGGAGGGGAAGGTTCCTCAGACGGCCCTGCGCGCGAAATCTGCTGTAGTGTTGTCGCATGTCGGTGCGAGCCCCGATGACTGAACCTGAACCGCGGCGTCTTCCTGCAGAAGCCCCGCGACGCGATTGAGTATCTGGAGCGATCTCCAGGGAGGAGACCATGAAGAAGAAGATCACGAGACGAGAGTTCATAATGAAAGGGTCGTCGGGTCTCCTCATGGCGTCAACTCTCCCTTATTTCTTAACTTCTAACGTCAGGAAAGCCTTTGCCATGTCTCCTACAGAAAATATGAACCTGACCGATTACTACGATCACTTTGGCGTTGACGCCGGGGTTATCCGGGATGTCATGTCCATAGCCCTCTCACGAGGCGGTGATTACTGTGATCTTTATTTTCAGCACAGCATCAACAATAGCATCGGCCTCGAAGACAAGGCGGTCAACAAGGCATACAGCAACGTGGATTTCGGTGTAGGCATCCGCGTGTTGAATGGTGATCAGACCGGTTATTCCTTCACGGAGGAAGTCACCCCCGAGGCGATGAAACTGGCGGCGAAGACGGCGGCCAACATAGCCGACTCGAGCAGGGAGACTGCCCCGGTGGAGTTGAAACTGCACACGCATCCCGAGTATTACCAAATCGAAACGCCCTGGGAGGATGTGTCGGTCGATCGGAAAATCCCGTACCTCCAGAAGATCAATGACAGGGTCTTCACACTCGACCCGCGTGTGATCAAGTCGAATGTGTGGTTCATCAACGGGACGTCTTACATCCTGATAGCGAACTCCGAGGGCCGGCTGACTTTCGATTATCAACCGATGGGGACTATTTATGTCAACGTGACTGCCGAGGAGAATGGACGCCGCGAGAAGAACCATTTCAATCTCTCGGGGCGGAGGGATATAGAATTCTTCACGCCGAAGAATATTGAGAGGCTCGCGAGCGAAGCGGTCAGGAGAACCGTCGATCTCTTCAACGCGGTCAAACCCGATGGCGGCGAGATGGAGGTGGTCCTGGCCGCGGGTAGCTCCGGGATTCTCCTGCACGAGGCGATCGGGCACGGGATGGAGGCGGATTTCAACCGGAAGGAGATATCCATCTTCAGCGACAAGCTCAACAAACCGGTTGCGGAGAAGTTCGTGACGATAGTCGATGATGGAACCGATCAGAACATCCGCGGTTCGATCAATATCGACGACGAGGGGAACGACACGGGCAGGACTTATCTTGTCGAGGATGGAATACTCCGCTCCTATCTGCACGATCGCATAAGCGCGAGGTACTACAAGACGAAGCCCACCGGCAACGGGCGGAGAGAGTCATTCCGTTACGCGCCTATGCCGCGGATGAGGAATACGTATATGCTCGCGGGGCCGCACACGAAAGAGGAGATCATCAGCAGCGTGAAGAAGGGGGTCTACACCGAGACCTTCACGAACGGCCAGGTTTATATAGGCGCCGGAGATTTTACGTTTTATGTCAAGTCGGGCAGCCTTATCGAAAACGGAAAGCTGACCAGGCCGGTCAAGGACATCAACATAATCGGAAATGGCCCCGAAGTGCTCAGGAATATCGTCATGGTGGGTAACGACCCCACGATGTCCGAGGGGGGGTGGACCTGCGGAAAGAATGGCCAGAGTGTGCCGGTGTCGCAGGGACTGCCTACCGTAAAGGTGTCGAGCATAACGGTGGGTGGCGTGAGTTCGTAGCCTGAGTCGAACCGCACCGTATGAACAGATCAGACGAGAGGACAAGATGAAGAAGAATGAGAGGCTGGAGCTGGCCAGGTGGGCCATGGAGCGAGCCCTGAAAAGCGGCGCGGACCAGGTTGCCGTCACGCTGGCGAGGAGCAGGGCAATCCAGATCGAATATCGTGATGGCAGACTGGAGAAGCTGAAGGAATCGACACAAAGCTCACTTGGCCTGGATGTCTATGTGGATAGGTGTTATTCCGGCAACGCGACCAACAATCTCGACAGGGACTCTCTCGCCAGGTTCATCGAGGAGGCCATCGCCGGCACGAGATACCTTGCGAAGGACGAATATCGCTCCCTACCCGATCCCGGGTTTTACCCGGACGGGACCGGAATAGACCTCAAGATCAATGACCCCGGCTATGAAGCTGTCGAGTCGTCACACCGCAAGAGAATAGCTGCGGAGATCGAGTCTGTGGCGATGGCACAGGACGAGAGGATCATATCTACTACGTCGAGCTATTCCGATAACCACAGCAGCAGTATCAGAGTGCACAGCAACGGCTTTGCGGGGGAGAGCGAGAGTACGAGCTTCTGGTCTGGAGCGGAGGTGACCATGGAGGGGAAGAATGGGGGGCGGCCGGCAGACTGGTTTTATGCGGGATCCAGGTTCAGTTCGGATCTGCCGACACCCGAGACCATCGCCAGGACTGCTGTGAGCCTCGCCCTGAGGAAGATAGGACAGAAGAAGATCGATACGGGACACTACGACATGATAGTGGAGAACCGCGCGGTTGGCCGCCTCGTACAAACTCTGCTGACCCCGATGGAGGCGAAGGAGCTCCAGCAGAAGAACTCTTTTCTGGAGAACATGATCGGCAGGAAGGTGGCCTCGGAGAAGCTTACCATGATAGATGATCCGTTCATCGAAAAAGGTTTCGGTTCCCGTCACTTCGACGGGGAAGGCCTCGCTGCCGGGCGGCGTGTTATGATAGAAAAGGGTGTGCTTCGAAACTACTACATCGACGACTATTACGGCAGGAAGCTCGCCATGGAACCCACGTCCGGGTCTTCGTCGAACCTGGTCTTCGAATATGGATCGAGATCGCTCGATGAGATGATCGCCCACATGCGGCGCGGCATACTTGTCACGAGCTTTATCGGCGGCAATTCCAACTCGACGACGGGAGACTACTCATTCGGTATCGTGGGGCAGTTGATCGAGAACGGAACAATCACAACTCCGGTCAACGAGATGAACATATCGGGCAACGCGAAGGAACTCTGGAACAGACTTGTCGAACTGGGTAACGACCCTTACCTCTATTCCGCCACACGCAGGCCGAGCATGGTCTTTGAGGGCGTGGGCTTCAGCGGCATATAAACCACTCAGCCAACTGTGAATTTTCTCTTCCTGAATTCGGCGAGAGACTGGGGCGGCAACGAAAAGTGGACACACATGGCTGCGAGTTGTCTCTCCGCCGACCACAACGTGTACCTTGCCTATCGCGAGCCCCGTATAGGTGGCCGCTTTGACATAGAGAAACAAAGGCTGCCTTTCTTCTTCGAGGTCGATCCCTTTACTATCGTCAGGTTGATTGCGATAATAAGACGCAAAAAGATAGACGTCCTCATAGCCACGAAGAAGAAAGATTATGCCCTGGCCGGTATTGCGGGCAGGCTCTGCGGCACGAAAACGGTGCTGCGTCTCGGGATCGTCAGAAGAATGCGTAATCTCTGCCATCACCTCGTGTATAACAGGCTCGCCGATGGGATCATCGTCAATGCTGCGATAATCAAGGATGTTCTGCTCACCTCAACCTTCATGCGAGCCGACAGGATCAGGGTGATATATAATGGCCTCGACATGAGGCAATTGAGCAAGAAGTCAAGGAGTGAAGACTCATGTGCGCGGCCGTTTCCCTTCCTTGTTTCCGCTATGGGACGCGTTACGGAACTCAAAGGATTTGACTATCTGCTCAAGGGGTTTGCCCTCTTCATTCACAGATCGAGTGCTGAAGACGCCGGGCTTGTGATAGTGGGTGATGGCGCTTACCTGCCGTCCCTCAAAGAGTTGGCTCGTTCACTTGAAATATCCGACAAGGTCATCTTTACGGGATTTCTCGAAAACCCGTATCCACTGCTGGCCGCCACCGACGTCTTTGCGATGACTTCCAGGAACGAGGGGATCTCCAACGCACTCATCGAGGCGATGTATCTTGAAAACGCCGTGATAAGCACAGTAGCTGGTGGGGTGAAAGAGATAATTTCATCAGGCGAAAACGGACAACTGGTGGATTATGGTGACGTGCCCGCGTTGGGAGGCTTTCTGGAAGCGTTATATGAGAACGAGGGTGAGAGGAAGAGACTGGCTGCGGCCGCGCGTGGAACGGTCTCTGATAGGTTTTCAGTAGAAAGGATGAAAGAAGAGATAGAACGCTTCTGCAACGAGATATGAATATCGTATTCTTCAATTCGATCGGTCTGGAAAAATATGGTGGTGGAGAGAAATGGATGATCAAGGCGGCCAGAGGCCTGTCGGACTCGGGGCACAACGTGATCTTCTGCGCCAGGAAGGACTCGGCGGTGCTGCGCGCAGCGCTGGCGGCGGGGATCAGGACACGCGTCTTCAATATACGAAGCGACTTCAGTCCGATAAACACTTATCGGATTGCCCGATTTCTCAAGGAGGAAAAGACGGAGATGCTGGTTTGCAACCTGAACAAGGATGTCAGGGTTGCGGGCCTGGCGGCGCGACTTGCGCGGGGGCCTGTAGTGATCGCCCGTCATGGGGTGCTCCTCTGCGGCAGGAAGTGGAAGCACAGGCTCACGTTAACAAGGCTCACGGATGGGATCCTGACAAATACCGAGACCATAAGAAGCGCGTACCGGAAGTATGGCTGGTTCAGAGACGATTTTATCGAGGTGATCTATAACGGAGTAGAGGTGAAAGACGATGTTAAGCCGTATGATTTCAGCGAGCGGTTTCCCGGCAAAAAGATTGTATTCAGCGCTGGAAGGCTAGCGGAACAAAAAGGATTTTCCTGCCTGATCGAGGCGGCAGCGATGCTCAGACGGAAGAGGGACGATCTCGTCTTCGTAATCGCGGGGAAGGGGAGGCTCGAAGGCAGGCTGAAGAGACTCGCGAGCAATGCGGGAGTCGACGATTGCGTCATCTTCGAGGGGTTCGTGGAGAACGTCGATTCCTATCTGCGGGGTTGCGACCTGGCGGTACTCTCATCCCTCTTTGAGGGGATGCCGAACATCGTCATGGAAGCCATGGCAGTGGGAAAGGCTGTTGTGGCGACCGATGTCAACGGGGTGCGGGAGCTGATGGTAGCTGGCGAAACGGGCGAGATCGTGCCCCCGCGTGACGTCGCCGCGCTGGCGGGCGTGATCGACAGGCTGATCGATGATACCCGTCTGCTCGAGGAGTATGGGCGCAACGGCATGAAGAGAGTGGAATCGTGCTTCACTATGCGCGCTATGATCGCTGGTCTGGAAGAGTACTTCGCCGGAAAACTCGGATCATAGGCTGGTCGCTTTCTTCTGACCTCCGAAGAATTTCTTCGCCATTCTTCCCACGTCGATCAGCTTCTCGTGAACTAGTTTTTCGACCTTCGTTTCCTGCTTGTCTCGCACGACGTTGAAGAAACTCCTGAAGAGTCTCCACGGGTGTAACAGGTAGGCCAGGGAGAAGAACTGGAAGAAGCCCATTGCGCGGTAACGGTTGAGTTCCTTGTCTGGAATGTCATGCAGCCAGGAGCGCGCCGACAACAGGTCAGACATCCTCAGGCAATCTCGGAAGAGTTCATCACTCGGCACGACCTTGCCTTCTTCAACGAGTTTGTAGAAAAATTCCGATCCCGGCAACAGGGTGAACGTTGTGATGCTCACCTCGTGAAGTCCGATCCAGGCCAGCTTTCTCAACAGTTTCAGCGACGCCTTCAGGCTCTTCCTGTTCTCGCCGGGGACGCCGAAGACAAGGAAGGCGCTGACGATCATTCCTTCCTTGACGGCAAGTCTCGAAGCCTTGAAGATATTCTCGAGATCCAGCCTCTTGTTCATCAACTCGAGCGCTTCTGTAGAACCACTTTCGGGCGCGAATGTGATATTCCGGCACCCGCTATGTTTCATCCGTCTGATGATGTTCTCATTGATCGACTCGGAGCGGGTACCGTTCGGAAGCTGCCAGGTTATCTTGAGGCCCCTTCTGTCTATTTCGTCACAGAGCCCGACTATCCATGTCTTGTTCGAGACAGAGGTCAGGTCTTCGAAATGGAAGTCCGTTACACCCAGTTCCCTGTTGAAGTGTTCCATCTCGTCCGCCACATTTTCGGGAGATCTCGTCCTCCACACCGGTTTCCACATCTTGGGAGCCGTGCAGAATTTGCACTGGAACGCGCAACCCCTCGTGGGCAGAATAGGGAGAAAACGCCCTCGCCACGCCCCCTGAGGGCTCTTGGCCCGTATGTAGTTTTCTATCGGGAGAAGATCCCACGCCGGGAAGGAGAGGATGTCGAGATCATCTATCAGCGCGGTCTTCTCGTTCGTCACTATCTTGCCGTTCCTGCGGTAAGCGAGGCCGTCGAGATCGTCGATTTCTCTGCCTGAGACGAGACGCTCGATAAGCTCTACCGCTGTGATCTCTCCCTCACCCAGCACAACGTAATCGATACACGAGTTCTCCAGGACATAATCGGGAACCGCCGTGGGATGGATGCCGCCCGTCAGGATCGGCACGTCGGGGTGCGCTTCCTTTATCATAGCGGCGAGGTCTCTTACTGTAGTGTATGCATGGGAGAACAGGTTGGAGATACCTATCACGTCCACGTCCGAAGGAATCCTCGCAACAATCTCATCCAGTGTCAGGCCCTTCAGGTTGACGTCCCCTCTGCTCGTAAACTGCTGCATGCCTTCACCGAACGCGTCTATCACTTCAACATCGTGTCCCCTGGATCTGACGTGTGCGGCAAGATACGCGACACCCAGGGGAGGGACTATGAAGCTCGCGAACTGCGAGATCAGATAGAGTTGCGGAGGATTGATGATAACAAACTTCGCCACAGGATACTCCCTTCTTTGAACCGCCTTCTCTTCAGGGTTTGAGCTTGCTGTGAGAGTGTTCATAGATTCGGCTGTATCGTCTCGACTTCCAGATGTTCAGCCTGTGAGTAAAATACCTCGACAATGAGAACAGTATGCCGACTCCGTAATATACGCATTGCTTGAATGTCATTGTAGAAGCGCCGTTGAAGTATCTGGTCGGGATCGGTATCTCCACGATACGGTAGCCATGCCTGATTATCTGAACAATGATCTCGGTGTCGAACAGGAAATTGTCGGAGTTATATCGATAGGGGAGGTTTTCGAGAACCCTCCTGCTGTATGCTCGATATCCGGTGTGAAACTCCTTTATGTCCGACCCGGTAGCGTAGTTGATGAGGCGCGTCAGACCGATATTGGCGATGTATTTCCACCAGGGCATCCCTCCGGTCATCGCTTCGGCACCCAGGATCCTGGAACCGAGGACCGCGTCGGCCTCACCCTTGAGGATCGGCTCCACGATCTGAGGCAGGAACCTCGGATCATACTGATTGTCGGAATGGAGCATGACTACTATGTCGGCGCCCTCCTTGACAGCCGTTTCGTAGCCTGTCTTGAGCGATCCGCCGTATCCGAGGTTGTTCTCGTGGCGGATGACTTTCATACCGAGAGACATCGCAACGTCTACCGTATTATCAGTGCTTGCATTGTCAACGAGGATGATCTGATCCGCGAAGCCTTCGGGGATATCGTCGAACGTCTCCCTCAGGAGGTGGGCTGTATTTCTCGCCGGCATGAAGACTACTATCTTGTGGCCATCGGTCATTGGGAATTCTTTCTTTCCTGGGAATGGCGATATGCCCGCGAAACGCTGACCGCCCGCGCCCTTGTCCCACCAGCCAGAAATGTCCAGATCCCATGGCTCATAGGCCGGCAGTTCGACTAATGCCCCGGATCGTCCCTCTGTTGTGACCAGGCTGCAACATGATCCGAGGCAATATGTAACAGATAAATTATACCATCTCAGGTCCTGAATGTCAAGTTGATACATATAAAACATATAGCCAGGTTGGGATTGGGTGCCACATAACCACGCCGTACAATCACCACATAAAGCAGATGCAACATATTTGTGGTGGCATGAATGAGCTGGCTGGCCATGTGCAGAATACTGGAGGCTCCACCCGTCCTGGAGCATCAGCGCGGAGGGCAAGCGTAGCCCCGGTAGTTGTGAGATGACCTGAGTCACTCCTCCATCACACCATCCGGGTTTCTGTTGGCGAGCACACTCAGGTAGTAGGGGAGCAGCTCGCGATTGTAGATATCTACCAGACCGTCGAGCAGCCTTACGGGGTCCTCATCGTGGACGACCCTCGCGCCGGTATCCTTATCTATGAATTCGATTACCTTGTTCAGGTTGTCGGTAATGCCCCGTGTACCCAGCAGAAGTCCTATCACCTTGGCTTCGTCATAGGCTATGGCGAATTCTCCGAGCGTTCCCGATCTGCCACCTGCGAAAACGACGAGATCGCACGATCTAATGTTCTCAATCTCACGCCCCATCAATCCACTTCCGGTATAGATGATCGTGTCATATCCTCTGCACGGAGAGTGGTATTTGAGCATGTGTTCTCCAAAGTTAAGCGCGGGCGATATCCCTACCGTCGTGCCCCCGACCGATTTTGCCCCCTTGATCGCTTGATGTGGCAGGCCGGGACACGCCCCGGTTATCAGGACATAACCCCTGCGGGCGATCTCCTGACCAAGGCGGAACACCTTATTGTACGCCTCTTCTCCGGGGTCTCCGCCGGCTGAACCCATTACTCCGACGGTGATGGGGGGTATGTACTGGCTGTTGGATCCATCTTCCTTCACAGGGGCCCCAAAATCCTTCTGTTTTACACCTTCATTCATCGATTTCTCCTGGGACGATCGTTATAAGGTTCCGCTGTAGCGAGTCCAGAATAGCGGCCCAACGCAACGCGATGATACAACGACATCCTCGTCTTGTCAAGAAGGAAACCATGTGGGAGTTTCTCCACTTCTTACGTGCCATTCCGGCTCGTCCGGAATCGGCCTGGTTGTGCGATGAGATTCCCGACAAGCGGGGATTACGTGTGATCGTCATCTGTAGCTTCAGAAAAGATTTGTGGAGATCCAGCCAGATTGTCCGAGGGACTCCCTGGAAACCGTCGGAGTCATGATCCAGGTCTCAGTGAGTCTTGCCAGGAGTCGTGCGGCTGTTAACTCGAGGTTCGATTGACGCGTCCGGGATTCGCTTGACACGGCTTTTGAGTGATGATATACTCCAATCGGAAGCAGGCGATTGCGCTGTTTGTCTGCGAGCGTATCAAGATGCAGCACTTTCTACGCGGTGTGTTGTCCAGTAGATGGCCCGGGAAGTATGAAAAGTGACAAAACGAAAAAGGGTGCGAGCGCGTCCACGGAGGGCGGAATTTTCCAGGAGTTGTGGGACAGGCAGGTCGTTCACACCTTTCTTATTTATCTCGGATCGAGCTGGGGCATTTCGTCCTTCATCTCGCTCGTGATAAACCACTACGGCCTGAGTCCGAAGGTGCTGGACGTGTCGTACAACCTCATACTCATCGGCCTCCCCGCGGCGGTGACGATAGCCTTTTTTCATGGCAGGACCGGGAAACAGAAGGTCCCACCCGCTGAATTCGCAATTCTTTCACTGCTCTTTGTCATCGCGGCCGTGTTGACGGTCAGGAGCGTCATGGCACCGACCTTTGTCACTTCGACCGTCCCGGAAGTGGTTGAAAAGAATTCCCCGGAACCCAACTCCATAGCGGTACTCTACTTCGACAATATGAGCGCAGATGGGAAGGACCAGTACCTTAGCGATGGCATAACGGAAGATATCATCACGGGCCTCACGGTACTCAAGGCATTCCAGGTCCCTCCCAGGGCAGCGGTATTGAAATACAAGGACGAGCCCGTAGACATACGGCAATTGAGAGAGGAACTCCGGGTCGCCTCAGTGCTCGAAGGGAGCGTGAGGAGGGCGGGAAACAGGCTCAGGATCACGGCTCAGCTCTTCGATACCGAAACGGGTTTTCATATATGGGCCGAGAGTTTCGACAAGGAGTTCGAGTATAAGGATGTCTTCGACATACTTGACGAAGTCACGGACAGGATCGTCAAAGTCCTCGAGGTGAAACTCGAAGAATTCGAGAGGGAAACGAGACGCAGGAAACCAACGGATAACATAGAGGCGTATGACCACTACCTGAGAGGTAAATACCATTTCTACAGATATACCAGGGAGGAGAACGAGAAGGCCATAACGTCTTTCCGAAGGGCATTCGAACTGGATGAGACCTTCGCTGAGGCTTATGCGGGCGCGGCAGATGCGCTCTCCCTCGCGTATCACAGGTACTGGGACAGAAGCCCTGAAACCATAGAATCTGCCATTGAGTATGCCCTGAAAGCGATCCGTCTGAATGACCAGATAGCGGAGGCCCACGCGGCGCTCGGCCTGGCATATCTCGTCAAGTGGTATGGTGAGCAGGACTCGGCCCTGCTGGAAAAGGCCGAACAGAGCCTGAGAGAGGCACTTGAGCTCGATCCAGGATGCGATCGGGCCAGGCTCAACCTGGTAAGGATATTGAACAAACGGGGTGACTACGACGAGTCTGTTGAACTCATCGAAGGCGTCACCGATGAGGCGCTGAGGGGCTACTCGGAACTTCTCCTCGGAGACATCTTCAGGGCCAGAGGAGCCCTCGACAGTGCTCTGGTACACTACAATGGTTCTCTCATGTGGCTGGAAGATTCGACCGGAACACTCAACAAGATAGGATTGGTTCACCAGAAAATGGGTCAGTACCAGGAGGCGTTATACTTCTTTGAGAAATCCCTGTCTCTCAATCCCGACCATCCCACAATGCTCTACAACATCGCTCGTACGTTGCTGGCTGTTGGCAGGTACGAAGAGGCGGACTCGGTAACCGAAAGGGCGCAGGCTATATTGCCTGATGAACCGGATCTGGAGATGCTGAGGGCGCAGATCGCCGCAATGGCCGGGGACAGAGCCGGGGCCGTAGAGTGGCTGGAGAAGTCTATACGATCAGGATACACGAAGATCGACTCTGTTGCCGTCGATCCCTATCTGCAGGGCATAGTGGACCTTCCGGGTATCCCGGAACTCCTGGACCAGTCCAGGTAGATCGCGGTCCGTTCACCACCCCCTGATGGCCACACCCAGATAGTTATTGCTCCCGAGATCACCCATCGGCACGTACGAGTAATCGATTGTAAACTCTCTTACGAATACTCCCACACCAAGGCTCAGCCCGTTGCCGGCGTCCGCAAAGGTGTTGTATCCTCCACGCAGCG
>CAZOAR010000040.1:0-23892 GCA_964577985.1 uncultured Gemmatimonadota bacterium | reverse complement strand
CACACTTCAGATTCCGGAGGCCAGGTCCGACTCTCTCGCTCAGGACACACTTCAGGTTCCGGAGGCCAGGTCCGACTCTCTTCTCAACCTGTTCAAGAAGGAGGAAGGTGCGGTTTTATACTGGGGTGAGCAGGTTCAGTCGCGGCTTGACGAGAAGACCATATTCCTTTGCGGAGACGCGGGAGTCACCTATGGTGAGACAACGCTGAAAGCGGATTCAATCCTGTACAACTACGATACGGGTATGCTGACCGCGTGGGGTTCGCCCGTGCTTTCGGATGCGGGGAGCAAGATGGAGGGACGGAGAATGACTTATCGTCTTGACGAGGATAAAGGGATCGTAGAGCAAGGATCGACAATTTATGACGACTGGATATTCGAAGGCGACGTCATAAGCAAGATAGGCGACAGGGAAATCTATGGCAAGGGGAGCAGATTCACGACTTGTGATCTCGAGCACCCACACTACTATTTCGCATGCACCCGGTTCAAACTCACTATCGACGACAAGGTGATAGCCAGGCCCATCGTATTCTATGTCTATGACATCCCATTGCTCTTTGTGCCCTTCTATATCTTTCCTGTGAGGAGGGGGAGACAATCTGGATTCCTCAAGCCGAAGTTCGGGGTTTTCAACGACGACAGGAGGGGACGAAGCATCACCGATCTGGGGTATTTTTTCGCATTGAGCGACTATTATGATCTCACGATAGCTGGTGATATTTATGAGAATGCGAGGTGGTCCATACGCGGGGAAGGGCGCTACGCGCGCCGATACCGCTACAAGGGGAATATATTCTACTCCTTCACGGAAGACGCTCTCTCATCATCAAGAAGGAGTCTGCTCCATTTCAGACACGATCACACGCTCAACAGGGAGGCCAGTCTCTTTGTTGAAGGCAATTTCTCTTCGGACAGAACCATCTATTCGGATGTCTCCTTCGATATTGGTGAGGTTCTCCAGCGCTCTCTGGAATCGAGGGCCACCTATAACCGACGGGCGTCCTGGGGATCGTATTATGTCACGGGTTACAATGATTATTCCCTCGATCGCGATAAGACTCGTACACAGCTTCCCGTCATGAGCATCTCGAAGAGCTCTTCTCCCGTTTTTTCAGATAACGGAGAGGGGTGGTACGACGGGTTGAACTACAGTATGAACAGTAGCTTCGAGTCGACGCGTTTGAAAGACGAGGAAGGGACTACCGTGTACCAGACCTCGAGGACGAATCTTGTCTTTACCGATCCTTTGAAGCTGAGAGGCTTTCTTAATATCACCCCTCGAATCAGCTTTCACGGTACATATTACCATACGAGGAAGGACAACACGGGATTCGTCCATCAGGAGACCTGGGAGGGATCAGCCTCTGTCTTCTCACGTTTTTACGGCATCTTCAATCGTCCCGGCATTGGCCCGATGACGAAGTGGCGGCACACTATTTCTCCGAAAGTCAGTTATAGTTACAGACCGGATTTCGACTCGAGTCGTTTTTCAGGCCTGTCTGGTTTCTCGGGAGTGGGGGGAGAGGTCAACACCCTGTCGTTCAATCTGACCAATGACTTCGACGCGAAGTATCTGGATGGCGACGAGGAGAAGAAGATATCGCTCATGAGTATCGTGCAATCGAGTTCATACAGTTTCGTCAGGGCGCGGAGTGAAGGGAAATCCGGCTGGGGGGATCTGTCGACCAGGATAGAATCGAGACCGAGCGGCCGATTCAGTTTTTCGGTTCAAGCGTCTCACTCGCTTTTCGATGGAGAGACGTTTGATCCGTTTCTCACCAGCTCCACGGTGACGATTTCCATGAAAGGAGGAAAACGTGAGGCTGGACCGGATACCGTCTCCGCAGTTGAGGTTGAGGAGCTGTCCGGTGTCGGAGATGAGCTCAACGAAATAGTGTCCGAGAAGGAGTACAGCGCACCGAGAGCGATCAGCAAGTTACCATGGACCTTTTCACTCACACACAACCTCTCAAGATCGAGAGTGATCTCTGATCCCATGCAGAGCGTATATGGCTCCGTATCTCTCAACCCGACGAGAAAGTGGAGACTCACGTATTCAGCGCGATACAACTTCGAGGAGGAAAAGGTCCAGAACCAGAATCTGGCCCTGAGGAGGGACCTGCATCGCTGGGAGTTGCTCCTCTCGTTCGTGAAACTCCCGGAAAATCGCTTTCGCTATGAATTCCGGGTAAACCTCATTGATCTTCCCGCGATGGAGTTCAAGCGTTCAGTGAAGGATTATTGATATCGGGCGTGCGGAACAATAGAGAAAACAGCGTGTATCCTCAGCCACTTGAAACGATTCCGTGAGAACAGGATATTTTCCGGCCTGTCTTGTATGACATGGATATTCCTGCCAAGAGGACGAACACCTTGAACAAGAACTGGTCGACTACAAGCCGGGCCTTCGCGGTCTTTTTCTCTATGCTGATTGTACCGGCCCACACGACTTTTGCGAAGTTTCAGATCCCGGATAATGAGCACTCAGCGTTGAGAACGCGATGCATAGGGTACAATACAGAAGCTGAGGCGGCGATCAGATTCAGGGAAGGCCGGGGATTCATGGGTGTATCCCCGACACCCGGCCCTCGTTCACAGACACACCGGGTAGCGGTCATTCTTGCGGAGTTCCCCGCCGATGACGATGAACTGACCACGGGAAGCGGGAGATTTGGAGATCTCCCTTTTTATCAACCTGATCCGGATAATGAGGGACAGGTCGTGATCGACACTACGATCAATAGCCGGTCCAGGGCCTATTATTCCCGCCATCTCCTCTGGATGGCCCAATACTTCTCCGCGGCGTCCGAGGGACAGTTTACGATTGCGGATTGTGATACGCTGGTCGATGTCACGCCTATCGTAGAGTTGCCCAACGAGATGACATACTATGGCGATAACAGCATCTTCGGTTTGAGGCAGACAGAGTTTGTGAGAGACGCTATTGTAGCCGCTGACACCCTGTCTGATGTCGATTTTTCTCTCTATGACGCAGTCCTGGTTTTTCACGCCGGCGCAGGTGAGGAATCAGATTTCGGTCCGCCTCCGTACCTCGGAGATTCACCGAACGACCTCTTCTCATCGTACATTCCGTTCGAGGCACTCCGAACCTATGTCGGAGAGGATGACCCTCTCTACCAGGGGGTCGAGACAACCCACGATGACTCTGTTTTCTATGTCCGCAATGCGATCGTCCTCCCTGAGACCATCATTCAGGACACCCAGTATAACCCCTCCGCCTACTATCTGGACATCTTCGGGATAATGTGCCATGAATACGCGCACGAGCTGGGTCTCCCGGATCTCAATGACACGGACACCCCCACGCGGCCGGCAGTGGGAAACTTCGGCCTCATGTCATCGGGGCTCTTCAACTCGTCGGGCAGGCTGCCGGCGCATCCTATAGGGTGGTGCAAACTCTTCCTCGGCTGGGAAGACCTGGCGACCGTGACCATCGACTCCGTTGATGTGGTTCTGAAGGGTATCGAACTGCCAGGAGAGGCCGCGCAACTGGTCCGGGTGCCAATCTCGTCATCGGAGTATTTTCTCCTCGAGAATCGGCTGCGTGATAGTAATTTCGATGGAGAGTTCACCTTTGATGACTTTGACGGCGACAACTGGCCCGATTTGATGGATGACGACTACCAGCTTCCTGATGGGAGCTATTCAGAGTTCGATTTCGGCCTCCCTGGCATACTGACCACGGTCCCCGGAAGGCCGGACTCGACATACGACAACCCGCTCCTCGGTTCAGGTGTCATGATATGGCACATAGATGACGAGGTCATAAGAAATAATTTCGACCTCGATTATACCGAGAACTGCGTCAACTGTAACGCCTCACGTCCCGGTATCGATCTCGAAGAGGCGGATGGAATACAGCACCTGGACGATATCCTCCCGGCAACGATCGATCCCGGATACGGGTCGCCATTCGACCTCTATGGAGGGGGCGTTGTCGGGATAAAGGACGATCCTAACGTCAAGTTTTCCAGGGATACATCACCGTCATCGAGCAGCTACACAGCAGGGGCGACAGGCATAACGATTTCCGGCTTTCGTGCTCTGACGCGTGATTCCGGTAGCGTCCTGGTGGACTCTCTTGTCGCCGTCGATGTCAACTTCACCCGGTTTGTCAATGGCTGGCCGGTCATGGCGGTGGAGGAATCGAAACAGTTCGATTTCAATCTTGAGCCCGGGGTTTTCGAGGGAAACGGGATATGCGCTGCCGACATTGACGGGGACGGTGAGGTTGAGGTGTCGATCATAACGCGGGACGGGAGTCTCTTTCTATGGGGCCCTGACGGAACGAATTTCCCGGCAGGAGACCGTGCGATCTCCCCGTTCTACTCGTTCCAGCAACCCGTCAGCGGGAATCCAGCGCTGGGGGATCTGACGGGTGACGGTAAGATGGAGATTGTTGTCGCCGGTGAGGATGGATCCATCTACGCGCTCTGGTGGTCACTATTCTGGACCGGGGATTCGGCGAGTGGAATGCTGGAGGGTTTTCCCGCTGAATTGGGTGAAAGGGTCACATCCGCTCCTCTCCTCGTGGATCTCGACTCACCGCCCGATGGGATTATAGACCGCGTGGTCGTCGGTACTGATCCAGACGGAGGTGAAAATGGGAAGGTATTCTGTATAAAAGCGGAGGATGGCAGCATAGACTGGCAGTTCGATGTTGACGGTGCCGTTGTTGCCACGCCTGCCGCCGGTGACATAGACAGGGTCGGGGAGGTGGATGTCGTCGTGACTACGAGTTCGGGGCACATCTATCGGCTCGACGGGGATGGAAACCTGGAATGGGACCGAACCGCGAGCGGCGAATCCTTTCTCGTCTCTCCTTCGCTTGCGGATATCGATCGGAATGGCGTGTCTGAGACACTCGGCAACCTGGAGATCGTCACAGGATCAGCCACAACAGGCAGAATCTATGTATACACGGCGGACGGACAGATTTATGGCAATGTTCCCATTGAAACGGGATCAGGTGGAGAGATCAAGGCTCCTGTCTGCCTCGCGGACATCGACCAGGATGGATTTGTAGAGGTGATCGCCCTTGTCGATGGCAGGGGAGAGATCTCGGTGCATCGCTCAAACACGAGTGGTACGGGAATGAATGCCGTCGACTATTTTCCGAAGGTGGTGTCATCGTCGGGGTCCGGTGATTTTTTCTCTCCGCCTGTTCTGGCGGACCTGGACGGTAACGGGGAAGAAGAGATAATCTTCGGTACCGCAGATAACATTGTCTACGCATATGACCTGAGCGAATACTCCGCGCCCTCCAGACGCTTTCCTCTGGGCGCCGACGCCTTCAGCTCGCTATTTGCGGGAAGAAGTGCAGGTGATACGCTGGCTGTTTTTGCGGCAGATGAGAGGGGTATGGTCTATGGGTGGCAACTTGACGAGCTGGCGGAAGATGTCTCTGTTTCGTGGGGTCAGGAGGGTCATGACAGCTTTCACACGTCGATGAACGGAGATGCTCTCGGGATCGCCGATCCAGAGACTGGACCGTTTACCATGGACAATTTCTGGATCTATCCGAACCCGGTCCGGAGTGGTGATGACAACGTCACGATACGCTACAAGCTTGACGAATCGGTTTCCCGGATCAACCTCGATATTTACACGGTTTCAGGAAGACGTTACCCCGCGGAAATCCTTGACGAACCCCCGGACCTTGATCCGGGGCCCGGAGATAAGCATTGGGTAATAAAGAACGTCCCAAGCGGCGTATACCTGGTACGGCTCGAGGTTGTCAGGCAGGATGGCAGTCGGGAGCACCTCATCAAGAAGGCTGCTGTCGTCAAGTGACGAAAAAAGGAGATATTAAGTGTCGAAAACAATAGCATCTCACAGCCCGGCGCGAATCATGATGGTTGTCCTCCTCCTTGCTCTGACGAGGGGAGTCGGAAATGCGGGTGTCGAGAACGGCCTGGAATTTCTCATCATCAGCGTCGGTGCCAGGGCCAGTGGCATGGGTGGGGCCTTTGTTGCCGTCGCCGATGACGCCTCCGCCACGTACTGGAATCCCGCTGGACTGAGTCGTGTAAGGCCGCAGGTCATGTTTGAGCATAACGCGTATATCGTAGACATGCGCCAGGAGTACCTGGCCGGCCTGACCGACTTCCGGGACTGGACATTTGCCGCTTCGCTGAACGTCCTTGACCTCGGAACTATAGAGAAGCGAGACGATTCAGGGCTTCTGCTCGGTGAGTTCAGGCCTTTCGACGTTGCGCTGGGGATGTCCGCCGCTTATCCTCTGGGTGCGTTGAGCCTTGGTGTAACGGCAAAGGGGATCATGCATGATATCGATACGGAGACCGCTATGGGCATCCTTTTTGATGTCGGGGCGTTGTGGGAGAGCCCCAGCCCCCTGGATGGTCTGTCGATCGGCTTGACGGCAAGGAACCTCGGCCCTTCCCTTACTTTTGTCGAGGAATCGTTCAATGCACCACTCGGCATCAGGGGCGGCTTCGCCTACCGTCTGGATATACCGGGAGCAAAGAGTTCGCTTGTGGTTTCGGCCGATTACGAGAGATTGAGGGGCGGTTACGAAATCTTGTCTTATGGTGGAGAATGGCGATTTACGGACTATCTGAGCGGCCGCCTGGGTGGCATAACGGCCGAAGAAAACACTCAGAATTTCACGGCCGGCTTCGGCGCGCACTATCTCGATCTCACGGTAGACTACGCTTTTGTTCCTTTCAAGTCAGACCTCGGAAGCTCCCACAGGATCGGTGTCACGTATACATTTCGCAGGTGAGCGTAACCGGCGGTGTCAGTGTCTGAGTCCCGCCGTCTGTTCCCGGGCAGAAAGAGACAGAATGTCGATGGATGGCAGCCTCAGCCAGGTTGAACGAACCGAGCGAGAGATCCTCATAGACGGCGCGATACTCTGCGTCCGACTGGGCGAGAGGGTATCCGTCGTTGAGGCGTGCAGGACCGCGGCTAAGGGCGGGCTCAAGGTACTCGAGATCACCTTGACGACGCCGGGTGCTCTTGACGCGATCTCAGCTCTGTCTGATGATGAGCTGACAGTAGGTGCAGGCACGGTACTCACAGTGGAGGATGTGTGTGATGTCGCCGGAGCAGGTGGAAAATTCGCTATGTCGCCTGTTTTCGATCCCGAAGTGGTTGATGAGGCCGGGAGACAGGGCATCCTCGCCATCCCGGGGGCGACAACCCCGACAGAGATCCTGTCTGCCTGCCGACACGGGGCGAGACTGATCAAAGTGTTTCCATCGGGACCCCTTGGTGGCCCTGATTACCTGAGAGCGATTCTTGGACCGTTGCCGGATGCGTCATTGGTTCCGACCAGCGGGCCGACCGCAGAAACGGTCGGAGACTATTTCTCGGCGGGTGCCGTAGCACTGGGTGTCGGGAAAGAGGTGTTTCACGACGGGTTCAATCTCGAGAGTGTTGAGATGGCGGCCCGTCGGGTACGGAGTGCGATAGACTCATGGCGTTCCTCGCATCATTGAATGCCTCTGACGTCAGGTGATGAGAACGAGCCTGGATCCCGCAGCAATGGACGCTTGACACGCAGTTACGGATTCTTAGTTTCTATGGACCGAAGAGGCCGCATAGCGAAATCTGAGAAAGAGGATTGACGCACTTGTTTATTTTCTTTATCCACAAACGAAGAAGGAGACCACAGGATGGCGGACAAGAAGGCAGATCTGGCTGGACCGGGTATTGGTGATTACAACGAGCTGAAGAATATTCTGCCGCAGGATTACGCTTCTCTTCTTACACCGAAGGAGACGATGAAGGCGGTCTTCGCCGTGAAAGGCTACATCGAAGATAACCTTTGCAGGGAACTCAACCTGATGATGGTGCAGGTCCCACTGATCGTTGATGTCGACAGCGGCGTGAATGACATGCTTGATCGCGACGGGTCCAGGACGCCGATCGACTTTCCGTGCGGCCTCGGGCTGGAGAAGCCTATTCAGGCGCAGGTAGTCCAGGCTGCCACTAAATGGAAGCGGATGGCGCTCAGGCAGTTCGATTGCGCGGTCGGTGAAGGGATATGCACGGATATGAAGGCCGTGCGCAAAGACTATTTTCTGGACCACGATCACAGCGCCTATGTAGACCAGTGGGATTGGGAGAAAGTGGTATCGGCCGAGCAGAGGAATCTCGATTTCCTGACGGGCGTGATCAAAAAGATCTGGAAGGTCCTCAAAGGGGCCGAATTGTATGCTGAGGAACTCTTTCCCCAGTTGAAGACGGAGCGATACCCGAGTCTTCCGGAAGAACTCGTGTTCCTGCACGCGGAAGAAATCCTCGAAATGTATCCCGATCTCCCGCGCAAGGCACGAGAGACCAGAATTCTGCAGGAGCATCCAGCTATTTTCATTTACGGGATCGGGTGGCCTTTAGAGGATGGCTACCCTCATGAGATGAGGGCCGCGGACTATGATGACTGGGTCACCGAGACGACTTCGGCACAGGGCAAGCCCATGCACGGGCTCAATGGTGATATCCTCGTCTGGAATCACGTCACGAAGAGGCGCCACGAGTTGACCTCGATGGGGATTCGCGTAAACGCCGAGACGCTGAAAAAGCAGCTGGAGATGTCGGGACAGACAGATTTTCTGCAGTTGCCATATCATCAGGCGATCCTCAACGGTGAAATCCCGCTCAGTGTTGGCGGTGGTATCGGACAGTCGAGAACCTTCATGCTTCTGCTGAAGAAGGCCCATCTCGGTGAGGTGAGCGTCACTGTGTGGCCACGCGTCCTGAAGGAAATATGCAGCGAAAAGAACATCCACGTTCTCGAATAATAATGCCCTGGCTACAAGGGTTGTCGAGCTTTGATGTGACGGCCTCAACCGGGAGAGGGTATGAAGGCGATGGTACTCAGGAAGGTTTGCAACGTCGAGAGGGACGGAGCTCCTCTCGAACCTGTCGACGTTCCGGTTCCCGTCCCGGGCGGCAGGGATGTCCTCGTCAAGGTATCTACCTGCGGGGTCTGCCACACCGAACTGGATGAGATAGAGGGAAGGACCCCGCCCCCGCGCCTCCCTGTTATTCCGGGCCACCAGGTTGTGGGAACAGTCGAGGAGGTCGGTGCCGACGTCAGGACCCTTACAGAGGGAGATCGTGTTGGAATTGCATGGATCTATTCCTCCTGCGGCGAGTGTCCTTTCTGCGTGAGAGGGATGGAAAATCTGTGCAGCGGGTTCACTGCTACGGGCCGGGATGTTGACGGTGGATACGCGGAGTACATGACGGTCCGCGAGGATTTCGCCTATCTGATTCCCAGGGTATATCGGGATGTGGAGGCCGCCCCGCTGCTCTGTGCAGGAGCGATAGGCTATCGCTCCCTGTCGCTGGCTCGTATCGAGAACGGACAGAACCTCGGGCTTGCGGGGTTCGGAGCCTCAGCACATCTTGTGCTCAAGCTGGCCACACACATCTTTCCCGATACCGGCGTCTATGTGTTTGCCAGAGGCGAGGAAGAGAGGCACTTCGCCTCCGAGCTGGGGGCCACCTGGTGTGGTGACATCAGCGACGATTCGCCGGTCGAGCTCGATGGCATAATTGACACCACTCCGGTCTGGAAGCCGGTTGTAGAAGCGCTGAAGAACCTGAGAAGCGGAGGGCGACTCGTAATAAACGCGATCCGCAAAGAAGAGCTGGACAAAGAATACCTGTTACGGCTCGACTATTCCAGACATCTCTGGCGTGAAAAGGAGATAAAAAGCGTGGCCAATGTGACTCGACACGATGTCAGAGAGTTCCTTGCGACAGCCGGGGAAATCCCTCTCAGGCCAGAGGTTGAGGAATTTCGTCTCGAGGAGGCTAACGAGGCACTGATCGAGCTCAAGGCCGGCTTGATACGAGGCGCCAAGGTCTTGAGGATAGCTTGAACCGGTAATCTCCCCCTTCACGATCAATACTCTGCCGAATAAGTATGCGCGCAGCCTCTCCGTTGACACGTTCAGAGGGCGATATTATCATTGAGGACGATGGAGCTGAAGGGACAGGAGTATATAGAAAGATTCTTCGCCAGAGATGGTTATCTCTCGAATGCGCTCAGGGGCTACGAGTTTCGAGAGGCTCAGATCTCCATGGCTGGGTCGATATTCAATACATTCTCGAGTGGAGGGTACTACTGTTGCGAGGCGGGAACCGGGATCGGCAAGACGATCTCATACCTGCTTCCCGCGATTCTCTGGTCGGTCGAATCGAAAGAACGTGTTGTCGTTTCAACGCATACGAAGAATCTCCAGGAACAGATCCACACGAAGGATCTTCCGCTTCTGTCTTCTATTCTCGGAGTGCCATTCAGGTACGAACTGATCAAGGGGAAGGGGAACTACCTTTGTCTGAGAAGATGGAAAGAGTATGCCGCGCAGCCGTCCCTCGCGCTTGCGCAGGGCGAAGATGAGCTTCTCGGTGAACTTTCGTCATGGGCGGGGAAGACGAAAACGGGGGATCTCAGCTACGACTCCCCTCTCAGCACGGGAAAGGGCCGAGCGCTCTGGAAGAGGATATGTTGCGACACCTACTTCTGCCGCGATTCCGCCTGCCCGGATCATCATCGGTGTTTCCTCAGGAGAGCGAGAAGAAACGCATATAACGCCAGCATCGCGGTGGTCAATCACAGCCTCCTGATAGCAGACAGGATGGCGGGCGGCGGCGTCCTTGGAGATTATGCCTGCCTGATCGTCGACGAGTCTCAAAACCTTTCACGCGTTGCCCGCGATGGGATGAAATCCGAGGTGGATCAGCGGAGGCTGATGTGGCACGTGGGAACCATGAGACGTCTGCTGAGAGGAGGACCTGCAGTGGGTGGGGTTGGATTGACGAAGGACGAAGCCGCGGAGGTAAACCGGTTGTGCAGGGTGGTGGAGAAGTCGGTCGGTCTCTTCTTCTCGGAGCCGTTTTTCCGTTCAACGTCGTGTGACAGCGAAAAACCGCTTTTCCGGGAGAAAGTGCGATATTCTTCTCTTGCCGGGGGTCTGGATGAGATTCAGGAGAATGGGTCCTTGCTCCTGAAGTCTTTGGAGAGATTACAGAGCAGTGTGGGTGAGGTAATAGGTGAGATGGGTGAAGATGATCCGGAAGACGGTCTACTCGAGGTACGCGGACACCTTGAGATGTTACGGGAATGTACTGACGATCTCGGATCTCTGCTGTGGGCTGACGAAAAGTCCAGGGTGTTCTGGGTCGAAAAGGAGCCAGGTGGAAAAGATCACGGAGGATCTCTGAATGCGGCGCCGATTGACGTAGCCCCTTTGTTGAAGGAGATGCTTTTTTCGGGATTGAGAGTGGGCATATTTACGTCCGCGACGTTACGCATTGGAGAAAGTTTTGATTTTTTCAGGCGGTCGATAGGTCTCGAGCAGGGAGAGAAGGCCGGGGAGTGTGAGGTCTTCTCTTCGCCGTTCTACTACGAGGAGCAGGCGCTGGTAGTGATACCGGGGTTCTTGCCGGATCCGAGGGAGGATGATTACGCCGAGAGACTCATCGGCGTCCTCAGAGAGACTATTTTATCTCTTCGCAGGGGAATGCTGATCCTTTTCACGTCCAGGAGTCTTCTTGATCATTGTTATCACAGCCTTGAGGATCCGCTGGGATCAGAAGGTATTCAGTGCCTTGGACAGGGTATAGATGGCACGAGGGATCAAATCACAAAGCTCTTCCGCGAAGACAGGAGTTCCGTCCTTTTCGGTACGGACAGTTTCTGGGAGGGCGTTGATGTTCCTGGAGAGCCCCTGGAGCTGCTTGTTTTCACGCGGTTACCGTTCTCCGTGCCCACCGACCCTCTGTCCCAGGCTGTCGAGGAGGCTATCAGGGAGCGAGGAGACAACCCTTTCACGGAGTACTTTCTCCCGCGCGCCGTAATGAAATTCCGTCAGGGTTTCGGTCGATTGATACGGAGCTCACATGACCAGGGGATAGCGATGATCATGGACAAGCGCGTATCCAGCCGTAGATATGGCCGCTCCTTCGTGGAGTCGTTGCCTGTGACGCCGGTGGAGATTGCGGATGAGAATTCGTGGATCCCGGCGCTCACGAAGTGGTGGTCGTGATCAGGGGCCGCGGCCTGGCACCTGTGCTCGCGAGCCAGTCGCGAGGGAACTCCAGTCCACCCGATGCTTCGGCGGTAAACATCTGATAAGAAGGAGAATAGAATGGGCAATATGGATTATCGGCCGGTACGGGCCCCCAGGGGGGCTGAAATAACATGCCGTGGATGGCATCAGGAAGCCGCCATGAGAATGCTCATGAACAACCTCGATGAAGAGGTCGCGGAAGACTCCAGAAATCTCATTATATACGGAGGCACGGGGAAGGCAGCCAGAGACTGGGATTGTTATCGCGCTATCGTGAAAGCACTGAAGGAACTCAAGAACGACGAGACTCTGCTGGTTCAGTCCGGGAAGCCTGTGGGTGTATTCGAGACTACCGCCATGGCGCCAAGAGTTCTGATCGCCAACTCGAACCTGGTCGGGAACTGGGCCAACTGGGACGAGTTCCGGAGGCTCGAGGCGCTCGGCCTGATCATGTACGGCCAGATGACGGCCGGAAGCTGGATATACATAGGAACCCAGGGAATACTCCAGGGGACATACGAGACCTTTTCGGCGGCGGCGAGGAAGCATTTTGGAGGCAGCCTCGAGGGAAGGTTCCTTCTGACCGGTGGAATGGGGGGCATGGGTGGTGCTCAACCACTTGCGGCGACTATGAATGGTGCCGCCTGCCTCTGTGTAGAGGTCAACCCCGGGAAGATCGACAGGCGCGTTAAGAGCGGATACTGCGACGAAAGCTGCTCTGACATCGACGAGGCGCTGGGGAAGATCATGTCGGCAAAGAAACGTCGTGAGGGCCTCTCCATAGGCCTTGTTGGCAACTGTGCGGACGTTCTGCCTGAGCTGGTCAGGCGGAACGTCGTACCCGACCTGCTTACCGATCAGACTAGTGCCCATGATGAATTGAATGGATATATCCCGGCAGGCCTGAGCATGGAAGAGGCATCCTCCCTGCGCGTGGATAATCCCTCAGAATACGTTGAACGATCACTCGAATCGATGGCCATACACGTACAGGCGATGCTGGCTCTCAGGTCGATGGGAGCGGTCACGTTCGATTATGGCAACAACATCAGGGGCCAGGCGTTCGAGGCGGGCGTCAAGGATGCGTTCGAGATCCCGGGATTCGTGCCGGAATACATCAGGCCTCTCTTCTGTGAAGGAAAGGGGCCATTCCGCTGGGCTGCGCTGTCGGGCGAAGAGGCGGATATCGCGCTGACGGATCGCATAGTGCTGGAGGAGTTCCCCGAGGATGAGCCTCTTGCGCGGTGGATCCGTCTTGCAGAAGAACGGGTCCAGTTTCAGGGCCTCCCGTCAAGAATATGCTGGCTCGGATACGGGGAGAGGGCGAGATTCGGGGATCGAATCAATCATCTTGTTCGCAAGGGCTCTCTCAAGGCACCGATAGTAATCGGAAGGGATCATCTCGATTGTGGTTCAGTCGCGTCTCCTAATCGCGAGACCGAGGGAATGAAAGATGGCAGCGATGCGATAGCCGACTGGCCTATCTTGAATGCGATGTTGAATGTTGCAAGCGGCGCGTCGTGGGTCTCATTCCATCACGGTGGTGGGGTGGGGATCGGTTATTCCCTTCACGCGGGGCAGGTTACGGTCGCGGATGGTACCGACGAAGGCGGTGAAAGGTTGAGACGCGTTCTCACAAATGACCCGGGTACCGGGGTCGCCCGACACGTGGATGCCGGTTATGACAAGGCGAAGGAGACGGCAAAGGCAAAGGGAATCAATATACCAATGCTGGAGGATTGAGATCCCCGCGCCCCCGTGTCAGGCACTTCTCCTGACGCGGGCGGTTGCCTTGCGGATCAGGAAAAGGCCGGCGGTCGCCGCCAGGATGAGTATTATTGTCCTGTTGGAGAGGTTGTATCGGTCGCCAAGCCAGGCCAGTATGAGATAACGAGGAAGCCTCCCCAGGAACGTAGAGAGTGTATAGCGCCATCGGGGGTAGCCCTCGCTTATTGCCATCCAGCGCACAGGATCGACCGGGATGGGGAGGAAATTCACGCTCGTCATCAGCGCGAACGGAGCTATCTCGAAGCACCTCTTCAAGGCACGGTAGGCCTTTGTAACCCGAACCCTGTCTATCCGTTCGAATCGGAGGAGTGTTCCCAGGACGAAGTACTCGGTCGTATTCGCGATGGATGTCCCGACGGCGCCGACAATGGATACGGCAATCGGTGCAAATTCTCTTCCCATGTATATTGTAAGGGGGTTGGTGGGCAGGGGCACAAAGCTGTTCGCCAGTGACATGTAGACGAAGTAGTGGCAGTACGGTCCGTACAACGTGTCGGGTCGGAGAAAAGAGAGAGCCTCCAGGCAGATAAGTGCGAGGCCCAGACAGATCATCCACCAGAACAGTATGCGCTTATTGTGAGCCATAAGGAATTCGATCTTACAACAAGCGGGCTCTTGAGTCAAGGGGATACTCAACCATGAGGGGAGCAATTACCCTGCTGCTGAGAGATGCAGCCCAACTTGTCACAATGGGAACAGGCAGAGTACCCAGGGTGGGAGACGATATGGAGGAACTCGGGATCATCGAGGGGGGATCGGTCGCCATATCGGGCAGCACAATAGTCGATTCCGGGCCGATGGCGGAGGTCGAAAAGAGAAACATAGTGGGTCCGGGTACGAGCGTGATCGAGTGCCACGGGCAGGTGATTACGCCGGGATTTGTTGATTCGCACACACATCCGGTTTTCCGCGAGTTTCGAGTGGACGAGTATGAGATGAGAAGCGCCGGAATGAGCTATCAGGATATCGCGTCTAAAGGTGGCGGAATCGCCTCATCGGTGAGAGGCGTTCGAGACAATCCGGAAGAGGACCTGCTGGAACGCTGCGAGAATCGTCTCGATGGTTTTATCGGACATGGAACCACGACAATCGAGGCAAAGAGCGGCTATGGGCTTACAAGCGTGGACGAGGTCAAGTCCCTGAGAATAATCAACGAGCTGGGAAGACGTCATTCCCTCGACATGGTCCCGACATTCCTGGGCGCCCATGCCGTCCCTCCGGAATACGTCGACAACAGGAGAGGCTATCTCGATCTGTTGATCGAGGAGATGATCCCGACTATAGCGGGAGAAGGGCTGGCAGAGTATTGTGATGTTTTCGTCGAGAAAGGGTATTATACGGTCGATGAGGCCAGGGAGCTGCTGACGGCCGCCGCCGCTTCAGGAATGAGGGGGAGAGTGCACGCGGATGAATTGAGCTCAGGAGGAGGTGCCGAACTCGCGGCGGAGATGGGTGCGATCACTGCAGATCACCTTGTCCACGTCTCAGAGACCGGGATTCGTGCTATGGCGGCGCGCGGAGTGATAGCGGTACTCCTGCCGGGTACGACCTTTTTTCTGGGCTCGAAGAAGTACGCGCCGGTAAGGAAGATGATAGAGCAGGGGATCGCGGTCGCGCTTGCGACAGATTTTAACCCTGGAAGCTGCACGACGCTCAATCTTCAGGAAATCATGTCGATAGCGGTGACTCAGATGGGTGTGAGCCCTGCCGAGGCCCTGACCTTTGTGACTGTCAACGGTGCATGCGCCGTGGGTATGGAGGGAGTGGTAGGATCGATCGAGCGCGGAAAGAGAGCGGACCTGGCAATTTTTGAGACCGGCGATTATCGGGAGATCTCTTATCTGTTCGGCATAAATCACTGCACCACAGTAATAAAGAGCGGTGTTGTAGCCGCTGGTTGAAGGCAGAGAAAAAGGCGACTTGCGGACCTTTTCAATTGACATTCTTCCGTCGCCGTGTTATGTTCTCGTAAAAATATCTCCACGTTTCAGACAGATGCTACAGATATGTATGGAGAACTATGTTAGAAGAGATTCAGGCCTCGATTAAGGGACGCCTTCAGGATGTCCAGGAGCAAGTGAAAGGAATTCTGATTGCGGACTTTCCCTTTGTTGCGGATGTCGCTGATCATGTAGCCAGTATGGAGGGAAAACTCTTCAGGCCGACGCTCGTATTCCTGTGTGGCTGTCTGGGCGGAGGAGAAAACGGAAAGCAATCCCTGCTGTCGATGGCACTTGTCGTGGAACTGATCCACACCGCCACTCTTATTCATGACGACACGATCGATCGCGCCGCCCTCAGAAGGGGGGTGCCGACGCTGAACTCGAGGTGGAACGATCAGGTTTCGATTATAATGGGAGATTACCTCTACTCCAGATCCCTCATGGAGATGGCGAGTGTAGGTAACCACGATATACTGAATGTTGTTTCGGACGCCAGTCGGAGGATCGCACTGGGGGAGATGAAGGAGATTCGCATCTCCTCCTCTCTCGATGTCACGGAAGATGATTACTATCAAATGATTTCAGACAAGACCGCTTCACTCCTTTCGGCCTCCTGCGAAGTGGGCGCGATACTCGGCCCGCGGGAGTATCGTGAGGATCTACGCGCCTTCGGTGAGGACCTTGGAATGGTCTTTCAAATAACCGATGATATCGCAGACTATGTGGGCACTGAAGAAGAGATGGGCAAACCGGTGGGGACCGACATCCGGGAGAAGAAGGTGACGCTCCCTCTTATCCACGCCCTCAGAAGTGTCAGTGCCGCACAGCGTGAAGAGATTGAGTCTGTTTATAACAGGCATGTGATAGACGACGAGGCCGTCTCTCTCATCTGCAGGATGGTTGAAGAGACCGGAGGGTTCGACTATGCCAGGAATAGAGCGCGGGAGTTCGGAGCACGTGCGGAGAAACAGCTGGAGAGACTCCCTGGTTCTCACTTCAGAGATGCTCTTATGTCATGCGTGGCCTATATAGTGAGCCGCTAGGGAAAACGGAGATAATCTGACAACTTGATTTATCATAGAAAGAAGATTGCCACTTATATTGTAATCCTTGTTTTTGGCCTGCTTCTGGGCGGTCTTCTGGGCGAGCTTGTAGGAACGGTCCTTCCCGATGGTGTGGTGAAGGACTTCTTTGTCACAACAGTCGGCGGTCGATTTGGACCCGCCACGCTGGACCTCATGGTGTTGAGTCTGACCGGAGGTGTTGCCATCAAGTTGAATGTGATGAGTCTGGTCGGCTTGCTGACAGCCGCCTATCTTTTCAGGGCATTTCTCTAGAATTAGAGTCCAGGAGGTGCGTATGTTTGGTCTGGGGATGAACGAACTTCTTATTATCCTTCTCGTTGTTCTCCTCCTTTTTGGCGCCAAACGAATCCCGGAAGTGATGCGTTCTTTCGGCAAGGGTGTCACCGAGTTCAAGAAAGGAGTGAGAGAACTCGAGTCGGAGATTGACAAGCCGGACAAGAACCAGAACAAGGAAGAGGGACAGAAAGTAAACCAGGACAAGACTGTCTGATTCTCGTCCTGAATTGCCCGCATGGCCTCCCTGTTATATCGCACGGTTATTTTGCCTACTGGCGCGCTTTGCTGCCCCACATCCGGTCTCACCAAATTCTTGACAGGACCCTCCCGTACCATGTAGAATAGTTGCCTGATGCTCACCACTCGCTGTGAAGTAGCGTAGGATCAGGCATGTTCGTCATTTGCCGTCTGTCTTGATACCTTCCAGTTCGGAATCTGGAGACTGGTTCTATGAAGACCATCATCCGTTTTTTCGCTCAGCGCCACCTGCTGGCCAACCTCCTGGTTGTTGTTGTGCTGGTGATCGGGGTTGCCTCGGCCATGCGCATCAAAAGGGATATGTTCCCGGATGTCGATCTGGATGAGGTCATGATAACCACCAGGTATCCGGGCGCTTCTCCCGAGGACGTGGAACTGAACGTCACCAACGAGCTCGAAAAAGAGCTCAGAAGTGTGGACGGAATCGATATAATGACATCGTATTCTATGGAGAACATATCGGTAATCGATGTGAAAATCGACATAGATGCCAGCGATAAGGAGAAAGTCAAGAGAGATATCCGTGACGCCGTGGGTCGTGCTACAGACCTGCCACCGGAGGTCACTGAGGCACCCTACATATTCGAAATAAAGACAGAGAATTTCCTTGAAGTCATCTGGGTGGGAGTAGGGGGTGATCTCCCATACAGCGACCTCAGAAGGTATGCGAGGCAGTTTGAGAAGAAGCTGGAGGACATCAAAGGGGTGTCCAGAATCGACAAGACAGGATATCTCGATCGCGAAATAAAAGTGGAGGTCTCCAAGCAAGCGATACAAGAGTACCAGATTCCCCTCTGGGAAATTGTCTCCGCGATACAGGGGAGGAATATCCGCGCTACTGGTGGGTCGTTCGAGTCTTATACGAGCGACAAGGATATTGTAACAATGGCCCAGTTTCTCAGGCCGGATGAGGTCGAAAACGTTATCGTCCGTTCAACGTTCGAGGGACCAGCCGTTCTGGTCAAGGACCTTGCCTCAGTCAAGGATTCGTTCGAACCAGAAAAGACGCGTTTTCGGATGAATGGTAAGCCGGTAATAGCGTTTACCGTCCATAAGAAGAAGAAAGCAGACCTTATCCGGGTCGTGGATGCGGTCAAGGAGCTTGTTCAGCGGGAACGGGAGACTGTTCCTGAAGGAATAGAGTTAACATATTCTTCGGACATGTCCCGATTCGTCAGAAACCGCCTTGGAATTCTGGGTGACAACGGTCTGATCGGCCTCATCCTGGTGAGCCTGGTCCTTTCCCTCTTTCTTAACTTGAAGACTGCGTTCTGGGTGGCTATGGGGATACCTATGGCGATGATGGGGGTTGTCATCCTGTCTCCTTTTTTCGATGTGCATATAGACGCGATTTCATTGATGGGCATGGTGATAGTTATTGGATTGATAGTGGACGATGCCATCGTTATAGCCGAGAACATCCATAGTAACAGGGAACGGGGAAAGTCTCCTCTCGATGCCGCAGTGGATGGGACGAGTGACGTTCTCAGCCCCGTCACGGCAACCGTCATCACGACGATGCTGGCTTTTGTTCCTATGTTCTTCATGTCTGGAATGCTGGGTAAATTCGTTTTTCCTATCCCCCTGGTGATCATTCTGGCGCTGCTTGTATCTTATGTCGAAGCGGTGACGACGCTGCCGGCTCATATTGCTGCGGGCATGAAGAGGAGCGCTGATCGCCTTTTGAAGCGTGGCGTTGAAGGCCGGGAAGTTCTAAGGTCGCACAGATGGTTCACTGCTGTCAAGAGCAGGTTCCAGCGTTTCATTGTCTATGTCCTGGTCTACCGGTATCCGGTCATCCTCGCATTCCTTATCATGTTTGGCGGGGCAGTATGGTACGCGAGGGAATACATGAGCTTTGTACTATTCCCGGGCAGCACGGCTGAACAGCTTTTCGTGACAGTCGAATTGCCCACCGGTTCTTCACTCGATGCGACCTCCGACAAGGTCACGGAGATAGAGAATCTCCTCACGAATCTTCCCGATGGTGAACTCGATTCATACATGACATTCGTGGGCAGCCTCGGCGGAAACACCGGGTGGTTCACGCCGGGAGAAAGTGAGAACTGGGCGTTTCTTTCGGTGACGTTGACGCCTTTTTCCGAGCGAGAAAGGAGCGCCGAGGAGATAGTAGACGGACTCCGGGATGAATCGGACAAGCTCGAGGGTTTTGACTTCATCCGATATGTTATCGACGCTGGCGGTCCACCTGTGGGTAGACCTATCGCCATTCGCATAGTTGGTAGCGACGATGAAGCCAGGACATCACTGGCAGACTCGGTGGCCGCCTATCTGGGTTCGATAGAGGGCGTTACCGACATTGACCGCGACGATAAGCTGGGTAAGGAACAGGTTGAGATCAAGGTAGATTATGAGATGCTTTCGAGGGTGGGTCTCACGGTGGCCGATATTGCCAGAAACGTCAGGCTGGCGTATGACGGTCAGATCGTGACCAGGGTGCGATACGGTGATGAAGATGTCGGTTTTCGTGTGCAGCTCGAGGAGAGTGCGCGCAGGAAGCCGGGATATCTCAGCGAGCTGAAGATACCCAATCGACAGGGGAGGTTGATTTCGTTGAAGGATGTGGCACGTCTGGAGCTGGGACCGGGACCTTCAAGATACTACCACTATGATGAAGAGCGGGCGATCACGATCACGGCTGACATCGGCGAGGGCGGTATGACTCCTCTCGAGGCAACAATGGCCGCCGTCAATCACTTCGACCTGAGCAAGTGGGAGGGGATGAGGTTTGTTGTCGGTGGTGAGGCTGAGGAGACTCAGGAATCTGTGGTCAGCCTTGGTATTACGATGCTGCTGGCCGCTGTCGGAATGTATTTTGTGCTGATACTCCTGTTCAACTCATTGACTCAGCCGCTTCTCGTGCTCATGGCAATTCCGTTCGGCATGATCGGTGTTATAGGCGCCTTCGCGCTCCACGGTGAACCGCTCGGGTTCCTTGCGATGATGGGTGTCATAGGGTTGATGGGCGTTGTCGTAAATGACTCTCTTATCCTTGTTAATTACATCAACGTTCATCGTAAGCAGCAGCCGGAGAAGAAATATCTCCGGATCGTAGCGGAGGGGACGGCCGACAGATTGCGACCGATCCTGCTGACTTCTTTCACAACGATCGCGGGCGTGCTGCCGATGGCATACGGGATAGGCGGAGTAGACCCCTTTATAGCTCCCATGGCCCTGGCGCTCGGTTATGGCATTCTGTTCTCTACGCCTCTTACTCTTCTTCTCCTCCCTTCCTTCTACATGGTTCGGCATGACATCGGAACGTTGATTAGCCGGAAAGGCAGGGAGTCTCGCGTAGATGGATAGATGGTTAATCGCTCGAATGTGGAGCCACGTGTTTCCGGACCCGCGCCCCGAACCGGGAATCGAAGCAAGGGTGATAGACCGCCGGGGTGAGGGATCGGGGGGAAACGGTGGAGGACCCTGCCCGGCTAGGTGTTGACTTCTCGATTCCCGATGCTAAATAGTAAGTGCCGCCACCGGGGAGTATTCTGCGACTGAAGGGGCGGTCTGCTGGATGTGATGGGGTTGTTTCTGGACGAAGATGTCTCTTGAGGGCGGTTGGAACTACCTCCGGAGAGAGGAGAACAGGTGGGTGAGCCGGTCGATCATGATGTGTCGACCGACACCTGATCAGTACTGGAAGCTTTTACCACTCGACAAGTTCGGGGCGCACCGCAGATATGGGAACCTTGATTCGTGACTTCAACCTGAAAGATTATGAGGCCCTTACAGGCCTGTGGGATGAATCGGGACTACCATACAAGCGTAAGGGCAGGGATGCGATGGAGCGAATTGCCGAGGAGATCAAACACGGGAACGCGGTCTTCCTTGTGGCAGAGTGCGAAGGGAAGATTGTCGGGTCGGTCTTCGGAACCCACGAAGGGAGAAAGGGCTGGATCAACAGGCTCGCGGTGGCGCCGTCCTTCAGGAGGCGTGGAATAGGCGCTCGGCTGGTCGGAGAGGTTGAGCGTCGATTCGCCAGGCATGGGATAGAAATCGTGGCCTGTTTGATAGAAGAGTGGAACAGGACGTCTATGGAGGTGTTCCGGAGACTGGGCTTCAGACACCATCCGGATATTCTTTATTTCACGAAGAGGAAGAGAGAGGACGTATAGAGCCGCTGGCTCGGAGAGGAGAGAAGACATGACAGACAGAAAGAAACCGTATGTTATCGAGGAAGAAGCAGGCACCAAGGCATATTGTGCGTGCGGAAGATCCGGCAACAAGCCACACTGCGACGGTTCGCATCAAGGGTCGGGGGTCGGTCCTCATGTCGTGATAATCGATAAGAAAAAGACGGTCGCAATCTGTGGCTGCGGGAAGTCAGAGAATATGCCCTATTGTGACGGTACTCACACCGGTCTCTCCTGACGGGAGCCCGGTTGGTTACCTGTACATTGTTGCCTCGCATGCCGTTCGTCGCGTGACCGAGGCGGGGTTTCAACTGCTGAATCCGAAAAAGAGGCGATTATCTTCTATATCAGCATTTTTGAGGAGTGATGAGAACCACTGCTCGAAAGCCTTCGACTTGGCGTCGCTCATCATCTCCGCCTTGAGGTCGTCCCTGGTTTTCTCAAATTCTGCCATATCCGCTTCTTTTCGCTCCATGACTTCGATAACATAGTATCCCTTGTCAGTCCTGATCGGCCCACCTATCCTGCCAACCGGAAGGGCGTGAGCGTATCCGGTGAAAGCCGCCAGCATTCCGACGCCCGGCACGTAATCCCTTCTCGTGAAAGAAGGGGTTATCTTGTAGTCTATACCCAGCCTGGAACAGGCTGCCTCCAGACCTCCCAGGGCCTTCGCCTCCACGAGGAGAGACTCCGCGTCTTTTTTCAGGTCTGCCATTTCTTTCTCCGTTGCGAGGTGAAGCGCTATCTCCTCCCGTACTTCTTCGAGACTCTTCGTCCTCTCGGGAATCCTCTGGCTGATCCTGATGACGTATATCATTCCGAGCCGTGATATCGACTGGCTCACAGCATCTACATCTCTGGAGAAGGCGAAGGAGGAGGCCTCCTTCATTATCGGACCGAGTTCCGGGACATATTCCTCTTTCGTAAACGCTGTGGTCTCTTTCACGGAAAGATTCTCTCTAGCGGCTACTTCTTCGAAACTCCCCGTCTGTTCATTCAGATCATCAAAGACATCCCTGACGAGTCCGTTAACGCTGTCTCTTGTCGCGAGGGTTATCTGAACGGGAATCAGTATGTGACGCAGGTGTACCTCTTCCTCGTCCGCGCCGCCTCTCCGCTCTTCCACCTTTACTACGTGCCAGCCACGAGGAGTCAGGACAGGGTCGGATGTCTGCCCGGGCTCCATGGAGAAGGCCACTCCCTCCAGGCTCGAGAGTACTTCCCCTTTCTTCAGGAATCCCAGATCTCCACCCTTTTCGGCGGTCGTAGCGTCTTTGGAGAACTCCTCCGCCAGCACCGCAAAGTCCTCTCCCTTGCGAATTCTCTGGACCAGGAGGCTCGCTTTCTGCCGGGCTTCCAGGGTATCCTTCTTCGTGGGGATCAGCGAGAAAGAAAGGTACTGGATGACTGCCCTCTCATCATCGACAAAATCTTTCTCGTGTGATTGGTAATACTCCGCTATTTCAGACTCTGAAGGCTCATAGTCGTTTTTCGGCGGAGGCAGTAGATCACCGGCTTCTCCGTCTGCTCCGGTGACGGCTTTCCCGTCGCGGGGAGGGGGTGAAGCGAAAAACGCGTAGCCTACCTTGACCTCTTCCTTTCTCTCCTTGAATCTCCGCAGCAAATGCGCGTCAGAAAAGTCGATACCGAGTGCCATCTGGCTGCTAAGTTTCACCTGAGGAAGAGTCTGTCGGATCCATGTTTCGAGGTTCGCGGTGAACTGTCGGTTCTCTGGCGCGTTCAGGATCTGAACATACTGCTCGTGACTGAACTGTCCATCGACCTGGAAACTCTCGTTTGACTTTATAAAATCGGGCGGGTTGTCGATCAGGTAGTTCCTGACCTCCTCTTCACTGATTACGATTCCTCTATCCTCTATCTCTTGATGAACCAGGATCTGGAAGACCATTTCGTTCCATGTCTGTTGCTCGACACGGTCATAGTCCTCATCGGTCAGATTGTCTTTTCCCTGTTGTCTGAGTTGGGCGATGATGTTATTCTGGGCCTTGAAGAAGTCATCGTGCGAAATCTCAACGCCGTTGATCACTCCCACGTTTCTGACCTGTTGATTGTGCCTTCCTCCGGTACCGATACCGAGCTGCAAGAACACAAAACCTATGAGAAAGGAGGCGGCCACCACTATCATAATGGCCTTGGTCTTTTGTCTGAGCGTTCGCATCATTTTTCAAAATCCTTATCTATTCGGGCAATGTCCGGTGACGACCTGGCGGAAGACCATAAAAGATATCAAATGCGTTTTTCAAAATCAAGGCACTGGTCGCTCCGGACAGTTCGGAATTGGCCTGATTGT
>CAZOAR010000039.1:0-23933 GCA_964577985.1 uncultured Gemmatimonadota bacterium | reverse complement strand
TGTCATTCCCGCTTGTCGGGAATCTCATCGCACAATAAGGCCGATTCCGGACAAGACAGAATGACACGTAAAAACTGGGGGGGGGTCCCCATAGAGATAACTCTTGACAGCCGATGAGAAGTTTGAAACATTATCATGAGAAGTCCAGGCCATCACGCATGAGTGCGCGATGAACCGGGAGTGCGCGCAGGGATGTCTGTTCAAGTCGGCAGATACCCGTGGTGTGAATGGATGTATCAGGCCCTTCATGGATTCTATCAGGGAGACAAGAATGAGAAAACCTATCCTGCCCATCCTCGTGGTCCAGACCATGCTGGTTCTCTCCGCGACCGTTCTCGGAGCGACAGGCGCCAGAAAGGTGAATTACCAGCCTGATGTAAGCGAGAACCTCCATTCTACATTGATTTCCGGTCCCGATGGCCTGGACGGCATCCCATCGCCGCCCAGGTTAAACCAGGTCGGAACAATAATCGACAGCACGATCTACGATTACCAGTTCAGCATACTCGGTCAGCGAATAGCATCCGTCGGAGACAGCGCGCTCCACATGGCGGTGATGGTCTCTCCGGACGTCGCCTTCTCCACGAGGGGGATGAAATATCTTTACTACTTCAATGGTGTCGTGACCAACTTCGGCTACGTGGAGGGAGACGGTTCAGGCGCTCAACGGGGCGGATTCGGTTCTGTTATCGGCTATAACGCCTCCACACTCGGTCTGGGCAATGTTGCCATCATCACCAGCCACACAAATCTGTCTGATCGACCGATGGGCGCGCACTGGTACAGTTTTCAGGACGCGTTTCAGGGGGTTGGTGCATTTACGGCCTACGAAGGGTGGTGGGGTGATGGCGTCAGCGAGTGTCAGGCCATTATGTGGCCGAGCATCGCGGCCGTTGATGACGCCACCGGAAGCATGGCCATGGTCGGGCGGACGGGCGATGTCAGCGGCGGCTGCCAGGGGGGGACGGACGATATCTACGTAACGCAGAAGAACTTCGTCGACACGGCCTGGGGGGACGGCATGCTCCTCGATACGCTTGACGACCCGGCGGCCTGGAGCGGGGCGGGCCCCAACAGCCCGAGGATCGTGGCATCGGATGACGGCCACATGTTCGTAGTCAGTTCCGAGTTTGGAACGAACGTCTACTACTGGGAGTCGACCGATGCGGGAGTGAGCTGGGGAGCACGCCAGGATGTGACGGGATTCCCGATAGGTGATCACAATCTTCCTCCGGACAGTTCATCGACGGCATACCGCCCGCTCCAGAACCACGCGATAGGAATGTCTCCCGACGGCGTTCCTCATATCGTCTGGACGGCGTACCAGGCGCGCGGTAACAGTCCGAGCGATTCCACATATACACCAGGTACGAGCAGTCTCTGGCAATACCGAACCAAACTCGAGCACTGGGATCCGGTAAACGGGATCAACACGATCTATCGCCACCCTAACGGCGTCGCCGATTTCGCGGGGGGCACCCAGTACTTCGCATACAACGTGGCCCGTCCCTGCATAGGGTTTGCAGAAGGCGGCCAGACGATCTACGTGGTCTACGAAGGATTCGTCGATGCCGATCAGGATATGAGCAACGGAATCTACTATGGCGATATCTATGCCTCGGTATCCACCGACGGTGGCGCGACATGGAAAGATCGTGTAAACATCACCGACACAATGGGTTCGGACGATCTATTTCCGGCCATCGCACCATCGAACATTCAGGGGGCCCACCAGGAACTCCCTGGTTTCAGCCTGGACAACGCGGACGGCGTCAACGATTTCATAATGATCTACCAGAACGACGATGTGGCGGGTACCTTTCTCGGAGGAGAGGAGAGTTCGCCGAACTGGGATATGCTCCTGCTGGCTCCGGTGGATCTGGACACCATCTCCGCCGCCGGCATAGGAGGCAGTGGCGGAGAGGGAACTCCCCGGATTCCGCGGAGCTTCTCGCTCGCCCAGAACTATCCGAATCCGTTCAACCCGTCGACGGTCATCTCGTACCGACTGGCAGAGAGCGCAGAGATCTCGCTGAGTATCCACAATATCAGGGGGCAGATGGTCAGAGAGCTGGTGAGTGGTCCGCGGGAGGCCGGCGTCCATGCTGTTCAGTGGGACGGACGGGATGAACTCGGGCAGAAGGTCTCGAGCGGGATTTATCTCTATTCCCTGGAGACGCAACAGGGATTCCGGTCCACGAAGAAGATGGTGATTCTGAAATAAAGGGATCGGGGCCGACCGAAAGATAGGGCCAGTCGTGCGCGTTGAGTGAGCCAGGGAATAGCTGCCAGGCGGAGGACTGGAGTCGCGCGACAGGTTTGAGTCCTGTACCGCCACGTCTGACTGCATGGCACCATCTGCCGACCCGGGGCTTCTCGGATGTTTGAATGTGACCGGGGCAGGAGGCTTTCCCCGATAGATGATTTGTCCTCCCGGCTGACTGGTATTCCTCCGCTGGCATCTCCACTCCCGCAAAATGCTGTATCCACCGACAATCCCACGGAAGATCGTTCTATTGTCTTTTTGGCAAGGCGTTTGCAGTAGTAATGCCCATTGACTATATGGTGTTGTATTACCATTTTCGGGTGAGCCTGAAGGCTGCCCGTGAGATTCGACGACGGAGGGACGTTGACTCGTTCTTCAATCATGATCCTCCTCGCCTGCGGCCCGCTCCTGTGGTTTGGTTGCGCGAGCGGGCACCTGCGCGAATATGAGCTCTATTCCCGGCTGGATGACTGGGAGAGCGCCGAACAGTCGCTTCGTAAGGAGCTTGATGAGCATCCCGACAACCCCGAATTGTATTACCTCCTTGGCCGCGTTTCCGGTAACAGGGGAGAATTTGCCGAGCTTGATGCCGCGTTTCGGAAATCGCTGGCGATATCAGACATCTATGCCGGGGATATCGAGGATCAGCGGGAATTCTTTGTCCGGGAGACCCTGAACAGAGGAATCGAGTTCTACAACGGAGGTGACTATCTGGAGGCTTCTCGTGTACTCGAGGAGGTGGACACGATCCGGGAGGGAGAGAGTAGCCACCTTCCCTACCTGGGAATTTGTTATTCCGCCCTGGGGAAAGACCTGGACGCCAGGCGAGTGTTGCGGCTTTCGACGGAACTGAATGGAGATGAGCTGTCAGCAGAGGAACTGGTGTTTGTGGAGCAGAGGCTGAGAGACAATGCCGGAGTGATAGAAGCCGGGGAACGATTCCTTCAGCACAGCCCGGGCAATCTGGAGGTCCTATCAGCGCTCGCCATGGCCTATCAGGAGGAATCGTCCGATTCGGAGGCCATCGAGACATATCGGAACATTCTCCGGCTGGATCCCGGTAACACATCCGCTCGATACAACATGATTCTTCTGCTGAGTGGGGAAAGGCGGTATCAGGACGCTGTTTCCATGCTGAACGACCTTGAAGCCCTCGAGCCTGACAATACAAGTCTCAGATTCAACGCCTGTTCTCTCCTGTATGACGCAGGCAGGCTCGAAGAATCCCTTGAGTGCTTCGAAGAATACGAGCGGGAATATCCCGGAGACCCGGACGCGCTCGAGTACCTCTTTGTACTGAACACGGATCTCAATCGCCAGGACAGGCTGCGGGAACTTTATCGCGAGCTGAGCCGATTGAGCCGGCCCGGGCACGGCAGGAAGGAAGAAGACGATGAGACACGATGACGCAGCAGGGAGCCGGAGGTTTTCGAGATGCCTCGCGGCCGCGCTCATCATCATGGCCTTCCTCGGCGAGTGCCGGACGCTCATTGCTCAGTATCCCCGGGAGATAGTCGAGGTCAAACCGGCTCCCAACCGGTGGCTCGACAAGTTGACATCACCTGTATCGGTGACTTTTTCGGAGAATCCTCCTCCCATCTCGAAAGACAACTTCGTGGTGTTCGGAGATCAGACGGGCCTCTATTCGGGAAGTTTCGACTTCGATCAGGGCGAGATGAAGGTAACCTTCGCACACGACGCGCCGTTCAAGGTCGGTGAAAAAGTGACGGTGATACTCCGATCGGACATAATATCCGGCGACCCGGGCGGATTCATGTGGTCCTTCTATCCCGCTCCGAGCAGGGGAACGGGAATAGCACCCGATTCTATCGTCGTCCTCTCAGGCGTGGCTCACCCTGTATCCCTTGCTGCGGGAGACTTCAACGGCGATGGTTTTGTCGACCTCGCGTCGGCCGATATGAGCAGTAATACTGTCACCTTGTTCATGGGAGATTGCCAGACGCTGACTCGTGTCGGATCCTTCCGGACAAATACCAGTCCGAGCATTATCGTTACAGGGGATATAAACGGAGATAGAATGCTCGACATTGTCGTCGGGCACTTTTTCGAGCAGCGAGTAACCGCCCACATCAACCTGGGAAACTGGAACTTCACAGGACCCGGTCGGTCCGTCAATGTCTCCCCTGTCAACCCTGTAGATATCGAAATCGTGGAATTCACGGGGGACGAACGGCTTGATGCTATCGTGGCGGGTGGCAACTCGGTCGGCCTTCTCGAAAACGGTGGGGGTGGGGTAATGACACTATTGCAGACCGTGTCCGTTTCAACGGATTCCATGCATGAGGCTGGCGGATCCTTTCCAAGCAATGTCCACATCAGCGCGGGTGATATAGACCTCGATGGATACATAGATTTCCTCCTGAGCGTAAATACCGACTACGTGGTTCGAAAATACCAGCACAAACGAAAGACAAACCTGTTCAGGGAAGCCTTCGACGAGATGATTACTCTCCCTGATAAGCCGATCATGATACGGCTTGCCGACTTGGACTCAAACGGCTTTCTCGACCTTGTGGCGGCAACGGAGGGATTTCCGAACCAGCACCTGCTGACGTACTGGAACGACGGCAGCGGAGTGATCACTCCCGATATTCAACAGGATATCACCGGCCTCAGCCTTCCCTCAGCCTTCAACCTGGTCGCCACGAATCCGGACCCGGAAAACGATGGTACGACGCGCGACTTTGATATGCTCGCGACTGATCGAGCGGAGCAGAAGATCCTCTTTTTCAGAAACGACAATGGGGGAAATCTCGAGCTTCAGCCTGACATACCCGCTGGATCGGATCCAGAGGACATAATCGGCGCGGATTTCAACCTCGATGGCGCCATGGATTATGCTGTGCCGTGTTCGCGCGATAACGCAATATGGCTCTATCTCTCCCGAATCACACCAACCTGGGACCTGAAGATTGACCCCGATCACGTGGACTTCGGGGCGGTCGCCGTGTGCGAGGCCGAGACGGCGTCAGTACAGGTGACAAATGAATCAGGAGTCGCAGTGGAGATAGACACTCTCTTCATAGAAACGGGAACGGCATTCCGGATAACCAAGCCTTTCAACATACCCGATAAGATCGTGCCGGGAGATACGCTGATGATCTATGTTGAATATCAGCCTGTGGCGCCGGCTGCCGATACAGACAGACTCATTCTCGTGTCGGAGCGATGCGACGTCCAGACGCAGGTCGTGGATCTGGAAGGCTCAGCTATCCTGCCGATCGAACATTCACCAGACTCCATACAGTTCCCCGCGACGACTGTCGGCGACACAGCGGCAGACGCGGTGGCCTTGAACAACCTGGGAGCCAGACGGGATATCGAGATCGTGGCAGGCCTGGCGAACGGGTCGGATGCGTTCACTATTTCCACGATGCCCTGCGGTTCGCCTCCGGAGACGGAGATCCAGGTAGTGATCCCACCAGGTGCTTCATTCGAAATCTGTACGCTGTTCCATCCTGCGGACACAGGGTCATATGCGGATACACTTGTAATTGAACCGGCGCCCGGCGAGAGCTGCGATTTCCAGAGCAGGAGAATCCCGCTTTCGGGCGTGGGGCGTAGCAACAGTCGACCATTCTTCACGGACATACCCGACAGCGCCGACCTGGTCTATCCGGAATGGGAAGATATCCTGATCCCTCTTTTCGGGATAGACCTCGATTCGTCCCGGCTCGACATGTCATTTGATTCACTCGCGACCGAGATACCCTATGAAATACTTCCTGCGATGCGGAATGTCCAGTCGCCATGCGGGGAGTATACCGCGTGCGGAGACCTCGGCTGGACGGCACCGGTGCTGCCCGACAGCATACAGTCGGCCGTCTTTTTACTCTACTGCACGCTGATGGAGACCGGCACCAGAGAGTTGCTGTCTGACACCCTGCGCCTGCCCGTGACCGTGGTCCAGAGGCTCCCTGATCTGCGGGTCGCAGCCATCTCCGCTTCCGGCCCTTCCGTTGTCGGTCGCACGGTCGGGGTGGAGACCGCTGTTACGGTCGACAATCAGGACATACCATTATCCGCCCCTTCCTTCATCCTTCGCCTGTCCTCCGACGAGGGTGAGGAGCGAGTACACTCCATAGAGCGGCTGGATGCAGGAGAATTCCTGTCGTTTCAGGACAGCTTCACATTCAGGAGCACGGGGGGACATAGGATAGATGCCATGGTGGATTTCGAGGACGTGATCGAGGAGGATGACGAGGATAACAACACAGCGACACTGGATATACCGGTGGAGCGGGGAAAACTTGCCGTCCGACACGATCCGTTTACTCCGAACGGTGATGGTTTCAACGACAGGGTCGAATTCGACCTGACAGAGCTGGGCCTGGATTCACCTGAGCTGATCATTTTCGCGATTGACGGGCGCCGGGTAAGAGTCGTGAGAGAGAAGGAAGGAAGTAGTCTATACTGGGATGGAAGGGACGATTCGGGACGTGAACAGAGGCCAGGAGCGTATCTCTTTGTCCTTGAAGAGGGTGGGAATGGCATCGACAGCGGTACCATAGGGCTCGTGAGATGACAGAATGAGAATGTCGGCCGGAATAATATGCTGGAGTCGGGTATTCCTCATCGTTTTGGGGTGCGTGCTCCTCCTGTCAGCGCGAAAAGGAGTGGCGCAGGACATAGTCGACGCCAATGCGGGAGACCTTGACGATTTCAGGACCGGCTTCCGGAATCCCGCGTCGCTCTCATACCTTCCTCACGAGTTGGTGTTCGGCAGCCACGCGGGCGACGTAGGCGTGAACCCGGGCTTCTTCGATGTCGGCAATGGCTACATGAGTTACTACTCACCATACTGGAAGAGGCGTTTCGGCCTGAGCGGACGTTTTCTCGATACCGGCATATTTCACCGGACCGATTTCGGTTTCTCCTACAGCGAGAGAGCTCGTAAGTACGTCGCACTGGGAGGACGGATTGACGTCCTGAACCAGGGTTTCGATCGGGGGCAATTCCGGGGAGTGGACCCTGGAGACCCGCTACTCTCGTCGGGTTTGTCGAAGAGTTATGTCTCACTCACGGGGGGAGTGCTGGTGGTTCCGGTTCCGGAGTTCAGCCTGGGGTTGGTCGTCGAAAACATCAACAGGCCTGATGTCTCTTTCTCGGAGGATGCCGATTTCAGGCTGCCCCTGGTATATGATGTCGGCGCACAGTACAGGACGGATCGTCTGCATCCATCCGTAGACATCCGGTACGAGGATGGAGTACTGCGATACCGACTGCGCCTGGGCGTCGTGGTTCGGGACGAGCACCTGCTGCGGGTCGACTACCGGAAAGAGAAGATAGGCTTCGAGGGACAATTCCGGCTGTATGAAGGGCTGCACCTGAATTACAGGTATCAGTACCCGCTCAACGAGCTGAACGATTTCAGCGGTGGGAGCCACAGCATTTCTTTCTCATATGACTTTTCGGGCATCGTCGAAATCCCGGAGCTGGCAGACGTAAAATACAGCCCGCGAGGAGCGCCACTTGTCCGCTCGAGTCAGCCTATACCGGTCGACGGCGACTTCTATCTCATTCCCTCAACCCGCCTGCTCGAGATCAGCGAGAAACATATCACGAGAAAGGCGGATGATGATATACCTGTCGAGTTCATAAGACGCAACTATCGAGAGATTTTCGAGGAGAGTGAAGATACTCAACCCGCGGAGCGTGAGGCAACAGTCTTCTACCCGGATACGTCGCACGTACTACTGGGCACGTACACGAGTCAATATCGGAGCTCTCTCGACTCCCTCTCTCTGGCGATGGGGGGTAACGAGTCGATGCGAACGAGAATATACTCCGACTCCGATGACATGCCCCGTGCGGAAAACATCCGGGAATTCATCGCGGCCGGGGGGGGATTATCCCCGAGCCGGATTATCATAACTCCGCGCGACTCTCTTCCGGTTGGGACCACGGATCTTGTTGAGACGTCGCAATCGGATACATCGACTGTGGAGATGGTCGATCTATCCATGATCGGAAGGACAGAGATCCGCACCGAGCTGTCGGAGGAGGCTGTGGTATTCCGGGTGCTCACACCCGGTTCCAACAATTACCATGGCAGCTGGAGCCTCGAGATTGAGGATCGAGAGAGAACCAGTGTCCGTTCGATTCCTGGTTCAGGGGGTGTACCCGATCGATTGACCTGGGACTGGCGCGACGATGATGGCGAACTTGTCGAGCCGGGATGGTACTCGGCTCTCCTCCGATGGGAAGACAACTCCGGAAGGCCGAGAATAAGCCGGTCGGGGAGTCTGTTCGTGAGGAAGAAACAGAAGGACATTACGATAGAGCTCACGAGGAAACGGAAAGCCGGTGAGGTTGATGCCAGGAGACTGGAACTCAGACTGGATGAATAGTGTCGAATGAACGAAATCACAGTGAGAAGGAGGAAAGCGATGAACCGGAAGATGATTAGAGCGTGTCTGCTTCTATGTACGATGATTCTGGCTGTCCCCGGAGCCGACATCCTGCTGAACTCCCGGGAACTAACGCCGGACACGGTCACCGCGGTGACCGGTGAACCGGTCGTCGGCGAGTCGGATGTGGGGCCTGCTGACATGTCGGCCCTTGAAGAAGAGGGTGGTAAATCGATTCAGGAGACCTGGTACCAGTTCTACGAGAAGGGCAGGCCTATCTCCGACATCATAGCTCTGGTATTCCTCCTGGGACTCATCTTTGTCCTCGACGAGGTTCGAAAGATCTTTTTCGATTCCATGCGGTCGCGTTCCCTGAGAGCGATGAACATCCAGAAGGCGGATCTGGAGGCGATCTCCAAACAGATAGAACGACAGCCGAATACCCAGCTTTCGCGTCTGCTGAGCGCGTTGTTGTCCTCGTACAATACAACCGGGAGTGTTGCCGGCATCTTTCAGGAGGTCAACTTGTATATCCAGCACCTCCAGGATCAGTTCAACAGCTTTCGGTCGCGCCTCGACCTCCTCTCCGACAGCGCGGGCGCTCTGGGGTTGCTCGGGACCGTCTGGGGGATCTTCATCACCTTCGAGGTTGAGAACTGGACGCAGGACACCGTGCTGCGTGGAATGGGGCTGGCCCTGGTAACGACATTCATCGGCATCATAGTCAGTTTGATCCTGAACCTCCTGTCTACGGAGGTCTTCAACTACTTCAACCGGCGAAACGATATGCTCCAGATGAAGTCGAAAGATCTCAGGGGGAATATCTTTCAGCACCACATACGCAGGAACGGCAATGTGATGGCGGGAGCCGAGAAGGCGAGGGAGGTTAAGCTATGAGCAGAAAGAGCGGAACCGTCCTCAGGCTGATCGATGTGGTGTTTATCCTCCTCTTCGGATTCCTGTCGATCAGTGAGATCAACCGACGCGGGATCTTTCAGCTGCCGAAGAAATCGGAGGTGCAGACGGACGCGCCCGTGCCGACGTCGATCATCGTCGAGATCTCACAGGGAGGAGATCTCATCTGCGGGAACGAGAAACTCGTGCTGGACGAGTCCAATCCCGAGCAGCGAATGGAGCTGCTGAAGGGCTACATACAGTCGGAATACAACAGACGGCAGGACCAGGAGGGTGTCCTGGTCGAGATCCGTTCGGATCGGAAGGCTGCTATTCAGTACGCCGTCGACGTGAAGGACGTGTGCGACAATCTGGGCGTCGTGAGTACCATCGGCGTGATCATAGAGGAATAGGTTGTGATGCGGGTTATTGGCTGGTTTGACAATCGATTCTTTTCGACCATTACATCGGTCGCCATCTTTCTTCTCGTGATGACTGCGATACGGAAGATCTCTATACCGAAGACCGCTCCCCTGACCTCGCAGATTCGCATCATCGAGGAGATCAGGAAATTCATCCATGCTCCCGAGCCGGTCGAGAGAGAGGCTCCTCCCCGTGAAGTCGAAAAGAAGACGATACAACCGCGTAAGCGAGTTGTGCCGGAACAGATAGAAACGGCGCTCAACAAGCTGCGTGAAAGCCAGGCCTCACGGGAGGCGAAGGCGCCTCCAGAGTTGGCGTCTCCGTCGCGCCCCAGGCTCGATCTGAAGCGACCCAGCCCCAGGATGAAGAAAAGGGACTCGGGGTCGAGGCTCAGGATGGGAGATCGGACCGAAAGCAGGCAGAGGCTCACGATGCCCGGTGAAGAACGGGATCGCAATGTCATAGAGATCGCTGCGGGTTCGAGCGTGGATGAAGTCTCCACAGGTGATCCGGCCCTGAGGGGGTTCATCGAGTCCGGCAAGGAAGGGCCCGGAGGGGGAGGAGAGGACGAAGTGATCAGGATCGCCATAGCGCCCTGGACGGGTTCCCGGCAGGGAGGAGAGGTCATCTACGGGGTCATGGAGCCGCTCATAGCGTGGATGAAGGAGAACCCGGCGGATTTCTCAGCGGTGGAGCGGAAGTTTCTAAGGTACGAGGGAGGAGACCTTATATCACGCGCGCTTTTTTTCCTTGAGGATGAGACCGGAGAGGAGACCAGGTATGAGCTGCTGCTCCTTTTCAAGTCGTCGATAAGCGAGCTGCGTATATGCCTTATCGAGGGAAACGAGGCGACTCAGCTCATCGACAAGGGTCTGCAGGAACGGAGCAATTATCTCAGGACGGGAGTGGTCGCCTACAGCGGGCCGGAGAAGATATCGATTCAGTCCACGCAAAGGGTACCGGGCCAGGAAGCGACCAGGCGTTTCTACCAGATATTCCTTTCATGGTGGACCAGGACAAGGGAAGGGTGAGTTGATATGCGACACCGACTCGGTATCATACAGAATCACGATCGTGCGAGACTGCTCATTTATATTGTCACAGCGTTGACTCTTTCGGGGTGCGCCGGAAGATCCGGATCGTCTCCCTACCCTGGAGAGGGGGAGACAGGACTCAAGAGCCTGGCCGGTGTGGACAGCCTGGTGCTGGAGAACGCGCAGGCGCTCGTCGATTCCGCTTTCGTGAGCGTGGAGAGAGAGGAGGAGGCGGACAAGCTGCTCGAGGAGGGAAAGCAGGAGTTCTCAGAGGGAGATACGCTTCAGTCGCTGAAGAAGATACTCGATCTTGCCAGGGACACGACCCTCCAGGTGACCGCCGACGATTCGGCAAAGGCCATATCATACCTCAACCGGGCGTTCGGGGAGTACGAAGAAATTGAGAAACTGTTTGACCAGTACCAGGAGAGAGGCGGCACTTCTGAGGCGCTGGGTGGCACGATCCTGAAGCGATTGAACGAAGCGCGCGACATCACGATGCAGTCGGTTCGATATAACCCGTTTGACATGGATGCCCGGCTGCTCCTGTCGGTGATCTACCGATACCTGGCCAGGATATTCGGCGACGAAGAGAACTACCGTGAGGCGATCCGCGTTCTCAACGAGTTGATCGAGATGGATAAGGGGGATCACGCGCTCTATTACGAGCTGGGTTACAACCAGTATCAACTCGAGGAGTGGGAAAGCGCGCTGACCGCATTCCAGCGCGCGGAGGAGTTGCTCTTCGAGGATGCATCACTCGAGACCGACGAGGTGTCCGGGGATGTGGCGGATTCAATCCTCCCTGGCGCGGGTGAGTCCCTAACGGGAGGAGAGGATGATAGTCATCAAACATCTGTTGAATCGGTCACTCCAGTGGCCGTGGATACTGCCACCCTGCTCAATTACGTATGGTACCAGGCAGATTGCCTCGCGCGTCTTTATCGCTCCGGCGAGGCACTCGATTCTTACGCAAGGGCGCTTGTACTGGCGGCGTCTGACGAAGACAGGGAGGAGCTGAAGGGCAGCATCGACTGGATAGAGTGGGATGGAGGAAACATCCACAATGTCGAGGCGCGAGATTCCCTTGTCCAGGTCGAGAAATCCGGAGATTACAGGAAGGCGAGGGACGGCTACTTTCACCTGCTCCCACTGCTCGGCAAAACGACAGCGGTCGATGAGATCGACTGGAAGGTCGCAACGATCGATTATCAATTCCTCGATGAAAAAGACGCGGGGATCACGCGACTGCGCAGACTCATTGACAGGGCGATCGGGCGCGGTGATCTGACACCCGCGGGGGTTGTCACCGACTCGCTTCTGCCGTATGGTGACTATGTGTACGATTACGGGATCATGTGTTTCAACCTCGGGATGGACTACCTGACTGAGAAGAGGCAGAGGAAGGAAGCATTCGCGTACTTCCTGCAGGCGAGTGAGATGGAGTGGCAGAATCGCGCAAGCAGCTTCGTTGAACTGCTGAAACTGGCGAGCAACAACCCGAACATGACGATCAACTACGGCGAGAAGGCGCTGGAGAGCGACATCTCGCGCGAGGACAGGATGTATGTCCTGAAACAGCTCACCACGGCGTACAAGAGGAAGGGAACGAGGGCCGACTTCGAGAAGGCCCGCGGCTATTTCAATGAGTGGAAAAGGCTCACTAAAAGAGAGAAGTAGCGCCATTCTGCGGACACTGGTGACGACACTGCTCATGGTGCTGGTTTGCCCCGCGATTGCCGGCCACGTCTTCGCCGGGGATCACCCCAGGAAAGAAGTGCGCTATACGCTGATCCCGATGGTCACGATCGATGACAAGGAGACGATCGATTTCTTCGTGGATGAGTTCTTCCTGCCGGAGACGTCGTACACCAGCATCGAGGTGATAGACACGGAGAGCAACGGGTTCGGACGGAGCGATCTTCTCAAGTTCTATCCCTCGGGGAGCATGTACTATCTCGATATGGTTACAGATACGGCTCAGAAGGTCATGAACCGCTGGGAAATCGAGGAAAACGTAGAGATTGTTACCGATGTGCGCGATCCCGGTATGCTCGACAGCGTGAAGACTGCTGAGTACGGAATCCTGAGCGCCCTCACGACCGGTGTAGAACGAAACTATGGCGATGCCCCCATCAACATAAACATGCACCGCGACTCGACCGGGATCGTTTTCGAGATGTGGGGCTACAACGCAGACTCCCTTCAGTTCACGCCAGCGCCACCGCCTCTTCCGGACTCAGTCCCCGTATATGATCTTCTACACTCACACCATGAGGAGGAGACCATACTCCCCGACGCAACGCTGCACGACCTCTTATTTATCTACCGCAGTGAAGTGGACACCGTCTTCGTGGGTGACGGTGAACCGAACGCGACCTCCGGGTTCGCTTCTCCTCGTACGGCTGGAGACTGACATCACAGCACTTCCGTGCGTCGGTTTCCATCCAGACTATGGGCAGGTGGTCGTAACGGCACACGAATCCTCCTTACAATTCGCCATGCCAATGCGTCACGTGGATCGGGATTGAGGCCCTGAACGCGAACGTTTTCCTTGACATCTCAATAGACTTCGGTTAATATTGCGAATTATGGACAATTTCGGCAATAATGGAGAAAATATGTATCTGACTATTATCGGGGATATCTTACGTTCCAGGAAGCTGGCGGACCGTGCAGGGACCCAGAGTAACCTCGAGCATGCCCTTTCGGCACTGAACAGATCTCTGGGAGATGAACTCGCGTCAAGGTTTGTGGTGACGCTGGGGGATGAGTTCCAGGGTTTACTGACGTCGCCCGCGGAGGCGATGGATGTGCTCCTCGACCTCGAGCGGAGCATGGATTTCATACCCGTCCGCTATGGGCTCGGCTGGGGTGCCCTTTCGACGGAACTGAAGGAGGTAGCGATCGGCATGGACGGACCCTGTTTTCACCACGCGCGCGCTGCTCTCGACCGGGGGAAGAAGGAGAAGCGCTGGATAACGGTCGCCGGTTTCGGAGATGGGGAAGATAAGATCCTCAACGGCTTCTTGTCTCTGATGGCGGTGGTCCGTGAAGGATGGACGGAGACCCAGGCGCTGACCGTGTCAATGGCCCGACATTCGAAGATGCAGAAGGATGTCGCAAAGGAGCTGGGAGTGGTCCCTTCGGTCGTCAGCGAGTCGCTCTCAGCGGCCAGCTACTCCCGATTTCGCGAGGCGGATGCCGCCCTCTCCATGTTGATGAGTCGATTCGCCGTATCTCCCGAACAGGCGAACAGTTCGGCAAACAAGGAGAAGTAATGCCGGATGCCATACTCCATAACGGCGGGATGGAGTGTTTTCTCATCCTTTTTCTCTTCTCCGCCCATGTCATTTCCGATTTTCTCGTTCAAAGCTCGCGGGTCGCGCGGGAAAAAGAAGAGCATGTCCAGGTTCTTCTCCTCCACGGTATTTTGACTCTTCTGACAACGCTGGTGATCACAATCCCTTTCTGGGGGAGGAAGCTCCTGCCTGGGATAGTCGTCCTGGCGGTGTTTCATACCGCTATCGACTGGTGGAAGGCGAGGACCGAGCCTCGATGGAAGGAGACACTCGCCACTTTTCTAGCGGATCAGGCACTGCACGGCATCAGCGTCGTGATCGTCTGGTTGATCCTTGTCCGAGTCGGCGCGACTGATGAGCTGTGGTTCGCGATTCCGGTAGACTGGTTTGAGCCCGCTACCATCGTATTGGTCGTCGCGGCGGGATTCGTCTTTAACGGTAAGGGCGGTACGGCGATCGTGAGGAAACTCCTCGAACGATATCCCGATGTCCTCCCCGACAGGGAGGGGAAAGACGCTGCCGCCTATTCCATGGGGCGAATGATCGGGGACCTCGAACGATTTATCACATACACTCTGGTCCTTCTCGGGCAATGGGGGGCGCTCGGCTTCATCATCGCAGCCAAGTCTATCGCCAGGTTCCGTGAACTTGAGCGGCAGAGCTTTGCCGACTATTACCTGATCGGGACGCTGTCGAGTCTCCTGGTCGCCATTGTCACCGGGATAGTAGTAAGCGGTCTGATTCGATGACCGATCGGATGTGCCCGTCCCTGTATGTATAATCCCTTTCCCGCAGGTTACCTTCAGAGGTGTTCCGGCACCTGGTGGGAAATCATGTAATCCCCGGATTCGATCATATCCGGTGGGTGCGAGGATGCCAGGTGGGATTCTTTGACAAGACCCGCGAGCGATATTAGATTGACAAAGACCGGCGCTTATGACAGTCTCCGGCCACATGACAGCGGCCGCAGTTGCCCGGTTGCCGCTCCGCGGCCTGAGTGCTCGGTGGAGATCCATCCTCCACACTGCTCTGATCGCCCCATAAATGATGAAGGTAACCATTCATGGCCAACAGTAAGCCCGACGATGACTTGACACCCCTCTTCTGGGAATCGGGACTCAAGATCGACCCCGTTTTCACTCCGGTCGAACTCGAACAGAGCGGCGGCGGCGCGGGAATCGGGGAGCCGGGGGTTTATCCCTACACGCGCGGCATTCACCCGCACATGTACCGCAGACGCCCCTGGACAATGCGCCAGTATTCCGGGTTCGGCACGGCTGCCGAGACGCATGAGCGGTTTCTCTACCTGATCCGGAATGGCCAGACCGGCCTGAACGTGGCGTTCGATCTGCCCACTCAGTGCGGTTTCGATTCGGATGACCCGATAGCGGAGGGAGAGGTCGGCAGGGTGGGGATGGCGGTCGACACGCTTGCCGACATGGAAGAGGCCTTCGCCGATATCGATCTGAACAGGATCACTGTATCTCTGACGATCAATGGTGCAGCCGCTGCCATCATGGCAATGTACTTCGCGATGGCTCGAAAGCGGGGTTTCGACCTTTCGGGGCTCCGCGGCACGGCGCAGAACGACATACTCAAAGAATTCATCGGGCGGGGAACCTGGATCTTTCCGGTCGAGCCTTCGATAAAGTTGACCGGCGACACGATCGAGTACTGCGCCGAGAACATTCCACGCTACAGCCCGGTGAGCGTGTGTGGGTATCATATCAGGGAGTCGGGTGCGAATCCAGCGCAGGAGATGGCTTACGGTCTGCTGATAGCGCGGGCGTATATAGACCATGTGCTCGGCCGGGGACTCGATATCGATGATTTCGCGCGAGGCCTCTCTTTCAACTTCAATATCCACGGGAACTTGTGGGAGCAGGTGGCCAAGTTCCGGGCTGGCAGGCGACTGTGGGCAAAGATCCTGAAAGAGGAGTACGGCGCTCGGGACCCGAAATCGATGAAGCTCAAGATGATCGCCGGAGGAGGGGGCAGTGGGCTCACCATCCAGCAGCCGGAGAACAACATCGTTCGAGGTGCATATTACGCGCTGGCGAGTGCACTCTCAGGCACCCAGACAATGGCGCTCTGCTCCTACGACGAGGCTTACACCATCCCCAGCGAGCACGCCGCGCGTCTCTCACTCCGTACGATGCAGATCCTGATGACCGAAACGGGGCTCTGTGACACCGTTGATCCGCTGGCGGGCTCATACTTTGTCGAGACGATGACGAATCGTATGGAAAAGCTCATTGTGGAGATAATGGAGAAGGTTGCGTCTGATGGCGGAATTGTGAAGGCGGTGGCGGAGGGGAGGGTGCAGGCAGAGGTGAATCGTCAGGCATACGACCGCGAGCGCGCCCTGCAGGCGGGCACGACCCGGAAGGTGGGGGTTAACTGTTTCGTTGAGGAAGAGGAGGAAAAGCCGGTCGAGTTTCACCCCTATCGAGAGGAAGAGGCCGCCGTACAGATAGACAAGCTGAGGCGGATAAGGGAGGATCGGGACGGTACGGCTGTTAATGAGGCCCTCTCGAGGCTCGAGGCCGACGCCCGGGCCGGAGCGAATGTCATGCCGGCGGTAATGGACGCGGTGGAACGCTACGCTACAGTGGGCGAGATCTGCGGTGTTTTCAAGGAGGTCTTCGGGACATACGACGAACCTGTGCGGTTTTAGTCCACACACACCCGGGAATGTTCCTCCTGTTGGGTTGATGGGCTGCGGCTCACGCCGGCAGGCAGGACCACACGTCCGGGAGACCGGGAATTGCTTCTTTCGTATCGAGGGCGTCCGGCTGACCCTGTCCGGATCTGCCTTGCGTGCTCCTGCGCGAGCATGGCACCGCGGCCGGCAGCGTGCTCGAACGGGACGGTCATCTCTGTCGTGGCAGGCGCCCCGAAAGCGCTCTGTCAGGCTCGAGTGGATACTCTTCAAACTGTCGCGCGGCGGTTGATATGGTCTCCCCGGCGGTGAATGCAGATCCTCCAGACGACAGGATATATGTCGGAGGTAGAATGGGTTGAATGCGACATGAGTAAAACAAGCCCTCGCATCGTGGTGAGCGTAGAACAGGCGCTGTCGATGTCCTACGCCACTCAACGGATGGTTCAGCTCGGGTGGCGTGTTATACGGCTCGAAGGGACCCCACGGCCGGGGCAGCGTACGAGTGGAGACCCCAACCGATACATAGGACGTCCCGTCGCCGGCAACGACCGGCACAGCTACTACGTGGCGCCGAACGTCGGTAAGGAGGCGATCGCCGTCGATCTCAAGGACTCGGACGGACAGGCGATTCTCCAGCGTCTGGTCAGGGAGCTCCCGGTAGACATATTCTGCACGAACACACTTCCCGCCCGACACCGTTCTCTCGGTATCGACTACGATACTCTCAGCGCGGAGCGTCCGGAGTTGATCTGGTGCGGGATCTCCGCCATGGGACTCTCCAATCCGGAAGTCCCCGGATATGATCCGATGATACAGGCGCTCTGCGGCTTCATGGATCTAACGGGCGATCCCGACGGTCCTCCCCTCCAGTGCGGTCCACCGCTGATAGACCTCAAAGCGGGAGATGAGGCATTCGCGCAGGTCCTCCTCGCCCTGCTGGAGTTCGGCGACACCGGTCGCGGGAGACGGATAGACATATCGATGGCGCATGCGGCTGTGTCCTGGCTGCAGACCTTCCTCCCGATGCTCGATATGGGCAGTCCCGCCTCGGAGCTGCGGCGGGCGGGCAACGAGCACCGCCAGTTCATCCCGGTCAACGCTTATCCAACGAGTGACGGCTTCATCTACATAGCTATCGGGAGCGATGTCCAGTGGAGTCGGTTCGTGGCCGAGGAGTACTTCGCTTCGCTGGATCAGGAGAGGTTCTCGACAAACGAGGGACGCCGGGCCGACAAGGAGGAACTGCACAGGGCGATCGGCGCGATAACGGTGAACAGGAGTATGGCGGAGCTGATCGAAGTCCTGAAGCACGCCGCCGTCCCGCATGCTCCGATCACACCGGTAGAGGAGGTAATGGATCTTCCCTTCGTTGAGTCCACGCTGCTCGAGACGATAACGCCCGATGGCAGACGGATACGCCTGCCGTCACCCGCCGTCGCTACTTCATTCCTCGAAGATGTGAACGGGTGCCTCCCTTTCGCTCCCGCGTACGGCGAGGATACCGACAAAGTACTAACCGAGATCGGATTAGGGACGTCGGAGGTTGAGGCACTCCGGGGCCGTGGGGTCGTCGCATGAGGGTGACCAAATATATGAAACCGGAGTCTCTGGCCGACGCGCTCGCCATGAAGGAGAGCCACCCGGACGCACATTACATAGCCGGCGGGACAGACCTCCTGGTACAGATTCGTTCGGGACAGCAGGCCCCCCAGGTCTTGATATCCATCCGCGATATTGACATACTCAAAGGTATAAGTGTGGGCAGGCGGACAATGATCGGATCGATGACGACGATAAACGAAATCCTCGGGCATAAAAGGCTCGGCGACGTTTATCCCGTGCTCATCGATGCCTGCAGCCCCTTTGCCAGCATGCAGATCCGCAACGTGGCGACCGTGGGGGGAAACATCTGCAATGCCTCCCCGGGAGCGGACCTGGCGCCAGCTCTCCTTGTGCTTGGTTCGGTAGTCTGTGTCACCGGGTCCGGGGGGGATAGAGAGATCCCGATAGAGGACTTCTTTCTCGGTCCGGGAGAGACGTGCCTTTCCGGAGAAGAGATAGTCACGGCAATAACGATCGAACCCCCGTCTCCTGAGTCGCGCGCTGCCTGCATGAGGAAGAGCCGGGTCCGTATGGATCTCGCGCTCGTGAGTGTCGCGGTCATGCTGGAGATGAAAGGGGACGTCTGCGAGAGGGCGCGTGTGGCGGCCGGAGCGGTCGCCCCGGTGCCCGCGCGGTTGAGAAGTGTGGAGGATGCGCTCGAAGGGAGTGTCATGACCGAGGCCCTGCTGAAAAAGGCGCGGGGGCTGGCTGAGAGGGGGGTGTCTCCCATTACCGATGTGAGAACGGACAAGGAGTACAGATGCCACATGACGGGTGTTCTCTTTCAAAGGGCAGCGGAATCGATCCTCGGGTGGGGCGACCGATGAGCGTTGAACTCACTCTTGCCGTAAACGGCACTCTCACGGAACTCGAAGTCGAGCCGGGCGACCGTCTCATAGATGTTCTGCGCAGACCGCTCGGACTGACAGGGACCAAGGAAGGGTGCGGAAACGGCGAGTGCGGGGCGTGCACGGTGCTCGTGGATGGCCGGGCGGTGAACTCCTGTCTCTATCCGGTGATGGAGGCGGAAGGAAGGGAGATAACGACCATCGAAGGCCTTCTCGGGCCCGGGGGACGTCTGTCGCCGGTACAGCAGGCGTTTGTCGAGCAGGGCGGGATCCAGTGCGGGTTCTGCAGTCCCGGCATGATAATGGCTGCTACCGCGCTCCTCGATGCGAATCCGTCACCGAGCGATACAGAGATATACGACGCGTTGGTGGGGAATCTCTGCAGATGCACCGGCTATGTCCAGATTGTTGCCTCGGTAAAAGCCGCGGCAGCGATGATCCGGGACGAAGCGAGAGAGGCGTCTTGAAGACACGATATCGGTATATAGGTGGAGAACACAGCCGTCCCGACGCTGCCGACAAGGCGGCGGGGCGCGCCCGGTACATCCACGACCTGGCCAGGCCCGGAATGCTCCACGGGAAGATCAAGTTCAGCGAATGTGCCCACGCGCGCATACTCAGCATAGACACCACACGCGCGGAACGACTGCCGGGAGTCAGAGCCGTCCTTACAGGTTTCAACACGCCTGAGGTCCGTATCGGGTTTCTGCGGGACAATTTCGCGCTCAAGAGAGACAAGGTTCGCCAGTTCCGAGACGAGGTTGCGGCTGTGGCGGCGATAGATCCCGATATCGCGGCGGAAGCAGTGGAGTTAATTGAGGTGGAGTATGAGCCTCTGCCGGGCGTGTTTGATCCCGGGGAGGCTCTGCGGGAAGGTGCCCCGCTAGTCCATGAACGGGATGCGGGAGGCAGACCGGTATCCACCAACCTCCTTGATCTCACCTTTCGACACCAATCGGGCGACCTGGCCGCTGCGAAGAAAGCCTCAAGACACATAGCGGAGGGGGATTATTCGACACAGCTCATCCAGCAGAGCTGTATGGGCACGGCGGGCTGCATAGCGGAGTTCGATCTGAACCAGAACCTTACGATCAGGGCCAAGACCCAGATCCCTTTCATGGCTCAGCGCGACTTCAACGGCGCGCTCGAGGCGATGGGACTCAAGGGACGCAACAGCCGTGTGATTGTGCCGAGCCTCGGCGGGGGATTTGGCACCGGGCTCGATACGCACGCATACGAGTATATAGCGATCCTCCTCGCCCACAGGACTAACCGGCCCGTCCGGATCGTATACACACGAGAAGAGGAGTTCTCCAACCTCTCTCCCCGTCAGTCGACACGGATCAGGATAGTGCAGGGGTGCGACGCGGAGGGACGCCTGACCTTCAGGGAGATGGAGGTGCTGCAGGATAACGGCGCATACACATCGTGGGGGGCCACATATCCATCCGTCATGCTCCTCCCGGCAACATCACTGTACCGTGTGCCGTGCGTCTCGTTCAACGCCCGGCTGGTCTACACGAACAACACATACTGCCAGGCGATGCGAGGATATGGCAATCCAGAGGCGACATGGCCGATCGAAAGCACGATGGACGAGCTTGCGGAGGCAGCCGGTGTAGATCCATTCGAGATAAGGATGATCAACCGCAACGAACCCGGTGAAAACACGCCCATGGGGCTCAAGGTAGGGACCTGCGGACTTCGTGAATGTCTCGAAGAGACGGCGAAGCGGCTGGAATGGAAGAAGAAACGGGGGAAAGGACGGAGCGCGCGCAGGGGAGTCGGGATGGCGTCGCTGATGCATGTCGGCGGCTCCGGCAGGATATACCGCTCCGATGGAGGAGGGGTGATACTGAAGATGGACGACTTCGGCAACGTAAACGTCTCATATGGTGGCGTCGAGATGGGGCAGGGGCTTCATTCCGCGCTCAGCCTGACTGTGGCGGAGGCCTTCAGCATCCCGCCGGAGCGGGTGACCGTAAATCAGACCGACACGAGTACATGCCCGTGGGACGTGGGGACGCACGCGAGCAGGGGCGCGTTCATATCGTGCAATGCGGCGCTCATTGCCGCAGAGAAGATCAAGAAAAAGATCTTCGTCCGCGCGGAGGAGCTTTTCCCCGTTGAGGTAAAGAAGAACCTGGAGCGGATCCGCCGATCGGACCCTGATTTCAAGGCGCCCGATTTCGACGTGGAGCAGGAGGCAAAGGCAGACCGCTTTGAACTTCGCGATGGTCATGTCTGCCTGCGCGACGGCCTTCAGGAGCCGTGGCTCAGAGTGGAACTGGGCCGCATGCTGCGTGCGATGCACTTCAGTGGCAGAGAGGGCGAGATGCTCACGGCCGAGGCATTCTATGAACCGAACAGCGAACTCCCTGACTGGAAGACCGGGATGGGCAACCTGTCGGCGGCCTACGCCTATGGAGTGCAGGGGGCGGAGGTCGAGGTGGACGAGGAAACGGGCGAAGTGAAAATACTCAGGATGGTTGCCATACACGACGTGGGCAGGATTCTGAACCGGCAGACCCTTGCCGGCCAGATCTACGGCGCGCTTGCACAGGGGGTCGGATACGCGCTCTATGAGGAGATAAAGACCGAGGACGGGCGGATCATGAACCCGAGTTTCACCGATTACAAGATACCGACAATCCACGAGATGGGCTTCCCGGTCGAGATCGACTTCATAGAGACCGACGACCCCGAGGGGCCTTTCGGAGCCAAGGGTGTGGGCGAGCCAGGTCTCGTCCCCACGGCCCCCGCGATATCGAACGCTATCTACGACGCGGTCGGTGTCCGTATCCGCGACCTCCCTATCACCCCCGAGAAGATCCTCGCCGCTCTGAGAGATAAATCGACATCACATTGACGTGACAGGAAGCGGTCAATCCGTACAGAAAGCTCTCCTCCTGCGCGGGCATGCCGCAAAGATAACTATCCGGAGTTTCCCCATTTTTTCGTGTCATTCCGGCTTGTCCGGGATCGGCCATATTGTGCGATGGGATTCCCGACAAGCGGGAATGACATGTGAGGCGGAGATGACATGTGAAGCGTTATCACTCATGACGCTGAATATGATTTGTCGGGAGCATTTCCCGTGCATGTCTTTTCCGCTTCTTCTGATCGTCATCTGTAGCGCCAGCAAAGATTTATAGCAATTTGACCAGATTGTCCGGGGAGACACCTTAGATGTGATCAACGTCCCAGCCGAGAGTCTTGAACATCGGATCGATGAACTCAACCCGGGCCGGAGTCTCGTTGTACTTACCCTGTTTATACGCATCAAGGTTCTGGTCGAAACGTTCGACGAGTTGCAGGATGATATCGGGAGTTTTCACATTACCTCGTTTCGGTGGTCAGAGGGATGACCAGGAATATACACATACATGGTTTCGACGATACGATTTATCCCCTCCATAGAATAGGGCTGCGGGGTACTTCGGATCCTGAACAAGATCCCGGAAAAAATCGATTCCGCTGAAAAAATCGGAGGCGACTGTCTGCCCGGACTTGATTTCGATGGGGATCAGTTCTTCACCCCGGTCGATCAGCAGATCGATCTCATGACCCGTTGAGTCTCGCCAGAAGTAGAGATCGGGCACCTGACCACGGTGCAAGTAATTCTTGAGAAACTCCGAAAGGACGAAGCTCTCGAAAATATTGCCCCGGCCGGCATGTAACCGAAGATCCTGAGGCGATTTGATTCGCAATAGATAACAAAGTAAGCCGGTATCCAGGAAGTGAATCTTCGGGCTCTTGATCATGCGCTTGCTGAAATTTCGATGATGAGGCCGCAACAGGTAGATGATAAAACTGGTTTCAAGAATCGACAACCATCGATTCGAAGTCGTATGGGTGATCCCACAGTCATTACCCAGTGATGTGAGGTTGAGAAGTTGACCATTCCTGCCGGCGCAGAGGCGAATAAAACGGCCGAATGTCTCGATATTTCCCACATTGGCGACTTGCCGTACATCCCTCTCGATGTAGGTCTGGTAATAGTTGCGGAGCCAATCTTGAGGATCCAGTCCCTTGTCATGAATCCGGGGATAGAATCCCGTAAAAAGAGTATCCATTGCTTTCCGGCGGGATACTGATTTCCTTCTCGGGATTTCGTGGCCGACCTTATGGAGAGACAGGGAAGCACGTCCTTCAAGTTCACCCAGAGAGAAGGGAAGCAGGTGCAATATCGCGCAACGCCCGGCAAGTGATTGGCTGATTCTATCGAGGAGGAGAAAATTCTGGGATCCGCTCAGGATAAATCTTCCATGGGTATCCTTCTCGTCGACGAGTGTCTGGATATAGGAGAACAGATCTGGAGTGCGTTGGACCTCATCCAGGATAACCTGCTCGGGAAATTGCTCGAGAAATCCGTGCGGATCTTCCCGAGAATACGCCTGCTGATCGGGATCTTCAAGCGAGACGTAATCAGAAGCAGGAAACGCCGCTCGCACGAGGGTCGTTTTCCCGGACTGTCGGGGTCCGGTCAGGGTGACGACCGGATATTGTTTGGCGGCTTTTTGAAGGA
>CAZOAR010000038.1:0-24629 GCA_964577985.1 uncultured Gemmatimonadota bacterium | reverse complement strand
TCACAACTACTGCCTTTAAATATCGAGCAATAAATAGAAGCATTTTTTTCTTCCAGCTAGAAAACCGGATCGTTGCAACATCTGAGATGACAAATGGTTACAAGAGGTACCCCAATGACTTTAATATTTCCTTTCGATTCTCATCTCTCTTTGTAGCATCACCTTCTTCGGATTGTTCAATAAACTCATAGTCTGAATAACCTGGTGGATTGTTCTGAAAGTGTTCGTCATCGAACGCTTCCTGAAGGACCCGCCCAACCATACTTTCACTTATGGGATAACCCATCATATAAAGTACTGTAGGTGCAACATCTAAAATCGAGACTTGACCGTCACGCTGATCTTCCTTGATAGCAGGGCCCTTCAGGAGCAAAATGGCATTCAGGTTATGTTCCCCTGAACGTTCAGCATGTGCTTCTTCGATAATCTCCTTCCATTCAATACGCTTCCCTCCTGGAAGCAACAGGTGATTATTCCCAAGCTCTGGTTTAAAAAGAACACTGACGTTAAGATTACCCAACCCATCTTCCTCCAATTTGAAAATCGGTTCTCCCGTTTCTTCCACTGTAACACCGCCAATCAATTGCCTCGCTTCCTCAGGGAATTCACCTGATCCATTCTTCGAGTGAAGGGATGCGTGTGATGTAATATTTATACCAACTAATAGATCATCGAGATTTAATGTCTCAAGAAACTTTTCTGTGAGAACGAATCTAACCGTCCCGCTCTCTGATGTTTTAACCGCCTCCTGTCCGTGATCGGAAACTACAATTACATTCAAATTGTTTGGGGGAAAGCGAAGGATATCTCCTATTGCCCTATCTATGCGGCGATATGCTTCAGGAATAATCTCACCATATTTCATTACTTCTCCATTCGTCACTTCCTGAAACGCTTCTGGTTCATAATACTTCCAAAACCCATGACAACATACATCGATAACATTGTTATAGAATGCAACGAAAGTAGGATCGAAACGCTCCCAAAGTTCGAGGAAGATATCACTATCCATACGAAGCTTTAAGAATCGCAGGGCAACCGCATTGCGTAAGTAATCATCACGACTCATAATTACTTCGGCCACTTCATGTAATGCCGAGAGTCTTACCCCATATTGGATACTTTTGACCATATAGATTAGGTAACTTTTGATATCTCGATCCTTATCTCCCTTCTCCCTTATGGCAAGTTCTCGGATGAATTGAAGTTCAGATGGGTACGTCTCTGGTCCAAGACCAAAAAGTGAAGGGATCATGAATCCATTTACAGGATGAGGGGGCCATGTGACAGGCCAGCCGAACAAACCCACGCTCCCATTGTTTTGCTCTACCATGTCCCAAAGACGGGGCACCTTTACGGTGGCTGAAGTGCCATACATGCCGAACATTCCGTGTTTATCAGCCCCCACACCACTCGCGATCGTTGTCCAGATCTTCGGCGATGCAGTGGGTTCAATCGATTCAAGATCGAATCTGATTCCTTCCTCTTGAAGCTTCTGGAAAGCAGGCAATTCTCCCCGCTCTGTCATTCTGTCAATTATTGGCCATGTTGCAGCATCCAAGCATAGCATGAGTGTGTGCGGTTTTTCATCAAACGACAATGGCCGATTCGAGAGCCATGATCCGAAAGGAGGTATAACAAGAAGGAGGAGAAAGAGAAACAGCAGTGAGTTCCTACGGGGGATTCCATCAGGCATCAAGATATGTGCTACTGGCCTTACCGCGACAAAACACCCGACGATAGTTGCACCTATTCCCAGACTTATGACACCATATGTTAACTTCTGGTATTCTCCAATGAGGGGAACCGAATAGAACCAGATAAGCAATCCAACCGTGGGGGCAAACAAACAAGAAGCAAAGAAGCCCAAGAAACGCATGGCTTGTTGCTCTCTGTTGCTGTATGGAAGAAAATCGACCAGAAAGGCTACAACGGATAGCGGTATCGCCAGCAAGAGAGGGATCAAGAGAAAAATAATCCAGCCAAATTTTACTGAATCGATAAATCTCTCATTCAATGCTAGTGTAAAGACTACTACCAGTATAGAAGTAAGAAAGGAGCAAAACAAAGCCAGACAGATCGATTTTTTAGTCATCTTGTACATACCTATAAATGTTTTTCAGAAATCTCAGAGGAAAGTGGTTTTGCTCGCAGTAATCCCGTCACTGGTCGAGAAGATTCGATGGCGAACAGGAGAAAAACAAACCACATCAGATGAAGGCCCTTCCAAGCTTCTTCTGTTACATTGTAAAGCAACGCGAGAAGGAAGAACGTTAGTGCCAACTGGCCAAAATGATAATCCACTACCAATCTCCGGCTGACATTTCTATAAGTGGATACTATAACTCCTATTAATGCTATTAGCCCGATATAACCTAACTCCAGAAAGACTCCTACATATCCATTGTGCGCCTCAGCGGGGTGCCACCAATAGATATTCCATAGCCGAGCCATTCTCTCGCCAAGCCAGTAGCTGTCATAACCCGTCCCAACAAGATGAGAAACATTCATTAAATTAAGTAATCCAGGCCACATGCTGACTCGCCCCCAGAACGTATCACCATGAGCCGTCAGATCAACTATAGTATGAACGATGAAAATTTGTCCAAGTAGCAGAAATGGCGTCAAAGAGATCAAACCAAATGTGAGTGAGATCCCTATTCGGTTCTTGTTTCTTTTGAAAACTGACGTATGAAACGCCAATAGCAAGCCGATTCCCACGATAAAACAGATAAGGCAAGTAGAACTGTCAACCTCTATCAGTAACCATATTGCGATTAACAAAATCACACTATCAATCAACGTTTCCTTTTTCGTTGTCACAGTATCGTTTTTTCGCCAATTTGCCGTTATTTGCCAGAAGAGAAAGATACTGCTAATCAGACAAAGTAATCCCAACCCGTTCTTACCTGTTGCCACTCCGGTGATCATGAGTTCGCCGGAGTGTGGGTGATAAGCTCTGCCAAGGCTTGGATAATATTTATACAGAATCACTGATAGGGGGACTAAGACGTAGGCAACCCGTCTGAACAATTCCTTCACCGCCTCGGCTGGATATCGATCGGTCAAAACAACAAGAACCATCAGGAAATGACCAATATCCTTTTTCACATATCGCTTGAACGAAACGAAAGGGAAATCCGACCACAAAATGCTGATGGCACAGTACGCGAACAGTAACACAAGCCATCGGTTGTTCTTAATGATCGCTGACCAATTTACATTGCGTCGAAATAATACAACACATGCCGCAATGATGAGAACGATAAATATCATCCTATCAATAGGGCTCCCTTCCAGGTAGTCCTCCGGCGAAATCGTACCGTATCCCTGGGTGAACCAGAGCGAAACCATGCGAGAACCCACGATCATCATCCATATTGTAGGAATCCATAAGGCTGATGATACTCCTCTCGAACGTTTATGATCGACTTTAAGCAAATAGGCGATAAACAGAGTACCAAGCAAAAGTGCAATTCTCGACGACATATTCAGCGAGTCCTGGCTGTATACCATTTCTTTTTCAATTCCATTAAAACATATTGCACTTTTTTCGGTAGTATTCCAATTGAACCACGATGGAGATGCAATTTCAAAGCTATTTTCCCTTTTAATGTTAAGGGAATATAATACCTCGGAATTGCAGTCTTTTCAAAGCCATTACGGCGTTTGAATTCAGCTAAAGTTCCCTCACCCCAATAGAGATAAACAAGGTAAGGAATATTTTTCCTATCACACATTTCTACCGCCTTAGCAATTAACAAATTATTTGGTGCTAAGTCTCGACGTTCGATCATAGAAATTATTTGTCCCAATATAGCATATTTCCCTGCATGTGCTATAAAGATAAATCCTATCAAATTATCGTTATAAAAAGCTCCAATAAGGTCTTCTCTAAACAAATATCTTGAAAATTCTAATTTTACAATCTCAAAGTCTTTTCCATAGTGCCAAAAAGGTTTACCCTGTCTAATTGGTGTTTCATTAAATATATTTGCCACACCTTGTATAAATTCATCGGTAAAATCCACTTCTTTGACAATAACTCCTTTCTTTTTAGCTTTCCTTATTAAACCTCTTGTTCTCGATCGAATTTGTTTTTCCCACCAATGGTCAAAACTTTTGATAGGAAGAGCAGCGATATAATCACGCTCCATAAAATAATTATATTTTGGCTCTGTTTCCGGAAGCCTCTGCCAGAAGGTAAAAATATCGGCCCTCACATCGGATTTCTTCAATTGACGAATGATCGACTCGGGATCCTCCACATCCTCGTACCATTCCTCCTTTAATCTCGCGATCTTCAGGAATTTGCCCGTTACAACGATACGATGACCATCGATCTTGACCGCCGGGACAGCAATCCGTTTTCCTCGAACGCCAATCTCGTCGTAGGTGACCGTCATAACCGGGATACCCCCTCGACAGCCTGACATTCCCGAGAACTCTCTCCAGAAGGCGGTCTGGACGCCTCCATCTTCGACAGCAACACCGCCAGCCCCCTGTACGTCGTCGCCTGGGCCCAGTGGAGCATGGGAGTCTTTGCCTTTATCAGGGGATACTGCCTGAAATAGAAATAACCCCTCTTGTCCTGCATATTATCGATGGTCCAGTTCGCGACCTTCAGCGCCAGGTCGAGCGCCGATGGATCGTGGTCGGAGAAATTGGCCAGCGTCTCGATCGCCTGCGAAGCGCACTGGCTGTCTACCGGATAGGTCCGGTTATGATAATACCGGGGTCTTCCCGAGGGTTCGAAGAAGGTTTTCTTGTAGTAATCGAGCCCTCGTTCCAGGTGGTGTTTGAACTCTTCATCATCGGAAGACTCGATGTAGCACCTCAGGCTGTCGAGGTTGTATCCCGTGTGAAAGTTGTCGATCCAGTGGTTGTTTTCCGCCTCACCGTAGTACCATGCCCCATCGGGAAGCTGCCGTGAGCAACTGTAGATCATGGCATCCTTCGCGATATCGAGATATTCTGAATTGCCGGTTAACTTGGCTGTCCTCGCCAGCATGGCGGCGCCAAGCATGTTCGAGTTGTGAATCGAGCTTTGTGTGAAGGCCAGGTAGCTGATGCAGGTCCCCCGGTCCGTCTTCTCTCTCGGCAGGCCCACAATCCATCGGCAGACGCTCTTAGCGACGTCGAGGTACTTCTCCTCGCCCAATGTCTCATAGGCGTCCAGGAATGCCTGGCCAATGAGGACGGTCCATACGATGATCGGTTCATGTTTTGAATATCTCCCCCCCCGACCCGCGAAATCGAAATGGTTCGCCCAGCTGTATTCTTCGTATCCCGGAGCCTTGTTTTTGATGAGCCATTCGAGACACTCAATCGCCTTCTTCCGATAGCGTTCCTCCCCGGTGACCTCGAGCATGGTCAGATAGCCCCACGCCATGTAACCCCGGCCCTTCGTCGACTCCAGCGGCTTCACACCAAGTAACGGGCGCAGGTTCACGGGGCTCTGCCGGATGAGTTGAAGGAGCAGCCTGTCCAGGAAGAGGTTCCCGAATGTCAGGGGCCTGAGAGAGGAAGACAACCCGTCAAAGGGCTCATAACCCCTGTAATTGTTCTCCTCGACCCATTTCTCGACCGCATGGATGCTCGTCTCTATCTTCTCGATCTTCGATTTCATTCCTTCCTGACCTACCATTTTTCAGCAAACTCTCCCTCTTTTTGTCTATTCAGATTCCTGGATAAGACCTTACTCAGTCGTCGCATCTGTTCAGCCCTGTGAAACCTCAACAATTCCTTTGATACCGGCCTCTTCACCCTCCGTATAGCTGCCCAGGCATAGCCGGACAACAGGCAAACCGCGGCCAGAAGAAAGGGCCTTGACTTGACCTGATAGGCTACCCTGCTCAATTCCCACACCGGGTGGCCACCGAGAATGTAATCTTCCCGTCCGCGTCGGTACCACGCCGCCAGGGAATTCCCGCTGGCTGATCCCATCTTCCGGTGATGGACACAAACCTTCTCCGTGAACGTCCTCGTCCGCCATCCTTTCATTCGCGCCGTCGTCACCGCGAGCCAGTCGATACCCCCTCCCTTTATCGGGGTGTATCCTCCAATCTCCTCGAAGCACTTCTTCCGGAACAACTGACAGGCCCCTGAAACATGCTCGATGTTCGTGAAGTTGTAGTCGTAATGACGGCCACTCTCGACGAATGGAGTCCCGGACACACCAAGCTCGGCGGTCGCAGCGAACTTCTTGAGGAGAAACTCGAAGTAGTCGGGCTCGAACGAGATGTCCGCGTCGAGGCATCCAATAATGTCGTAGTCCATATCTTTGACCCGTTCGTAGCCGGAGTCGAAGCAGTATACCTTCGAGGCAAAATTCCGTTCAACCTGTCCAGTCTTCCGTACGAGGTCTATCCACGCGTACCTCTCGGCATATCTACCGGCTATACGATCTGTCCCGTCAGTTGATGCGTCGCTGACGATGACCCACTTCAGCGGAGGGATCGTCTGCGATACGATCGACTCGAACGTCTTCTCGATGTGCTCCTCCTCATCTCGAGCAGGAGTGATCAGTACATAGGACAGGTTCATACAACGGCTCTCATGGTCTTCTCTGCTGGATGATAGATCTGCGTGAAGATATCGTCCATGATCCTGGATGTGACCAGGATCTCCCGCCGCGACAGGGGCAGCGGTGTACCTTCGGCGATCGACTGATAGAATGATCCCATCAACGTCTTCATTCCGTAGTCGTAGTGAAAGTCCTTCTTCAGGAATCGATTAATGTTGCTGAGCGAATTGCCCAGATACTGCATGGCATAGGTAGCTGGAGGGATGAACTGTTTCAGATAGCTCTTGTGCCGCGTGCTCGCCACCCGGATCACGGTCCGGTGGATGTGGTCCACTATGAGGGAGTTCTTCGGGCCAAATACGCGGAACTGGTTCAGCATCGGCCCTATCTGGGAGGAGAAGGTGAAATACGCCGTTGCCCGATCTTCATCGTGGATGGTGACCCGCAGTTCGTCGACTATCTCGGTCTCCCCTCTCTCCTTCAACGCCGGGCTCGTGAAGCCGTGGGCGATCACGAGCGGGCGATCGGCAACCATGAATTCCGCGATCTTGCTGATGCCGTGGCTGATGATATTGTGCAGCAACTTTCCCGGCAGTTTCCTGACCCAGTGATCCGGATTGCCCAGAAGCGACGCGGCATAGACGTCGTTGACGAAGGTATAACAATAGATACTTTCCATATGGGTGGGAGACCCACCCAGATAGCCCTTATCAATCAATTCTCTCATGCGCACCATCTCGGGGTTATACTGAACATTGTGGCCGGCCGTCACTTTAAGGTCCTTCTCATCCGCGATCCGGAACAGGGCCTCGGCCTCCGTCGTGATCAGCGTAAACGGCTTCTCGACATACACATGGCACCCAGCCTCCAGGCACCGCAGGGCGAGTTCATAATGAGTCTGTGGCGGTGTTGTGATGTGGACGACATCGGGTTTCGCCATTTCCAGCAACTGATCGAGGTCACTGAACCAGTATCTGACTCCGAACCTTTCCCCGAGCTGCTTTGCCATCAGTTCCTCGCGGTCGCAGACGCCGACGAGCCGGCAACCTGGAATTCTCCCGATCTGCGTCGCGTGCTGGTCGGCGATCTTGCCGCAGCCAACTATGCCCGCCTTAATCATCGCCCTCCCCCGTTTCCCCTGCAGTAATCGAAATAGTGCTTCAATCCATCATCAGTCGGAACCCTCTGGCGCCATTCCAGCAATCTCTTCAGCTTCTCGTTGGAATACCGGTTTCCCTTCCACTCGGCGGAACATCGGCTCCGGTTGAAGGCGGGCGGCAACTGCCCCTCGGACCAGTCTGAATACCTCTCCCAGAGGGAACAGAGGAGGTATGTGACAGGGTACGGGAGGGATATCGACCGAAAATTACGTACGTTCTTTTTATACAACTTGAGGAACTCCCTGCTCGTGCGGAGATCGTCGTCAACGACATTGAACACCTCGCCGTCGACCCCCTCCCTGATGCCCGCCAGCGCGATCGCGTCCGCGCAGTTGTCGACGTAAGACATCGGGAGCTGGATCGAACCTCCCAGGTGGAGATAGACGCCGAACGTACCAATGCCTACCCTGCCGGTGATCGCGTTCTTTCCAGGCCCGTAGACATAGCCCGGCCGAAGGATCACGTAGGGTGTGCCGTGCTTTTCAGCATATTCGAGGAGGAGCTCCTCCTGCTTCACCTTCCCGTAGCAGTACGCCTCACCCCTCCGCTGGGGAGGATCCTCGATCTCGCACGTCTCGTCGAGCAGGTCGCCCCGCCTCATATTCATAGTCGAATAGACGGCGAAGGAGCTGACGTTTACAAAGCGTTTGAGCGCCTTTCCCTTCAGGGTGGCCTCGAGCAGGTTTCGGGTCGTGACCACGGAGTTCAGAAAGCAATCCGGAAACGACTTCCCCACGCCGGTGGCCAGGTGGTAAATCACGGAGGCCCCATCCGCCGCTTTATCGCAATCCTCACGTGAAACCAGGTTTCCCTTGACTATCCTGACCTTCGCGCCTTTATGACGCGCCAGCACTTCATCCAGGCGGGCCATCTTGCTCGATGGCCGGACGAAGCAGCGCAGGTTCTTGAAACCGTCTCGGAGCAACGCCTCGACCACCCTCGTGCCGATAAAGCCGGCAGAGCCTGTTATCAGGATCGGATCGTCGGTACGGACGATCTGTCGCTTCTTCTGGTCCTTGGTATTCTTATCCATGTTCTATTCTGCTCAACCTTATCATGCCTGGTCGCCAGGCCATTCCCGAAGTCATCAGGGGAAGGATGGCCCTTTACCCTGCCGATATTCTTTCGATCCCTTTCTCTGCGCAAAAGGAGATGACCCTCTCCGCGATAAACTTGATCTGATCCTCAGTTAGTTCCGGATACATCGGAAGCGAAAGAATCTCCTTCGATGCCCGCGTTGCCTCAGGAAAATCATCCTCGCCGTGACCCAGGTAGGCGTATGCCTTCAGGTTGGGCAGGGCAATCGGGTAATGCATGCCCGAGGCTATCCCCTCTGATCTCAGATGCTCCTGGATGGCCTCGCGGGAGCAGTTCCCCAATCTTATTACATAGAGGTGATAGACAGCCTCGACGTCATCGATTTCAACAGGGGTAACGATCCCCGAGCCCTTCAGATATTCGTTATAGCGATAGGCATTTCTTCTTCGTTCTTCCGACCACCCGGGCAGGTGTCTCAACTTTACACGGAGTATCGCTGCCTGCATGCCGTCGAGTCGGCTGTTGACCCCCTCTACCTTGTGGCCAAACTTGTCCATCCTTCCATGATTGGCGAACATCCTGGCGTTGACCGCGAGCTCGTCGTCATCGGTCACGATAGCACCCGCGTCACCATAAGCGCCGAGGTTCTTTCCCGGGTAGAAGCTGAAACAGGCCACGTTTCCGATGGAACCAACCTTGCGTCCCTTATAGAGCGCCCCATGGGCCTGGGCGGCGTCCTCCACCACCTTGAGGTCGTGCCTTCGGGCGATCTCCACGATCGGATCCATATTGGCAGGCTGGCCGTACAGGTGAACAGGAATGATTGCCCGGGTCTTTGCACTGATCTTCTCTTCGATCAATTCTGTATCGATGTTGTAGCTCTTCGGATCGATGTCGACGAAGACAACCCTGGCGCCCGTCATGGTGATCGCCTCTGACGTCGCGATAAAACTGTTGGCCGCCGTGATGACCTCGTCCCCTTCACCGATTCCCATCGTCTTGAGCGCGATAAAGAGCGCGTCCGTGCCGTTGCCGACCCCGATACAATGTCTGACACCGCAGAATTTCGCGAAATCCTCTTCGAACGACTTCACGCAGGGGCCGCCGATAAACGAGGTATTCGCGATCACGCCGCGGATAGCCTCGTCGATCTCCTCCTTGATGCTCTCGTATTGGCTCTTCAGATCGACAAACGGCACATTCATCTCTTCCTCCTCAGTATGGCAGATCCGTAATGTTCTTTATGAATCGCGCTGGATTACCTGCGACAACGGCGTCATCCGGAACGTCCCGGACCACTACCGAGCCCGCTCCAATCAATGAATTACTCCCAATGACCACTCCGGGCAATATCGTCGCGTTGGCCCCGATCCTGGCTCCAGCCTTGATGATCGGTCCCTCCAGGTTCCCTTTCACCTCAGGAGACATGGGATACCTCGCGTTGGTCAACACCACGTTCGGCCCTATCCAGACATCATCCTCCAGGACAGAGTATTCTGGAATAAAGGCCTGGGAGTGGATTCGAACGTTACTGCCGATCTTTACGTGGTGCTCGATCACGGAAAGCGTGCCGACACTGACATCGTCTCCGATCTCGTTCGATTCCCGGATGTTCACCTTGTTCCCCGTCTGAAATCCGATCCCGATCTTGTTTCCGGCGTAGATCACCGTGTGCGATCGGATACAGGCACCGGCCCCGACAGAGGTTTCGAGGTCCCCTTCGCTATGACCACGCGGGGGAGCCCCGATGACGCAATACTCCTCTATGACCGAATCAGGGCCCATTTCTACCCCGAGACAGATCCTGTAATTCTTCTCCAGACGATCCGTCCGATTATGCGTGTCTATTTCACTCATTCTACGATGATTCATGTTCCAGTATCCCCACCACCTTCTTCGCGTGATCGACGCCGGTGATGCATTCCACACCATCTTCGATACAGTCGATGAAGTGATCCACTTCCACCTTCAGCGGTTCCTCGAAATCGATCTTCGGCATGACGACGTCTCCGGAACGGTGGCTGAACGACTGGAAAGTCTGGTCGTCGAAATCCATGTGTTCACCCAGGACCGCCATATGGTCGATTCCCTTGTCGAAGATCGCGACCTTATTCTCGGCCACGTCGTCGTAGACGATCATTTTCCTGGAGCCCACCACGACCATCGACCGGACCCTCTGCGGGTCCAGCCAGCTCACATGGATATTTGCCATTATCTTCTTAGGATACATGATGCTCAGAAAGACCACGTCTTCAACACCTTCCTGTATATAGTCGACTCCTCGCCTCAGCACGGAAAGAGGGTTCGGGTCTCCGAGCCAGTACTGGATGATGCTGATGTCATGCGGCGCGAAGTTCCAGAGCGCGTCGATGTCGGAACGTATTCTCCCGAGGTTCAACCGACGACTGTAGATATAACGAATCCGGCCGAGCTCCTCAGAATCGATGATCTTCTTTACGTGGCGAACCGCCGCGTTGAAGAGAAAAGTGTGTCCAACCATCGCCACGAGATTTTTTTCCGCGGCTTGTCTGCCTATCTCTTCCACCTCACGGGTGCTTCTCGCCATCGGCTTTTCGACCAGTATGTGCTTGCCCGCCTCGAGGGCCTTCACCGACATCTCGAAGTGTGTCGCCACTGGAGTCGCGATCACGATGGCGTCGATCTCAGGCCGTTCGAAGAGTTCCTCCGCCGCCTCTACCACCTGGACCGCGGGGTAGAGCCCCCTCACATAATCCCGTCGTTCACTCGAGATGTCGGATACGTAACTCACCGCGCATCGCTCGTTTTGAATGAGGTTTCTGAGGATGTTGGGCCCCCAGTAACCCACTCCGATCTGGGCAATATTCATCATCGATTGAGCCCTCCATTCAGCGATCGATATATATCAAGGAAATCTTCTTCATGACTCTCCCATCCGTATCTCTTGAGGAAACTCCTGGCCCTTTTCGCGTTCTCGACTCCGAGATCTCTATTCGAATAGATCTCCTCTATGCGACCGATCAGCGAATCGACATCTTCGGCATCATAATAGCTCACCATATCATCACTGAAGTAATGCTCTATGGTCTTCAGTCTCGGGGCGATAATCGGGATATCCAGCGCGACATATTCCAATATCTTGACCGGAAGCATCATATCGCTTGCCGGGTTCTTGCGATTTCCGACCACCCCCACATCCATCCCGCTTATCATCTTTTCAACCGACTCTATCGGCACGAACCGTCTGAAGCAGACACTCTTCTCGACACCGAGCCTCCTGCTGAGATCCTTGAATTCTTCGACGTCATCCCCGCCGCCGATGACGTGGAATTCAAGCCCCGGCAGTCGGTCACGCAACCTCGCGACGGCCTCTATGATCAGATCGATCCCCAGTCTCTTGGCCAGCGTGCCGTGGTAGACGAGCCTCAACCCTCTCGAGGGGGTATGTTCCCCGCGACCATTTGTCCTGGCATGAAACCGTCTCGGATCGGGCACGTTCATGGCGATCCCGATCTTCTCCATCGGAATCCCCCTTTCCACGATCGCGTCTCTCTGGACGTGATTCACACAGATGATCTTATGGGCCAGACGGCAGCAGATCGCCTCTTCCAGGCAAAATAATCTGTACAGAAAGCCTGGAGCATCCTCATATTTCGCCACGTACATCTCCGGCATGGTATCATGGATATCCAGCACCACCTTCTTCCCCAGGAGACGTGGAATCACCGCGGCGAACACAAGGAAATTAGGCATGTTATGGACGTGGATTATTTCGAAGCCGCGCCTCGAAAACATGACGGAGCCGACAAGAAACGCGTTAAGAAAAAAACCGAAGTAGGAGAGCATGTATCTCAATCGGCTTTTCCCCTGGTACTTGCCCTTGCGGAGCTCGACAACATACACGCCGTCCATATAGTACTTTCTGGGGGTGTTCGATTCCTTGGGAGCAAGAAAAACGACCCGATAGCCATTTGCGTGCAACGATTCCGCCTCGCGTCTGACTCGAGCGTCGAACGGATAAGTCGTATATGCGATCATGCCCACTTTCTTCTTCATCGAATCGATTTCTCAGTTATCAATGACGGCTGAGAAGGACTCCGGAGCGGCATATCGATGACGAAGTTGCCCGAGAATGACATGTCGATCGCGTGATCACTTCCGGAAGCAGCCGTGTGAAGCCGCAGGATCAGGTCTGGCTGTTCACTATCATGCGGGCTTTCCAGTTCCACATGGATAGCGTCGGCATTGTGAGATATCTTTTTGAAAGAGACCATTCTCCTTTTCTGAAACCATTTCGCGATCTGCGTGGCGGTGCCGAACCACGCCCCACTTTCCCGCAACTCTTCCAGCATGGAGATATATACCTCGCCCCATAGCCTCTCGGGGCCGATGCTTCTGTGGTGCCAGTTGATCGTGAAGGCGCCACCATATTGTATTACATCGGCGATCCTTCTTCTCAGGAGCGCGAGCGCCTCTTCCTCCCTTAATCCCATGTGGCAGCTGTAGAACATGGCCGTGTCCTGCATGATGAGAGGAAGTTCCAGGAGCCTTTTCGCATTCAACGGACGAAAGACCTGGCTCGTTCCGGCTCGGTAGCCCACGGCGTCGTTGTAGCCATATGTTGAATCGTATACAAAGCCTGCCTCATCGAGAATCCTCGGTGTATCCTTGCTGTAGTAGAGCCAATGCATACGGCCCCCTATCTCCTTCTTGCCCGTCTCGGCCACAATCTGATCGATTTCCTTCAATCCCTTTCGCGAGTCGTGCCAGGCATCGATGCCGTGCAGGCCGATCTCGCGTCCGGAAGATCTGAGTCTTCCGATCTCATCTTTGACATCATGAATATCGTATCGGCTCGCCCTCCTGTAGCCTCTTCGCCCTGAATCATTCTTACCCGGACAGTTCTTAAATGGGATGAGAAAGAAGGTGGAGGGGAGATCTTTCTCTATGGCCGCGTAGTTGTCGAACTGCATCATGAAGTCTTCGGCAAGCCCCAGATGAATGAAAGGTAACGAGAGGATCGCCTTCCAGTTTCTCTTAAGTTTACGCCCGGATAATCGCCCCCTCAAACATTCCGTCAGGGAGTTCACTCCCGCGCGATAGAGGAAGCCGAACAAGGTGTGATCGAACCGATGTCTCCGTATGCCAGCGAAATCCACATCATGAGTCAGGCAGGCGAAGAATTTCCCTCCCGCGGGCATGGGTAAGACTTCGACAAGCGGAACATTGGAGCCCGTGATCAGCTTTCTCAATAACGAGATGTGGATATCCAGGGTCGGTATATGCGCGCATTCCGGCGGCTGCCCCGAAGAAAGGAGAATCTCTACCTCCTTGAACAGATCATATCCGATGCGAAACAGATGTCCCCGATCGGTTTCAACTTCGACGCCAACAATCTCGTCGCTCCCCTCCGCCGTCAAAACTGGCCTTCCGGTTGAGTCCCCGGATGAAGTTCCCCCATATACCGGGAAACTCACGCCGTCAGATACCAACATGCTGTAGTCTTTTTGCGCCTCCTGCCCGACGCAGGGTTCATGACCCGAACGGATCTCACCAGAGGCGAAGACGATCACGACCGGGACGTTCGTCACATCAACCGTAAAATCGTTTGTGGCCAGTACGACGTCATAATCTCTGCCGACTCTGTAATACTCCCAGGGAGTCTTGAATAACTCGAAGAACTCTTCCACAACATGACGTTCCGACTTCTTCGCGATGACACCGATCATGATACGACTTCCCGGTTCAGATGTAGACGGGCTTCAGAGCCGCTGATCCCCAGGACCTCTTCCTTCCAGTAACGCGCGACCTCCCCGGGCAAAGCAGACCAGTACCGATCTCTGTAGCGCGAATTGATATACTCCAGGAGCTGCGAGTAGTAGTCTACCGGATACTCCTCGGGACCCAATTCCGTGTGATTAAAATTCGTGTAATCAGGGTGGGTGATGAGGAGCGCCATCCCACCCCTCTCGGCGATCCAGTCGATCTTTTTCTTCCATATATCGATTGTAGTCTCCCCCATGAGCACGAAGAGGGTAAAGTCCTGAGAAAGTGTGTAGGGAAGTTCAATATATCCTGACCCTGGCCCATCCTTCACGAGGAACGGGAAGATCGTGCGGACAGCCATTGACCAGGGTTCGAATGGATCCGTATCATAAGTCGACATGTCGTATTCAACATCGAGTTCGTGGATCCAGTCCAGATTCTTGTGCATGGAGCCTGAGCGAAATCCAGTGGAATTCCACTCCTGCAGATAGTTGTTGATTCGCCTGGCTCTTCTGTCAAAAACCTTTCTGGAGTTATACAGTTTCCCGTCATGATTCAGGTCGTGCACGCCCACTTCGAAGCCGCTTTCTACCAGGAATTCTCTCAACTCCGGGTCTACCTCGTATCTCTCAGGTACAAAATAAAAGGACGATCGGAATCCAAGGCTTCTCTCCAGCTCGGCGAGACGAACGCATTTCCCCTGGCCGCTCGCAGTGTCCACGTCGTGTGTCAAAACGAGCACGAATTCCTTGTCTTCAGGCCAGCCCTTCCATTCCGGAGGTATCCTGGAGGCGAGGTCATCGATGGGCCAGATATCCCGGCACTGCGAGCGCTTTGCCGAGACGGCCCTCCTGCGGCAGGCTATTTGAAGCCTCCTGGATATAAAAGGCCTCAGATAGTAATATGCTGTTGTGTACAGGTACGTGATCATCCCCTGACTCTTTATTTCCTTTCATCACCCACACTTCTGTTCGCGTTGCGCGTATCGATCACCAATCGTCACAAATCTTCACCGTGCCATCGTCCTCAGCACCCTGGTCGGATTTCCCACTACGATCGTCCCGGGCGGAACATCCCGCGTCACCACGCTCCCCGCTCCGACAACGGCCCCCTCGCCGATCGTCACGCCGCACAGGATGGTGGCGCTCGATCCGATCGAGGCCCCCCTCTTGACCAGTACCGGCACACACTCCCAGTCATCGTCCGACTGCATCTTCCCCTCCTCCGTGACAGCACGAGGGTAGGCGTCGTTTATAAACGTCACGTTGTGCCCGATAAAGCATTCGTCCTCTATGGTCACACCTTCGCAGATGAACGTGTGGCTCGATATCTTGCAGTTTCTTCCGATCCTGACTCCTTTCTGCACCTCCACGAAGACCCCTATCTTCGTGTTATCGCCAATCTCGCAGCCGTAGAGATTGACAAAATCGTAGACCTTTACGTTTTTTCCCAACTTTACGTCGTCGGCGATCTTTCTATATTCCATCGGCGACCAGGGCCTCTTTCCGGTTGACCGGAATGGCATAGCCGTTGTTGTCGAGCGACTCGTTCGCCGCTTCAATGATCTCCACGACGCGCAGGCCGCTGTGCCCATCGCTGCGGGGAACCTTGTTTTCCTTCACGCACTCGATGAAGTGAGAGCACTCTTCCCGTAACGGCTCGTAATCGTCGACCTTTGGGATGTAGATGTCCCCGTAGCGATAGGAAAAGTGAAACTCGGCATAGGTGTCGTAGTACTTCGGCACATCGACGCCCCTATCGTAGATCTTGATCTTCTCGTTCTGGTCAACATCATCGAAGATTAACATCTTCTGGCTCCCGACAAACACCATCCGGCGGATTTTCTTCGGGTCCAGCCAACTGTTGTGGAGAAAGGCGATCGTCCCGTTGTCGAATGAAAGAGTCGTCAGGGCGACGTCTTCAATCCCTTTCTTGTAGTGAAACTTCCCCTGGGCATTGACCAGGATCGGCTCTTTGTCGAGCACATAGAGGATGATGGACAGATCGTGGGGAGCGAGGTCCCAGATCACGTTAATGTCGGGCTGAAAGAGACCCAGGTTGACCCGGGTGCTGTTGACATAGAGGATATCGCCCAGTTCGCCGCCCTGGATGATCTCTTTGATCTTGTTGACGGAGGCTGTGTACTCGTAGGTGTGCCCGACCATCAGCACGAGTTTCTTATCCTCCGCCAGAGCGATGAGTTCCCTGCATTCCTTCGAGGAACTGGCGAAGGGCTTCTCTACAAGGACGTGCTTGTTGGCGCTCAGGCAATCCAGGGCCAGGGGAAAATGGGTCCAGACCGGTGTGGCGATACAGACGGCGTCGATGTCGTCCACGAGCAGGTCCCTGAAATCGGTGGTGGTCTCGATGCCGGCATAAAGAGATTTCATCCTCTTTAACTTTCCCTCATCCTTGTCACAGCATACGACAACTTCACATTCCTGGAGAACATTGAAGTTCCGAATCAGATTGGGACCCCAGTATCCGCACCCGATTACTCCAACTCTTACCATGATACCCCCTCTCAGAGCGCGCCCTTCGTGTTGAAAATAGCGAAAAAGGTCTTCAATATTATTTTCAGATCAAGCAAAAGCGATTCATTTCGGATATATCGCAGGTCGAGCCTGACCATATCAGCGTGGGTGGTCCTGCTTCTCCCGTAGACCTGCCACAGGCCCGTGATGCCCGGTTTCGCCTCCATGATCCGCTTCCAATGCCAATCCTGGTATCTCTCCGCTTCGTACGGGATGGGTGGTCTCGGCCCCACGAGGCTCATGGTTCCCATCAAGACGTTGAAGAACTGCGGCAATTCATCAAGGCTCGTCTTGCGCAGGAACTTTCCGAACCGGGTGATCCTCGTATCGTCCTTCATTTTGTAAAGGGGTTCTCGACTGCTCCCTCGATTGACCTCATCCTCCCGTCCCTCGATATGTTTTCCAACGTATTCGCGGTGAACCTTGTCGTCACAATCCGCCCGCATAGTCCTGAACTTCAGGAAGGTGAATGTTCTGGTCAGGTACCCCAACCGTGTCTGCCTGAAGACAACGGGGCCCCTCGATGTCGCCTTGATGAGGAGGGAGATGACCACCATCAAGGGTAGAGACAGGATGATTCCCGTAATAGATCCCACGATATCGATCGAACGCTTGACCGCCCGGTGACCGACGGAGCGGTTGTGCAACCAGTCGCGCTCTCTCCAGCTTTGAGGAACGCTTCCTCCGAGAATATCGGGCGGTTGAACAATCCGCCACTTCAGGCCGAAATCAGGCGTATCCTCATCCATCCAGTCACTCTCATCTTCTTGCACCTGCTCCTTTCGGGATTTCCCCAATCCCGCCGCAGACCTCAACTTCTCCAATCCCATGTGGCCCGGGGCGCTTCGGATCGGGATCACTGAGACATCAATAGATCGCATCCAGTCGGCACAGCCGGACATCCCATTCGTGTTCAGGTGATCGTGCAGTTTCCTCGACATCTTGCGGATGTACGATTTTGTGCCCTCGAGACCCGTGTCCATCAAGAGGATCCCGATCTTGTCCCCTCTGCCAATGTACTTGACGTCGGAGATCCTTGTATTTTCGGAAATCACGCCGCTGACCTTCTCCAGGAAACGATGATACTCGCCATCGGGTTTGCCATTTCCGTTTCTAAGCGAAGAAAGATCGATCAGGATAAAGGAAAGCGGTAGTCCGTTTCGATCACTTCGATTGCGTTCTCTGTTCAATATCCCAACAAAATCTTCGCCAGAATACCAACCCATCCGGCAACTGCAATGGCGTGAAGACGCCCTATTATTCAGGAACAACCTGTTTCTCAGTATCCGCATTTCCATCCTCTCAGTGACCCAGTAGCCTGTATACCCACTCGGGGATGTAATTCTTCTGCCTGTTCAGAACGCTTCCCATGAGGGGTACGTTCACGTCCTCCAGCAACCGCTTCGTCTCCTGGACGAGTTCGAGACTTGTCTCTTCGGCGCACACGACAAGGATGACTCCGTCACACAGTTTGCCCAGAGTGATCCCCTCCGCGTGCTGAAGAATCGATGGCAAATCCAGAAACACGAACTCGTCCTGATCTCTGCTCTTCTCCAGGATCAATTTGAGTCGATTGAAGTGGGCCTTCGCGAAGCGAAAATCGTTCTTTCCACCGGCCGTGATCAGACGGAGGTTCGACGATTCGACCTCCTTCACCACGTCCCGGAGAGTGAACTCTTCGTCGAGAAGTTCACCCAGGCCGGCTTCATTGGGCATGCCGAATATCCGGTGGAGCGACGGCTGTTTCATATTGGCGTCGAGGAGAAGAACTCGATGGCGTTCGTTTTCCCCCAGCGTGCCGAACTCCAGGCCGACGATCCCGGCCGCCGCTATCGGGTCCAGGTATCCGTTCTCCCGCCTGGCCATCATCAACGAAAAAACGGCCGCGAGGGTGGAGTTCCCCTGGTTCGGGACGGCGCTGGCGATCCCGATGACCCGCAGCTTCTTCTCCGCCGCCATCGAACACAGGTTCTCGATGACCCTCTGGAGGTCGTTCAGCGCCTCATGCGGAAGCGCCAATGGTTCGATCGAGAGTTGAGGCCTTCCTGGCTCCTTTCTCCTTATTCTTCTCTTTATGTCGAGCTTTTCTGTCGCTCTTCTCTTCTCCCACGGCAACAGAACGGGATTGATCTTCCCTTCCTTTTCTGCCCGCTTCAGGACATCTCGATAAAAACTCATGCTACGGATCCTCCCGTTATCGATGATCTGGCCGTTACATCGCCTGCGTATGAAATCCGATTAGTTTAATACAAGCGTAACCTTCTGGTATGCAGCTTCATAGAGCGATGCCAAAAACGTGTAATGGTCCCGAACGAAGGGTAAGCCGAACTCGATGAAGATGAACGCAATACAGAAAAAACTGATCGATATCAGAAGGGACCAGAGGATCTTCTCGACGAGACTGCTCTCAGTCGCTACCACCTTGCAATTCGTCGACATACGGCCTTCAAACAGCAAATGTCTGAGTTCGCTTTGAGTTTCCGCGGATTCTATCTCCAACTCACCATCATCGGTTTCGACACGGCTCGGTTGATGAACCGATTCCATTTCCTCGACCGGTTTATCATATTCGGGTGGGTGGTCGACCGGAGGATGGGTCGGTTCTGGTTCCATCCGCTCCTCGACACACACTCCCTTTTCCACATGGGCCACCGGATGTGGCTCACCCCCCTGCCCATCACGTCGCAGGTCGACAATGCCGGGGCTGGACCGGCCACCGGTATCTGTTTCGTGAGATAAATCGAGCTCCTGATCCGTGGGAATGGAGAGTTCAACCGGGACATCCGTTCTTATCTCGACATCTTCCTCTTCCTGTCTCTTTTCGATCACATCATGGTCCAATCCGACCTTCTCGATCATCCTCCTGTCGACCTTCTGTGAACTTCTCGCGTAGCCGAGCAGGAGGGCGCTGTCAGACAGTATATTGATCCGCCGGGGAACGCCCTCCGACAAGGCATATATCTTGTCGATTGCGCCCTCTGTAAGAATCTCTCTACCATTGCTTTTCCCTGCCACGGCGAGTCGGTGGTTGATGTAGGATTTCGTCTCCTCCCGGGAGAATGTGCTCAGGCGAAACCTCAGCCCAATTCTCTCTCGAAGCTGCCGCAGATCTCTGCTCCGCAGTTTTTCCTCGAGCTCCGGTTGACCCACCAGAAGGATCTGCAAAATCTTCTCGTGAACGGCCTCGACGTTCGACATCAGGCGAACGGTCTCGAGCGCATCCCGACTCAGGTTCTGGGCCTCGTCGAGGATCAGAACGGTCTTCTTCCCGGCCTTGTATCTCCAATTCAGCAGATCCTGCAGGCCGAACATCATCTCCGCCATCGAGCGGTCGGTGTAGGCAATCCGGAACTCCTTGCAGATATTCTGTATCAATCCCTTCGGAGACAGGATCGTGTAATATATCCTGGCACTCAGGTAGTCCTCCGGGAGGCTCGCTACGAGGCTGTTGACGAGGAGTGTCTTGCCTGTACCAACCTCCCCGGACAGGGTCATGAACCCGCTGTCCTGCGTGACCGCGTAGACCATCTGGGAAAGCGCCTCTTTGTGGCTGGGCCCGCAGTAGAGATACTTCGGGTCGGGGGAGAGTGAAAACGGCTTCTCCTTTAATCCATAATATTTCAAATACATGGTCCTGGACCTTCGCCTTTATCGGTTTATTCTGATAAAACGGTCTCTTTCCTGGTTGTTCGCAGGTCACTCCCATTGAGGTCGATCTCCCGGATAGACCCCAGAACGTGAAGCCCCGTGAGATCCTCGAGTTCCCTCGGCGTCGAGATAGAGTGATCGAAGTAGTTGAGTAGATATGCCAGTCCCAGTCCACCGAAAAGTCCAAAGAAGACAGACAACAACAGGTTCTTTGCCTTTTCCGGCTTTACAGGATCGGGAGCGGCATACGGCTCGCTGATCACCTTGATCTTGACCCCACTCTCCAGCTTGGCGAGGGATATCCTCGCCTCCTCCCGCTGTTTCAGAAACATCGAATAAACTTCCTTGTTGATGTCGATGCCGCGGCTGAACCGGGCGAGCTCGCGCTCGTCCTGTGAGGCCTCCTGCATCTCCTTCTTCGTCTCGTCAATCATCGACTGGAGCATCCGTTCTTCGGCCTGGATCGCGCGAATCGACGCCTCTTCCATGTCGATCAGCCCACTAATCTCCTCTTTGAACTTCTCCCGGGTGATCTCGATCGTCTTGTCCAGATCTATAACTTCCTTGTACTGGGGCGTGAAGGTCTGCAACAGACGTTCACGCTCGATCTCCATGTCTAGCATGTCACCCTTCAGTTTCGAGATGTACTCGACCCTGCCGGAGCCGTCATTCGAATCGAACGATGGGACCCTGAGATCTCCTCCGTCTCGCAGCTGTTCTTTGATGACCGTCAGTTTCGTCTCCTTGTCGATCCGCCTGGACCGCAAGGCGGTCCTCCTGCTTTCATATTCGGCCAGCCTTGCGAGGAGAATCTCCTTCTGTCCCTCTGGTGAAAACACTTCTCTTTCCCGCTTGTACGCCACCTCCTGATCTTCGAGACCCTTCAGTTTCTCGTCCGCAAGATTCATCTGCTCCTCGAAGAACCGGTATGTCTCTGATTCGTCGTAGATATCAGAACGATGGCTGAGGTACGTTCCTATGACCTCCTGCACCACCCTCGCCGCCAGCACGGGGTCGCCGGCCTCGAAACCGATCTCGATCACGTTGCTGTTCTGGTCTCGATCGACTGTAAAGATCTCCATGAATCCCTCGACGGCTTTTTCGAACCTTCTCGATTTCTCCGCCTCCGTCAAAGGCCCTCCCTCTTCTTCGAGCCGGTCCAGTGACAGCTTGCGTACCACCTGCATGGCGACGGGACGGCTCCTGATAATGTCAATCTCCGTGCCGACCCAATCATATCGCGCCTGCCCATTCGGCAGGTTCATCCCGAAAAGGAGCGCCTTCTCCGAATCGGGGTCTCGCTCCAGGAGAAGCTGAGCGCTGCTTCGATAGACCGGGGGGATGACGAACATCAGGGCGGTGCCGACGGCCACCGCCAGAACAAAGAACGTCACGATTATCCTCTTGCGTCGGAACATAACGTTGAGCACGTTGAGCAGTGAAATCGGCTTTTCGAAATCGTTCATGTCATGGTTCATGTTCGGATTGTATTCATTCATCTGTCAGCCTCCGGGTTTCGGTGCTGTACGTTTTTCCCAACCCCATACAACGGGTCTTCTCAGCTTACTATCTCCGGCTTCAATCATGCAAACGGCTCCAGAACAAGGTCTGGATATAAAGATCCACCGGTGGGATGACCCCCGCGTAAACCTGGGTCAAAAACGTGCTGGCGCTCGCGATGAACGTCTTCGGCACATAGACGATATCCAGCGCCTGGACAAATTGATCATCTTCGACAATGTCACCATTGGAGCTCTTGATCGAATGCTTCAGGTCAACCTTGAAGGCCTTGACCTCTCCGGTCACCCCTCGCCGGAGCACCATGACGTTCCCAAGTTTCGCTCCGTCCTTCGTACCCCCGGCCGCCGCCAGTGCCTGGAGGAGGGTCATGCTCCTCTGAACGGGGTAGCCCCCCGGACTGTTTACCTCTCCAAGGACATATACCTGGTAGCCACCAAACTCTCGAACGAAGACCGTAACCTCGGGGTCCTGAATGAACTCGGAATATTTCGCGGTGATGAGGCTGTCCAGATTCATCGGGGTCATGCCGGCGATACTGATCTCGCCGATTCGCTCCATGGCAATCCGACCGTCCGGGCGTACCGTGATTGTTTCGTTGAAGCGTGGATTATAGAAGAACTTGACCTCCAGCACGTCCCCGAACCCCAGCCGGTATTCTGGAGCCAATGAGCTACCGGACAAGGATTGATCCCCCTCCTTGTCACTCCGAGAGGTCTCCTCCCCCCTCAGGTTCGATGTGACCAGAGTCGCGAGCAGTACCGCCAGCACGATTGTACATTTCCCCATACAGGTACTCTCCTGACTTCGAAATGGAACACTACGATCCCAGCTTGACATGAGTTCTGTAAAGTACCATATCTATCTGTAACGGAATGCGTCACCCAGGCTGTACTATTTTACCCAAAAAAGGGAAGTGGGCAGCGAGGGGCGCGAGGATTCCGGGTTGGGCGATAAGATTTCGCGCCAGACTCGCCCAATCCTGTTTTATCACCGAATATGAAGTTTTCGGCAGAAACAGCCACGTCAACGGGGTTTCACAAATCTCGGCAGCTTTTTCCTTATATAATACGTATAAAGCTTTGCCATTATACAACATTTAGGTATGATTGTCAAGTTTCATTGTCAAGAAATCACCACTGCCACATCAGGAGTTGGACAATATGGACTACTCACAATTGTCTATCTACTGGATTTCACCACGCGAAAGATGTCAACAACTTTGAGACATGTTTGATTTGAGTTAGGCGTAACTCTATTGGCCCATTGGCTTTGCCTTCATCGAACTTCCTCGGCCCGCGTGGGTCGTCCATTGATCCGCGGAAGCAAAGGTTGAGGCGGGGAGAGGGCTGTCAGCGAGCAAAGCCTGACCTCGGTTTCGGAAAGGATCCATCCACATATTGCTACAATGCGTCCGCGCTCGAAATCGGCGCGCACCCGTTTCGTCACTGAAGAACGCAGTTCTCCCGAGTCCTCTCTGCCGAGACTCCCTCGTTCTATCGGAGAAGACGGACAGATCAGATCGATCAGGACCCGAGGATCTGCCTCATCGCCCTTGTTTCTCAGGTATTCGTGGCCTATGATCACGGCGCTTCCTCAGATCCATTCGCTTTTTCGTAACGATCTCCCTTTGTAGCGGTCAGTGCCGCGCTGGAGCCCGCCATCTTCTCCTCGCGAAGCACTTGCTCCGCCATTGTCAGCGTGCCGTAGATCTGGATATTGTCTACTCTGTGTCTCTGGTAGAGACCGACTGCTCTTTCCGGATTCGACAGGAGAAGCACACTCGACTTGAGGTGTGGGTGCTCCATAAAGAAGCGCCCCACCAGGGCATTCTGATTGCCAAGCCCCGACGGCATGACCTTGTTGGACAGGAAGAGCAATCACGGGGTTTCGATGCCACCAGCCGCGATGATAAACAGCCTTGCCGCAACCGAAAACCTCTTACCCTCGAGGGTAGACGCCAGGAGGCGAGTCACGCTCCGCGCCGCTTCGTCCGTCTCGATCTCGACCACGTTGGCGAACAGGTAACTCTCGATATTCCCCGAGTTCTTCACATCCTCACGGTACTCATCACCAAAACGGGTCGGCGGGCTGAATTGAAAGATCTCTGTTATTACTCCGCCCCCCATGAATGGAAGGCTGCTCTTCCCGGAGCGGGCTTCCCATATTGCCGCATCATAAGCGAAGGGGCCAAGATGGCATATTGGCTGCGCTCGTTCATAGTATGGGTCAAGGTCAGGTTTCGAGAAAGGCCAGCCGCTGTGGGGAATCCAGTCACGTCGTTCGAAATCTATCCTGTCGAGTGGTCTGCACTGCCCGCTCCAGACATTCGTAGTCCCCCCGAAACACCTGTATCGCGTATATTCAAGCGGGAGATATGGTAATCCGACGTTTTCACCTTCATAATTATAGGAATTTTTATAATTCCCGAATTTGATTATACCCGATAAGGATGTATGA